>JAIXSM010000027.1 GCA_027484655.1 Hyphomicrobiales bacterium | reverse complement strand
CTGATCCTTGAAGGCGATCGCTACGCGGTCCTCTCCGACATCCTCGGCGACGAGGACCACCTCGGCGACATGGACTTCAAGGTGGCTGGCACCGATAACGGCGTCACGTCGCTGCAGATGGACATCAAGATCGCGGGCATCACTGAGGAGATCATGCGCGTCGCCCTTGGCCAGGCCAAGGAAGGCCGGATGCACATCCTGATCGAGATGTCGAAGGCTCTCAACTCGGCGCGCGCCGAGCTCGGAGAGTTTGCGCCGCGCATCGAGCAGATCAAGATCCCCACGGACAAGATCCGCGAAGTGATCGGCACCGGCGGCAAGGTGATCCGCGAGATCGTCGAGAAGACCGGCGCCAAGATCAACATCGACGACGACGGCACCGTGAAGATCGCGTCGTCTGACGGCAACTCGATTAAGGCGGCGATCAACTGGATCAAGTCGATCACGCAGGAAGCCGAGATCGGCGCGATCTATGAGGGCACCGTGGTGAAGACCATGGACTTCGGCGCGTTCGTGAACTTCTTCGGCTCCAAGGATGGCCTCGTTCACATCTCGCAGCTCTCCAAGGAGCGCGTGAACAAGACCACCGACGTCGTCAAGGAAGGCGACAAGGTGAAGGTGAAGCTCCTTGGCTTCGATGATCGCGGCAAGGTGCGCCTGTCCATGCGCGTCGTCGATCAAGTCACGGGCGAGGATCTCGAGGCCAAGGAAAAGGCCGAGAAGAAGGCGTCCGAAGCCAGCGAGTAATCGCCGGTTAAACGCAACGTTTCAGAACCCCGCGGCGCGCCGCGGGGTTTTTGGTTTTGGAGGGCGCTCGTCCTCTCGCGCAGCGTTGAGCGGAAAAAGCGCGCGGGGACGCGCGCGGTCCAGTCCACGCCCGCTCTTCACGTGTTCTTGGGCTCGTAAGGCGCAAGCAGCCCGCGATTGACGAGGTTCGACCAGACTTCCTCGGCGCTGTCGGCGAAGTCGAACAACTCGGTGTCGATGCGATCAATCATGCCGTGCCCGATCAGCGCCTCGAAATTCACGATCTCGCGCCAGTACCCGCGATCGAACAGCACGACCGGGATGCGTGGCGCCTTTCGGGTCTGGGCGAGCGTCAGCAGCTCGAACAGTTCATCCAGCGTGCCAAACCCGCCGGGAAACACCACCAGCGCCTTGGCGCGCATGGCCAGGTGCATCTTGCGCATCGAGAAGTAATGGAAGCGGAATGTCAGCTCCGGCGTGCTGTAGGGGTTCGGCTCCTGCTCATGTGGCAGGGTAATGTTGAAGCCGATGCTGGGGGCGCCGGCGTCGCAGGCGCCCCGGTTGGCCGCCTCCATGGCGCCCGGCCCGCCCCCCGTAGCAATCACATTGTCCCGGGGCGCGCCCTCATGCCCGTCAAGGGCGCCGCCGCGCAGGGAGCACAGGCGACCGAACTCCCGCGCCTGCGCATACCAGTGCGCCTGGCGGGCGGGGCCATCCTCGCGTATCCGGGCGCTGCCGAACACAACGACGGTGGAGCGGATGCACCAGCGTCGCAGGATTTCCTCCGCCTTGGCGTATTCCAGCAGAAAGCGCACGCCGCGCATGGAGTCCGAGAGGAGATACTCCCGGTCCAGTGCGGCGAGTTCATAGGACGGCGACGCTTTCTGCGCCTCGTTTGAGGGGTGGGGTGGACGGACGGGGTTCATGGCGAGACCATATCAGGGACGCGCGCTGTCACAACTGCGTCCGATTGCGCTACAAACCTGTCTGAATCCGAGATAAGTTAGCGGCTCCGATGGAGACAACGCCACATGAACAGCGCCTTTTTCTCGGACCTTCTCACGACCATCGCAGAGCGTAGCCGCGCGCTCCTCGGCCTGCCCGGGGAGGACGACGGCGCTGGACGAAACAACGGCCTCGTCGACCTGTGCGAAGCGCTTCTGTCCGGCCGGGGGGAGGCCTCCGGCACCGCGCTCGCGCGGGAAGTGCTCGACCGCTACGCAGCCCTCAACGAGGGGGAGCGCCCAGCCTTTTTCATGAGCCTCGCGAAAAACTTCGGCCCGGACGGCGAGGCGCTGGCGAAGGCGACGCAAGCGTGGACTCAGTCTCCCAGCCAGGACAAGGCGACCGCGATCCACTACGCCTCCGAGCCGCGCCGGCAGGAGGTATTCCGCCGACTTAACCGGGCTCCCGGCGGCACCGCAGCGCTGGTGCGCATGCGAGAGCATCTCCTCAAGCTCCTGCCTGCCCACCCGGAGCTGAAGGTCGTGGACCGCGACTTCGCGCACCTGCTGGCCTCCTGGTTCAATCGCGGGTTTCTCGTGCTGCGCCGGATCGACTGGTCGTCGCCGGCGGTCGTGCTGGAGAAGATCATCCGCTACGAGGCGGTGCATCAGATCCGCGACTGGGATGACCTGCGCCGGCGCATCGATCCGCCTGACCGGCGCTGCTACGCTTTCTTCCATCCCGCGCTGGTGGACGAGCCGCTGATCTTCGTGGAAGTCGCGCTGACGGCGGACATGCCCGGCGCCGTGCAGCCGCTGCTCGCGGGGGAGCGGGTCGCAACCCCGCCCGAGCAGGCGCGCACCGCCGTTTTCTACTCCATATCCAACTGCCAGCAGGGGCTTGCAGGCGTGTCGTTCGGCAATTTCCTCATCAAGCAGGTGGTAGAGGAGTTGCGCCGCGAGCTGCCACGGGTGGACACGTTCGTCACCCTGTCTCCGGCGCCAGGCTTTATGAAGTGGATGCGCACACGCGGCCTCGATCTCGTGGCGGAGGCCGACCGGGAGGCGATCGAGACGCTCGACGATCCGCTCTGGCCGCAGGACGAGGAGCTTGCGGGACAGATCCGCGCCGTGCTTGAGCCCCTTGCAGCCCACTACTTCCTTGAAGCGCGCACAACGGGCGACCGCCCCGTGGACCCGGTGGCCCGCTTCCACCTGGGCAACGGCGCGAGGCTGGAGCGCATCAACTGGCTCGGGGACATCTCCCCGAAAGGTCTTGGCGAGAGCGCTGGCGTGATGGTCAACTATCTCTACGATCTCGACCAGATCGAGCGGAACCACGAGGCGTTCGCCAACTCGGGCGAAGTCGTTGCCTCGGCAGCGGTTCGCAGATTATTGAAAGCTGGCCAACGTGGACGCCTCGCTCCCGCCAACGGCGTAAAGGCGTGACGCGGGTGCTGGACGCAAGAAGGACGAATGGGGGAACATGCCCGCCTACCTCTATGACCTGATGGCGCGTCGCGCGCCCTCGCCCGCCAAAGTCTTCATCGAGACTCCCGAAGGCCGCAAGCTCACATACGGCGATCTCCACGCGGGCTCGGCGCGCATCGCCAACGTGCTGCGCGCCCGCGGCGTTGAACCTGGCGACCGGGTCGCGTTGCAGGTGGAGAAGTCCCCCGACGCGATCCTCCTGTATCTCGCCTGCCTGCGTGCAGGCGCGGTGTTCCTGCCGCTGAACACCGCCTACACGCCGGCGGAAATCGAATATTTTCTCGGCGACGCCAAGCCCCGCGTGTTCGTGTGCGATCCCGCCACCCGCGAGAAGCTCGCGGCGGTGGCGCAGGGCGCTGGCGTCGCCCATGTGGAGACGCTGGGCGTGCGCGAGGATGGCAGCCTCGTCGAGGCCGCGCGCGCCGCATCGGCCGACTTTGCGGATGTGGCGCGCGGCGAGGATGATCTCGCGGCCATTCTGTACACCTCCGGCACCACCGGCCGCTCGAAGGGCGCGATGCTGAGCCACGGCAATCTCGCCTCGAACGCGCTGACGCTGGTGGACTACTGGCGCTTCACCGAAAAGGACGTTCTGATCCACGCCCTGCCGATCTATCACACTCACGGGCTTTTCGTGGCCATGAACACGCTGCTGCTCGCGGGCGGCTCCATGTTCTTCCTGCCCAAGCTCGATCCCGATTTGATGCTGCAGCTGATGGGGCGCGGCGCAACGACCATGATGGGCGTGCCAACGTTTTACACGCGTCTGCTGGCGCATCCTGGCCTCACCCACGAGGCCACGAAAACCATGCGCCTGTTCGTCTCGGGCTCAGCGCCGCTGCTGGCGGAAACCCATCGTGAATGGACCGCGCGCACCGGCCACGCGATCCTTGAACGCTATGGCATGACCGAAACCAACATGAACACGTCGAACCCCTACGACGGGGATCGCGTGCCCGGCGCAGTGGGCTTTCCGCTGCCGGGCGTGTCCGTCCGCATCACCAATCCTGAGACGACGCAAGAGCTGCCGCGGGGCGAGATCGGCATGATCGAGGTGAAGGGCCCCAACGTCTTCAAAGGCTACTGGCAGATGCCCGAGAAGACGGCGGCCGAGTTCCGCACGGATGGCTTCTTCATCACCGGCGACCTCGGCAAGATCGACGAGCGCGGCTACGTCTACATCGTCGGCCGCGACAAGGATCTCGTCATCACAGGCGGCTTCAACGTCTATCCGATCGAAGTTGAAACCGAGATCGACGCGCTGGCGGGCGTGGTCGAAAGCGCGGTCATCGGCGTATCGCATCCCGATTTCGGCGAAGGCGTGACGGCGGTGGTCGTGCCGAAGAAAGACGGCGCGCCGGACGAAAAGCAGGTGATCGCGGCCCTTGAGGCCCGTCTCGCCAAGTTCAAATTGCCCAAGCGCGTGCTGTTCGTGAACGAGCTGCCGCGCAACGCCATGGGCAAGGTGCAGAAGGCGGAGCTGCGCAAGACTTACGGCGATCTTTACAAGAAGTAGGCCATGCAGGGTGCTAATGCCCGCAAGCGTTGTTCTGTTGAACAACACTGAGACAATACGATAGGGCTTCAGGATCACCTTCTGGAGCCTTTAAGTATCTTTTGATACTCGATAATTCATTCCGTAGGCCTCGAATATGCTCATTGTGAGGGTCCCGACCCTTCCCACATTTGATTGAGCTAAGACCTTTCAATCCTTTAATTTCTTTTTCGATCAGGAGCTTACGGGACAACAATAGTCCACGAACGTTTTTCTTAATTGTAGCTTTATCGGTAGGGTAACCATTTTTGGCGGGGTCGGATTCCGGACACATCGCCCATGAGTAGTAGACAGTTGAGCCTCCATGATAGCCGCCCATGCTCGCCTCCAGTGAGCAACAAGCTTTAACTATGCCATAGAATCAAAAACTGCACCATGGGGTGTATCCTGGTGTTGGTCCTTCGGTAGCGAGCTAGAACCCCAGCAATATTGATTGCGCATAAGTCTGGATGCGCGGATCAAGTCCGCGCATGAGACGCTGCGGGAGACTACTTCTTCGTCCAGCCCGGCGGGTTGGTCGCCTTGATGCGGCGGCCTTCCTTGACCATCTCCTTCACTGCGCCGGTGAGCGGCAGCGACAGGCCGGCCTTGTCCGCCATCTGCATGACGATCTGCATGTCCTTCAGCGCCCACGTGAACGTGGTCTGATCCCAGTCCTCCAGCGCCTGGCTCTTGCCCGACGACAGCATCAGCGCATCGCGCAGCTTGGGCAGATCGATGCCGGTGGACTCCGCCACGCGGCCCGCCTCGATGAGGCCGATGCTGGTGATCCACAGCATCAGGTTGTTCATCGCCTTGCCGACCTGCCCATGGCCCACGTCGCCCAGATGCGCGATGTCGGAACTGAACGTGCCGTAAACGGCGCGCCCGCGCGCGACCACCTCGTCGCGTCCGCCAAACAACGCAAGCAGCTTGCCCTCGTCCGCAAACCAGCGGCCACGGCAGATCGGCGCGTCGAGCACGTCGCAGCCCTTGGCGCGGGCCTTCTCGTCGATGGCCTTCACGGTCTCCGGCGACACCGTGGACGAGATCGCGATGATCGCGCCCGGCTTCAACACCGCCAGCACGCCGCCCTCGCCCAGCACAACCGCGTTCACCTCGTCGTCGTAGCCGACGCCCAGCACGATGAACGAACAGTCGCCGAGATCCTTCGGAGCGGCGGCGATCTTCGCGCCCATGGCCGCGACCTTGTCGAGGTTGTCCTGCGAGACATCGACCGCGGTCACATCATAGCCATGGCGGATCATGTGTTTGACCATGGGCTGGCCCATGCGGCCGACGCCGATGATCCCGACCTTTTCCTTCGCGTCCTGCGTCATGTGCGCACCTTTCGATCAAATCTTGCGGCCGTACAGAGCCTGTGCGGCCTCCGGCGTGACATATCCCTCCGCCACGTCGCGGCGCACGGCCTCCGCATCGCGCGCAGCCGGATCGCCAAGACCGCCGCCACCGGCAGTCTGCAAGCGGAAGCGGTCGCCCTTCTTCATCTCGAAGCGGCCAGACGAGGGCGTGTCGTACTGCTCTGGCGTTCCCAGCCGGATGGTGAACTTCGCGCCTGATCCATCCTGACCGCCAGAGAGCCCGCGTGGCGGGAACTTGCTCTTGTCGTAGCGACGCACGACCATGGCGTCCTCCAGCAACTCGTACTCGCGCACCATGCTCAGGCCGCCGCGCCACTGCCCCGCGCCGCCGGTGTCGGGCAGGAGATCGAACCGGTTGATGCGGCACGGATACTCGGACTCGAGGATTTCGATCGGCGTGACGTGGAGGTTGCTGAGGTGGCAGGCGGTGCCCGACGCGCCGTCGTAATGCGAGCCGGCGCCGTAGGCGGAACCGAGGATCTCGTACTGCATGTTCGACTGGCCGGGCCGTCCCTTCGCCCAGAAAATCCCCAGCGCGCTGGATGAGCCTGCGTTCGCGGCGGCCCGCACAGGGTGCAACTTGCCCAGCGCTTCCAGCAGCACGTCCACAAGCTTCAGGTTCACCTGCTGGTAATTGGAGACCGCCGCCGGCGCCGACGCGTTGGTGATCGTGCGCGGCGCGAAGATGAAATCGACCGTGTCCCGCATGCCGTCGTTGAAATGCAGCCCGGGCTCCAGCGCGCCAAGCAGCGCATAGAACACGCACGCCTCCACCATGGATGGCCGCAGGTTCACGGGGCCGCGCGCCTGCGGGTCGCTGCCGGAGAAATCGAACGTCGCACGACCGCTTTTCACGCGGATGGTCACGGCCAGCTTGATGGGCTTCGACGTATCGACCCCGTCGTGATCGATGAAGCCTTCCGCCGACGCCTCGCCATCGGGCAGGCGTTCGAGGCACGCGCGCAGGTCCGCGCCTGCGCCCTCCAGAATGGCCCGGAACGCATCCATCAGCGTGTCCGCGCCAAATCGCGCGCAAAGCTCCTGCACGCGCGCTGCGCCGTTGTGGGTGACTGCGATCTGCGCGGTGACATCGCCATGCACAAGATCGGGCTGACGCGTGTTGGCGAGGATGAGACGCTCGACGTCCGGCAGCAGTTCTCCCGCCTTCCAGATGCGCACGGGGGGCAGGAGCATCCCCTCCTGAAAGATCTCAGTGGCGTTGGCGGACGTGGAGCCGGGAATCGTGCCGCCAACGTCCGCCTTGTGGGCGATGGAACCCGTGAAAGCGACGATCTCGCCGTTGGCGAACACGGGCGCCACGAACGCCATGTCGGAGACGTGCGGCAGGCCGCCCTCGTAAGGGTGGTTGGAGACGAACACATCGCCTTCCGCGATGCCCGATCCGTAGACCTCGAGAATGCGCCCCACCAGATGGCGATACACCGGCGCATGAAAAAACATCGGCGGCGCAACGATCAGTCGACCGTTCCTGTCGAGAACAACGCATGAGAAATCGCGCGACTCGCGGATGATCGTCGAGTAGCCCGAGCGATAGAAATGATAGTGCATCTCATCGACGAGACTGGCGATCTTGTTGCGCAGGATCTGAACTGTGATGGCGTCCATGATCAGCCTCCGGCGCGTTCGAGGACGAGATTGCGATATTCATCCACCAGCGCGCTCCAGTTGGGCGGGACGATGGTCGTGGCGTCGAACTGCTCGACGATGCAGGGCCCCTGCACGCGCACGCCCACATCAAGGCCGTCGCGTTCGTACACCGTGGCGCTCACGGGCGCGGCCGGATCGAAGAACACCTGTCGTTCGCCTTTTCGCGCGCTGCTGGCGGGGCGGGGCGCCTGCGGCGCAGTCTCCGGCCGGGCCGTATACTTTGGCGAAGCCACGCGCACGCGGACGCGATAGCTCACCACCTCCACCGGCCGGTCGGCCGCCGCGTGCCCGTGGGCCTTCGCGTGCCGCTCATCGAACCGGGCGCGGGCGGCCGCCATGGCGGCGGGCGTGAGGGCGCCTGTGGCGAGCCCATCAAGGGACGTGCGCAACTCGTAGCCCTGCCCCGTGTATCGCAGGTCGAGTTCCCGCAGGAACGACGCGTCGGCGGGATCGAGGCCTTCGGCTTTCAGCTCCTCGCGCGCGCGGTCTTCCAGGCCGGCGAAGATCGCCTCCGCGTGACCGGGAGAGACCTCGTCGAGCGGGCGCAGTTCAGAGCGGATGTAATCGTGGACGACGTCGGTGCACAGCAAGCCCAGCGCCGAGAAGGCGCCCGGTCGCGGCGGCACGAGGATACGCCGCATGTTCAGTTCTTCAGCGACCGCGGCCGCGTGAACGGCGCCGGCGCCACCGAACGGCAACAGCGTGAACGCGGTGAGATCGACGCCGCGCTTGGCGGCGAACACGCGCACCTCGTCGGCCATGCGCATATCGACGATGCGACGGATGCCCGCCGCCGCCGCGATGACGTCGAGCCCCAGTGGCTTGGCCACATGCTCGTCGAGCGCACGGCGCGATGCCTCCACATCGAGCTTCTGTGCGCCGCCCAGAAAATAATCCGGATTGAGATAGCCGCACGCCACGTCGGCGTCGGTCACCGTGGGCCGCGTTCCGCCGCGCCCGTAACAGGCAGGCCCCGGATCGGCGCCGGCGCTTTGCGGCCCCACCACGAGAAAGCCGCCGCGATCAATGGAGGCGATGGAGCCGCCGCCAGCGGAAATCGTCGTCATGTCGAGCGCGGGCACATCGATCTGGCGGCGCGCGATCACGCTTTCCGTCGTCTCGAGCGGCACGCCGCCCTCAATGAACGCGATGTCGGCGCTGGTGCCGCCCATATCGAGGGTCACAAGCCCGCGCCGCGCATAATCGCCCGACAGCAAGGCGCTGGCCTGCGCGCCGCCTGCAGGGCCGGAGAACAGCGTGTGCACCGTGCGCCCGCCGGCGACAGTCGCCGTGAACGGCATCACGCCGCCGTTCGATTGCATGAGGAAGCGACGCTGGGTGGTGACGCCGATCTCGTCGAGCCCCCTCGAAAGATGATCGATGTAACGCACGAGAACGGGTTCGAGGTACGCGTTCAGCAGCGTCGTCGACATGCGCGGCCACTCACGCAGACGCGGCAGTACTTCGCTTGAGATGGAGACGCTGAGTTCGGGCGCGACCTCCTTGGCGATGCGCCGCGTCTCCTCCTCGTGGGCCGGGTTCATGAACGAGAAGAGATAGCAGACCGCCAGCGACTCAACGCCCGCCTCGCGCAGTTCAAGCACGGCGCGGCGAACCGCCTCGCGATCTAGCGGAAGCAGCACGTCGCCGCGATAGTCGCTGCGCTCAGGAATCTCGCGCGTCAGGCTTTGCGGCGCAATGGGCTCGGGCTTTGCGTAGTAATAATCAAACAGGTTGCCGTCGCGCGCCTGCGCCTGCACTTCCTGAATCGCCCGAAAACCTTGCGTGACCAGCAAGCCGACGCGGGCGCCGCGCATCTCGAGAAGCGCGTTTGTGGTGATCGTTGTGCCGTGGGCGAAAAAGTCGATGGCGTCAGGGGCAATGCCGCGGGCGATGAAACGCGCAACGCCGTTGAGCACGCCAAGAGCAGGGTTCTTCGGCGTGCTGGACACCTTTTCGACGAGAAGTTCGCCAGAATCCGGATCCAGCAACACAAGATCCGTATGCGTTCCGCCCACGTCTACGCCGAGGCGATAGCGAACACCCTTTGCTGCCATGGCGCGTCGTCTCTCCCTGTTTATCGCTTTGGCGCCGGCGAACGGCGCAGCGACTTCCTAACAAGGGAGAAGCGCGGAGGGAAGCCTTTTGGGCCTCCCTCCAGGCTCAGGTCATTTCAGAAACGCGTCATGCCAGAGGCGCTTTACTCCTGGAACGCCACATTGCGCGTCTTGCGGAAGGAGGGCAGGACGATCATCAGCACCAACCCAAGCGACATGAGAAGAAGCGTCAGGGAGATGGGCCGCTGGACGAAGATCATCGGATCGCCGAACGAGAGAACCATTGATCGGCGCAGGTTCTCCTCCATCAACGGCCCCAGCACGAAGCCGAGCAGGAAGGGCGCGCCCTCGCAGCCAAGCTTGCCGAAGACGTATCCAAGAATGGCGAAGCCCGCCATCATCATCACGATGAAACTACTGGAGCTGATCGCGTACGCGCCGACGCAGCACAGGATGACGATGCACGGGAACAACAGCCGGTAGGGCACCCGCAGCAAGCTCACCCACAGGCCAATGAGAGGCAGGTTGATGATGACCAGCATCGCGTTGCCAATCCACATCGAAGCGATCATGCCCCAGAACAGGTTCGGCCGCTCGCTGATGAGCGCTGTGCCCGGCGCAATGCCCTGAATCATCATGGCGCCGACCATAACCGCCATAACCGGCGTCGATGGAATGCCAAGGGTCAGCAACGGAATGAAAGAGGTCTGCGCGCCGGCGTTGTTGGCGGATTCGGGGCCTGCGACGCCCTCAATCGCGCCATTGCCGAAATTCGCCCGCGACCGCGAGACCTTTTTCTCAAGGGTGTATGAGGCGAAGGCGGCGAGCACCGCGCCACCGCCGGGCAGGATTCCAAGCAGCGACCCAAGGGCGGTGCCGCGCAACACGGCTGGCGCGGCAAGCCGCGCTTCCTTGGGTGTCGGCCATAAACTGTCCACCTTCTGGGTCTGACTTCGATCCTCGAATTTTCGATCCAGATTGGCCATGAGTTCAGCGATGCCGAAAAGGCCCATCGCAAGCGGCACGAAATCGATGCCGTCATAGAGTTCGTTGATGCCGAACGTGTAGCGCTGGATGCCCGCCTGCGTATCAGTGCCCACGAGCCCAAGAAGAAGACCGAAGATCACCATCGCGATGGCTTTCAGCACCGAGCCGTGGGCGAGCACCACAGCCGCCACGAGGCCGAACAGCATCAGCGAAAAGTATTCGGGCGAGCGAAACTTCACGGCGAAGGACGCGAGAAGAGGCGCGAACATCGCAACAACAATGGTGCCCACGCAGCCCGCAAAGAAAGAGCCGAGCGCGGCGACCGTCAACGCGGCGCCGGCGCGGCCGTTGCGCGCCATCTTGTACCCTTCGATGCATGTGATGACGGATGATGTCTCACCCGGCAGGTTCACAAGGATCGCCGTGGTCGAGCCGCCATACTGCGCGCCATAGTAGATGCCCGCGAGCATAATGAGAGCGGCAAGAGGATCGAGGCCGTAGGTGATGGGCAGCAGCATCGCAATCGTTGCGATGGGCCCGATGCCGGGCAGAACGCCGATCAGCGTGCCCAGCAGACAGCCGATAAGACAGAACAGCAGGTTCGTGGGGGTGACGGCGACGGAAAAACCCGTCGCCAGGTTCGCGAACACGTCCATGTTCAGAAGCTCCAGGCGAACGGGCGCATGGGGAGCCCGAGAACCATGATGAACAGCAGCGTGCAGACCGCCGAAAGGCCGACTGCGAGAAGCAGCGTGTCACGCCAGCGCATCTCTTCGGCGGCCAGCGCGGCCACAATCGTCACGACAAACACCGTAGGAACCATCCCGACCCGATCAATCATCTGCGCGAAGAGTAAAATCGCAACGACGATCAGGATCTGGGGCCGGAAGCGGCTCGCCTGGATCGGCTCACCCTTGAGGACGAGGCTACGAAGGAGGATGATCGCGCCTACGCCCATCATCAGCCACGCAAGCACTTTGGGCAAAAAGCCCGGCCCCATGCGCGTCATTGTGCCGAATGCGAAGTCCCGACCCAGATAGGCGGCGAGCGCTCCGATGGCGATGAAGAGCAAACCCGACCAGAAATCTTGCGGATGCGACACGCGGATCATGGGCGGCGCTCTCCCTTCACTTTTTCATAGCGTTTTCAGTTACGAACACGGCGGCCCATCGTAGCGGGCGTCTATGGAATACAGCGGAACTCATCGCGACGGAACGGGCTTTTTGGCGGGGGCCGGCAATTTTCCGGCGACGCGGGACGCCCGGTCTCGCGCGGTCAATGACGCGGGAGCAGCCGCGCGGGCAGCCGCGGGCGCGCGCGGCTTCATCGATTGCGCCGGCGCAGCCGCAAGAGGTTGCACAGGCAGCCCGTGCTCCCGGGACGCCTGACGCAACTGGCTGAGCAGCGCCACAAGATTCTCGCGAATGTTCATGAGATCGGACGCGGGCACGCTCTCCATGGCCTCACGCTCCACGCGGTCGCAGACCTCCTCGCAGCCGGCGAGCAGTTCGCGCCCGGCGTCGGTGAGGGTCATCTGAAGGATGCGTCTGTTGGCGGCGCTGGCGCGACGGGTCACAAGCCCTCGCCGGGTAAGGCCCGCGACGATCTGGTTCATGGTCTGCGGCGTGACGAAAAATCGTCGCGACAGGTCCGCGGAGGACAGGCCCTGACGCCGCTCCAGAAGCGCCAGAATGGTGTACTGAAGACCCGTGATCCCAAGAGGACGCAGCGCGTGTTCAAGGCGCGAGCGCAGAGCCTGACTGCTTTGATGCAGCAAATAGATCGTGCTCGGCCGAAGTCGCTGCAAGCAAGCCCCCTCACTTGACGCGGCGGACCGCGCCGATCTAAGGGTTCCTTATATCAACTCGGGGAGCGCCTTCAAGTGAGCAACGCAGCAACGCCAGCGCCGCAGGGCGCGAAATCAGTCCTTGTGCGCATTGAGGACGGCATTGCGTGGGTCTCCCTGAACAGGCCGGAGAAACGCAACGCGATCAATCCGGCGATCGTGCGCGAGATGAATGAGGCTCTGGACGCCCTGGAGATGGATGACGCCTGCCGTGTGGTGGTCATCACCGGGTCCGGCGAGGCGTTCTCCGCAGGTCAGGATCTCAAGGAATACTTCCGTGAACCCGACGCCGGGCACCCGATCCTTCGTGAGCGCCTGTACAAGGGGAACGCCGCCTGGCAGTGGCGGCGCATGATGCACTTCCCCAAGCCCACCATCGCCATGGTCAACGGCTGGTGCTTCGGCGGCGCGTTTCAGGTGCTGCTGGCGTGCGATCTCGCCGTCGCCGACGAAGACGCGACCTTCGGCCTGTCGGAAATCAACTGGGGCATCATCCCTGCGGGCATCGTGACGAAGTCCGTGGCCATGGCGCTGATGCAGCGCACGGCGCTCTACTACATCATGACGGGCGAGCCCTTCGATGGACGCCGCGCCGCCGAGATCGGCCTCGTCAACTTCGCGGTTCCCAAGGATCAGCTCGAAGCCCGCGTGCGCAAGCTCGCCAACACGCTGATGCAGAAAAACCCTCACGTGCTGCGCGCCTGCAAGACGGGCTATCACTACGTGCGCGAGATGTCGTGGGACGCATCCGCGGAGTATCTGGCGGCCAAATCGGATCAGACCAAGTTCCGAGATCCCGAGCAGGGCGACCAGAAGGGCATGCGCCAGTTCCTCGACGAGAAGTCCTACCGTCCGGGTCTGGGCGCCTACGATCGCTCCCGCTAAGGATCACTCGGCCAGGTCGAACACGTGCGGCACGTGCCGGGGCCATGCGCGCGGAGCAAGGAACACCGCGTCCGCGCGCAGCGTCTTGGAGACAGCCCACGGGTGACGGGCCAGCCAGGCGTTGGCGGCGCGTCGCATGCGCCGCTGCTTGTCCGGGGTGATGGAGCCGCGCGCGGCCTCAAGCGTGCGCCGCGCCTTCACCTCCACAAACGCGACGCAATCGCCGCGCAAGGCGATCAGATCGATCTCGCCGCCGCCGCCCAGATACCGGCGCTCCAGAATGCGCCAGCCCGTCAGGCGAAGGCGCCACGCCGCAATTGTTTCGGCGTGAAGCCCGAAGAGATAGGCTCCGCGCCGTCGCTCGGCCTGCGTCCTGCGCGGCGCTCGCCCGCTCACGGTCAGTCGCCCTCGCGCCCGCCGCCAAGCTCCAGCGCGCGGGCATAGACCTTGCGGCGCGGCAGTCCGGTCTCGGCGGAAACGATTGCCGCCGCGTCCTTCACGGAGTGTTTCTCCAGCGCGGCGCGCAGCCGCGCGTCCACGTCGCCCGCTTCAGGAGCGGCGTCCTCATCAGGCGGGCCAACCACCAGCACGATCTCGCCTTTTGGCGGTGGCTCGCTTGCGAACTGCGCTGCAAGTTCTGGCAGCGATCCGCGGCGCACGGTCTCGAAGCGCTTGGTCAGTTCCCGGCAGACCGCGGCAGGCCGATGCCCAAGGACGGCGGCGAGATCCTCCAGACTTTCCGCCAAACGCCGTGGCGACTCGAAGAACACCAACGTGCCGGGCACGTGGCTCAAGGCCGCCGCCCGCTGGCGCCGGGCTCCCGATTTGTGCGGCAGGAATCCCTCAAAGAAGAACCTGTCCGTCGGCAGGCCAGCGACCACCAGAGCTGCGAGCACGGCGGAGGCGCCCGGGGCGGACGTGACGGGGATGCCCTTCTCGATGGCTTCGGCGACGAGCTTGAAGCCGGGGTCCGAGACCAGCGGCGTGCCCGCGTCGGAGATCAGCGCCAGCGCCGCGCCGGCCTCCAGTCGCGCAATAAGGTGCGGACGCATCACGGCAGCGTTGTGCTCGTGGTAGGCCACGAGCGGCGTGGTGATGCCGTAGTGCGCCAGCAGCGTCTTGCTCACGCGCGTGTCTTCCGCGATCACCGCGTCGGCCGCAGCGAGGATAGACAGCGCGCGGAACGACACGTCGCCGAGGTTCCCGATGGGAGTCGCGACCACGTGCAGGCCGGGCCCGACCGGCTGAACCTCGGCCTTGAGACCAAAGGCCGTGAACGTGGGCGCGGCGGCGGAAGGTGGGTTCGGATCAGCCATGGCGGAAATCTACGTCAGCAGGATCGTTCTGTAAATCAGTCTCGCTGTCCTTTCTTTCGAACGAACCGGGACAATCAGCCAACCACTGATGAACTCGGCGTTAACTTCTGCTAAATGCCGGGTATGGCCGGCGGTTGGCCCCGCTTGCGAAGCGGGCGGCGAGCGGACCCGGGCAGACGCGGCGGGGTAGAGATGCGGATCATGAACTTCTTTCGCGGCGACGTACTGCCGCAGTGGAACACGTGGGCTCTTGGCGCGGCGTCGGCAGTGTCCATCGTGGCGCTCGCCGGGTGCGGCCCTTCGGGCGTGCGTCCGACTGCGGCTGTCAGCCCGACGCTCCCCATCGAGTCCACCCCGCTCACCGCCCCCGGCGTGACGGGTGACAACTTCGGCGGCGGCGGCAAGCGCATTGCGCTGATCGTTCCGCTGACCCAACAGGACGGGCCGAGCGCAGTCGGCCAATCCATGCGCAACGCGGCGGAACTCGCCGTGGCGGAAGCGGGCGGCGGCGCGGTGACGGTGATCGTAAAGGACGACCAGTCGTCACCCGAGGGCGCGCGCGCGGCGGCGCAGGCGGCTATTTCGGAAGGCGCCGACGTCATCATCGGTCCGCTGTATGCGGGCGGCGTGCGTGAGGCGGGTCGCGTGGCCCGCGCCGCCGGCAAGCCAATGATCGCGTTTTCGACCGACGCATCGACGGCGGGGCCCGGCGTCTATCTGCTGTCCTTCCTCGTGGAAGGATACGTTGACCGCGTGCTCGAGTTCGCCGCGTCGCGGGGCAAGCGCAGCGTTGCGGCGCTGGCGCCCGAGACGGACTATGGCAACATCGCCATCGCGCAGTTTCAGCAGTCGGCGGCGGCGCGCGGCATGCGCGTTCAGGCGATCGAGCGCTATGGGCGCGGAAACGTGACCGCTGCGGCCCAGAAGATCGGGGCGGTTGCGGGGCAGATCGACGCGCTGTTCATCCCGGAGCAGGCGGACCAGACGGTCAGCGTCGCCCAAGCGCTGACCGCCGCCGGTGTCGACCCGACGCGCGTTCAGATCCTCGGCACAGGCTTGTGGAACGACACCCGGGTGTTGCGCGTGCCTATGTTGCAAGGCGCATGGTTCGCGGCGCCCGACAACAGCGGCTTCAACGCCTACGCCGCCAAGTACCGGTCGAAGTTCAACAGCGACCCGACGCGCATCTCTACGCTCGCCTACGACGCCATGTCTCTCGCCGCTGCACTCACCAATCTGCAGGGGGGCGTCACGGAGCAGGCCCTGACCAATGCATCAGGGTTCAACGGAGCGGACGGGCTCTTCCGCTTCCGGGGCGACGGTCAGAACGAGCGTGGCCTCTCCGTCCTCCAGATCCGCAGCGGCACCACCACCATCGTGAGCCCAGCGCCGCGCAGCTTCGGATCGGGCGCCTGAAGCGCCAAACGAAAAAGGCGGGCCGCAGCCCGCCTTTCCATCTTCATTCAACAGTCGGGGCTCAGCGCGCCCGCGCGGCCTTCCACGGCGTCTCGCCAGAGGCCGACTTGGCCACACCCTCAATCGCGTCGCCAGTCACGCGGCCCGTGTACTCGACGCCGCCGGCGGTGAAGCTGATCTGATCGCCGACCAGCTTGCCGTCTGTGATCGTCGCGACCACGTTGCCCTGCCCCGCCATGGAGCCGGTGAAGCGCTGATACTTCTGGTCGATCTTCAGTTCAGACTGGCCGACCCTCCAGGCGCCGTCCACCTTCGCCGGAACGATCCAGAAGAGCGCGCGGCAATACGAACGGCAGTCGCCGCCGGCTTCCGCGGTCTGATCCGGCGTCCAGTCGCCCATGTCAAAGGTGTTGGAGACGATGCGCGTGCCGGGCTTCATGTCGAGAATCTTCGGGCGCAGGCGGCGATTGATGTCCGGCAGCAGGAACATCGTGATGACGGTCGCCTTCGAGAAATCGGTCTCGAACAGGTCGGCCTTCATGAAGGTCGCGCGGGCGGTGACGCCCTCCCGCTCGGCGCTCCGCTTCGACAACTCGACCATGTCGGGGTTGTACTCGATCCCGAGCGCATTGATCCCGCGCTTGGCTGCGGTGATGACCGTGCGCCCGTCTCCTGATCCCAGATCAATCAGGTAATCGCTCGGCGTGGCCTTGGCCATGTCCAGCATGCGGTCAACCAGCGCCTGCGGCGACGGCACCCACACCACGTCCTTGCCAGCCTGACCAACGGTCGGCTCAAACGGCTGCGCCTGCTGGGCGAGAGCGACGGTGGACATCAGGCCCGCAACGGCAAACGCCGCAAACGACCGCCGGACGGCTTTCAGTGCATTCATGCTTTTTCTCCAACCTCAGGGTCGCGAGCGACCCCCGCAAAATGTGACCGCAGACTAACGGGGCTCCGGCGGCTTGTCAGCAGCGACAGGCGGGCCGCGGGGTGGGTGAAGCGTTCACATCTTCGCGCATTGGCTTCGAAGCAGGCTGGATCCCCTCCCTGCCAGAGCGGAAACCGACCTGATTGCATCAGGCCGTCCGCTCTAGCCTATTTTTTTAGGCATTTTCTTACGTCCAACCTGCATCCACTTGGACTAACACTTGGACTGACACTTGGACTGAAAATGCTCCAGGCGCGTCGCAAAGCGCCAGCGTCATGATCCAGGCCCAGACGATCTGGCAAAGCTGCCGCGATGAGCATGAAGGCCTTAACGCCTTGATGGGGAGGCAGTTGGGAGCGCAGCACAGAAACATGCGCAATTTGGATATACTTCGTTTACCGACTGATACATTCCGATTCAAGCATTTACTGGCGGCCCGATTCGCGCAGCGGAAAGCGAGACTTGGCTCACATGGACCCTGCGCGGGCGCGCAGCTCACTGATGGCTGCGCGACACTCCGAAAGGAGAGGCTCGGCGCCGTTGAGGGCCTCCTCATCCGACCCGTGGGCGAGCGACCGCGCCGCCTGCGCTGGGGCCGTACAGGCGTATTGGGCGAGGACGCCTGCCATCATGTGGGCGACCCGCTTGACCTGCGCGGCGTCCTTTTCCTCCACCGCTCGGGACATGCGCTCAAGCGCGGCGGAAAGATCATCAACGCACACGTCCATCAGGGGCTTGAGGCTGGCGCCTCCGATGAAGCCGACGAGACGCTTGAACGCTCCTTCGTCGATAGCCCCCATTCAAACCCCGCCGAACATGCTGGTTAACCTAGCTCACCATGGGCGAACCGCTGCACTTTGTGCCGCTGAAAAGGAGTGCCCGTCAATGCTTTCGCGCGTTCTGCTCGTGGAGGATGCGGCTCCATTCCGGGCAATGGTGGCGAGTTTCCTGAAACGATGCAGGTTCGAAGTGCATGAAGCCTCATCCCAGGCGTCGGCGCGCCTCATGCTTCCGACCATCAAACCCGAGATCCTGCTGCTCGATCTTGAACTGGAGGACGGGGAAAGCTTCGACTTTCTGCGCGAGGCAGCCGAGCAGAAAGTGCCTACCATTATCCTGTCGGCGCGCAGCGGCGTCGATGACCGGTTGAAGGCCTTTCAGTTGGGCGCGGAAGATTACATGGTGAAGCCCCTGAGCCTTCCTGAACTGCGCCTGCGCATGCGCCGCCTGGCGGGGATTCCCGCTATCAACTGTCCGAACAAAATCATCGACTTCGGAGCGTTTGTCCTGGACCTGGAGCGGCGCTGCGTACGCCTTGGCTGCGAACACATCATCAAGCTTTCAGAAGCGGAACTTCTGCTTGCGCGCCTCTTCATCAGCGCCGGCGACAAGGTGCTCACACGGGAGATGATCGCGCGGGGGGCGCTCGGACGCCGCTTCGGTGAACACAGCCGCGCAGTTGATATGCTTGTGAGCAAGTTGCGGCGCAAGCTCGATCCCACCGGGCGAGCCTCAATGATCTGGGCCGTGCGCGGCGAAGGATACCGGTTCGCGGGACGCCAGGCGCTCCAGGAACGCTTGACCGAAGACCTGCAAAGCCACGGCTGACAACGATCTTCGGGACGGGCGACGCCAGTCGGCGCTCACAACGCGCTTGGGAGCCTGAGACAGGCCCTGATGCGCACTTCCGCCCGCGGTTTTCTGAAAAGCGGCGCTCTCAAGCGCCGGGACGGGCGCGCGCATCCAGCGCAGTCTTGAGATCGGCGATCTCGCGCCGTAGCGCGGCAATGTCCTGCGCAAGATCAGCGTCCCGAACCGGCTGGGGCGCCGCGTCGCCCGCAGCGGCGCGTTCTTCGGACTCCTGCAGGGACTGCATCGAATTCACGATGACGGCGATGACAAGGTTCACGACGGCGAATGTGGTGACGAGAATGAACGGGACGAAGAAGGCCCACGCCCACGGATAAACCTCCATAACCGGGCGCACGACCCCCATGGACCAGCTTTCCAGGGTCATGACCTGGAAGAGCGTGTACATGGACTCTCCAATGGAGCCGAACCATTCCGGGAAACGCTCGCCGAACAGCTTCGTCGAGAGCACCGCGCTGACGTAGTAGAGCAGCAACATAACGCCGGCGATCGAACTCATGCCCGGTACGGCCGCGAGGAGAGAGCCAACGACCCGGCGCATCTCCGGCACCACGGAGAGGAGCCGCAGCACACGCAGGATACGCATGGCGCGGAGCACCGAGAGGGGTCCAGAGGCAGGCAGCAAAGCAATCGCCACGATGACGAGATCAAAGATATTCCAGCCGCTTCTGAAGAACGATCCGCGGTAGACGACGAGCTTCGCGAGGATTTCCAGCGTGAAGATGGCGAGGCATAACGTATCGATGACCTGGAGCGCGCCGCCTGTCGCCGCCATGGCGGTGGGCGAGGTCTCAAGCCCAAGCGTCACCGCATTGACGAGAATCACGCCAGTGATGAAATTGGTGAAGCGGCGGCTCTCAAGAAAATCACGGAGCCCGCCCATATTCGTCGCCGCAGTGTTCATGCAACCAAAGCCCCCGCCTCATCATTGCAGCGCTACATGGGGCGTCCCGGGCCGATCCTGCAAGAGCGTACGCGGAATTGGCGCCCGATTCAGGCTCCCTTGCGCTCTCGCGCGGAGCCGGCGTCGGTCAGAGGCCTGCCCTTGGTTCGCAACGAAATTTCGTTAGCGACCTGCATCCAGAACAGGCGCCCCTGTTCACTGCCGCGACGCTGGCAAAACGCGGCCTGCTCGCGCGCCTTCGAAAGCGCCGCCCGACCTTCCTGCGCGATCAGCGTAATCGCCTCGTACTCGACTTCCGTGAGGCCGCCTTTGGGCGGACCGTACAGGCGGGCATAGACCTTGTTGATGATGGATTGCAGCAGCGTGACAAGTGCGCGCATCGGACCCTTCCGTGTCGTCGCAGCCTGATCGAGCGGTCACGGCTCGCAGCGTCCGGCCTGCTGGACGCCTCAGATCAGACCACCACAAACCCTTCGGAAGCAAGATGGGTCCGACGGACACCTCCCGAAGGGCGCGCGGGGCGCCCGCCGCACAGACATGCTGAGTCCTTGGCAACGCTGAAGCGGCCGGTTGGTTGCAGGCCAGGAGCAGGACTCCAGATGCGAATTTGCCTGCGTCAGCGGGGCGTGACAGTAGAGAGTCAGGGGAAAAACCACGGGGGGCGCGGGAATGGGCGACACGTTGCGGGCGGGACGGGCGGTTTTCCGCCATCGGGATTACCGCCTCTACGTCGCATCCCGCTTCATGTGGGGCCTGGGCGTGCAGATCATGACCGTCGCCATTGGCTGGCTGGTCTATTCGCTGACCAGCGACCCGTTCGCCCTCGGCCTCGTCGGTCTCGCCGCGTTCATCCCCGCCGTGCCCCTCTCGATACTCACCGGCCCGGCGGCTGACCGGTACGACAGGCGGGCGATCATGATCGCCTGTTGCTCCGTCATGGCGGCGGTGGCGGCGGGGCTCACCGCCATGGTCGGCGGGGGATCCATCGCGAGCAACGTATGGGTCGTCTATGTCGCGGTGTTTGCGATCGGCTCCGCCCGCTCCTTCGCGAATCCCGCGGGGCATGCGCTGATGATGTCGATTGTGCCCGAGCCGGAGTATCCGTCCGCGCTGGCCTGGCACAATTCGCTGGTGCAGGCCTCCGCGATATCGGGGCCTATCGTTGGCGGCCTGCTGCTGCCCTTGGGCGAAATCGCGCCATTCCTCGCCGCATGCGCGGCCTTCGCGGCAGCCACCACGTTCTCGCTCCTGCTGCGCCGTCCGGAGCGGCGTCTGGGCAAGCCGCCTGTGACGTTGCAGATGCTGCTGGCGGGCTATCGCTTCATCTGGAAATGCCCGGTGATTCTGGGGGCCATGAGCCTCGATCTCATCGCCGTTCTGCTCGGCGGCGTCGTGGCCCTGCTGCCTGTGTTCGTGCAGGATGTCTACGACGCGGGGCCATGGGCGCTCGGCGTGCTGCGCTCGGCGCCGGCCATCGGCGGCCTCGCGGCCTCCCTGCTCATCGCCAACCTGACTTTCCGCTGGCATGTGGGGCGCACGATGTTTGCGGCCGTCGCCGTGTTCGGTCTGGCGACAATCGGCTTCGGCCTGTCGACCCATGTGCTGCCCGCCATCCTGTTTCTCGTCATCCTCGGGGCGGCTGACATGTTCAGCGTGCTCGTCCGCCAGACGCTGATCCAGGTCGAGACGCCCAATGAGGTGCGCGGACGTGTCCTCGCGGTTCACACCATCGTCGCGGGCACCTCCAACGAACTCGGCGAGTTTCGCGCGGGCGCGATGGCGGCGGTGTTCGGGGTCGTGCCGGCGGTGATCGCCGGCGGCGTCGCAGCCATCGGCGCGGCGGCCCTGTGGATGCGAATGTTCCCGGACCTGCGCAACCGCGCAACGTTCCGATAAAACTCACCAATCGAACCAGACAGCGGACGAGCCAGACAATGGACGCCACACGAGGAAACGCCCCCGACCCCCAGCGCGCCCAACGCGAAATGGCGCTCATGCGCGCCTACCCCACCGCCATGGACTTACGCGCGCGGGCGCGTCGCCGGATGCCGCGCTTCGCCTTCGAGTACATGGACGGCGGCGCGGGGGATGACACCGGGATCAGGCGAAACTGGAATGCGCTGGACGCCGTAGAGCTGGCGCCGCGCTACGGGCGTGTCGTCAGTCCGCCGGCCTGCGGCGTCACGCTGTTTGGCAAGAGCTACGCGGCCCCCACCGGCGTGTCGCCCATCGGCGGGCCAGGGACTGCATACCCCGGCGCTGAGACCTACCTGGCGCGCGCGGCGCAAGCCCATCGCATCCCCTACACGCTCGGCGTTCTGTCAGGCGTGGACGTGGAGACAGCCGCCGCCATGGCGCCGGATGTGTTGTGGTTCCAGCTCTACCGGTTCCATCGCGACAATCACCGCATCGGCCTCGACCTCGCGCGACGCGCTGCAGCCGCTGGCGCCCAGGCTCTTGTGCTGACCATCGACACGCCCATCCGCACCGTGCGCCCGCGCGAGACGAAGAGCGGCATCGTCAACCCTTTCAAGCTCACCATGAAGCTGCGTCTCGACGCGCTCACCTCGCCGTGGTGGCTCGCCGCCATGCTGCGCAACGGCATTCCGCGCTTCGCCTCGCTCACGCCGTACATGAAACCATCGCCCACGATCGCCGAGGCGGCGGAGTTCATTCGCCGTGAATCGGGCGGCGCGTTCACCTGGGACGAAATCGCGCGCTATCGCGAGGTCTGGCGCGGGCCGCTGATCCTCAAGGGCGTCCTGCACCCGAGCGACGCCCGCAAGGCGCTCGCGCTGGGCGTCGACGGCTTGTTCGTCACCAACCATGGCGGACGCCAGATCGAGGCCCTTCCCGCGCCCATCGACGCGCTGCCCGCCATTGCGCGGGAGGTGGCTGGCAAGGCGGCCCTGATTTTTGACTCGGGCGTACGCAACGGCGTGGATGTGGCCCGCGCGATCGCGCTGGGGGCGGACGCAGCCTTCGCCGGCAAGGCGTTCCTGTGGAGCCTTGGCGCGCTGGGCCCGGAGGGGCCGGGCCACCTGATGCGCGTGCTCACCGAGGATCTGCGCGCCACGCTTGGCCAACTTGGATGCTTCAATGTGGGCGATCTGCGCGGCGTCGCCCGCCGACACCCCGGGGCATGGAGCGCCGGGGAGTACGCGACCGGGATCGATAAGGACTTTGGTCTGCCTGATTGAACCAGTCAAAACGATTTAGATGACGGCTTGTCGCCAAATTCCGGTTTCATGCCGTCATAGATCCCAGCCGCGCTGCTGTCGGCTGCAAGGCCAACGATCAAACGACTCTCCGGACAGACTCGCAACAGCCCCATGATGCGGTTTGCGACGTGACTGCGGTTCCTCGCCGCAGGAAAGAAACTGTTCGCGGCATCCAGGGCGGAAACCGCTCTGATAGCTTCAGATCGTCTGCTCTGGTTTTTGTCTTGCGGATTTTCTTGCGGATTTTCTTGCGGCCAAACGATATGCGCTTGGCCGGAAAATGCGCCGGTCGCCGGAAAATGCGCCGGTCGCCGGGACGTGACTGCCGCAACGGCGACAACGCCGGCGACTCGCCGACCTCCTGTGACACAGCTCATGGACGCAAAACGCCAGCCCCATGGGCCGGCGTTCTTGTTTCCAGAGTTCTGAAGACGCTCATTCGAGCCGGCGGTTCTTCGAAAAATCGTAGCTCGTGGACATGCCGCTCTCGAATGTCCATGAAATGACATCCTTGGGCATGGCTCCCGACATGACTTTGCTGAGAAACGCCTGCTGCGCAACCCAAGCCGCCTCGGCCTGCGGCTTACGGTAACGACCCGGCATGGTGTCATTGAGCCAGCCATGGGGCGCGCCGGCGTAGATGCGGATGTCGTAGCTCTTCTTTGCGTCTTCGAGCGTGTTACGGAAGCGACGCACGTCATCCACCGAGATGATGTGATCTTCCGCGCCAAATGCTGCAAACACAGGGCAGTCAATCGCAGCGATGAGATCTGCGAGCGGCTCGGGCTGGTTGACGCTGACGTCCCACTCGCGCCGCGACGCAGCGCCGTACCACACAACGGCGGCCGCGATCTTGTGTTTGGCGGCGTAGACAAGCGGGTGACGCCCTGTCTGGCAATAGCCGGCCACCGCGATGCGCTCCATATCCGCAGCAGGATTGGCGCGCACGGCGTCCAGCGCCGCGTTCATCAACTCAACGGACTCAGGATCGGTCATGTCGTAGCGAGAATCGCCCTTGTTGAGGACGGCCTGCTCTGGATGCCGAAAGAAAAAGTTCGGCGCGATGACGAAGTAGCCATCACGCGCGCAGCGGGCGGCCTGATCGCGGGTGTGCTGCACGAGGCCATAACGCTCATGCATGAGAACGACAACCGGAAACGGCCCCGCGCCTTCGGGCGTGGCGATGACCGCCGGCATACCGTTCGCGCAGACAGTATCTTCAAGACGAATAGACATGGGCGATCTCCTTAAGGGCACATCAGGGCGACGGCCTGGTCAACCGTCATCACGCGACCCATTCGGGGAAACACGCGCTCCATAAAGAACTGGTTGTTATTACCCCGCGCGGAGTAGCAGGCGTCCTTGATGACGACGATGCCGTAGTCGAGATCACGCGCGCCAAACAGCGTGCTTGCGACGCCCACATCGGTGGAGCCGCCACAGATGATGATTGTGTCGATGCCGCGCACACGCAGTTGCAGATCGAGGTCGGTCTGGAAGAACGAGTTCCAGCGTCGTTTTGGAATCACCACGTCGCCGGGAACCGGAGCGACTTCGGGAGCAACATCCGCGTCTGTGGAGCCCTTGAAAAATCGCGGCTTGATCGGGTTCGCAGCGTCTCCCCCGGCGCCAAGATCCATGTCGGTGTCTGTCAGGCGCGACACGGTGTCGGATCCATCCTCGGCGTGAGCGCCGCTGGGATAGAACGTTGTCATGCCCACCTTACGCGCGCCGGCGATCAGCCGTTGCATGTTCGGCAGGATGTTGCGCTCGGCGAGGAAGGCAACCTTCGCCGGATCCCTTGGATGCAGATAGCCGTTGAGCGCATCGAACATGATAAGGCCCGTCCGCTGTGCGGACAGCGCCGGATCGAGCCGCGAAACCTTCGCCATGATCCTGTTTCTCTCCCGTGGTTGATGCGCGAAGTGTAGTGACCTTGCGCAAGCGCGGCAAACATTTAAGCTGACCGCAGAAAGTACTGCGGGGAGCGGGAGAACGGGCATGGGCGCCTCTCATTCACTCATGGGGCGCGTTGCGCTGATCACCGGCGCCGGCGGGGAAATCGGCGGCGCCATTGCGCGCCGATTCGCTCAGGAAGGCGCTGCGATTGCGGTGGCGGACGTGCGACTGGAGGCCGCTCAGGCGGCAGCCCGCGCCATAACCGACGCCGGCGGACAAGCCATCGCCATCCACCTCGACGTCGCTGAAGAGAGTTCCTGCGCGGAAGCCGTTAGGGCGGCGACCACCCACTTCGGCAAGTTGACGAGCCTCGTCAATGTCGCGGCGGCCGTCACGCCCGACGGCACCGTCGAGACCTTGACGCTCGCTGACTGGAACAAGGCCTTGGCCGTAAATCTCACCGGGCCATGGACCATGAGCAAATACGCGGTGCCGCACATCAGGTCGGCTGGCGGAGGAACGATCATCAACATTGCATCCCAGCTCGGCCAGATCGGCGTCCCCGGGCGGGCGCCATACTCGACGACAAAGGCGGCGCTCATCCAGTTGACGACGTGCCTTGCCTGCGACCACGCGGAGGACAACATACGCGTGAACTCCCTCTCGCCCGGGGCTATCGACACGGAACGCTCGCTACGGCGCTTCGGCACGCGCGAGATCGCAAACCGGACGCGCGGGCCTCTCTATCTGCTCAAACGAACCGGAACAGTGGACGAGATCGCCGCTGGCGCGGTGTTCCTGGCCAGCGACGAGTCGTCATTCATGACCGGCGCCGACCTGCTCATCGACGGAGGCTATCTGGCCTTCAAGGGAGGGGCGAAGACGCAAGCGTAGACGCCAGGTCTTCTCGCCATACGGCCGGGAGCGGAAGCTTGATCGCGGCACGCGTGTTGCTAGCTTCGGCCTCAGCGACAACCAAAGGATAGGCCATTCTCATGCGCATGAACATTCGGGCGACTTTGCCCGCGCTTTGTCTGGTTGCGGCCACCGGGCCAAGCATGGCGAACCCCATTGAGGAGTTCTACAAGGGGCGCACGGTGAGCCTCGTGGTCAGCTCAAGCACTGGCGGCGGGTACGACACGCTTGCACGGCTCATGTCGCGGCACCTGCCGCGCCACATCCCCGGCAATCCGCAGATCGTCGTGCGCAACATGCCAGGCGCAGGAGGAATCACCGCGACGAACCACCTCTACACGGTGGCCGCGCGCGACGGGAGCGTGATCGGCGCCGTGCAAAACAACACGCCGTTCGAGCCGCTCTACGGCACAGCGCAGGCGAACTACGACGCCCTGCGCTTCAACTGGCTAGGTTCCCCCAGCGTGGAGGTCGGGATTCTCACAGTCTGGGCGGGCGCAAAAGCAAAGACTCTTGAAGAAGCCAGAAGCATTGAACTGAGACTCGGTTCATCAGGCGCGGCCTCAACGCCGAGTTTCTACGGCCGCATGCTGAACAATACGCTTGGGCTCAAGTTGCGCATGATTGTCGGCTATCCCGGCCAGAACGACGCTCTGCTCGCGATGGAGCGTGGCGAACTCGATGGGTATCCCAGCGCGTTCTACAACAGCCTCATGGCCACGCGCCCGACGTGGATCCCCGAGAAGAAAGTAAACCTTCTCATCCAGTACGGCGCCGATCGTGAGCCCGAGCTCAAGGATACGCCCTTTATCTTTGACGTGCTGAAAAGCGACGAGCACCGCGCGCTGTGGCGGGTGGCTGTCGCGCCTTTGGGTATCGGCCGGCCCTACCTGCTGCCGCCGGACACGCCGAAGGAGCGCGTTGCCGCCATGCGCAAATCCTTCCAGGCGACAATAACGGACGCCGATTTCCTCGCCGAACAGGCGAAGATCAATCTGGGCGCCGACACGCCGCGCACGGGAGAGCAGATCCACGAGATGATTGCGGAAGCCTACCGCGCATCGCCAGCCATCATCGATCAGATCAGAAAGCTGCAGCGACAGGAGTGACCTCAGGCGGGGCGCGCGTGAGGCGCGCCCTCACTGTGACAGGGGCTGTGGCCAAGGCGAGGACTGGTTGAATGCTTGGAGCCTTTCTCGCGTTGTGTTCGGCGGGGACGTTTGCGCTCAACAACGCGTTCGCGCGCCGCGGCGTACTCACAGGGACAGCGCTTCAAGCTCTCGCGATCTCGGTTCCGATCGGCGTGCCGATGTTTGTTATCGGGGCGCTCATCCTTGACGGCTTCGAGGCGTTCAGGGCGTTCGACTGGACTGCGTGGTTCTATCTGGCTCTGGCTGGCGTGCTCCACTTCGCGTGGGGCCGCTATTGCAACTACCGCGCTGTGAAGGCGATCGGCTCAAACCTCGCCGGACCGCTGCAAGAATCAAGCGTCATCATCTCGCTCGTGCTCGCCATCGCCCTGCTGGGAGAAACGATGACCGGCATCAAGATCGCCGGCATCCTGCTGGTGCTGTTCGGGCCGATGCTCGCGGTCGAACTTGGCAAGAAGAAGCGCCCGGACGCGAAAGCCAAGGAGCCCAAGCCTGGCTTCCAGCCGCTCTATGCGGAGGGTTATCTGTTCGCCGGCCTTTCAGCGCTTGGTTACGGGTGCAGCCCCATCCTCGTGCGAATGGCGGTCGAGCATGCAGGAGTCGGCGCAAGCCTCGCCGGAGGCGCCGTATCCTATCTCGCCGCGTCAGTGGTCGTCGCTGTGGTGATCGTCGTCACGGGCTCGTCGCAATCGGTGGCGAGCGTGCGCCCTGAAAACGCCCGCTGGTTCGCATTCGCAGGAGTTCTCGTGGGCGTCTCGCAAATGCTGCGCTACATGGCGCTTGCGGTGGCGCCAGTCACTGTCGTGGCCCCGATCCAGCGCCTGTCCCTCGTATTCCGGATCCTCTTCGGATGGATCATGAACCGCGAGCACGAAGTGTTTAGCGCGCGGCTGATCCTCGGGACTTTGGTATCGCTGGTGGGCGCAGCCCTGCTGTCCCTGAGCGTCGAGGCCGTGGCTTCCCTGCCCTTCATGCCCGCATGGATGAAGGCCGGTGCGGCATGGACATGGGCATGGCCAGACTCTAGATGAGCGAAACAAGCGCGCAAATACTGCTGAAGCGATGAAGGGGGAAACATCATGCAATCCGGTTGGACACTGACACGGCGCATAGGCGCCGGGATCATCATCGCCGCAAGCCTTTCAACGGGGGCGCAAGCCCAGACCCCCTACCCCTCGAAGCCGGTGCGCATCATCTCGGACTCCGCAGCCGGCAGTTCCAACGACGTCATCATACGTGTGGTGGCGGAGCAGTTCAGCCAGATCTGGGGCCAACAGGTCGTCGTTGTGAACCAGCCCGGCGCAGGTGGTGGAATCTCTGTGGGCGCTGCGAAACAGGCGGAGGCGGACGGATACACGCTGTTCATGCCGGCCGCCTCGACCTTCCTTGCGCTGCGCGGAGCGCCGGGCGTTTCGCCCAACCTGCCCATCGAGCTGCCGAAGGATTTCAAACCCATCGGCCTCGTGATGACACAGCCGATGTTTATCGGCGTGTCCCACAAGCTGGGCGTCTCGACGGTGCCGGAGCTTATCGAACTTGCCAAGAAGCGTCCCGGAGAGGTGTCCTTTGCCGCTACGGGCCGTGGCCGCATCACCCATCTCACCATGGAGTTGTTCCAGGAGATGGCGGGCGTGCGCCTGACGTTCGTCCCCTATGCAGGCGGGCCGGCCGCGGCCATGAACGACGTCACGTCGGGTCGCGTCGGCATCGTGCTTGATGGCTACCCGGGCGTCGGCGGCGCGATTGAGGGCAACCTCATCAAGGGATTGGCCGCGACATCCGACAAGCGGCTGAGCGGCTTCGAGAAGCTGCCGACCATGGCCGAAACCCTGCCCGGCTTCCGCTCGGGCGGATGGAACGTCGCGCTGGCGCCTGTGGGCACGCCAGACACGGTCATTCGCAAGGTGTCGGCGGACCTCAAGACTGTGCTCGCCCGAGCTGAAGTGATCTCGCGGTTCGCACAGCTCGGTTCTTTTCCCGGCGACATGAACCCTGAGCAGGTCATCGCCTTCGCCAGAGAAGAACAAACCATGTGGCGGCCTGTCCTGGAACGCCTCGCCGCCGAGCAAAAGTAACAACTCATAAGCGACCGCGAGACATCGCGGTCGCTATTATGTCATAAATATTACGACGGCTTGAATGTCTCAGCTGCGCACACCAGAAATTTCCATGCCGCAGGCCGACCGACTGCCTGATGTTTCCTGGAGCAGAGTTCACTGTCCGCTTGAGAGAGTAATCACAAAAGCTGTTTGATTGCCTTCAAAACGGGCGCCTGCACCGCCATCGTTGGACATTCCGCCCGCTTTGTTGCGCCACGGTGACGACGGCTAAAGCAAACTTACAACGACATCATTTTTCTTGCGTCTGAAGGCCGGGAGACACTGGACATTCTCAGCCGAGAAGGAGCATTAAGGGCACGGCTTTGCCTATGTCATTCGTACGGCTTTGGAAAAATGTCTCAGACACTCGCCCGTCTCTTCAGCGCGCTGTCGACTCTCGAACACAAGTACGGACTCGCTGAACTGGATCCCGAAGAGCGCGCCATTTTCGGCTTCATCGCAGGTGAACTGGCGGAGGGCCGCCAGCCCGCCATGCAGGATGTGCTGGCCGCGGGCCTCACCTCACGTTCGACCGCATACCGGAAGGTCGCGAATCTCAAGGACAGCGGACTGATCGAACACAAGCAGCGCTCCGGTCTGGACTACTTTGCGATTTCATCGGGCCTGCGTGGATTCAGCACATCCTTGAAGAGCGCTGTGAACAGCATAGACCGCCGACGCTGAGGAGCAGCGCCGCGCCGGGCTCGCTTGCATCGGGCGCGCCGCATCGACACGCGGCTCATCTTTCGTAATAGTTCCTGTACCAGGCTACGAATTGTGCCACGCCCTCCCGCAGGGGCGTATGCGGCCTCTCGCCCGTCAGTCTTTCAAGCAATGACGCGTCGGCCCATGTGGCAAGCACATCGCCTGCTTGCATGGGCATGTAACGGCGAATGGCCTTTTGGCCGACCTCCTGTTCGATCGCCTCAACAAAGTCGAGCAAGCGAACCTTCTCTGAATTTCCGATGTTGACGATACGGAATGGCGCGGCAGGCGATAGCGAATCTCCCTCCACGCGCGTGGCGGGCCCTCCGGGCGCCGCATCCATCAGCGCGCGCACACCGCGCACGAGATCGTCCACATAGGTGAAGTCGCGCCACATATCGCCGTTGTTGTAGATGTCGATGGGGCTCCCTTCGATAATCCCTTTCGTGAACTTGAAGAGCGCCATGTCGGGTCGACCCCAGGGACCATAAACAGTGAAGAACCGAAACATGGTCGTCGGCAGCCCATGAAGGTGCGCGTACGCGTGAGCCATGACTTCGTTGGCCTTCTTCGTCGCAGCGTAAAATGTAAGCGGCGTATCGGCTTTCTGGTTCTCGGAGAACGGCAACTCCTCATTCGCCCCATACACGGAGCTGGTTGAAGCCATCAGAAGATGCGGCACGGAAAGGCGACGCGCGCACTCAAGCACGTTGAATGCGCCAACGAGATTGGACTCAAGGTATGCGCGCGGATTTTCGAGGCTGTAGCGAACGCCGGCCTGCGCCGCCAGATGAACGATGACATCCGGGCGAACAGCATCGCAGACGTCGCGAAGGCGGGCTTCGTCTTCAAGCATCGCCCGGGTTGAGGAGAACCCTGCATGCTGATGGAGGATGTCGTGACGCCGCTGCTTGAGGGAGACATCGTAGTAGTCAGTAAGCCCATCATAACCATGGACCCGCCAGCCCTCCCGCAGCAGGAGCTGCGCCAGATGGAAGCCGATGAAGCCGGCGCTGCCGGTGACGAGTGCTGTACGGTTGTCCATATGAACCTCGATTTGAGATCATTTGCACAATGACACAGGCGCGCCTCCAAAAAGATAATGGGGAGCCGCTGCGAATCGCTGGCGGCGGCCGGTTGCACAATCGAGAAGCAAGCCGCCCGGAAAAGTAGCTCCGGATAGCGCCCCAATTGGGGGATGTCCGAACCGCCCCAGTGGGGCAAATTGCGCTCTTTCAGCGCCATAAGCAACAGTTTGCGCAAATTGGATAGTGAAGAAGATGCGAGCTGGGCAATAAGTTGAGGATCAGCATCGGCGGTTGATGGCGTATCTGTTTTCTGCCTGCGGACCCGGCGTCACCTGCGACATGGGGGCCACAGTGATCGTCGAGGACGGAAACGGATGCAACCGGACGGCCCGTCGCCACAGCGCGACGGGCCGTTTGCTTCGCGCGAGAGGCCCGTTCGGCTTTAAGGCGCAATCCGACCGAGGCGAAGCGAGGATCGGTCCAAAGTTCGAGACAACCCAGAAGCCTAGAGCGATCTGGCTGATCGAGGCAGGCTGACCAGGGCTCCAGCGGGCGCTCTCAGTAGAGCGTGGCTGGTTCAGGCGGATGGGTTCTCCCACGGCCCCGGGCAGGCGCTGGCGAGCAAGAGAAACTGCGCAAGATCTCCGACCCCAAACTTCGCATAGATCTGCGCCCGGTATTTTTTCACCGTGTCAGCGCGGACCCGAAGGGCGGAGGCTATCGCCTTGTTGCTGAAACCCTGGCGAATCAGGGACGAGACCTCGCGTTCCCGCACTGTGAGAGACGCCAACGCGCTTCGGATGCGTTGTTCATCGTCGCGTCGTTTGGAGTTGGCGGCGTCCAGCGCAAGACCCTTGTCGATCGCCGCCAGAAGCTGCCTGTTAGGCACAGGCTTCAACAGGAAATCCAGCGCGCCCACCTTGAAAGATTCGATGATCTCCTGCGGTGCGCTTTCGCCGCTCATCACGATGATCGGCGGGCACTCGGGACGGGTTGTGATGCGCTTCAGAAGTTCGAGCCCGGACATGCTGGGCATACGCATGTCCGTCAGGATGACCGCCGGCGAGACAACTTGCGCATCCAGAAGAAAACGCTCAGCGCTCGGAAACTGGTTCACACTGTACCCGGCGGCAGCCAGCAAAGCCGAGATGGCTGATCTGACCTGCGGGTGGTCGTCGATCACGTGAATGTTACCCCTCGTCACCATTCATAACTCTCAATCGCGGTGAGCGGCGGCAGGAGCGCCCGCCAAAGGAATGAACATGCTCACTCTAGCGCCATTCTCGTTCTCGAGCGACAGCGCCCCATCCCACGAGCGCAGAACCATATCGCTCAGCACGAGGCCAAGGCCGATGCCATCGTGCCTGTTGGTCTTGAGCAGCGTCAGCGGCTGATGAAGCATATCGGGCGGAAATCCAGAGCCATTATCCGAGAAGACGATCCGCAGAGCCTCCTGCCCGTTCGCCGGGCTGACGTCGATATCAATGCGGATTCGACCCTGCTCTGCCCGGGCGCCGCGGTCCTTGCGCGCCAGTTCCTGAATGGCGTTCGTGGCGAGATTGATGATGATCCTGCGGAGCAACACACGGTCGCACGCGCACGTCACATGACGCGCTGTCGGATCGACCGTCACCTCCAGGACAATGCCGTTGCGAACGCACTCACTGTCAATAACGCCTTGAAGCCCGGCTACCTCGCCCGCAACCTCAACCGGTTCGACCTTCGGCTTCCCAGCCACGAGAAGATCGCGCAAAGGCCGAATGCTCGCGCTCACCGTCTCAGTCAGCTCCAGCGCCTCTGAAAGCTGAACCCGCAAGGTCGGGTTCTGATCCAGCGCGAGGAGATCGGCCGCCCCAAGACGGGCCGTGAGCGCCTCCAGGTACTGGTTGACTTCGTGAATCACGCCCGCGCCAAAGACAGATGCGCCGCTCAGGCCAGTCATGCGTGAGTTCAGAAGTATCATCTCGTCGCGCTCTTCGATGAGCCTGCTCAGCGCTTCCCTGTCCGCTTCGGCCTGCTCGGCGCGAGCCTTGGCTTCAGCAATCTTCTGGCGGGCGTCGAGATCGGTTTCATGAAAACGTTCGAGAACGAAGCTCCAGTAGCCGAAACTGCAAAGCACAACGCCCGAGAGGTTCGTGACCCATCCCGCCGTCGCCGTGAGACTGAATGAGGGAAGAAGAGGCGAGAGACCGAAGGCGAAGTACGCAAACGACCGCGATGCAGTTGCGAGGCTGACGACCGCCAACATGCTTCCGATGAGAAGGACAGAGCGATAACCATAACGCTGATGCAGCCGAATCGTCTCGAAGACCAGCCAGACGAAAAGAGCCGACAGGAGAAGAAGGTATGTGGCTCTCAACGTCTCAAAGTCGACTCCCACAAGGCCGACGGAGACAAGCGTGCTCGCACCCAACACCGCCGGAAAGCCGAACAGCAGCGGTTTGGAAACCGGGGTCAGATGATTGGAGCGCCTGAGGGCGTCGCCAATCATCAGTGTTCCGCCGCCCGTCATCGCGTGCGCAACCGCCTGCATTAGAGCGGGCATGACGCCAGTGGACAGGATGAGCAAGAACGAGGCGCAGGCGTTCAGCGCCAGCCCGCCGAACCAGTGCTTCGCAGCGGTCGGGTTTTCAGCTTTCTCAAGTGTGAGCCAGGACGCCAGAGGAATCCCGCACATGAGGATCAGTGAGACGAACATCAGGGTCGTCGTGGCCGGGTGCTGATCAAATGGCATTTGAGCTTTCGGACGTCCTCCCGGGACGCGAGGCCACACCCCGGAGCGTTCCGGGTCTAGTTCTTGGGATGGGTATAGCTCAGCTTTATGCCTCCGTAAATTCCCAGATTCGCAACAGTTCCCAGCGACAAGCCGAGTTGGTGGTCGGGGCCTTGCGAGCATGGAGGCGAGCGGGCGTTTGCGCGGGCGAATCTGTTGAGCTAGATTTCGACGTCGCCGCCATGCTGCGCAGGCTGGCTCCCGACAGGCGTGCGTCCTGAAGCTCTCAGGCGGCCGCAACGCGGCGCCGCACGGATTTCTGTCCATGCCTTCAGATCTTTCCCGCGGGTACGCGATCGTTTCTGGCGCCTCCAGCGGCATCGGCCTTGCGTGCGCGAAAGAATTGGGGCGCCGAGGTCAGCGCGTTGTCCTTATCGCCCGCGATGCGCAGCGCCTCGAGGCCGCACGTATCGCCGTGGAAAGCGCAGGCGCGCCGGAAGCCCTCGCCTTTGTCGCAGATGTGACCGACGCCGGGGCGTGCGCCGCCATCGTCAACGCGTTGGACAAACGACAAGCGCGTATCGAGTGGCTCGTCACCAGCGCTGGAGACGTCGAGCCGGGCCTGTTCGACGAACTCGGGATCGAGGCGCACAGGCGCCAGATGGAGCTGAACTATTTCGGCACGTTGAACCTGACGGCGCCTGTGGCGCGACACATGGTTGCGCAGGGTTACGGCCACATCGTCCTTATCTCATCGGCCGCCGCCGTCGTCGGGATTGCCGGGTACTCGGCGTACGGGGCCAGCAAATTCGCCGTGCGCGGGCTTGGCGAAGCCCTGAGGGTCGAACTGGAGCCGCGGGGTGTTGTTTGCAGCGTCGCATTTCCTCCGGACACGCAGACGCCGCAGTTGGACAGAGAACGCGCCCGCAGGCCAGCTATCACGGCGCAGATAGCTGCTGGCGCGCCAGTAGCCGACCCTGACGACGTCGGGATCCGCATGATCGCGGATGCAGCCCGGGGCATGTTCATCCTCGCGCCCACCCGGCGCCTGAAGGCGTTCATACTTCTGGGCAGCCTTTGCGCGCCCCTTTTCAGGTGGCGCCAGCTGCGTTTCCTAAAGCGCCATACATCGAGTTAAAGCCGCCGCAAGTTCCTGTGCGCGCGCTCTGCGTCATCGGCGGCGCGCAGACGCGGCGCGTGACGGACAAGCAACAACACGAATGTCACCACCATGCCGATCCCGAACGCGGAGACGAGGACGTCCGCCCAGGTGAATATGAGCCCCGCCACCTCCCACTGGGGCGCGCCAAACACAGCGATGAAAACATTCATCAGAATAATCAGCAGCCGCACCTCGGTTGGGCCGGAATTCAACACAGTGAGATGAAACTCACGCTCCACCACGGCGCGCACCAACGCGTAAATGCTCAGCATATGATAGCCGATCAGGCACACGGCGGCCGACTCCCAGCGGATATACGGCGACGCGGCGAGCCCGCCCGCGATCAGCAGGTTTCCCAGAACATCAATATTCTGGTCGAGATAAAAACCGTATCGCGGTCGCTCGATCCGACGATGGCGCGCGAGGCTCCCGTCCAGGGAATCGCCAAACCAGTGCAAAACCAGGCCGAGCGAAGCAATCCAGATGAAGGCGTCGGCGTACGCGCAAGCGGCGTAGCCGACAAACGTAACGAGGGCGCCAAGAACGCCAGCCGCCGTGAGAACATCCGGCGTAACAGCCGCGGGGAGCCGCCTGACCAGAACCCCGATGAGCCTCCGCTCGGCCCACGCCAGCGGGCTATCGATGACGCGGGTCAGATCCTGATCACCCGGCACGCGCTCCTCCTTGGGCTTCTGCGAAACGCCTGCTTACGTCTGGCAATGCAGCCCAATTGCATTTATTGCCCAGCTCGAGTTAAACGCAGCGGCCCCTGCGACGCAAGCCATTTCCATCTTGACCTTCACTTTTCAATCGTGCAGATCAAGCCAGCGCGTCTTGAGGATGTTGTCTGGAAGATCGCGAATGAGCCAGCAGCAGCCGACCATAGTCATCGACGGATTCAACCTCGCTCTCGAAAAGGGGACCGGCGTCGCGACTTACGGGCGCAATCTCAGTTTCGTCTGCCGCGAAATGGGAAGCCGGGTCGACTTGCTGTACGGCAAGCCCTTCCGCCAGGCGGCGTCTCCGCTTGTGACCGACATCCGGTTTTCGGACGCTCGCCCGCCAGCAGGGCGGTTCGCGTCGCTTCGCAGTTCCCTCGCAGCCAGCCTCCCGACGCCGTTTGGCCTCAACTCTTTCCAGGTGCCGTTGACGGGAGACGTGATCCTGCGAGGCCAGGAGGGGCACGCCCCAAAAGCCGACGCGATCTGGAACGCAACGAATCTTTTCAACAGAGCTGCGGCGCACTTCTGGCTCACGGGGACGTTCACAAACGTTCGGCACAAAGGCCCTGCGGACATCGCCCATTGGACCTATCCACTCCCCGTCCGCATACCCGGGGCGCGCAACATCTACACCATCCACGACCTTGTGCCGTTGCGCCTGCCCTACACCACCCTCGACGACAAATCCTACTACCTGCGGCTTCTGCGCAAGATCGTTCAAACCGCCGACCATATCGTGACCGTCTCCGAGACGTCGCGACGGGATATCATCCGACTGCTCGACTGCCCTGAGGACAAGGTCACGAACACCTATCAGTCTGTCGCCATTCCCCGCAATTTGCTGGACAAACCCGAGGAGCAGGTGGCGTCAGAGATCGAGGGCGCGCTTGGAGTGACCTACAAGGGGTACCTGCTGTTTTACGGCGCCATCGAGCCGAAAAAGAACGTTGGCCGGCTGATCGAAGCCTATCTGACAAGCGGCGTCGACATTCCCCTCGTCCTGATCGGACCGCTGGCGTGGCAATGGGAACAAGAATTGCGCCTGCTTGAATCGACCCGCAGATCATCCATTTCCGCCGGCGGACCAGCGGGCCGCATCCGCCATTTCGACTACGCGCCGTTCTCCCTCCTGGTCAGCGCCATTCGCGGCGCCCGCGCAACTGTGTTCCCGTCTCTTTATGAAGGCTTCGGGCTGCCGGTTCTCGAAAGCATGATCCTCGGCACGCCAGTTGTGACATCGCGCGAAGGGGCGACCGCAGAAATCGCCGGTGACGCCGCGCTGCTGATAGACCCCTATGATGTGCGAGATATCGCAGAGGCGTTGCGGGCAATGTCAACTTCGAGCCCAGACATCCTCGCCCGAGCTGCGCTGGGCCTGCGGAGAGGGGAGCTTTTCTCGTCGCCACGCCACGCAAACGCGCTTCATAACCTGCACCAGCTATTGGAGCGCGCACCAGCCAAGAGCCAGAGGGGATGATCCTATAGAGATGGCGCAGCGATCACATAAATTGATAACCGCCTTCGGCCCCCCATCACGTTTCACGCGCTTTTGTGTCTCAACGCTAAAGAAGGCGCTCAGTGTCTCTAAAGGCGTCTTTGACGATGTTGGGGTGGTCGAGGTCAGTCAACTACAACATGCGTGGAGCAACGCCAAAAACGATGTACTCTTTTTTTACTCAGACTGCCCCGAACGACCAATCGTAGAGACCTGCCTAAAGACAAAAGCGCCTATCCTCTTGGTCGTAGATGACCCAGCAGATGTGACTTCGGACATCATTTGTGAACGAGGTATGGCTCGCGACTGGGCGTATCGCCTCACCGAACAGTCGCAGACGATCCTTTCATGCCTTATCGGATCCAAGCAGTCGCTCGTCATCCAAAAACACCACTGCACTACTTTAGACAGCTTCCTTAAGTCCGCTTCCGACCACTTCAACCTCAATCTAACGGATACGGATTGCGCTAACGTCGCAGCCCAACTGGGAGCGACAGCGCCGGAAGGCCTCTCGCAAAGCATACAGGTCCTGTGCGACGATATTTTCGCAAAAGAAAATCCTCAGACACCATCCCAACACCAAGAATTTCCCCCGCACATTGAAAGCCTGTTCGACCATTTGGGACGCATGGCAGCGGGAAACGAAATTCAACACATCAACTGGCCCATCGAAATGTTTCTTGGCGCGGAGGGCACAAAGGCTCAGTTCCGGGGCAGCGTAAACTTGCTCGGGCCGTCGCGATGCATTGTGTACGGCCCTTACCTGCACGTCCCGGTAGGTCAATGGTCTCTCAAGGCCGAATTGATGGTAGAAAACTGCACCGCAGGCACGAAGGTAATATTTGAAATATATCAATCGCACGTTATTGTAAGTAATATCTTTGCACTTCCGGTCAGTGGTATCATGACCCTGCATGCGACGTTCGACGTCATAGACCCTCGCATTCCTTATCAACTCAGGCTGATAACCGCTGAAGGCAATATCGAGGGTTCCCTATCGTTGACCTCTGCCAGACTTATGCGGCTGGATGGCTCTTTTTGATGATCAACCCGAAGCACGTGCAAGCGAACCCATCTATGCTCAACTTGATATGCATAGAATCTGTACCCCACTGACTTCGTATATAGTCACTCTGATCATGGAGCCATGGCGGCGTGTCGATAAAGCGGTCAAGCGGCTTCGAACCTACATTGAAATCCAGCGGCGCGACATCATAACCCAGATCACGAAGCCGGCGCTCTATTTCCAAGAAATGCTCCCTCTGAAACAGAACGGTGGGCCAATTATCAATTGTCTCCTCATCATTCATGAAATTAAATTCTGTTGTATGAACCGCGACGCCCCCTTCCTTTATTGTTTTCATCGCATTCTCAATGAAAGAGATACCTCGACTGATTGATCCCAAGTGCTCTAGAGAGCAAATAGACCAGCAAAAGTCAAAACCAACCAAGTCATCTGGAATATTGTTCATGTCGACATATCGAAGACTACATCTTTTATCGAATTCATCACGCGCCACCAGATGCGGCTTGTGGGCGATGCCAAGATCAGTTGCGTGCTGAGCTGAAGACAGCCAACCACGAGCGGACGCCTCCCCTGGATCGAGATCTGTCACGAGTACGTCGATGCCAAGAGATGCGAAATAGCTTGGAAGCGGCTCGTGCCCACAGCCAAACCCCAAACCTCGAGCCCCGCTCCTGAGCGCTCCGTGATCGAAAAGCGCCTGAAGCACATAGCAGTACTCCCAGAGTTTCCTGTGAAACACAACAGGGACGTGCAATGCTTCACACCACGTCGCCACCCACGCACTCGCAAGATCGTTCTGAGTTGACGGCTTAGAGCACAAACCGATAAATGTTGGGGGCTGCGCTGGCGTTTTTGGAAGATTATCCGATAAAGTACGCGCAAGTTCGTAGCCAAAGTACTTGACACTCATGGCCAGGGCATCCAATTGACGCACCCGCATCATTAAGGGATGAAGGTTCGGTTGTGACTTGCCATTAGTCAAGCGGAGAATATTCTGAAAAAAGTCGTCACTTTTTTTCATTTAATCATCTTTCTCAATGCCAGTTGCTTGAACAGTTTTTGTTATCATTACTAATTCACAACGTACTATATATCCCCAACGCCTGATCGAGGTCATCGAAGACGCGTCCACGGCCATTCTTTAGAACCAGCGCCCGCTGGCAGTATGTACGGATGATGCCGGGGTCGTGACTGATAAGGATCATCGCTTTATCACCCCGCTTGACGAAAAGCTCATTATGGCACTTGTTGCGAAAGCGTTGATCACCCACGGAAATCACCTCGTCGATCAAAACGCACTCAAAGTCCACGGCAAGCGTCAGACCGAAAGCCAGTCTGGCCCGCATACCGGATGAATAGGTTCCGATAGGCAGCTGAAGATAACGTCCGATCTCGGCGAAATCGTCAACAACACCAACCGCCTCCTCACGAGGAACGCCATATAGACCGGCAATAAAGCGGATGGCGTCAAGCCCGGTCATGTTGTTGTCGAAACCCCCGGAAAACGCCACCGGCCAGGACATACGAAGGCCGCAGCTCACCTTGCCGCTGCTCGGGGTCTCAACCCCGCCGATAATCCGGACGAGCGTTGACTTCCCTGCTCCGTTGCGGCCCAGAACTGCGATTTTTTCCCCCGGGCCAACCTCGAAACTGATCCCGTCGAGCACCCGCTTGACGCCAATAGGAGTTTGATACTCCTTGACAACATCGCGTACGATTACCCGGCCGATTTCACGGGAATCCGGATCCCTTCCAACTGCATTCGACGCAGTCGCGCGCGCATCGTTCGCCGCGCTCATGATCGATGCTCCAACGCAAGACTCAGCAAGCTCCTGCAAATCGCATACATGACGACAGAGAGCGCTGTAATCAGCAAGATTCCCAGCAAGCGATACGGCTGCGCCGGATAGTCTGGCTGGTTAGGCTCAACGACACGCTGTAGATATATAGATTGTCGCTGGCCGTCCTGACGCGCCTTCTCCATACGCACAACAGCATCAACCAACGCGCGGCTTGCGAGTTCACGCTCGATCATGAGCATTTCATAGCCTTCAAACTTTGACGCCATCGATGAACTATCGCCAACAAGAAGCCTTCGTTGCCGATCAAGTTCGTTGCGCATGGATTGGATCACCTCCCGCATAGGGCTGATCGCTGGACTTTGTGGCGCCATGGCGACCTGCTGCGCAAGGCCGGCCTCAAGTTGTGAAATTTCAGTCGAGAGTTTCGAAAGAGTAGCCAAACGACTGTTTGATTCAGTTTGTGGATCGAGAGTCTGCTCCTGGTTTCGATAATCCGAGAGCCGCTCGACAACTTCAGCCAGTTGCGCCCTCGCCTGATCGACCAAATTGCGTGTAAACGCAATTTCATCCCTGGTCGCACGCTCATGCAAACGGTTCACGAACCGCTCGCTGCTGGCAAGAATAGATTCGGCGATCATTCTGGCGTCATCCGCGCGAAACGCCTGGACGACAAGGGTGGATATGCCGGTGGTTGAGTCTGCGCGAACACTCACGAATCGCCGGTAGGCCTCGAAGAATTTCTCATCGTTGTTACGTGTGTAGAAGTTTGGAAAACGGGCGAACACGTCTCCTTCGGGCCGGGACATGACTTCCCGCAAGGCATGTGTGCGGGCTAGTTCGCTCGCGGCGTCGCGGGAGAGAACAAACGCGTTCACTGCATGCGTGTCGTCGGCGGTTCGATTTGACGCATCGCCCCGCATAACCATGGATAGACCGCCACCGGCGCCGGCGCCGGCGCCCGGAGCGCGCACAACAAACTTCGCCTCCGATACGTACCGGTCCGATGCAATAAAGCCATAGTAGGCGACCGAGAGCATAACGGGCAGCGCCACAACAAGAAGAAAAAGCCAATAACGCTTGAGCAACTCCGCCCATGTCACCGGAGCGCCACGCCCCGCCTGATCGCGGCCGGGCTCCTCCAAAGGGCGAACCTCAATCAGCTCAAGGGAACGTAGCGGCGGCTCGCCCGCTGCCGCTGTCGCCCCTGATTGGCTCGATATCTTGCCCATCGCGACCTAGTGCGCACTGAAACGATGCTGCGCGACGCGCAGAAGAGGGAGACCGATCGCCATGAAGCCGAAACACCACGCCGCCACGTAGGAAATGCTCCAGTCGGCAGCGAGGTGGGCGCCAAACAAGCCGCCACGGAACATTTCAAAAAGATGCACCAGGGGCGACCACATGACGACCTGTTGAGCGGGTGCTGGCAACCACGCCACCATGTAGAAAGCGCCCGTAATCGGCAGCGTGACATACAACAAAGGCTGGACCAGATGAGCCGCGGGCTCAATGAGTTCAGTGATTGCAGCCACCACAAGCCCGAACGACCAACCGAACCAGGTCATGAGAAGCCAGGCCCCGGCCATAACAAGGGGATCCTCCATCGCGCGAATAAATCCAAACAGATGTAAAATGAGATAGGCTACGACAAAAGACGCCATGCCGGAGAACGACTCCAGCGCGGCGCGGGCGATGAGAATGTCCAGCAGCCGCACATTGCGATGATAAAGCAACGAACTCGCGGAACTGAGCGCGCTCACAGAGATCGAGCACATGTGGCGCCAGAGCGTCAGCATCGAATAAGATGCGAGCACAAAGGGAATGATCCCGACGCCATGGCCCTTATGGAGCCCCGATATCGTCCACATCAGCATCACCGCGCCCGACAAGAGGAGCGGCTCGGCGAATATCCAGAAGATACCGAGGCTATCGTGGCCAAAACGGCTCAACGCCTGCCGCAGCATCAACGCCCGGATCACCCGGCCCTGGACCGTTAAGGAGTGGAGCAGATCGCCCCGGGGCGCAGAAAGGAAACCGCGGATCATTGCGCATGCTCCTCGGCCGCGACGGAGAAGATCCAGTAGACGCCGAACAGCATGAAGCCCGCCACGAGCACCGTAATGATCGCGCGGATGCGTCTTGGCTCTGTGGACGCATCTGGCCACGCCGGAGCTACGACCTGCTCGATGTAGATGTGTTGGCGCCGCGCCTCCTGGGCCGCCGCTTCAAGGGAGCCGATAGCCGCCGTCAGCCGCTGCTCCGCGATTGCGCGCCGCAAGCTCAATTGATCGTAAGCTGCGATCTTGTTCGAGAGCGAACCCTCCGCGCCGGCAATTTTGCGCTGCTCGATCTGAATGCGCCCTTCCAGCGCGGCGATGCGGCTTTGCAGACTGGGAAGAATGGGGCTGCCGGGTGAATTCTTCTGCACCTGCGCGAGTTCAGCGCGCACATACGACAAGTCAGTCGACAACTGACCAATCGTTTCAATCACGGCCAGCGATGACTTTGATGGGTCGATCAGAGCCTCACGGTTGCGGAACGTTGTGAGCGCCATTTGCGCGTCAGCGATTTCCTTACGGGCGAGACGCACCTCCTCCTCCGAGCTTGCGGTGGCGTCGCGCTGCGATCGTCCGTTCATGCGATTGACCATGGCTTCGGCAAGCCGCACCATGGTTTGCGCCAGGGCGTGCGCATCGTCTGCGGCGAACGCGATCACACGCAGGGTGAGGATGCCTTTGGCGTCGTCCTCGGTGACGCTGACCCGATCCAGAAAGTATTCGTACAAGGCCTCCTGCGTGTCCTGTCGCCAGAGACGCGGATGGCGCGACAGACGGTCAGCCTGCGGGTGCATGAAAATTTCCCGCACCGACACTCCAGCAGCGTCAAGATCGCGCAAAATATCACGGGACAGCAAATAATCGCGCACCACATACGCGTCATCGACTGCTTTGGAAAACCCGATGGTGCGAAACAACAGATCGAGGCCGGTCATCCGAACGGTCGAGGCGCTTCGCACAACAATACGTGTTTCGGAGGCATAGCGCGGTGCGGCGAGCAGGCCGTAAAACACAACCGCAAACGACGAAGGAATGACGACGAGCAGAAGGAACGCCACAATCCGCCAGCGCGAGTGGCGCCGGCGCGCGGCGAAAATGGCCTCGGCTTGGGAGGCGCCACCACCACCCGTCCTCGAGCCTGCAGACCCTAGCGGGTCACTAAAGAAAAGTTTTTTGAACGACTCTTTCAAGGTTTTAGGCCGGCTTACCGATGAGCCACTTGGGATGCTCAACCTGGAACGGGATATTCATTTTATCTGTGAAATGAACCACAGCGCGAGCGACACCAGGCCAAGGGAAGTCGTCGCCGATTAGTAATCCGCCGGGTCGTAGAAGTTCCCACCAAACCTCAATGTCGCGGAGTGCTGATGCGTATTCATGCGCCGCATCAATGTGAACGATATCGGCCATAATAAAATGCCTGCGAAGGATATGGGCGGCGTTCTCGGAAGTTTGCGCCAAAGGCAACACCTTGCGCTGGAACCCGCTCAGTACGACGTTCGACAAGAAGGTCTCATAAAAACTTGGTCGGCCATGACGAAAAGCGAGAGATTGATGGATCTCGGGTCGCGACAGGGTCCAGTGTTCGGGCGAACCTAAAAAGGTGTCGACGGCGATAACACACCCGTCATCTATCGCCTCCGATTGCGCTTTGGCGAGAGTTATAGTGGACTGCCCTTTCCAAACGCCCACATCGACAATGATGTTAGGTTTTTTATCCTTTACCGCCCGGGATAAGACAGGATGCAGCCCGTTCCATCCTTGGAGATCAGGAACTGTAATAGTCGACTGAAATCCCTCGTAGGGATCCTTCCCGAAAAGATCATGGCTCAACTTTTCAAATGCACCAGCCCGGTTCGGATGCTGGAGGTAAGGTTCGGAAGGAGGTCGTTGACGCCTGCCTAACTTTGCAGACTCTCTTGAGTTCTCAATCCAGAGATCGATTTTCCCATCACTTGGTATGACAAGTCTTGTTGCGTTCGGGAAGACTTCAGTCTTGTCGTAGCCCGACTTAAGATAATCGTCTGTCCGCATATGTACACCTTCCCGGCCCTCATACCGGGCAAAGCATGCAAAAGTCATTATTTTGGTTGTTCCTAATACACATGAAGCTACATCTTTAGCTGCATCCTGCGATGTACCTTCACTATGATAACCAAGCCTCTCAAAATACCTCCTGATTTCTGCATGGTTCCTCTCTTTGTAAGGCCTCTTTCTGATTATTTCCAAGTATGGTTCTAATATTTCCTGCTGCAGGAGCCACTGACGTCGAGTGAGACCAAATCCCCACTTATGCTGCATTGGAACAACCTCTGTGGAGCGTGTTTTTTGCTCTTCTAGGTTGGCGCGGTGATTACCATATGCAGCAAAGTATGCAATACGTTGATCCGATAGAGCGACATCGGAAAGCTGGTTTAACATCTCAAGATAATTTTCCCCTAATACCAAGTCATCTTCTAGAAAGTAAGCCAACTCAGCTCCAAGTTTGTCGAACATCCACCGCTCGGCTCGATCAAAGTTAAGAGCGACTCCAAGATTTTTTTCAGATACAATCAAATTGCCTTGCGGAATAATATTGCGGAATGAATTGACGCATTCTTGGACTTTAATGCTTCCGGAGTCTTGAAATAGATAGACGTTTTTTAAGTCAATTGGCTTCGACTGGATAAGAAGGCTCTTTAGGACCTTCGTTAGAAGATCAGGACGATCAAACGAGAGTATGGCGATTGGAGCGTGCATCTATGCTCACCTATTTGGATGTTGATATGAAGTAATGATTATGCAAACAGCTTCGGACTAAGAAACGAAAATGAATCCGCTATCTCCTGCCTTGCGGCAACATCCGAAACTGCTGCGTAAGCAATCGATCTGATGCCCACACACAGATCTTGCCGTGGATCGTTGCCGGCGGGCAGGTCTCCGTTTACGCGGAAGCCTATACGGATGTGGCCGTCTACCGCTCTTGCCCTTACCTTTACGGGAACAGTTTTTCCAGCTGTTATCCGGGGGAGCTCATGCTTTCCGCCGTTGACCAACAGGCTTATCTTATTGCCTGTGTACCATCCCACTGTGCAGAGTTCGAGATAAACGATGAACTCACCCTGGCGATCGCCTGATGTTCGAAAGATAATCTCGCCGCGCTGATTTTTGAGCCAGCGACCAAAATTCTCTACCGGATACCAGTTACGGTCAAAAAGAAATGAAATGGCGCCGCCAAGACCCCTGTGAATGAATTCGTTGGGACGGTCTTCATGTCCGCACTTGTAGATGCGCCCAGGCTCAAGAGTGTGACGGTAGACAGCGTCTCCCCCATCTGAATCCGAAGCAGGGGCTTTAGATTTCTTTTCAACCTCAAAGTTTGCATTCAGCAGGCGGTGCAGATCGTCCGCCACGTGCGACCATGATCTGGGCCGAAACTCGTCCTTTATCTTTTTCGCCCGGCTGTCACGATACGCGCCATCCTCGATCATCCGCAGGATGACCTCATATGCGGATTCAAGATTGTTCGGGTCAATGTAATCGACGAGGTCGCCAGCTACCTCGGGGATTGAACTCGCGTTCGAAGCGACACAGGGCCTTCCAAACACAAGGCTCTCCCCGACTGGAAGTCCCCATCCTTCCTCAAAGGACGTGAAAGTGGTGAAGAGACATCCCTGATAAAGGGCTTCAAGCTCAACGTCCGAGATGTCGTGCAGAATAATGATTTTTCCAGAAAGATAGTTGGTTCCCTTGAGCTGATCCATGAGATCTTGCACGCGCCATCCCTGACGCCCGACGAGGACGAGGTTGGGAATTTGCTCCTGACCCTGATTTTCAATAAGCTTTTTCCAGACCTTGAAAAGCTGGGTATGGTTCTTTCTTATTTCGATCGTCGAGACGTAAAGAACGAATGACTGGCCCAGGATATCTTGTATTTCCCGCGATAGCGGCTTCCCGACTTTGCGCTTAGCGCTCCATGTGATGTGCGCATTGGGGAGAACCGCCATTGGGGGCGTTGGAATACTCCACCGGCGGAGAAGCGCGACAATCTGCTTCTGGGAATATGCCGATATCGTTAGGATCAGGTCCGCCATTCGGAGAACATGCTGGAAGCACTGAGTGAATGTGTCCACCAGATCTGAAACGCAATACTCCGGGTTTGTGATCGGAATAATGTCGTGAACGAGAACAGCGAGGCGAACGCCATCTTCCTTTAGCTCGATCCAACGAGTCATCTGGGTGGGCATAACCCAGAAGGCTCCAAGGACAACGAGCGTGTCGCCGCTCAGGAACTGCGCTTTGGCGCCTTCCCGGAACGCCTGATCGATGAGTTGCTTCAGTCCCGTCAAGGTAACAGTCGGCTGCTTGAGTATTCTCAGCAGCGCCGCGACTGTTGCATCACTGATTTCCGTATAGTCGCCACCATCGTGGTTGGCGGCGATGAACGTGTAACTGCCGCCCTTTCCACCGTTAGCCAGAATGGACTCAGCGATGCCAAGCTGAACCCGTTGAATGCCCGAAACTGTAGTGTGGTGGCGGAGATAAAAGAACACGTCTGTCAAATCGATGACGTACGTGGTCGGGCGGCTGGCTAGTGGTCCGGCAAGATCGGAAGGATGTCCGAGTAGCTCCAACTCCCGCCGCGCCGCGGCCATCCGTGGGTTCAGCTCCAGCGCCCGGGCGTAGGTGTCTACTGCTGCGTCGTGCATTCCGCGGAGCTTCATCAAATGCCCCATCTGGAGGTGAACGTCCGCATCGTCGGCCCTGATCTGGATGGCGCGTTCGTACGCCATGGCTGCAGCCTCATAGGATGCACTGTCCTTCAAGCAATTGCCGCGCTGCACCCAGATTTCGAAATCATCCGGGCACTCGGCGAGGTAAGCGCCATAGGCCTCCGCCGCATCTGCAAATTTTCCTGCATCGCGCAGGGAATCGCCCCGTCGCCGCTTGTCCTGCGCGGCGTGCTTGCTACCGATCATCGCTGAAAATTTCTCAAGCATGTGTCACCCAAAATGTCCGTCAGTTCAGAATGATGTCGCCGCTTCGCGGCCCGTGAACAGAACTCTCATGGCCCACCGCCCTTTCCGTGCCGGATGAGGGGTTGGTTGGCGCACGCATACGGTAGCGAAACCGCCTCCTGCGGGGCAGGGGACGGTTGTGATCGCCTCAGCCCTTCAAGGTCTTGCGCCCATGCGGCGAAGTAATCGGGCCAGCTCTCCAGACGTGACGGCGTGACGTGTGGCCGCTGCCCCAGCGCCCGTTCAACCGCGGCTTTCCACGCAGGGCCGTCGAGCGGATCAACCAGCGTCACGCCGTCGCGTGCGATCTCACGATGGCTGGCGATATCAGACGCGATCACCGGCGCGCCAAGCGCAAGAGCCTCCGCAACCGGAAGGCCAAAGCCTTCTGTGAACGAGGGAGACAGCAGGGCCCGTGCGCCCGCCAGCAGGCGCGCCAACGCCGGCGTGGAAAGGCCGTGCACAATATGCAAACGGTTCGCTGTGCTCGGCGCACGTGCGAGCCGTGCGGCAATCTGGTCTGCGCGCCAGCCCTTGGCGCCGACAATGACAAGATGCGGCGCGAGGTCGCCGCGTTCAGCGCACAGGCGTTTCCAGACTTCGCCCAGCAACTCAAGGTTTTTGCGGGGCTCCAACGTGGCGCAGGCGATGAAGTAGCTGCAATCCGCAAGCGAAGGGTCAGCGGCGGGGCGGGCCGTGAAGGCGGCGCCTGGAGGCAGGGCGCGCACGAATGCTGGCAGGCGCGCGCGTCCCCGGGCCGCGAGTTGGGCGTCCACAGAGGCTCGGGCGGTTTGCGTTGTGGCGATCAGCCCGCGCGCGTACCGCCCGGCGGCGTCCATCATGCGCAGATGCCCGCGCACGCCCTCGGGCTCAACATATTCTGGCGACTCAATCGGGATTGCGTCGTGCAGCATGAAGACGGGCGTCACGTCGGGCCGACGATCCAACCATCGCAGCAGAATGGGAAAGACGAGCCCAAGGTGCCCAATGCTGAGATAAAACGCGTTTTGCGGCACTGCGCGCGTCACGCTCGCACCAGGCGCCACCCCGGTGGCGCGCAGCAGCGAGAGCAGCCGCAACGACTTGCCCATGAACGAGCGACCCACGGTGGGCTGCGGCTCGCGCTCCACGGCCCCACCGAGGAGGCGCGCGCGAAGGCGCAGGTAAACCGGATCAGCCTCCGGCTCCGTCGCCTCCGCCCACAGGGCGCGTAAGCGCTCAAGCCCAGGAAGAACACGCTCGGGGCCAAAGCAGCGCACGCCCCACGGGGTCGGCAACACCGCGAGGGCGTTCGGATGGCCGCGAAAGATATGCTCGGCGAAGGCCAGATCGACACGATCAATCCCCCGGGGCGTCCGCGACAGCGGCCCGAGGAAAAGACGCGTGGCGTCATATGCAATCGGCGGCGTCATCGGGGCGCAGGCCTCCCTCCTCGACCAGATCGCGGAGAGGCCGGTGAGGCCTGCAGTCCTGCAACGGTGACGGCGACGGCCATTTCGATCTGTTCGGCCTCATGGCCTGCGCTGATGAAGAAACGCAGCCGGGACGTGCCTTCGGGCACTCCTGGCGGCAGCACGGGGAAAGCGTTGACCCCGCGTGCGAGAAGAAACTCGGCGACCTCGAGCGTGCGCACGGGATCGCCCACCATGACGGGAATCACGCCCGCGCCGACACTGGAGCCGACAATGAGACCCGCGGCATGCGCGCATGTGTGAAAGAGATGCGAGTTCGCCCGCAGTTTCTGAACGCGCGCGGGCTCACGCAGCATGATGCGCAATGCCGCCGACGCCGCCGCAGCAGCGGCAGGCGGCATTCCAACACTGTAAACAAAGCCAGGCGCGTGATGCTTCAGCAGGTCGATCGCCGCCGCCGAGCCGGCCACATACCCGCCGCAACTCACAAGCGTCTTGGACAGCGTGCCAAACCAGAGATCCACCGACCGCGGATCGACGCCCTGCTCCTCGAAAACGCCCCGCCCTCCGGCGCCCAGCACACCAACGGCATGGGCCTCATCAACCATGAGGATCGCGGAGTACGCCTCTTTCAAAGCCACGAGGCGCGCGAGATCAGGCATGTCTCCATCCATGGAGAACAAGCCTTCCGTTACGATCAGAACGCGCTCGAAACGATCACGCTCAGCCTCGAGGATCGCTTCGAGGGCCTCAAGGTCGTTGTGCGGGAATGACCGGCGTGCGGCGCCTGTCAGCGCCGCTCCGACATACACGCAGTTATGGATCAATTCGTCATGGACAATCAGGTCTTTCGGTCCAAACAACGTGCCAATGGCGGAGACAGCGCCTGCATGGCCCGAGACGAAGGCAATCGCGTCCTCAGCCTGATACAAGCGGGCGATTGCGCGCTCCAGATCGAGGTGGACCGAGCGCTCTCCCGCCGTCATCCGGCTTGCTGAAACGGAGGTTCCGAACGCCCGCGTCGCAGCGTCCACCGCCTCAAGAACCTCTGGATGTCCGTTGAGGGAAAGATAGTCGTACGAGGCGAAATTGACGACGTCACGGCCATCGATCTTCGTTCGCGCGCCTGCCATAGCATCGTGGGCGCGGTAGTACGGACTCTGCAATCCTGCGACGTCCGCGAACGCACGGTGGGCCTTCATACCCCTGTACAAGGGATGGGTTTCGAAAGTCACCGCGTCGGGACGCAGCGGCCGCTTCGGGACAGCCTGCGGTGCGCGCGGCGCACGGCCGACGCAATCAAGCACAAATCGCAGGTCGCCCGGCGCAACGGGCTTGAGAACGTCATCCATGGCTCACCCCATCAGCCATACGCAGCCGCGCCCGGCGTCCGGGCTCAGAGGCCACAGCAGGCGCTATGTTTTCGCGCCCGTCATCGTCGATCGCTGAAGGCGCCGCCTCTACGAGGCGTGCGAGGAGCGCAGCCGCCAAACCAGAAACGCTTCGTTCCGAAGTCCCTACAAATGGCAACTGCGTTCCGCAAAGGCGCTCCACCGCGAGTTGAAGCTCGAGCGCCATCAGCGAGTCAAACCCAAGATCCAAGAGAGCCCGATCGTCGCTGATCTGGGATTCAGGCATGCGCAAAATCTTCGCGATCTCGCGGCGAAGCGCATCCGACACAATGGCGATCCCTTCAGAAGCGGGCTTGCCCAGCACCATGGCCGCAAGATCCTGCTCGTGGGCGACAGCTCCGCGGACGCCGTACAAATCAAACGCGCCGAAGGCCGGGCTCATAAGCAAAGCCATCTTCGAGGCTGCTGGCGTCGCCGCCACATTGGCGTAGTACTGGACAGGGGACGCCTCTGGCCCCAGCGCAAGTATGCGACCGAGAAACGCCATAGCTTCCGAAGACTTGATCGCGCTGACGCCTGTTGTTCGCCGCAGTCTTTCGCCCAGAGCCTTATCCCGCGCCACCATTCCCGCGTCACCGACAGCGCCCCATCCTATCGCAAGCGCAGGACGTCCCTGCCTGCGACGCAGGGTTGCAAGGCCCTCCAGAAACGAATTTGCGGCGACGTACGCGCTCTGCCCAGGGCTGCCCACAAGCGCCGCCGCGGAGGAGTAGAGGAGGAAGAAATCAAGGCTGGAGCGCCGTGTCGCCTGATCCAGATTGACGGCGCCGTCCACCTTGACGCGAAGGACCGCACGCAAACGATCCGGCTCAAGGCCGGCGATCAGGCCGTCATCCAGATGCACGGCGGCATGGACCACACCGCGCAATGGTTCGCCCGACGCCTCGATGCGCGCCACAAGTGCGCTCACCTGTTCCGCGTCAGTCACATCCAGTCTCTCGACTTGGACGGCGACACCCGACCTGCGGCAGTCCTCAATCCGCTCTGCGCCACGCGCGTCCACACTCCCGCGACGGGACGCGATGATGATCGTCGTGGCGCCCCGTCCTGCAAGCCAGAGCGCTGTCTCAAGACCGAGACCGGATGCACCCCCCACCACCAGATAGGCGCCGGCGCGCACGCGGTGAATATCGCTCTTGGGCTCCGGGCGCGCGGACAGAGGCGGGCGAACGACCACCTTGCCCACATGCTCCGAGGCCTGCATCGTGCGGAAGGCTGCGGCAGCCTCATCGCCCTCGAACACGACATAGGGCGGCGGGCGCAGGTCGCCTCGCTCGAAACCGGCGGTCAAAGCTTGCATCATGCGCCCGGCCGCCGCCGGATCGTGACGGAGCAGGTCGTCGAGATCGACGCCCGCGTAAGTTATGTTGCGGACGAACGGACGCAGGGCCACGTGGGTATTGTCGAGATAATCGCGCTTGCCGACCTCGATGAAGCGACCGAACGGCTTCACGAGGCGCAGCGTGGCGAGCATCGCCGGGCCAGCCAGGGAATTCAGCGCGACGTCCACCCCGCCAACCGCCTCCGCGATCGCCGGCGCGAAACGCTCTCCGCGCGATTCAAAAACGAGATCGGCGCCGCATGCGCGCGCAATGGCCCGCCGGGACGGATCACCAGCTGTGGCGAGCACCCGCGCGCCGAGCATTTTGGCGATCTGGACGGCGGCGATGCCAAGCCCGCCGGCGCCTCCATGAATCAGGACATCCTCGCCCGCCTTCAGACCTGCGCGCTCGACGAGAGCGTGCCAGGCCGTGGCGAAGGCCACCGGAATCGTGGCGGCCGCTTCATAGCCCAAACCCGCCGGGGCGCGGAAGAACTGACCGCATGGCGCGGTCACGTGGGACGTGAACGCGCCAGCCGCCAGCCCCATCACGCAGTCGCCGACGGCCAACCCTTCAACGCCCTCGCCCACGCGGACGACCACGCCAGCGCACTCAAATCCCAGCGCCGCACCGGTGAGACCGGCGCCGAGAAGGTCGTCGTCCAGGATGCCGAGGCCAACAAGCACGTCGCGGAAATTCAATCCCGCAGCGCGAACCTCCACCTCGATTTCGCCCCCTTGGGGAGCCTTGCGCGGGTGCCGGGTCCATGAGAGCCCGTCGAAGCGTCCAGGCGACGGAAACTCGAGAACGCTGCGCTCGTCCGGTCCGAGGGCGCGCGCCGAAAAGACATCTGGACGCACACGGGTCGCCGCGAGTCCGAACTCGGTTACTGTCAGTTCTCGTTCGCCCGCAGCCACCCCAAGGGCGAGCCTCATGGCGTCCGGATCCGGCGCCGCCGGCGCGTCCAGAATACGGATGTCCACATCCGGATACTCGTTCATCGCCACCCGGACGAGCCCGCGCAGGCCCGCCTCCACCGGATCGAGGTCGTCCCCGCCCCTGGTGAGGACAGTGATCCGCGTCCGCGCCGCGCGATCACGCGCCCAGCCGAGAACGGCCCGAAGCTGTTCAATTCGCGCCGCCAGGGACTCGGTGGGAGAGTCGAGAGAGTCTGCGGCCGTGAGATAGACATGCGCTGGACCTTCGCCCGCAGCCGCCGTCAAAATTGTGGGAGCGTCCGAAGCGACCACCGTCGCATGGGCGAGACCGCAGGCGACGGCGACCTCCCGGTCAGACGCGATGCAGACGGCTCGCTCAGGTTCAGAAGGGCTTGCGGCCCTTGAGGCCGACGAAATGATGATGTGACCAGACCCATCCGCGTCGCCATACGTAGAGACATCCGCAAGCTCGTTCGCCCGCAACAATCCGGCGACCAAAGATGTCCAGCGCGCGCCCGCATCCGCATGGTCCGCGAGGCGGGGGGCCATCGCTTCCCAAACTCCCAGGACAACGTCCATCGCCGGGTCGGGCGTGGGCGCCACGACGATGACCGGGGCGCCGCCGGCCATGTGCCGTAGGGCTGATGTGATGGAGGATTCGAGGCTTCCGAGCGGTTGGGGCTGCGCTACGCAGACGAAAATGTCGAACGGCGCCGGAGACCAGGCGTCGCCCCGGGACAAATCGAGATAGCCGTACGCGCCGGACGGCGAGAGCCTGCGGCGCTCGCTAAGATCGTCCGCGCTAGCGGCGGCGAACGTGATGTCGATCAGCCGGTCGGCGATCAGCCCCCGGAGCGCCCGGATCAGAGCCCCGCTGAACGGCTCAAGGGCGAGCAGCCGAAGCGGACGTCCCGCACCCGCCGCGGCCGCACGGACAGCCTCCGCCACATGAACCGCCAGCGGGCCCATGAGCGGATCCGCGCCGGTCCAGCGCCGCATGAGCGACGGCGTCCCGGCAAACGCTCCATCGCTCAGCAGACGCGGCGCGTGCGCGATGGCCGACGCAGCCATCTGGGCTTCGAGCGCGGCGGCGGGAAATGAATGGACGAGCGTCGCGAGCAAAGCCTCGGGCGCAGGCAGCGCCCGCGCTTCAGCGCCCCCGTCCGGCGCATAAGCGCGCAACGCCCGCCCAAGAACATCCGCATAGGCGACACTGGCGGCTTCAGGCGCCTCTGGCCCCTTGCGAGCGGTGATCTGCGACGCCGTTTCCGCCAGGCGGCGCGCAAGGGAAAGGCCCAGCGCGCGCAGGATACGGTGCTCCGGGGGCGGCGGCGCGATGCAGCGGCCGGCTAACGCGCTCATGGCGCGCGACAGCAGACCGTCTCCGTCAAGCGAAGACACCAGCGCGACATCACGAAAGAAGGTACGGTCCGCCGACGCGGACCGCGACAGAACAACGGTCCTGAGCACCGCAGATTCAATCGTCAACGCTATGGACCCGTCAGCGGCCCAAAGAGTGATCGCAACAGATTTGGACCGATCGGTTTCGCGCAAGAGTCTGGTGTTCGCGCGCCGCACGGCGGCGCCATGCCGAAACAGGCGCACCTTTCGGAAGCGCACTGGCAAATGCGTGACGGTTTCGCCGTCGGCCTGCGGGCGCGCGAGAAAGAGCGGATGGAGAGCGGCGTCCAGCGAGATTGGGTGAATCGCGTGGCGATCCTCATAGGCGCCAAGCCCGCCGACCGGGGCGCTCAGGCGGGCGTTTCCGATTCGCGCGTCGCGCTCGACCTGTTCGGCGATCTGGAACGCCGGTCCGTATTCAAGGCCGGCGCGACGCGCCGCGCTATAGATCTGTTGGGACGTGTTGACGGTGAGGGGCCCTGTGGGCTCCGGCGGCGCCGCGGGGTCGGAGGCGTCAATTCTTCGCACGAATCCGCGTGCGTGAAGCGCCCACTCATCCTGCGAAAAGCGCGTCCGGCTGCGGATTTCAACAACGCCCGTGTTCTCGGACCAGCGGGTGACGACTTCGCGCGTTTCGCCTTCGGCGATTGATAACGCCCGCACTACATCGAACTCGTCGATCTCCAGCGCAACAGGTCCGAAAACCTGAGCTCCGACGCTTAACGCCATTTCAATCAGCGTAGCGGCCGGGGCCACGGCTACCCCGTCCACCCGATGCTCGGCCAGATAGGGCACGCGACCTGCGTCGGCGTACCCTCGCCATTCCATCGATGACAGGGAGGATCGCGCCCCAAGCAGCGGGTGATGGAATTCGGACCCCAGGAAACCGAAACCACGCAGCGCCTCGGAGGTTTGCGGGAGAAGGAACTGTGAGCGCTGAAAGGGGTAAGGCGGCAGCTTGAACGATCCGGGGGGCCTGTGGCCAAAGACAATCGCCGGATTGGCGGAAGCGCCGTGCGCCAGAAGGCGCGCTATCATCTCCTCGCAAGGATTCTGGTCCTCATCGTCTACAGCTGACAAGGTGGACAGCGCAGAGGCGTCAATCGCCTTTGCGCGCATGATGTCTTGCAGGACTCCGTTGAGGATCGCGCGCGGGCTGATCTCCACGAACAGATTCGCGCCCAGCCCAGCGGCCGCCACAACCGCATCCTGAAACCGGACAGGCTGGCGCAGGTTTCGCCACCAGTACTCCGCGCCAAGGCTCGATCCCGGGACCGGCCCTCCCTCGACGCTTGAGACGAACGCGGCACGACACGGCTGCGGCGACAGGCCATCCAGCGCCGCGATCATGCCGCGGCGCAGCGGATCGAGCGACGAGGAATGAAAGGGATAGTCGATATCAAGCAGGATGGTCGCAAGGCGCCGGTGGCGGCAATGGGCTGCGAACGCCTCCAGATCTTCGCGGGATCCTACAACAGTCGTGGACGCGGGACTGTTGACCGCAGCTATTTCCAGCCCGAGACCGCCGGCGGCTTCGATTTCAGCGAGCGTCGTCTCCTCGCTGGCGGCGACCGCCATCATGCCCCCGCCCCCGCGGGCCTCCTCCTGATGGAGGCTGCGCGCAAGGATAAGCGCGACCGCGTCTTTCCGGCTCAATACGCCGCCCGCCTCCGCAGCGGCCACCTCGCCGACGCTGTGACCGAGGACGACCTCGGGCAAAATTCCAAGACGGCCGAGAAGCGCAGCCAGCGCGCTCTGGATCGCGTAGATCAAAGGCTGGGCGACAGACGTCCGGGCCAAGCTTTCCGCATCAATCCCCTCGCGCATCCGCGCGGCCAAAGACCACCCCGCCAACGGCGAGAAATGGGAGTCGATGTCATCAATCTCCTCGCGGAAGGCGCTGTCGGCGCGGTAGGCCGCCTGCCCCATATGGGGAAACTGGCATCCATTGCCGGAAAAGACGAAAGCGATGTTGCGCGCGCCGCCGCGCCGGACCGCTGCCGCGCCGTGCCCGGCCTCAGGTTCGCTCGCCATCGCCCGGAGGCGCCGCACAGGGTCGCCCGCGGAGAGCGGAATCGCCAAGCTATGGGCTAGAGGTTGCTGGCGCCACCCGAGAGCGGCCCCCAGCTGGGCCGCATCGCGCCCGGATGCGAGTTCATCGGCGATTTGACCTGCCCGCGCCGCCAGCGCCTCGCGCGTTGCGGCAGTCACCAGCAGATAACGCGCGCCCGCTTCCTGCGCCGGCGCAACCTCCTCCTGTCGGGCGGCGCGAACGACAACATGGGCGTTAACCCCGCCGAACCCGTAGTTACAGACCCCGGCCAGCAGGTCGCCGCCCGCGCGCTCAAGGAGCGCATGGTCTCGCGCGAGCTGCAGGTTCATGGCGGCGAGGTCAACGGCGTCTGTCGGATCGTCGCTGTAAAGACTGGCCGGATAAACCCCGTTCTCGAGCGAAAGAGTCGCCTTGAGCAGCCCAACGAGACCCGAGGCCGCCTCAAGATGACCCACATTGGACTTCGCAGATCCGATGATGAGGGGACGGCTGCGGTGGGCGCCCAGAGCCTCGCCAAGAGCCGTCGCCTCAAGCGGATCGCCCACAGGGGTGCCGGTGCCGTGGGCTTCGACAAACGCCAGATGTTCCGCAGGTATCGAGAGCCTGTCGTAAAGCGAGCGGATCAGATCGGTCTGACGCTCCGCCGATGGCATCCAGATCCCGGCCGTGCGGCCGTCCGTGTTCACATCAGCGCCCAACACCACGGAGCGAATGTGATCGCCGCTCCCCACGGCGCCATCCAGCCGCCGGAGCACCATCGCCACCCCGCCTTCCGCCCGGACATATCCATCGGCGGACCGGGAGAACGGCCGCGAGCGACCTGTGGGCGAGAGCATGCGAGCCTGCGAGAAGCCGATGAACGGGACCGGCGACAGGAGAAGATTGACGCCTGCAACGACCGCCATCTCGACGCGGCCCGCATCCAGGGCGGCGAGAGCCTGCGACATGGCCACCAGAGACGAAGAACAAGCAGTGTCGATTGTGAGGCTCGGGCCACGCAGATCAAACGCGTACGAGATACGATTGGCGAGGATCGACAGGGAGTTCCCCGTCATGAAATGGCTTTCCATCGCCGCCAGATCCTGGATCGCGGCGCTCATGTAGTCGACCGTCGAGGCCCCTACGAAAACACCGACATTCCGGCCCCGGACGTCATTGAAAGCGAGCCCGGCGTCCTCGAACGCGTGCCAGACCAACTCAAGCAGCAGCCTCTGCTGAGGATCGATCTGCTGGACCTCGCGCGGCGAGACGCCAAACGGCGCCGGATCGAACAGCAGAGGGTCGTCAAGGTAACCGCCGGCAAAGGTGTATGAAAAGCCCGGGGCGGAGGCGCCGGGCTTGAAAAAGCGTTCTACATTCCAGCGCTTTCGCGGCGCATCGCAAACAGTGTTGCGGCGCTCGACGAGCAACGACCAGAAGTCTTCTGGCGAGCGTGCCCCTGGCAATGCGCACGCGACACCAATAATGGCGGAGTCACCCATAATTCTCGCAACCGGTTATCAAAGACAAATCAACACTGAAACTTCTGCCTGACGCCGCTGGGGCGGCGGCGGACAACCCGCATTCGCCCGTCTCACCTCAGTCTGCTGCCGATGGTGGCCCCCGAAGCCGCCGAGCCAGTGAACAAGGAGAGGAACTGCATCGCCTTCTGGACTTCAACGCCGGGGGAATTGCTCACGTAAAGAATATCCTGAGGAAACAATGGAAACGTCTGCGCAAGAAAGAACCCGTTGGGATCCCGAAGGTTGATACGATAGACGACCGGAATGGAAGAATGCTCGCCAAGCAGCGGGGAGTCCGGGCGCAAGGCGCGCACGACGCTCTTGTCCTCGTGGCGCATCACGAAAACACCCGCAGGATCAGCGCGCGAATCCAGCAAACCACCGGAGCGCGCCAGACCCTCGGCAAGCGTCATGGATTCAGATTCAAATAGGATCTCCGCGTTCCGCTCCGTCGCCCCGTAAGCCACCACTTTCTGGGGATCGCGGACGAGGGTCACGACATCATCCGGGCGCATAAAGATGTTTTCGCGCGGATCCTTGACTATGCGCGCCATGGCGACCCGCACTGTGCGGCCCTCGCGGTGCAACTGCACGAACATCTCGTTTACCGGAGAGCGTATGCCGCCGGTGCTCGCGATCACGTCCAGCAGGCGATCTCCCTTCATGGTCAGCGGCACCCGGGCGCCGGTGACGACTTCGCCGGTGACCGTGACCGATTTGCTCACAGGCCGCACAACCTGAACGAGAACCTGAGGTTTGATCGCCATGCCGGAAAGCGCATCCTCGATCGTCTTCTGGACTTGCGCGACGGTTTGATCGACAACGCGAATTCGTCCGGCGAACGGAACTGTGAGCGCCCCGTCGCGCCCCACGGCCTGCTCGGGAATCGTCGCGCTTTTGGAGCCAGGCGAGAGCCGTTCTGCAATGAGCGGCGCGGAGAACAAGCCTCCCGCAGCCGCCTCCCAGATCGTAATCGAGATCACGTCGCCGACGCCGATGCGCAGGTCCGTCGGCGGCCGATAGTCGCCGAATGCGCTTGAGAGGGTAGGTCGGGCCCGCAGCTTCAAGGTAGCCGTCACCTCTGGCGTCACCTCGATGGCTTCGTAACGGACGGCGCCATCCTGCACCGAACCGGCCAGAACCGCCTCGCTGTCAGGGCCGGACGTCGGCAAGGACGAGCAACCGGCAAGGATACCGGCAAGCATACCCGCAAGCATTCCGACCAAAGACAAACGGAGGTAGACCATACGTATCAATACCCACCCCTGAAGCCTACGCTCGCGCACAACGTGAGCGTGACCTATATCATGGACTTGACCGTGAAAACACCCCAAAAATTCGTTTTTGCTGCACAAAAATGCAACAAATAGACGAGGGCTTGTTAAGTGTCGCAATCCACTGAAACAGCTCCGGCGGCTTTCCCGCTCGCCCATCGGGCGCGGACCCAATTTTGGCCCCCCGGACTTGAACCTGCAGCCTTGATGCTCGATGTGCGGAAGGCGTCGCCACCGCCGCAGCCAGATCGCCATGCGCAGTTCTTTTTGCAATTTGCGAGCGGCCGGCGCTCAAGGCGTCGCGCAGCAGCCGTATGAAGGTCATCCACGCGCATGTCGCAACGCACCAGAGTCACCGCAAACGGCGTCAAACCCGCCAAATCAAACCTCCCTGAAAAGCCATGCGCGAGTTGCGGCAGGCCGTTCACATGGCGGAAAAAATGGGCTCGTGACTGGGAGAACGTGCGGTTCTGTTCCGACCGCTGCCGCGCGCAGAAGTAACGCCGAGACCTACCGGGGCTCTTGTTGTTTGGACTGATCGGTACTAACTTGGACCGAACAGTCCATAAATCCATCAGGAGACAGCGATGAGCCGCCCGCCCTTTCCACCGTTCACTGCCGAGACGGCGGCCCAGAAGGCCCGCATGGCCGAAGATGCGTGGAACAGCCGCGACCCTGACAAGGTTGCGCTCGCCTACACTCACGATAGCGTTTGGCGGAACCGCGCGGAGTTTTTTGCGGGACGCCCCGCGATCGTGGAGTTCCTCAAGCGCAAGTGGGCGCGCGAGATCGAGTACCGGCTGATCAAGGAGGTGTGGGCCTGGTCGGGCGATCGCATCGCGGTTCGCTTCGCCTACGAATGGCGCGACGACAGCGGCCACTGGTACCGGTCCTACGGCAACGAGAACTGGGAGTTCGACGAGCAGGGTCTCATGCGCCGGCGCATCGCCAGCATCAACGACACGCCCATCAGCGAGACTGACCGCAAGTTCCGCTGGCCGCAGGGTCGCCGGCCCGACGATCATCCCGGCCTCGGCGAGCTTGGCCTCTGATGGCGGGCCGCGCCGAGATCACGCCGCTGCTCGCGGAAACCTTCCGCGAGCACGGGTATGAGGGCGCCAGCCTGGCGTTGATCTGCAAGGCCACCGGACTTGGCAAAGGCAGCCTCTACAACCTGTTCCCCAAGGGGAAAGAGGAGATGGCGGCCGCGGTTCTGGACGAAGTCGAGGTGTGGTTCGAGCGGGAGGTGTTCGCGCCCCTGGCCACAGGCGGTCCAGCCGCCACGGCGAAGATGTTCGACGCGGTGGACGCCTACTTCAGGTCCGGAGGGCGCGTCTGTCTCGTGGGCGCATTCGCCCTCGCCGACACCCGCGAGCGCTTTGCGGCGCGCCTGCGGACCTATTTCACGCGGTGGATCGACGCCCTGTCCATCGCCCTCACGGCGGGAGGCCACAAACCGCGAAAGGCGCGGGGGCGGGCGGAGGAGGTCGTGGCGGGGGTGCAGGGCGCTATCGTTCTGGCGCGGGCGCTGGACGATAAGGCCGCGTTTGCCCGCGTTCTGGAGCGTCTGCGCCGCCGCGCGGCGTCCCCGCAAGCCTGACGGCTTGCGCTGGTCAAAACGACGCTATATCGATTTGGATATAGCGGTTACTGGGAGGCGCTCGTGAAGCCGTTTATCGCCGCCGTCTGCGCCCTGTGGTTCGCGGTTGCGGCGCCCGGCCGCGCCTCCGCAGAGCCGCTCCTGGTGTTCGCAGCGGCCAGCATGAAAACGGCTCTTGACGAGGTCGCAGGACGTTTCAGCCGCGACGCCAAACGTCCTATGCCGCGACTGTCCTATGCGGGCACGCCGGCGCTCGCCAGACAGATCGAGCAGGGCGCGCCTGCGGACGTGTTCATCTCCGCGGACGCCGACTGGATGAATTACCTCCAGACGCGCGCTCTGATCCGGCCTGAGACCCGCATCGACTTGCTCGGTAACCGTATCGTTCTGGTGGGGCCCCGGACGTCTGCATCCGTTTCGCTCGACAAGCCGGAGGAGGTTGCCCGCGCGCTCGGCGCCGGCCGGCTCGCCATCGCCGATGTGAATACGGCCCCGGCCGGCAAGTACGGCAAGGCTGCGCTGGAGAAGCTGGGACTCTGGGGGCTCGTGCGAAACAGGCTGGCGCAGACAGAGAATGTGCGCGCGGCGTTGCTTTTCGTCAGCCGCGGCGAGGCGCCGCTTGGTCTGGTCTATCAGACCGACGCCGCCGCAGACCCGCTCGTCCGCGTGGTCGCCTCGTTCCCGCAGGACAGCCATCCCCCGATCATCTATCCGGCAGCGGTGACCCGCGCATCCGCAAACCCGGACGCCGCTCCGTTTCTCGCGTTCCTGCAAGGGCCGCAGGCGATGGAGGCCTTCCGGCGGCATGGATTCACCTCCCTCAAGCCGGCCGACTGACCGCATGGAGACCTGGCTGAGCCCCGAAGAGTGGAGCGCCGTGCGCCTAAGCCTTCAGGTCGCGGCGGTAGCCGTGGCGGCCAGCCTGCCATTGGGCGTCGCGGTGGCCTACCTTCTGGCGCGGGGGCGTTTCTGGGGACGCGGCGCGCTGGACGCGGTGGTTCACCTGCCGCTTATCCTGCCGCCTGTGGTCACCGGCTACCTGCTGCTGCTCTTCTTCGGCCGGCGCGGCCCGGCAGGCGCCTTTCTGGAGGCCCACTTCGGGCTGGTGTTCTCCTTCCGCTGGACCGGGGCCGCCCTCGCCTGCGCCGTGATGGGATTTCCGCTGATGGTCCGCGCGATCCGCCTCTCCATAGAGGCGGTGGACCGCAGGCTGGAGGACGCCGCCAGCACGCTGGGCGCCAGCCCCGCCATGGTCTTTCTCACCATCACCCTGCCCCTCATGGCGCCGGGCGTGATCGCAGGCGTCATACTCTCGTTCGCCAAGGCGATGGGCGAGTTCGGCGCGACCATCACCTTCGTCTCGAACATCCCCGGCGAGACGCAAACACTGCCCTCAGCCATCTACGCGCTGACCCAGGTTCCGGGCGGAGACGCGGGCGCCCTGCGGCTCACCCTGGTGTCCGTCGTCCTGTCGGTCGCGGCGCTGGCCGCCTCCGAAGCGCTGGCCCGAGCCATGAAACGCCGGATGGCCGCCCCATGACGCTGCGCGTGAACATCCGGCATCGCCAGGGCGAGTTCACGCTCGATGCGCGATTTTCGTCGGACGGCGGAGTGACGGCCCTGTTCGGCCGGTCAGGATCCGGCAAGACGACCATCGTCAACGCAATCGCAGGCCTCGTGCGACCGCAGGAGGGCCGGATCGAGGTGGACGGCGCCCCGGTCTTCGACTCGCAGGCGGGCGTGTGGATCCCGCCCCACCTCCGGCGACTGGGATACGTGTTTCAGGAGGCGCGCCTGTTCCCGCATATGAGCGTGGCCCAGAACCTCCTCTATGGCCAGCGCTTCGGCGGGCGGACCGCGCGTGGCGGCGCCAGCCTTGCGGACGTGGTCGAGTTATTGGGCGTCGGCGGGCTCCTCGACCGGCGCCCGGCTGATCTTTCGGGGGGCGAAAAGCAGCGCGTGGCCATTGGCAGGGCGCTGCTGTCCCATCCGCGCATTCTGCTGATGGATGAGCCGCTCGCGTCGCTGGACGAGGCGCGCAAGCAGGAAATCGTGCCCTACATCGAGCGCCTGCGGGATGAGGCTGTGGCGCCCATCGTCTACGTGTCGCACTCAGCCGCCGAGGTCCGCCGTCTCGCAACGACTGTCGTCCTTATGGAGAACGGGCGCGTCACCGCCTTCGGCCATCCGGACCAGATCCTCGCCGAAGCCGCTGGCGACACCGCGGAAAGCTTCGGCGCCGCCACGCCAGTCCTGCCCGGGTCCGTCATGGCGCGCGAAGCGCCGGGGCTCCTGCGCATCGCAACACCGGCCGGCGAACTGCTGGTTGCTGGCAATGGCGCGCAGGGCGAGCAGATTGGGGTTCGCATCGCGATGAACACACTCCTGCTCGCCGCGAGCGCGCCCTCGGGGCTTGGCGCGTGCGGCGTACTGAGCGCAACGGTGACGCGGGTGGAGGACGGTGGCGGCGCCTGGCAGGGCGTGACGACACGAATTGGCGACGCGGACATCACCACGCGCGCAACACGCGCGTTCATTCGGGAGCACGGCATCGTCCCGGGCCGCACGGTCTACATCGTCGTCACGAAAGCATGGGCGGAATCGAGCGCGTTAAACGCACAATCCTGACCATCAGACGGCGGGGCCGAACCACGTTCACGCGGGAACTCTCGCTTGGCGGCTTCGTTCTGCATGAGGCGGCGCAGGGCGTCCTCCGGTCGAAAACGGCCGGATCGTATGGGCGCCCATCGAAGCTCCCGGGCGAATAAAGGCCCGGCGCCGCGCCGTCATGCGTGAGGAGTTAGCCACATGGAGCACAAGAGCGCCCACGAACTGCGGGGGGTCGCCGATGTTTCGGCCCATCCGCCCGCCCCTCTCGGTCGCCGCGAACGTCTGGATCGGTGGGCCACCCTGCTTGAACGAACTCGGGACGCCCGGATCAACCTTGTCCACGAACTTGAATTCGCCCCCCGCGCGGCCCAGCCGGCCATGCGCGCAGATGACTCGGCCTTGTCCATCGCCTTCAATGATCCCGTTTTACGCGCGGAAGGGCTGAACGGCGACACCATCGGAGATGGTCAGGCCTTCTTCAGCCTCAATGATCGCGACACACACCGGCTCCTGTGTTCCTGCATGCATGGCTTGTCGATGCGCGCGGGGGATGCGGCATGGATTGTGCGGTCTATCGCCAATCCCATACCCGGGATCATCGCCCGCACGGCGCTGATCGCCGGCGCGTGCGCGGCCCCGGCCCTCATGCTTTTGCTGGGCTGAACACAGAGAATGGCGGCGGCGCAGCCCGAGGGCAGTATTGGCTTCGCCAACCCCAGGACGACCCTTCTGCAAACCAAACCAGGCTGCGTAAGACGCGATCGATCAAACGCAAAAAGGCCCGCCGGAGCGGGCCTTTCAGAGCTTGATCTGTAAAGAATCTTACGCCTTGGCGGCGGCGGCCTTTGCGGCCTTCGCGGCGGCTTTGGCCTCCACGCGCGCGGTCTTTTCGGCCGCCGTCTCCGCCTTCTCCGCGATGCGGGCAGACTTGCCGCGACGGTCGCGCAGGTAATACAGCTTGGCGCGACGCACCTTACCGCGACGGACAACCTTGATGCTGTCGATGTTGGGCGAATATAGCGGGAACACGCGCTCCACGCCCTCGCCGTAGGAAATCTTGCGGACGGTGAAGCTCTCATGGAGGCCGCCGCCGTTGCGCGCGATGCAAACGCCCTCGTAGGCCTGCACGCGGGCGCGGTCGCCTTCCTTGACCTTCACGTTGACGATCACGGTGTCACCCGGCTGGAACTCGGGGATCGACTTGCCGTCGGTGAGCTTCGCGATCTGCTCGCGGTCGAGCTGCTCGATAATGTTCATGTCATGTCTCCGTTCCGCCCTTGCGGGCGAGCGTTTCGGAACGCTGTTTTCAGTTGCGCGCGCTCAATACACCGGCGGGCGGCGTTTGTCGACCGCAACTCACTCGGCCAGCAGGTCCGGTCGCCGCGCACGGGTGATGCGCTCCGCCGCCTCGCGGCGCCAGCGGGCGACTTTCGCGTGGTCGCCCGAGAGCAAAACGTCGGGAATCGCCCGCCCCTCCCATTCGCGGGGACGGGTGTACTGCGGATATTCCAGCAGATTGTTCTCAAAGCTCTCGTCGGAGCCCGATTCCAGCTTGCCCATGACGCCGGGAATGAGCCGCACGCAGGCGTCGAGCAGGACCATGGCCCCAAGCTCCCCGCCCGAGAGCACGTAATCGCCGATGGAAACCTCCTCGAGCCCGCGGCCATCGATGACGCGCTGGTCGATCCCCTCGAAACGGCCGCAGACGATGACGACGCCCGGCCCGGCGGCAAGCTCGCGCACCCGCGGCTGGCGCAACGGTTGGCCGCGCGGCGACATGAGGAGCCGCGGGCGCGGATCGTCTGGCGGCAGGCCAGCGTCCAGGGACGCAGCGAGCACGTCGGCCCGGATCACCATGCCCGGGCCACCGCCAGCCGGAGTGTCATCCACCGTGCGGTGGCGCCCGATCCCGTGTTCGCGGATACTGCGGGTCTCCATGGCCCACAGGCCGCGAGCCAGCGCGTCCCCCGACAGGGACACGCCGAGGGGGCCGGGAAACATGTCCGGCATAAGGGTGAAGACGGTCGCGCGAAACATTGGGCTTCCTTAGCACCTTTTCGCGCAAACGGTCTCAGGCGCCGATGGCGCGAGCCAGCACCTCGCGAGCCTGCGCGGCGTCGTCGCCCGCCCACGCCACGTACTGGTCCGGCCGGACGAGCACCAGCGAGGCGCCATAGCGCTCGCGCCCGCCTTCGCGGGTGTCCTCGACGACCTTCAGCGGTGCGCCCAGTTCGTCGGCGGCTGCGCCGAAGGTGTCTTCAGGCTCCTGTTCGGGCTCGAACGCGAGCAGCGTGAACCCTTCGCCCAGCGCCTCGTAGACATTGATGCCCCATGACAAGGACTGCGGCGCAAGGTGATGGCCCGGGCGCGCCTCCCACGTGTGGTCGCCCACCGCGCTGGAGACCCCGCCCGGCGGGCCGAACACGATGGGCGAGCCTTCGTAGTTGGGTTCAAAGCCGCTGATCTCCGAGGCGACCCCGGCGCTGCGGGCGGCCCATGCTTTCTCGAAGGCGGCCTTGTCCTTTGCTGGGTCATGCGCCGCCAGGAACGCACGGTCCTCCTCGATGTAGTTGGCGATGAAATCCTTCGCCGTGGACGCGAACACGGGCTGGCGCTCGAGGCTGTAGGAGTCGAGCAGGCCCGCGCCCGCCCAGCCGTGCAGACTCGCGGCAAGCTTCCATCCCAGATTGCGCACGTCCTCGAAGCCGGTGTTGATCCCATAGCCGCCATAGGGCGGATGGGAGTGGGCCGCGTCGCCGGCGATGAAGATACGCCCGGCGCGGTAGGAATCCGCCACGGCGAACCGCAGCTCCCAGAAGCCGATGTGCAGGAACTCGCAATCAAATGGGGCGCCGATGATCCCTTCCAGATGCTTGTGGAAGTCGAAATTGTCCCGCGTCGTCCCGGCCGGGAGGGGGGAGTGAAAAAACCACGTGGAGCCGGTGTCGACGCGGCCGAAGAACTGCCAGTAACCTTCGAGCGCCGGATTCAGGACGTTGAAGAACGAGCGACCCTTGAAGCGCGCCAGCAAGGTGTTGAGCTCGTTGGAGCGAAACACCAGCAGCGCCATGAGCGTCTCATGGTCATCGCGGGTCTGGGTGATGCCTGCCTGCTCGCGCACAAGCGAGCGGGCGCCGTCGCTGCCCACGGCGAACGCGCCGCGCACCGTATGCCTGGCGCTTGTTTCGCGGTTGACCACATCCACAGTGACGCCATCGTCATCCTGCAGGATGCTCTCCGCCGTGCACCCGTAAAGAACCGAAACCTGCGGCAGTTGCGCCACGCGGCGCCGCAGCGCCTCCTCGGTGGCGTACTGGGGCAAGCGCTCGTTGGCCTGAAAATAGTACGGCCGCACCAGCGCGCGCTGGTACCAGTCGTACGAATAGGGGCCAAGCAGCGTGCCGTACGCGGTGAGGCCGCCGATGCCGAACTCGGCGGGAATGGGCGACGCCTTGCGGATGTCCTCCTCCACGCCCCAGAACCAGAAATGCTCCATGGTGCGCTGAGTAAGGTTCTGGCCTTTCGGGATCGGCTGGGGCTGCGGATAACGTTCCACCACGATGGACGTGATGTTGCGCTGGGCGAGTTCAATGGCGAGCCCCATACCCACGGGCCCGCCGCCGACAATCACCACCTGCGCCCGGACCACCTGCGCCTGTTGAACGCTCATTTTTTACCCCTGACCCTTTTCTGCCGATGCAACGGACGCCTCCGCGCCGGCGATAGCTTTGTCGAGCAGCGCAAGCAGCGTGGATCGCTCCTGCGGCGTTAACGCCTCAAGCAGCCGCTGCTCATGCTCCGGCTGCCCGGAGGAAATTGTCGCGGCCACCGCCTCGCCGGCCTTGGAGAGGTGCAGCGCCATCGCGCGGGCGTCGTTCTCGGCGCGGTAGCGAAGCACAAGGCCGGCCTGCACGAGCGGCGCAAGCGACTGGGCGAGGGACGGCGCCTCCACGTCCAGCACACGCGCGAAAGCGGTCTGGGACTGGCCGGGATTTTCCCGGATCAGCAACAGCAACCCGCCCTGAACGGACGAAAGCTCGACGCCGCGCGACCGGAAGAACAACGCCCAATGCCGGACGAACAACGCCTGCAGGCGCCGCAGGCGAACGCCTGTGATCCGGGACAAGGCGTCGGCAGTGGGGGCGGCGGGATCGGAAGACATCAGCTCACCGGAAAAACTAAGTATTACTTAGCATTTTCACAAGTCCGGTCAACCTGAATTGAAACAAGCTTCGGGACGCCTCTCGACGCCGGCGGGATCAAGAACGCTCAGGTACACTTCTCATTTCCCGAGCCCGGGCGCGGAACCTTCGCCTGCGCAGATGGTTGCACCTGCGCCGGAGGGGTTATGTCGCAGCAGGCGGTCACGGAAGCCGCGGGGCCTGAAGCGCGGGGCGGGCCGCACAGAGGACGCTCGTCGCCCGGACTTCGCTTTCTGCAGCACGCAGGCGGGTTCTGGTTGGGGAGCAACAGCGGCGCCGCATGGCTTTTAACCGCCAGCTTTCTCGCCCTTCTGCTTGCGAGTTTTCCCATAAAGTATGCAGGAAACGCATGGCAAAAGTACTTTTTCGACGCGCTGGAGAACATGGACGCGCCCACGCTCTGGCGCGCGATCTGGCTGATCGCGCTCATCGTTCTGGCCGCCGCCGCGATCGCCGTACTGCAAATCCATGCGCAAACACGCTTGAAGCTGCGCTGGCGCACGTGGTTGACGGAGCGCCTGATCGCCCGGTGGCTGTCCGAACGCAGGTTCTACAGGCTGTCGACTCTTCACCATGGCGAAACGCCGGAAGCGCGCATCGCCGAGGACGGCCGGGTCGCCATTGAGTTGCTGGTCGATCTGGCTGGCGGCGTGATCATCTCCCTGATCACAGCAGTGGGATTTATCGGCGTCCTTTGGTGGGCGGCCGGATCGCTGGTGATCTTTGGCTTCGAGATACCGGGCTACATGGTGCTGGTGAGCGTTATCTACTCGCTCGCGCTTTCCGGCCTCACCTGGCTGACCGCCAGACCGCTGGTGCGCAGCGTGGAGCAGAAAGGGGCGGCGGAAGCCCGGTTTCGCTATGAGCTGACGCGCGTGCGCGACGCTGCGGAACCGATCGCGCTCATCAATGGCGAGAACGACGAGCGCGCACTTCTGGACGAGAGCCTGCGCGAGGTGGTCGCCCGCTGGTATGGGGTTATCCGGGACCGGGCGCGGGTGGGCCTCATCAACGCTTCCAACACGGCGCTCGTCCCCATCACGCCCCTGCTGTTGATGGCGCCGAAGTACGCGTCCGGGGAGATGACCCTGGGCGACATGATGCTTGTGGCGGGCGCGTTCATTCAGGTGCAAACCGCCCTTGGCTGGCTCTCCGACAACGCAATCTTCATCGCCGACTGGTTCGGCTCCGCCCGACGGGTAGCCGGTCTCCACGACCTGCTGGACGAACTCGACGCCACAAGCGCGCGCGCGGCCGGGATCACCATCGGCGAAAGTCCCGACGACGCGATCCGGATCGAAAATCTCAGCATCGCCCTTTCGAACGGCGACACCATCATCGAGGATGCAAGCGTCACCATCGGGCGGGGCGAGAAGGTGCTTTTCCAGGGCGCCAGCGGCAGTGGCAAGAGCACCTTCATACGGGCGCTGGCGGGCCTTTGGCCCTGGGGCGAGGGAACGATCCTGATGCCTGTAGGCGCGGCCATCGCCTTCATCCCCCAGCGGCCCTACCTGCCGCCCGGCCCCCTGCGGAAAGCCCTCGCCTATCCCGCTGGCGACCACAAGGCGACGGACGCGGCGATGAAATCCATCCTGTCCCGATGCGGTCTGCGCCATCTCGCCGACAGGCTGGACGCCGAGGAGGACTGGAGCGCAACGCTCTCACCGGCCGATGCCCAGCGCATCGGCTTCTGCCGGGCCCTGCTGGCCAAACCCGATATTCTCATCCTTGACGAGCCGACATCGGCGCTGGATGAGCCGAGCCAGTCGCGTCTGATGGAGTTGCTCACGACGGAGCTTCCTGCTGCGACCATTCTTCACGCGGGGCTCCGCCCGGGGCTGGAAGCGTTCCATACGCGCGAAATCGCAGTGGTGCGCAAGGACGCCGGCAGCCCGGGCTCCATCGTCAACCGCCCGCTCACCATCGTCGGCAGGCTGCGCGAGATCCTGCGGCGTGGTCGCGATGGCGATCTTCGCAGATGATCGCTGGCGGAATGGGCGGGCGCCCTTGTTGCAACGCGGCGGCGATACATAAATCCGGTGATCCCGCCGTCAGCAGGTGTCACACATGGTCATTCTGAGGGCGGCCGCCGCCGCCATCGCTCTGGGCTACACCCTTCTTCTCGCCTTCGGGGCCCTGGCGGGGTTTCCCTCCAGCCTCGCCACCGGAATGGCGTTTCCCTACCTCTCGGACCAGCCGGTGGGGGAGGACGGGTACTATCTCATGCTGGTGGCGTGGAACCTGGCCCGGGGAGAGGGCCTGACCGCCAACTTCGGCGAGGTGGTGACCGGCATCCAGCCGCTGATGACCTTCGTGCTGGCTGGCGTCGCATGGATGGTGCAATTGCTCGGCGGCGGCAAGTTTGAGTTCGCCCGCGCCATGATCCTGTTCGGGGGGCTCAACGCGTTCGTCTTCGCCGCCCTTGTCGCCCGCAGCATGCGCCTCGCCCTGCACGAGGACGCCGATCGCGAGAGCGCCGTCACCATCGCCTTCGTCGGCGCGCTCCTGAGTTTCTACCTGTTTCGGACGTTCACCTATGGCCTGGAGACGGGGCTTTATCTTGCCCTCGTCGCCGCGCTCGTGGGCGCGACGCTGGAGCGCTTGCGCGGCGCCCCTGTGTCGATGCCCTCGGCGCTGGCGCTTGGGGTTCTGGTGGGTCTGTGCGGGCTCGCCCGCATCGACTTCGGGCTTGTTGCCGCCATCGCGTTCGGCATCCTGTTTCTGCGCGGGCGCATCGGCTTCGCGCCGGCGGCCCTTGCGGGCGTCGTCGCCCTTGCGATCACCGCACCCTGGTTCCTGTGGGTGCGCAGCGTCAGCGGCACGTTCATGCCATCCTCGGGACCGGCGCAGGCCAGCCTGATCGATTGGGGCAGCGCGGCGGGGCGATCTGAGACGATGCTTCTCTCAGTCGCCCAGAACCTCGCCCCATGGGCGCCGATCTCCTACGATCCGCTTGCTGCGCTGGCGGCGATGGTTTGCGCCGGAGCGCTGCTGGCGGCGGCCGCGCGCGGCAAGAAGGGCCCGCTCTGGCGCCCGGGCGCCGGACTCACCCTGTCCGCCTGGGCGATCGGGTTGCTCGCCCTGCCATTCGTCTACGTGACATTTTTCTGGGCGGCTCACTTTTACGCCCGCTACACGGCGCCGATGGCGGTTCTGGCGCTGCTCGCGACGGGAGCGGCGGCGGCGCGCCTGCCCCTGCGCGCAAGGGCGCCTTTCGCGGCGACAGTCGTCCTTCTGCTCGTCTCGGTGAACGGTTACGCCGCGTGGCGGGCGCACCATTCCGGCGGCGTCAGCGATGGGCATTCAGTCGCCGCGGGCTACGTGGCGGCGCATCTGCCGAAGGACGCCCGCGTGGGAGCGTTCCAGAGCGGCGTGGTCGGCTTCTACAACGAGAACGTCATCAACCTCGACGGCAAGGTGAACGTCGAGGCGCTCGCCGCCATGCGCGCGAAGCGCGTCGAGGAGTATCTGGACAAGGCGGGCATCGACTTCGTGATCGACTGGGAGGGCGTCATCTACGGCCTGATGCCGCGCGCCATGGCGTCCGGCGCGTGGGAGCGCTGTCCGCTGCCCGTCGGCAACAAGGAGACGATCTGCGTCCGCCGCAAACCATGAGCCCCCCTGACGGCTCTCTGCGACCGGGCCCTTGTCCAGCGCCCTCTTGCCAACCGCCCTCTTGCCAACCGGGCGGCGGCGCCGTGAAGTGCGCGCGCTTAAAAGAAGGGGGAGGAACACATGAGCAAACTCAAGGCCGTTGCGAGCGCAGCCGCCATGCTGCTCGCCGGGTGCCAGTTCGCGCAGGCGCAGGAGGATTTCTACAAAGGCCGCACCATCAACCTGTACATCGGGTTTGCACCGGGGGGCAGCTACGACCTCTACGCGCGCACCCTCGCGCGGCACCTGGGCAAGCATATCCCGGGCGCGCCCACCATCGTCGCCCAGACCATGCAGGGCGCCGGCAGTTTCCGCGCCGCGAACTATCTTTATTCCGTGGCGCCCCGGGATGGGACCGCGATGGGAACCGTCTCGCAGGCCATTGCGCTGGAGGAGGCGCTGGGCTCCCAGGGCATCATGTTCAAGTCGTCCGAGTTCACGTGGATCGGCCGCTCGACGAACATCACCGAGCTGATGATGACGTGGCACACGTCGGGCACGCGCACGTTCAAGGATGCGCTCACGCGGGAGACGCCCATCGCCAGCACCGGCCCCGGCTCACCTTCGGAGGGATGGCCGCGGCTGCTGAATGGTCTCGCAAACGCGAGGTTCAAGATCATCGCAGGATATCAGGCGTCCGCGAATGCGCTGCTCGCCATGGAGCGCGGCGAGGTCGATGCTGCGTTCACATCCTGGGACACTCTCAGCGCAAGCAAGCCGGAGTGGCTTGAAAACAAGCGCGTGAACATTCTTGTGCAGTTCAACACAAAGCGGCTGGCGGCGCTGCCCGACACGCCGTCTGTGATCGAACTCGCGGCGAACCCTGACGACAAGCGGATCCTCGACTTTTATGTGACGGGCGCCGAGGTCGGCCGCTCGTTCATCGCGCCCCCTAACCTGCCGGCCGAGCGCGCCCGACTGCTGCGCGAAGCCTTCATGAAGATGTCCACGCAGGACGCCGAGTACCGGGCCGAGCTTGAGCGGGCGAAAGCGCCCCTCAACCCCATGAGCGGCGAGGAGTTGCAACGCATGATCGCCGGCATCGCCACAACGCCGCCGGCGCTGATCGAGCGCATGCGCAAAATCCTCGAATAGCGCGAGCGCTACTCCGCCGCCGGCTTCGATCCGGGCAGGGCCTGCTGCATGGCCTTGCCCGGCTCCAGCGCAGCCCGGGCGCGCGCCAGCACCGCCTCAGACGTCGTGTAGAGATCCTCGATGTGCCGCTGCAACTCCAGCCCGGACATGGACCGCAGCTCGAGGTTGAGGCGCTTTGCGTCAGCCACGAGTCGCGGATCAGCCAGAGCCGCATCGAATGCGGCGCGCAACTCGGCGACGCGCGCGGCGGGAATACCCGGCGGGGCGAAAAACGGGCGCCCATAAAGCTGCTGGGAGTAGATCAGGTCCATGATCTTTCTGTCTTCCGCAGTCGGCGCAAGATCCGTGGCGCGCGCAAGTTTCATCTCACGCACCCGGTCGTTGGGCTCGCCGTTCTCCTGAAACAGAATACGGACGGCGCCCTTGTCGATTTCAGCCGCAATAGCGCCCTGGATGGCGCTCCAGCCCATGCCGCACCATCCATGCACCTCGTTCCGGAGCACCGCGAGAACCACTTCCGTGGAGCCGGGATAGCCGGTAATCACTTTGAAGCGCGTACCGATGAGATTGTTGAGGAGCGCCGGCGAGATGGTGGTGGACGAGCCCTGCCCCGTGGCGCCGACGATCAACTCCTTCGTCTTCAGGTCATCAAGCGTCTGCACGGGCGCGTCGGCGCGGGCGAAGCAATAGTAGGGCTCGCCGTTCATGCTGCCGAGATACGTGAGCGCGCGCGCGTCGTACCGCACGAGCTCCTTGCGGCCGAAGGCGGCCTCGGTGAGCGCCTGCGGATAGCTGCCGGCGATCACCGTTCCGTCCTTCGCCGCCGCGTTCGCCATGTAAGCGACTGCCACCTTGCCGCCGGCGCCGGGCATGTTCTGCGGCACGACGTCAGGCCTGCCGGGAAGGTGCTGGCCGATATGGCGGGCCAGCAGTCGGGCGTAGGTGTCGTACCCGCCTGCTGCCGAAGACGGGATGATCATCGTCACCGTCTTGCCCTTGTAAAACTCCTGCGCCGCAGCCCCCGCCGCTGCGCTCACGCAGGCGATCCCCGCAAGAAGCCCCGCACGCAAGCTCCTGCGCAGCGCACGCCCTATGCCTTGCGTCATGGCGTTACTCCCCCGAATTCGTTGTTTTCAGCAGTTGCGGCGGCTCACCACTTCGCGGCGAGTTCTTTCTCGAACAACTGGCGCCAGTCGGCGCCGTCGGGCAGGTAATCATCGTAAGGACGAACCTGACCGTGGATAGCGGGATCAACGCCCGGCGGATCCTCGCCGCGGGCCACCGCATCGATCGAGCGCAGCATCATGCGACGCATGGCGACGATGGCCTTGTCCGACGTGCCGAGGTTCTCGAGGCTGCGGTCGACGATTGCGCCCATGCCTTCCTGCAGCGCGTAGTCCTGCGTGTTCACCCCCGCGATGCCCGTGAAGGTCTGCGTTTTCTGGACATGGCGGTCGATGAAGTAATCGTTGCTCCTGTTCGCCAGAAGCCTGAACGTGCCTGGCTCGTGATGCTCGGGACCACGCCCGGCGCGCGATTCGAACGCCATCACGAAATCGTGCGACAGGGGCGCATTCGCGTCGTAACTATACATTGTATTGAAGACGAAGCAGCTTTCGTCATCGATGGGCACCCAGATATGGCCGTCGAAACGGGGCCTGTCGGATCGGCCTCCCTCGATCTTGATGATGCTGCCGCGAATCTGCTGTGCGGGCATGATGTACTGATAAACGCGCACATAGGAGCCGCTGTCGCCGGTGCGGCGCGTGGAGATGTAGCGATAGCCGTAGTCCGTCAGCTCCACGTCGAGCCTCGGCGCCTTGTCACGGTTGCGCGGCATGTTGCGGTTGGCGATGTCGTTATTGTGCGCGTAGCTCGAGTGCGCCGTGTCGAGCCCGCCTTCGAGCGCCTGCAGGAAGTTGCAGTCCTCATAGGTCTTGGAGACGAACCGGTGCGTCTCGGGCGCGCGCATCCATTCATAGTCCGGCGGCGCAGGCATATGCTCGCGCGGCCCCATGTACGCCCACACGACGCCGCCTCCCTCGAAGGTGGGATAGGCCTTGATCTTCACGCGCGCCTGCAGCGGCGTACCGGCCGGCTCGGACGGCATATCGACGCAATCGCCGTTCCGGTCGAACTTCCAGCCATGATAGACGCAGCGCATCCCGCACTCTTCGTTACGGCCAAAGAACATGGGCGCGCGGCGATGCGGGCAATGGGCGTCGATGAGGCCCACGCGCCCGTCAGTGTCACGGAAGGCGACGAGATCCTCACACAGCAGGCGGACGCGAACCGGCGGACAATCAGCCTCGGGAAGCTCGGAAGACAGCAGGAACGGCTGCCAGTAACGCCGCATCAACTCGCCGCACGGCGTGCCGGGGCCGACACGGGTGATCTTCACGTTGTCTTCCGGGCGCAGCATGCCCAAACTCCTTCTCGACGTTTCCTCGGCGCGCCGTTCTGTGCGGCGACGATCTGCCGAAAGCGTGCAACATCACGACCCGCCTTGCAAGCGGCCGGGAGCGTCGGCGCAGCGCAGCTTCTTCCCACGCCCTCGCGAATAGGCGAAAATGCGTCCGCTGACGCCCGGTGCGCCATTTCCCCCGAGACCTGCATGACACCAACCCACAACATGCGCATCGACGCCCAGCGGCTCTGGGAGAGCCTGATGACCATGGCGGAAATCGGCGCCACGGCGAACGGGGGCTGCAACCGTCAGGCGTTGACGCCGGAAGATGGCGAAGGACGCGCCCTGTTCGCCCGCTGGTGCGAGGCTGCGGGAATGAGCGTTCAGGTGGATGGTCTCGGGTCGATGTTCGCACGCCTTCCGGGACGCGAGAATCTGCCGCCGGTGCTGATCGGGTCGCACCTCGACACCCAGCCAACCGGGGGCAAGTTCGACGGCGTGCTCGGCGTGCTTGCGGGCCTCGAGGTTGTGCGCACCCTCAATGAGGCCGGCGTGCGGCTGCGGCGGCCGCTCGAAATCGTGAACTGGACCAACGAAGAGGGCTGCCGCTTCACGCCCGTCATGCTGGGCTCGGCGGTGTTCGCCGGCGTACTGACGCGGGAAGCCGCGCTGGCGGCGCGCAGCCCCGAAGGCGCCGTGCTCGCCGACGAACTCGCGCGCCTTGGGCTGGACGCGGGCGCGCCCGTCGGCGGGCGCGTCATCGACTCCTACCTCGAATTGCACATCGAGCAGGGGCCGGTGCTGGAGGAGGAAGGCTACGATGTCGGCTTCGTCACGGGCGGGCAGGGTCTCGTCTGGTACGACGCGCACATGCGCGGCTGCGAAGGGCACGCGGGGGCGACGCCCATGCGCCTGCGACGCGACGCGCTGGCGGGGACCGCCGCCTTTATCGGCGATCTGCAAGCCCTCGCGGGGCGGCATGCGCCCCATGGCGTTGCGACCGTCGGCCGGATCGAGGTGACGCCCAACTCCCGCAACGTGGTGCCCGGTGAGACGCGCTTCACCATCGACGTGCGCCACCCGGACGCCGACACCCTCGCCCGCATGGACTTTGAGGCGCGTCAGGCCTTCGAGCAAAGGCTGAACGAGTTCGGGCTGGACGGCGGGCTTGAGCAGACCTCGGCGTTTGCGCCTGTGGCGTTCGACGCCGGCCTTCTCGAGATCATTCGCGCGCAGGCCCGCACGCTGGGCCTTTCGGGACGCGACATCGTGTCGGGCGCCGGACATGACGCGTGTCACATGGCGCGCATCGCCCCGGCGGCGATGATCTTCACGCCCTGTGTGGACGGGCTGAGCCACAACGAGGCGGAGCACATCCATCCCCACTGGGCGCGGGCGGGAGCCGACCTATTGCTGCGCAGCGTGCTCGCCATCGCGAACAGGCCATGATCTACCTCTCCCGGTCGGGAGCCGACACAAGCAGGAGACGATGACTGCAAAAAACGGACGTCGGCGTGGTGCCCCTGGCCGGGATCGAACCAGCACTCCTTGCGGAACTCGATTTTGAGTCGAGCGCGTCTACCAATTCCGCCACAGGGGCCGCTTACGCGGAGCGCGGATCATAGACGAGGCGAACGCGCGGTCAACCTGCCGCACGGCTTCAGGTCAGATGAAAACAGAAATCCTGGCGCCGCCAGCGGAGCGCGTCGGCTTGATCCTGACCCTGGCTGCAATCGGCAAGCCCGCCGCCGACCCGGAGGGGCCCGTTCCGTGAGGAGGCGCGCCCAAGCCAGGCGACGGCGGAAGGCCGTTTTGCGCGGGCGTTCATGCTTGCCACGGGGCGCCTCACAAGGTAGATAACGCGCGTCGCATGGGTGGTCCGCGTCGGACGGCCCTTGTGGCGGCTTCAGGGGCACGCGACCACTTTCCCTTAAAGCCCGAAGGCAACGTTTCGCCTCTGCGGAGAGGTGGCAGAGTGGTCGAATGCGTCGCACTCGAAATGCGAAGTACGGGCAACCGTACCGGGGGTTCGAATCCCTCCCTCTCCGCCATCTACTTTCTCTTTTTCAAATGAATACAGTTAGATATTCGGTTGGGAAACATTCGCTCCCACAACCACTCCCTTATTGGTTCAGCGCATGCCGGGCGGAGTGCTGGTAATCCTTCTTGGGACCGCACTCTCATCTTGCCCGGCCTCTTTGCCAGAACGTTCCTCAATCGCCCCCCGCCCATCACCGCTTAAGCCGGCTTGCCGGCGGCCTGTAGGGCGCATCCGCCAATCGATTTACGAATGGGGCCTCGCGCCGCGAGTCCTCACGCCAGAGGGCCAGCACGCCGCGGGCGTCAGGACGCCAACGACGCGGGTCACAGCCTTCGAGGGTATGGCGATGATCCGCGTTCTGGAATTGCTGACCAGTTGCCCCAAATCGGCTTGATCTCCTCAATGGAGACGAGCCGATCAAAACGGGGCTGACGTTCGAGTTCCGCGATGTCAGCGCGCGCCTTGAACAGGCGACCGCGCTGGTGGGCGAAGCTGGTGCGGCTCTGCGCATCGACGTTGGAGAAGCAGCGCAGCTACCGGATGCAGCCCTGCATGCCAGCGATCAGGGACGGGTTACCATCCACGATCCTGGGCAGGATGTTCTGCTGGCAAAGCTGGTAGACGCGCTGCACGGTCAGTTCGACCAGCTCGGCGAACTGCGTCACCACTATCCTCACGCGCGCCAAAGCGCCTTTTCCGCTGCGGCTCTTGCGGAAGCAGCGCGCGGAGCCCGTGGGCGTGATGCACCGCACGGCTTGCCATACCCAGCGCGTCCGGCAATGATCCGCGGACGAATCCAAGAACAAGAACAGGAGGACCCGCCATGCTTGTCGGCGCGAAGCGGAAACAATTGAAGCTCGGTTTGTTCATCCGCCCCTGCGGCCACCACATCGCGTCCTGGCGTCACCCCCAGGCGCAGGCGGACGCGGGCGTTAACTTCGGGCATTTCGTCGAAATGGCCAAAACCGCCGAGCGCGGCAAGTTCGACATGCTGTTCTCAGCAGATTCGAACACTGCGTTCACAGGCGCTGAAGCCGCGCTCGATCTCGTTCATTATGTCGCCTGGATGGAGCCCTATTCGCTGCTTACCGCGCTATCGCAGCACACGACGAACATCGGCCTCGTCTGCACCGCGAGCACCAGTTTCGAACAGCCCTTTCACATCGCGCGGCGCTTTGCGACGCTCGACCTGATCTCGGGCGGCAGGTCCGGTTGGAACGTCGTCACATCGGGCAATCCGAAGGAGGCGCAGAATTTCAGCAAAGTCCCGCACCCGCCGAAGGTCGAACGCTACCGCAGGGCCAAGGAGTTCGTTCGGGTGGTGAAGGGCCTATGGGATTCGTGGGACGAGGACGCCTTCCTGCGCGACAAGAAGAGCGGCGTGTTCTTCGACCGCGCAAAGATGCATGAACTCAATCACAACGGCGAATTTTACGATGTGCGCGGTCCGCTCAACGTGGCGCGTTCGCCCCAGGGACATCCCGTCATCGTCGAAGCGGGCTTGTCGGAGGATGGGCGCCAACTTGCGGCAGAGACCGCCGAGGTCGTCTTCTGCGCCCATGATACGATTGAGAGCGCCAAGGCCTTCTACGCCGACATGAAGGCGCGCACGGTCGCCTGCGGACGCGAGGCGGACGACATCAAGATCATGCCGGGCCTCTCCGTGATCGTCGCTGAAACGAGAGAAGCGGCGCAAATCAAGCTGCAACAATTGCAGGAGCTGCTGCATCCGCGCCTCGGCCTTGCGCTGCTCTCCGCGCGCATCGGCCATGACCTCATGGACTACGAACTGGACAAGCCGTTGCCGCCACTGCCCGAGAACGTGGTGATCTCGTCGCGCTCGGACATGATCAAGTCATGGTCGAAGACGCCGGGCGCTGCGGGCGGGGAGCCAACGCTGCGTGAATTGTGTCAGCGTTTCGCAGCCTCCCGCGGGCATTATTCGATTGTAGGCACGCCACAGGATGTCGCCGACGAGATGCAGCGCTGGCTCGATAACGACGCCTGCGACGGATTCAATTTCGTGCCCTCCATCTTTCCGACGGGCCTCGACGATTTCGTCGACCTGGTTGTGCCGGAACTTCAGAAGCGCGGCATCTTCCGCACGCAGTACGAAGGCCCGACGCTGCGCGATGTTCTTGGCCTTCGCTATCCCGTCAGCCGCTATGCGGAGCGCAAGGCCGCGAAATGATCGAGCGCGCGAGGAGATGACTTCAGCGCGGCCTCCCATGGCAGGCCATTCCGATAACTTGATGGAGGCTGAGCCCCTAACAGCCTCCTGAAAGTTCGCGGGCTCGACAAGATGCGCGCCGTCTTCGTCTTCACCTGCACGGTCTACAATGTGGAGCGCGTGCGAGAATTGCTCGAGACGAGTGGCAAAGTATGTTTCTTGGGCTGAAAAGTAGAGGAAAATGAGCGCGAACCCACGCCATATGACCGACTGCGCCGATGTCTTCCCGCGTTCGGCGACGCACGGGAGCGCGCTGCAACGGACGTCTGAAACATCATGAACTCTTAGTTCGTAAAGATGGGGTCGCGGGTTAGAACCCCTCTTGCGGCGCGGTCCCTTCCACATGGCCTGAGATGCACGCCCCCGTCGGAGGGCGCACGCAGGTGAACTGCGCGAACAGCCGAAATCGGTCCGGTTATAGCGCAGTTACAGGTTTGGCGGCCGTTCGGTCCCCTGCACCTTCAGGCGCCCGCTCACGTTATGACAGGAAGCCCCCATTCGGTCGGAAGCCTCCATCAGACGGGTCGGACGCTAACCCGAAGGAGAGGAAGATCTCAGAGGCAGGTCACCCTATTGCACATTCTGCAATTCAAGGCCGGCCTCCTTGATGACCCGCGTCCAGAGCGCGGCTTCTTCCGCAAAGAACTTGCGAGTGTCAGCCGGCGACAGAGCGCCGGGCGACAGCGAGACGCGCGAGAGAAAGGCCTGCATCTCCGGTGATTTCATCACCTCAAGCGTATCCTTGTTGATTCGCTCGGCGAGTGCGGCTGGCGTTCCGGGAGGCGCGACCAGTCCGAACCACGTGATCGACCGGTAGCCGGGAAGCCCGGACTCGGCGATCGTCGGAACTTCGGGAATTGCGCTCGACCGCTGCAGATCGGCGACGCCGATGAGCTTCACCTGCTTGTCGCGATAAAGCGGCACAGATGTTGTTAGCGTATCGAAGAAAATATCCACATGGCCGTTGAGCACGTCCGTAAGCGCTGGCTGCGAGCCGCGATAGGGAACATGCACCATCTTGATGCCCGCGCGGACCGACAACTGCTCGGCTGACAAGTGCGCGGTGGTGCCTACGCCGCCGGACGCATAGGTCACCTTGCCCGGATTAGCCTTCGCGAAGGCAATCAGTTCCGGAATGGTTTCAACCGGCATGCCCCTGCGCACAACGAGCACGTTGGGAATCGTCGCCAGCATCGTGATCGGCACGAAGGCCGAAGGCTCATAGCCAGGCTCCTTGTAGAGAACGTGGCTAAAGGAGAGAGGCGAGGGCGGGGCAACGAAAAGCGTATGTCCGTCCGGGGCAGAGCGCGCGACGACCCGGGCCGCGATGTTCATAGCGCCGCCGCCGATGTTCTCGATCACGGTTCCGCGGCCCCACCTCTTGCCCAACTGCTCAGCCAATGTGCGCGCCAAAAGATCCGTCGTTGAGCCCGCCGGAGACGGGACGACAAACTTCACGGTCTGCGTCGGATAGGCGTCCTGAGCGCGAACATCCGGCGCATGCCCGGCCATTAGAAACGCGGCGACGCACGCGGCGAGCCCAGTCAGACGTTTCATGATTTCTCCCCTCCTTGAATGTGCTCTGGCTGTTGATTGTTTTCTCGAAGCCTTGGTCAACCTGTTTGAACAAGACTGAAAGCTCTAAACCTCGGTTTGTAGCGCAATCTAACCGATCCTCGCTTCGCTCCGGTCGAATTGCGCTTCAAGTCACCGGGGTCGGGCCGCCGCTCTGGTATTTGCCCAATCCCGGCCCACAGCCTGCGGCAAGCAACCGTTTGCGCGCCTCGCCCGCAAGAGCCTGCGGCAGTGGGCCCTTCGCAGCGTATGCTATGTCCGCGAGTAGGTGCTCGTGATTGGTGGTCGCCACCAGCGCGACGTTCACGTTGTCGTTGCTGAGCACAAAGCGAATCATGAACTCGATGCGAGACATCCCGTCGAGGATCTCGTCGAGATTCGCCCGTTCCCAGAGGTCGCGCACTTCACCTTGTGCGGTGCCGATGGGACGCGTAGCCCAGCCCTTCGCCGGCGCGCCGCGTCCAGTGACGCCGCGCACGATGACGGTCTTGCCGGACGCGCGCAGCGCAGCAATGGCGTCTTCGTTGGTGCGCTGGAGCGCCGAATAGGGAACCTGCACATCGGTGAAGTAATCCACGTCGATGAATTCTTCGAGCAACGGAAGCCGGGATGAGATGCCGATGCGCAGCACTGCACCCTTCTGCTTGAGTTTCAGCAGCGCCTCAATGACGCCGCCGTCCTCAAGCTCCTTGCGCGTCGGGTTTCCGTGCACCTGCACCAAGTCAAGATGATCGGTCCGCAGGCGCTTGAGACTCTGCTCCACGCCGGCGATGACGTTCGCGCCGGTGTAGACGTGCTTTTCATGCTGATGGTCCAAGCGCGGAGCATAAGGATCGACGCCCACTTCACATGCGCATTTCGAAGCGAGCAGGAAGTCGCTGCGACGGTGGTAAAGCGCCTTGCCAATAAGGCTCTCGCTCAATCCATAATCAATGGAGGTGTCGATATAACTAATCCCTGCATCAACAATCTGGTTGAGAAAGCGGATTGCGTCCGCCTCCGGAATGTCGCGCGCCTTCGGCGGACCCGACAGCTCCATGGCCCCATAGCCGAGGCGACTCGCAGCGAGATTCGCGCGACCGGTTTTGGACGCGGCGAAAGCGGCTGCGTCACCCGCAAGCGGGGATGCGAGGTGCTGTGACGTCATCTTGTTCTCCGGCCCGTTCATCTGCGTGTCGTCGGTGATCATCTCGCGTGATCTACTTCTTGCCCGGAGCGATGTCGCGGGTGTCGGAGTCCTTGGGCCGCAGAACTGTTCTGACGCGTTCATGCACCGCCGGCGGCGCGCCGATCAGGTCGTCGATGATCTTGGCCAACTGCTCGCCGCTCATGTAGTCGATCTCGGCATTCTGCGCCGTGGCTTCGGCGACGAAATCTGGATCCTTGAGGGTGGCGTCGAAGGCTCGCCGCAAAATGTTCACGCGATGGGGCGGGACGCCCGGGGTCGATCCGATGGGCCGCCCCACCATGACCGCTTTCGACATGAATTCGAGAACAGGCTTGTCTTCAGGCGCGACGGGCTGATCGAGCAGCAGCGGCACATCGGGAAGGTCTGGCTCCTTCTCGAGTCCGATCTGGATGATCGGCCGAATAAGCCTGTCCCTGACCAAGCGCGGCTGCGCGGACTTGTAGCTCGCCCAAGGATTGGTGCCGCGGCCTTCCACCTCGCCGCGCTCCATGGCCATGTCGACTTCCCGCCCGTCCGGGTAGCCAGTGATAATCTTGAACTTCGTTCCCAACAGATTATTGAACAAGGCTGGCAATTGGGTCGAGACGGAGCCGGCGCCCGTGGAGCCGATCACCGTTTCGCGCTTCTTCGCTTCCTCGAAGGATTGTGTCTTCGACGTGTGCCAGACCACGGTCACCTGATTGGAGCTGCTCATGTTGCCGATCCAATTGAACGTGCGCAGATCGGCCTTGAAACTGGGTGTCAGACCGAGCGCCTGGTCGGTGGGAAGCCCCTGGCTCACCATGGTGAGAATCGTCCCGTCGCGCGGCGCGACACTGGCGACGTAGTTGGCTGCGACGATCCCGCCGCCTCCCGGCATGTTGGTTGGCACGACAGCAGGTGCGCCAGGAATGTGCTTGCCGATATGGCGGGCAAGCATGCGCGAGTAGAGATCGTAGCCGCCGCCGACGCCGGAGCGGATCACCATGCGGACCTGCTTGCCCTCATAGAAGCGGCTGTCGTCCTGCGCCTGCGCTGCGGATGCGGCGAACGCGGCGACACCGCATGCGATAAGCGAAAATCCTTGCTTCATCTTTCTCTCCCCCGCTTCGGCCGGTTTCGGCGCCGCCACGCATGCGCGCCGCAAGCTCATTTGCGATTTGCGCGTCGATGACGCACGACCGGCTGTTTTCTTTGGAATACGACGCGCTTCGGGCTCTTCGGCCCGCAGTCGCGCGATGCGTTCACTCCCCTGGTTCGCAAAATACTCCGTGCGCGCGGGCTCAAAGTCAACCGGTGGCCCTGCCGCCTTGCCCGGGCGGGCGATCGCATGCCATGCTTGGACAAGGCAAAGAGACAATACTTGGCACGGGAGGCGGGCCTGTCGGGACGAATCGAGCGCGTTGAGCTGTTCCCCGTGCGGCTGCCCTATGGGCGCACGATGGTGTGGGCCTCTTCCCGGGAAAGCTTCGCCGACTTCATGATCTTGCGACTCACGACGCAGGATGGCGCGGTGGGCGTGAGCGAAGGCGTGGTCAAGACAGCGTGGACCGGGGCGACGCTCCGCACGCTTTCACTCGCGTTCGAGGAAATCTTCACGCCCATGCTGATCGGCCTCGATCCACAAAACGACGCGGCGTTGGCGAAGATAGAGAAGGTTCGCGAGAACAATCTCGCCAAGGCGATGATCGATGTGGCGGTGTGGGATCTTCGCGCCAGCCTGGCCGGGACGCCCCTATGGCGCCTGTGGGGTGGGCGCCAGACGGTGGATCTTTCCTGGTGCGTCACGCGACAGGAGCCCACAGCGATGGCGCGCGAAGCGGAAGCCGCGATCCGCGACCATGGGTTCCGCACGCTCAAGATGAAGGGCGGGCAGGGCATGGAGACGGACATCGCGGCCTTGCGGGAGATCAAACGCGCAATTGGAGACATACTGATCTACGTGGACTGCAACGGCGCTTACGCCGCCGCAGACGCGCCTGATTATGTCGCGCGCCTTTCGGGAGAGGGCGTCTCGGTCGCCGAAGATCCGTGCCGCTTTGCGGCGGGGCGGGCGTTCGCGGAACTGAAAGCGAAATGCCAACTGCCCCTGCTCGTTGACGGCGATTGCCGCGATCTTGCGTCCGCGCGCATATTTCTGGAGAGCGGCGCGCAGTCCATCAACCTCAAGATCCAGAAGGCCCGCGGCTTCACGGAGAACCGTCGCATCGCAGCGGTCAGCCACGCGCACGGCGCGAGCGTGAATGTCGGCCTGTTCGGTGAAAGCTCGCTTGGTTCGCTGGCTGCGCTGCAACTGGCGGCGTCCCTGCCGGAAGGCTCGCTGCCCGCCGAGGTCTCCGGCTTCCTCCTGTTCGGCGAGGAATATGTGCGCGAGCCGCTGTCAATCGCCAACGGAGCAACGACGCTGCCCGACGAGCCGGGTTTCGCGCAGACGATCAACTGGCAAAAGGTGGAGCGGCTTCGCCCCGCCTGACGATGTGTCAGGCAAGGCATGGCGGCGCGCGCGGCCTCCGCGGGCGCCGTTCTGGATGCAAGCCGCGCATGTAAGCAGCCCAGCGTCAGGGCGCGACGGCGATGCACTTGTCGGGATCAAGCCGCAGATGAATGCGCGCGCCAGCATGAGCCCGAAGGCCTGGATGTGCGCGCGCCAGCATCTCGTGCTCACCGAGCCTTACTTTGAGGTCGAGGTATTCGCCAAGGAACACCGCCTGATCGACAATGCCCGTCAGGCAATTGTAGCGCGAATCGTCAGGCGCGGTTTCCGACAGATGCACGTCCTCCGGGCGCACCGAGACAGCGATCTCGTCGCTGACGTTCAGCGCATGATCGCTCTTCACCTTGAGAACGCCGACGCTCGTGCGGACATCCCAGTAAGGCGCGGATGGATCGCGCCCAAGCACAGCGCCGTCGAGGAAATTCGTCGTGCCGATAAAGTCGGCGACGAATTTCGTGCGCGGCCGCTCGTAAATGTCGCGCGGGGTCGCCATCTGCACGATCCGCCCTTCGTTCATCACGGCGATCTCGTCGGAAAGAGCCAACGCCTCGCTCTGATCGTGGGTGACATAGATCGTCGTCAGGCGGAACGTGTCCTGCATGCGCTTCAACTCGAAACGCATCTTCTCGCGCAGTTTGGCGTCAAGATTGGACAGCGGCTCGTCGAGCAACAGCAGCTTGGGCTCCATGACGAGGGCGCGCGCCAACGCCAGTCGCTGCTGCTGGCCGCCGGAGAGCTTCGTGGCCTCGCGCTCGGCCAGATGATCGAGCGCGACCGCCGCAAGCACGCGCATCACCCGCTCACGGATCTCCGCTTGCGACGGCTTATTCCTGCGCACCTCGAGCGGGAAAGAGACGTTGCGGAACACGTTCATGTGCGGCCAGATCGCGTAGGACTGGAAGACCATGCCAAAGTTGCGTTCGTTTGGCGGCAGGAAAACGCCCCGCGTGCATGAATAGACGGTCCGATCCCCCACCACGATCTCGCCGGCGACGGGCTTCTCAAGCCCGGCGATGGAGCGCAGCGTTGTCGTTTTGCCGCAACCGGAAGGCCCCAAGAGCGTGAAGAATTTTCCCTCGGCCACATGGAACGTCACGTCCTGAGCCGCCTTTACGACCGCACCGTTCTGGCCGCGGTACTCGGTGCAAAGCGCCGTCACATTCAGCATGTCGAGGATTCCCGATCGCAGCGGTTCATCGTCTGGAAAGCTTCTGGAACACGCCCAGCAAGCACTGAACGTTGCGGATGATCCCGTCGGGATCAGGGAACATCGCAGACGGCCACGTGCGCACGGACTTGAGATCGGACGACGGCGTCCTTTTTCCGTTCATCGTCGAGACAGAGTTGATGGCCCCAAAGAGCCCCTGTCCCCCCCGCGAGGGTAGAAACCCGATCAGCACGCCCGCACCATGCGCGCTAATGAAATCCGCTCGCCCACCCAAGGACGGCAACATGGCGCTCCTCCATATTTATTACCGTAATTTGCGCACAATCACCGCAGGCGCGCAAGGCCGGCCCGCAAGACCGGCCCAATGCGCGGCGCGACGGCGCCACTTGCGTCGAAGGCCACGGGCGGCGATGATGTGCGCAGCTCGGCCCGCAGAAGGTTTGGGCGCTGAACAAACTGAGGAAACGTCTTGGACTTCGCTGCAGCGAAAGCGAAAGTGAGTGCGCTCACGGCGCCGCGTAATGTCGTGCTCGTCGGCGCCAGCGATCGTCCGGGCAGTTGGGCTGCGCGCGTGTGGCGCAACATACACCGGTACGGTTATCCAGCCCCTGTTTATCCGATGAATCCCAGCCGCTCCGAAATCTGGGATGGCCCCTGCTACGCGGACTTCGCCGCTCTGCCAGAGGCCCCGGATCATCTCGTGATTCTTGCGCCTGCACCCCACGTCCCCGGCCTGGTGCGGGCTGGCGCGGCAGCCGGCGCGCGCAGCGCGACGATTTTCTCCGCCGGATTCGGCGAGGGTGAGGGCGCGGGCGGAGACCTTGGCGCGCAGCTGCGCGCGGCCCTCGACGACACCGGCCTCGCGATCTCCGGCCCTAACTGCATGGGCAACGTATGCGCGCCGTCCCGGTTCGTCACGTTGACGGAAGATCGTCCGCTCGCCATGGCGGGCGGCCCATTAGCGCTTGTGGGCCAGAGCGGCGGTGTGATGATCTTCACCAACCAGGCTCTCGAGGAACGCGGGCTCTTCGCCGATTATCTCATCACCAGCGGCAATGAAGCCGGCCTGTCTGTCGCGGACTACATCGCGTTCCTGGCTGACGAGCCGCGCATCAAGGTGATTATCGTCTATGTGGAGTCGCTGAGGCGCGCCGATGACTTCAAGGCCGCGTGCCTCGCGGCGCGCGCGGCGGGCAAATCGGTCATCGCCCTGAAGCTCGGCGGATCGCAAGCGGGCCGCACCGCAGCCATGGCCCATACAGGCGCGCTGGCCGGCGCGCTGGAAGCGTTCGACGCGCTCGCGGCAGACTGCGGCGTGATCCGGGCGGACACGCTCGACGATGCTGTGGAACTGGCTGAATACCTCGTCCATGCAATCCCGCCAGAGGGCATCCGACTCGGCGCAGTCACCTTGTCCGGCGCGTTCCGTGGGCTTCTTCTCGACGCCGCCGAGCGATGCGGATTGGCGTTTCCGCCGCTTGCGGCCGACACGACGGCGCGCCTGCAACGGGCGCTGGGAGTCGGATCGCTGGTGAGCAATCCCATCGACGGCGGGTTCAGCATTCTCACGAGCGAAGCCGCATATCGGGAGTGTATTGAGGCGCTGCGCGCGGATCCTAACGTCGACGCTGTTCTGCTTCAGGAGGCGCTGCCCCGCGCGCCGGGCTCGCAACGCGCCGAAAAGTACATCCGCATCGTGGAGGACTACGCAGCGCAGCGCGGCAAGCCGATCGCGTTCGTCACCCTCGCCTCCCATGGCCAGAGCGACCACAGCCGCGCCCTGCGCGCGAGCGCACCCCATGCGCCGTTCCTGCAAGAAGCCAACAAGGCCTTGCGCGCGATCCACGCCATTCACGAACGCGAACGCAGACTTGCGCTTGCGGCCCATCCCGCCGAACCAAGCGGGGAGAGCGCGCGACGCAGCCGTGCGCGCGAGCAGGTTCTCGCATGGGCCGCGGCGGGACGAACCGCGCTGAGCGAGAGCGAGTCGAAGTCGATCCTTTCCGCCTACGGCGTGCCTATTCCACGCGAGAGCCTTGCCAGTTCGGTTGACGAGGCCGTCGCGGCGGCGGCGCACATCGGTTACCCGGTCGTCCTCAAAGGCCATGGGGCCGCGTTGCAACACAAAACCGAAGCCGGCGCGGTGGCGCTGGATTTGCGAAGCGAGGCGGACGTGCGGGCCGCGTGGAGCCGGATCGCGGACAACGTGCGCGGCTGGGGCCTTGAGGCGCCACTTGAGGCAATGATCGTTGCGGAGCAGGCTGGCCCCGGCGTGGAGCTGGCCCTCGGCGCGCAGCGGGATCCCGAGTGCGGTCTCGTCTTCATGGCGGGGGCCGGGGGCACCCTCCTCGAACTAATGAAAGACGTAAGTTTCGCAGCTACGCCGATGAACCGCGCCAAGGCCGCCGACATGCTCGCGCGCACCCGCGCAGCGCGTCTGATTTCAGGTTTCCGCGGCTCTGCGCCCCTCGACTCCGCGCCCGTTGAGAAAGCCCTGCTGGCGCTTGGGGCGATGGCCGACGACATTGGCGATTGCATCGCCGCGATAGACATCAATCCATTTCGACTGTCCGGGTCGGGCGGATGGGCGCTCGACGCATTGATCATCCTGCGCGGTTCATAACCGTGCGGCGAGCGAGACAAAAGATGAGAAGGGCCGGCGCGCGCCGGACATGGGAGGAGGAATGATGAAGACCGCTTTGCATCTGCGCGCCGGCGCGTTCGCAGCCATGATCGCAACCATGATCGCAGCCACTCCGGCGCTGGCCGCCGACCCAGCGCTCATCGCCGCCGCAAAGAAAGAAGGCGAGCTAACCTGGTACACGACGCAGATCGTCAACCAGTTCGCGCGCCCCGCCGCCGAGGCCTTCCAGAAGAAGTACGGCGTGCGTGTGAATTACATTCGCGCGGACTCCAACGAGGTCACGTTGCGTTTGCAAAACGAGGGCAAGGCTGGGCGCGTGATGGCCGACGTGTTCGACGGCACCGGGGCGACCGCTGCGCTGAAGGCTGCAAATCTTGTGGCGAAGTACATCCCCGAAAGCGCGAACCGCCTGCCGGACCGCTACAAGGACAAGGATGGCTATTGGGTGGCCACGAACCTCTACGTGCTGACGCCCGGCTTCAACACCGACCTCGTGAAAAAAGGAACGCAGCCGCGCACGTTCGAGGATCTTCTCGATCCGCGCTGGCGCGGCAAGATCGCCTGGAACTCCAGCGTAACGCCCTCTGGCGCGGCAGGCTTCGTGGGCGTGGTCCTCGCCCATATGGGGCAGGAAAAGGGGCTCGCCTATTTGCGCCAGCTCTCCGGCCAGAAAGTCGTGGGCTTGCAAGTGGCGGCGCGTCAGGTGCTCGATCAGGTCATCGCGGGCGAGTATGCGATCGCGCTCAACATCTTCAACAACCACGCCGTCATCAGCGCCATGAAGGGCGCGCCATCGGCATGGATTCCCATGGAGCCCGCGCTGGCGGTGTTTTCCTGCCTGTCGCTCACGGCTGGCGCGCCGCGGCCGAACGCCGGCAAACTGTTCATCGACTTTCTGATGTCGGAAGAAGGCCAGAAGCTTTACCGAGACGCCGACTATCTCCCCGTCGATCCCGCCGTGCAGCCGAAGGATCCGGCGTTGCGGCCCGGAGACGCAACGTTCCGCGCAGTCTTCATGACGCCCGAGGAGATCCACGACAACCTGCCGAAGTGGGGCGCGATCTACAAGGACATCTTCCGGTGAGCGGACGTCCATGACAGACATCGAAATGGCGACGACAGAGCGCAGATCATTTCTGGCGCGCCTCGACCAGAAGCGCCTGTTCGTCTTTGCCGCGGGCTCAATCCTCGCGTTGCTTGTGCTCCCGCCGCTGTACTTCCTTGTGACGGGCGCCATCACTGTGGAGGACGCCAACGGCGCGCGCTTCTCGCTGGAACGCTTCGCGATGCTGATTGCGCAGCGCGGCATCCTGACGAGCACATGGAACTCGTTTGTGTTCGCCGTCGGCAGCGCTGTTCTGGCGCTCGCCATTGGCGGGCTCGCCGCCTGGCTTGTGGAGCGCACCAACGCGCCGCTCAAATCCCTTACCTACCTCACGAACGTGATCGCGCTGGGCACGCCGTACGTCCTGTATACCAGCGCATGGCTGCTGCTGCTTGCGCGCTCGGGACCGATCAACACATGGTATCGCCAGTTGAGCGGCGAGACTGGCGTGCTGATCAATGTGTACGGCATGGGCGGCATGATCCTGATCGAGGGGTTGCTCTGGTCGCCGCTGGTGTTCCTGTTGCTCGGCGCGACGCTGCGAAACTTCAACCCCGCGCTGGAGGAAGCCGCTCGTATGAGCGGCGCCACCACATGGGGCACCATCCGGCGCATCACGTTGCCGCTGTCAGCGCCAGCGATCCTCGCGCTTGCGATGCTGGTGTTCATTCGCACGGTCGAAGCGTTCGAGGTGCCCGCGCTGGTGGGCCTGCCCGGCCGGGTGCATGTGCTGACGACGGACATCTACGAGATGATGCATCGCACCATGCCGCCTGATATCGGCTCGGCGAGCGCACTGTCCGTGATCCTGCTCGTCATCGTGGCCATTCTGCTGTTCTGGTACGCACGCATGACGCGCAACGCGGAAAAATTCGCGACCGTGACGGGCAAAAGTTTCCGCCCCAACCAGATTGATCTCGGCGCATGGCGGCCTGTCGCGGGCTTCGCGCTCGCGTTCTACTTCCTGTTGCTCATCGTGCTGCCGGCATTCATTCTGGTGTGGGCGTCGCTGCTGCCCTTCTACCAGACCTTCCGTTCGCAGGCGTTTCCACTTCTGACGCTTGATAACTACAGGGCGGTGTTCAATTCGCCCCGTTACATCACGCTGGTCATAAACACGCTGGGCATCGCGTTCGTCAGCGCCACGGTCGTGATGCTTCTCACCGCCGTGAGCGCCTGGCTTGTGGTGCGCAAGGCGCCTGGCGCGCGCGTGCTGGACAATCTGGGCACGGCGCCGCTGGTCTTTCCCGGCCTTGTGCTGGGCGTGGGCGTGATGCAGTTCTTCCTCCACGTGCCCATTGGAATCTACGGCACGATCTGGATCATCATCTGGGCGTTCGTGATCAACTATCTGCCCTACGGCGTCAGATACAGCTACGCCGGCATGATCCAGCTGCACAGAGAGCTCGAGGAGGCGGCGGCCGCCGCCGGCGCGACGCCTCTCACAGGCTTCCGGCGGATCGTCTTCCCCCTGCTCGCGCCTTCGCTCATCGCCGGCTGGCTGTTCATCTTCCTGCTGGCCACCCGCGTATTGTCGTTGCCGGTGCTGCTGTCGGGGCCCAGCTCGCAAACCATGGCGGTGGCGATGTTTGATCTGTGGGGCAACGGACAGGGGCCGGAGCTGGCGGCGCTGGGACTGATCTGGAGTCTCGCGATGACCTGCATTGCAGTCATCTTTTACCTGGTGGCGAACCGCGGCGGCTCGCTGCGGGCGTGAAAGACGACGTGATCAATACTGGACGGATGGTCCCCACCGCGAGGCAGGAACAGGCTCTGCAGGCGGATGATCCAAAGAACTCGATGAACCCGCGTAACGGATAAAGGACGATGGACGAACACAAGGGAGCGAACGGCGTCGCTGCGCTGCTGGCGCCGCGGAATGTGGCGATTGTCGGCGCAAGCGACAGGGCGGGAAGTTGGTCGATCACCGTCAACGGATCCCTGCGACGCGTCGGTTTCAAGGGGGCCGTCTATCCAGTCAACCCGCGCAATGAGACGGTCTGGGGCGGCCAACGCTGCTATCCTGATCTGGCATCGTTGCCAGAAGCGCCCGACCACGTGGTCGTGCTCGTGCCCGGTCGCGCGGTCATCGACACCATCCGGGAAGCCGGACGCGCGGGCGCGCGCAGCGCAACGATCTTCTCCAGCGGATTCGGCGAAGGCGGCGATGCGGAAGGCCGTCGCCTTGGCGCGGAGCTGAGCGAAGCCATCGCGCAGGCGCGGCTCGCAGTATCGGGACCCAACTGCCTCGGCAATCTCGCGGCGCCCTCCAACTTCATGACGCTGACGGACAGGCGCATCCGGGAGCTGCGGCGCGGTCCCGTGGCGATCTTCGGCCAGAGCGGCGGCATCGTCACTGCAATCTACCGCTCGCTGACCAACCGGGGCATTCAGCCTGGCTATGCGCTCACAGCGGGCAACGAGGCGGGGCTGAATGCGGCCGACTACATCACGTTTTTCGCACAGGACGCCGACACCCGCGTCATAGCGTGTTTTATTGAAGCGATACGCGAGCCAGACCGCTTCCGCTCCGCCTGCATGGCGGCGCGGGCCGCAGGCAAGCCTGTGGTCGCCCTGAAAATCGGCGGATCGGAGGCAAGCCGCACGGCGGCGCTCGCCCACACCGGGTCGCTCGCGGGGTCGCTGCAATGTTTCGACGCCGTGGCGCAGGACATCGGTGTGATCCGCGTGGACACCATCGATGAAATGACGGAGGTGGTGGAGGTTCTCACCCACGGCGCCCGCCCGGCGGGCGCGCGCGTCGGCGCGATCACCTTCTCCGGCGGCCTCAAGGGCCTGCTGCTGGAAGCGGCGGAGCGCAACGGCGTCGCATTTCCGGCGCTACAAGACGCCACGACGGCGAAGCTGCGCGAGGTGCTGGGCATCGGCACATCCCTGGGCAACCCGCTGGACGCCGGCTTCGCCGCGCTGTCGAGCAAGGAGGCTTACTTCCGTTGCATCGAGATCATGCAAGCCGACCCGGGCATCGACCAGATCGTCGTGCAGGAAGAGTTGCCGACCGAAGAGGGCGTCAACGAAAAAGCGGCGAACCTGCGGGTGGTGAATGAAATGACGGCGGCCCAGGGCGCGAAGCCCGTCGCCGTCGTCTCGATGGCCTCATACATGTACACCGACTACAGCCGCAGCTTCCGCGAGAGCTTCCCGCGTCTGCCGGTGCTGCACGAAGTGGACAAGGCGCTGAAGGCGCTGCGTCGCGTGGGCGAGTGGAGCGCGGCGGTCGCTGATGTGGCCGCCGCGCCCGCGCCATCTGCGCCCCCGCCCGGGGCTGCAGCGATTCTCGCCCGCGCCACAAAAGGCGCGGATGGCCGGCGCGTGCTGGGCGAAGCGGACTCGAAAGCCTTGCTCGCAGCGTATGGCTTACGCTCGCCGCAGGAACGCCTTGCGAGGGACGCAGAAGCCGCCGTGGAGGCAGCCCAGGCCATCGGCTTTCCCGTGGTTCTCAAGGTCGTCTCGCCGGACGTCCACCACAAGACCGAGGTGGGCGGGGTGCTCGTAGGCGTGGGCGATGAAGCGGGCGTACGCGCAGGCTTCGCAACGATCCGCGCCGCCCTTGCGACGAAAGCTCCCCACGCGCGCTTCGAGGGCGTGCTCGTGGCCGAACAGGCGGCCCGGGGCGTCGAGCTTGTGGTTGGCGTGCAGCGGGATCCCGAAGTGGGACCAGTGGTCATGTTCGGCTCCGGCGGCGTGATGCTGGAACTCATGAAGGACGTGGCGTTCGGCCCCGCGCCGATGTCGCTGTCGGCGGCGAAGGCGCTGATCGCCCGCACCGGCGCAGCTCGACTGCTTGCCGGATTTCGCGGCGCCCCGCCATGCGATCTCGATGCAGCGGCCGAGGCTGTCGTCGCGGTGTCTCGCCTGGCGGCGGACTTTGCCGACGAGATCGAGAGCATCGACGTCAATCCGCTCACAGCCGCTCCCGGCGCGCGCGGCGTGCTCGCGCTCGACGCGTTGGTGGCGTTGCGCGACGCCCGCTGAACAGGAGATAGCCCCCATGGAGACGCTTCGCTTGCAACGCTCTGCCCGCGGCGTCGCCGCACTCGTGCTGAACAGGCCCGAGCGCGGCAACGCTTTCAACCAGCGTATGCTGGACGAACTCCACGCCGTCCTTACGAGCCTCGCGCAGGATCGGGACGTGCGCGTGCTCGTGCTGCGCGGCGAGGGTAAGCATTTCTGCACGGGCGCAGACATCGGCGGGCGCGGCGAAGGCAGCGGCGGCGTCACACTCGCGCAGATGCTGGAGGCGCTCGACACCTTCCCCAAACCGACCATCGCCGTGGCGCAGGGGGGATGTGTGGGGGGCGGCCTGGCCATCGCCGCCTGTTGCGACGTGGTTCTGGCCGGAGAGAACGCCTTCTTCTCCGTGCCGGAGCTGCGCGTTGGCATTGCGCCTTCGCGGGAGCTTTCAGTTTACTTCATGCGCGCCATGGGAGCGCGCGCCTTCCGCCGCTATGGCCTCTCGGGCGAACGCATCGGGGCCGCCGACGCCCTTCGCCTTGGCGTCGCCCATGAGATCCTGCCCGCGGGCGACGGCGAGGCCCGGATCGGGCAAATCATCGATGCGTTTCTGCATGGGGCCCCCATGGCGGGGGCGGAGTTGAAGGCGCGCATCGCCGACATCGTCTCTGGCGCCCCGGCGAGCGACGCGACCGGCGAGCCAAGGGGGCTCGAACGCTCGCCGGAGGCCCGCGAAGGCGTCGCCGCCTATCGTGAGAAGCGCAAGCCCGCGTGGGCCCCGCAGGACTGACAGGGCGACGGTGGGTCCAGCCTCGCAGGGAACCTCCCTGCCCGCCATGTCAGGCCAGCGGCGACGGGGAGCGTGGACAGCTTTTCAGCCGCATGACAACCTAGAAAGGAACGGGAAGCCGATTGCGCCGGGCGCGCGTCAGGCAAAGTCCCGACAGGAGGTAACGCTGTGACGACCGCCGCTGAGAGTGAGATCCTCACCCGCGTGGGGCCGGGAACCCCGATGGGCAAGCTCATGCGGGAATATTGGATACCCGGACTTATGTCTCGCGAACTTGAGGCGGGCGGCGATCCTGTGCGTCTGATGCTTCTGGGCGAAAAACTTATCGCTTTCCGCAATGGGGACGGGAGCGTGTCCGTGATGGATCACCGCTGCCCGCATCGGTGCGCGTCCCTTTTCTTCGGACGCAATGAGGGCGACGGAATCCGCTGCGCCTACCACGGGTGGAAGTTCGGCGCGGACGGCGTCTGCACCGATATGCCAAATGTGCCGAAGCACCTCGCCTTCGCCGCCAAAGTGAGGGGCAAGGCGTATCGCGCAGCCGAGCGCAGCGGCATCATCTGGGTCTACATGGGGTCTCGCGCCCAGCCGCCCGAGTTGCCCTGCTTCGAGGCGGTGATGCTGCCGGAGGAGGAGCGCAACCTCTTTTGCGTGCAGCGCGAATGCAACTGGTTGCAGGGACTCGAAGGCGACATCGACACGTCGCACTTCAGCTTCCTGCATATGGGGGCGGTGACTGCGGACGAGGCGGACCAGACAAACCTGGGCGTGTATGCGCTCAAGGAGAGGGCGCCGGAATACCATGTGGCGGACACCGACTGGGGAACCATGTACGCCGCGCACCGGCCCGCGGACGACGAGCAGACCTACTGGCGCGTCTCCCACTTCCTCTTTCCGTTCTGGACGATTCCGCCCGACGGGCAGTTCGAAGATCACGTGATCGCGCGGGCCTGGGCGCCCATGGACGACACGCACACCATGTTCTTCCATGTCTCGTGGAAGCGGAACACGCCGGGACTGCGCAAGCTGAAGGATGGATCGCAAATTCCCGGCGCCAGCATCGGCAACGCGTTCCTGCCGAACACGACCGACTGGTTCGGCCGCTGGCGTCTCGCCGCGAACGCGAGCAACGATTACATGATCGACCGGGCGTTGCAGCGCGCGTCGAGCTACTCGGGGATTGAAGGCATCCACCTGCAGGATCAGGCGATGACCGAGAGCATGGGCGGCATCGTCGATCATACCTGGGAGCATCTTTCCGTCAGCGACCTGATGATCAACCGCACGCGGCGGCGCCTTCTCAACGCAGCCCGCGGCGCGGCGGAGGGTCTGACGCCGCCCGGCGTCGATCACCCGCAGACATTTCAGGGCGCCCGTGGCGGCGATTTCGTGAGCAAGAAAAGCATCGGCTGGCTCGAAGCCTACACGGACCAGATGCGAAAATCGAAGAACCCGACCGGCGCGCTCAAGATCGCTGCGGAATGACAACCAACAACCTGAAGGGGAGGCGCGAATGATGAGAGGGATCGCGACGGCTGTTGCGTTTGCCGCGATGATCGGAAGCGCTTGCGCGCAGTGGGCGTCCACGCCAGCCGCAAGGGATCTCCATGCAAAAGCCCGCAAGGAAGGCGCGGTCATCGTGTGGGGACCGCAACGCGGCGAGGTTGAATGGATCTCGAAGGCTTTCCCTGAAGCGTTTCCCGGCATCGCAGTTCAATTCGTCGGGGACAATGACGTGGTCACGCGCGCCATCGCGGAAGCGCGGGGCGGTCGGGACCAGATCGACGTCATGTGGAACTCGGTCACCGCATCGGCGCCGCTCGTCCAGCGCAATCTCGTGGCGGACGTGGACTGGAGCGCCCTTGGTCTGAAGGACGCGCAAACGGGCTTCGGCTCGAAGATGCTTTACGCCAACAAGGCGCTTTACGCGATCGCGTTCGACCCCAGAAAGCATACGGAAGCCGATTTCCCGAAGACATGGGAAGGTTTCCTTGATCCGAAATTCAAGGGGCGGATGACGGCGAGCCTCTTCCTGCTGCCGCGCCTCACAGGCGGACTTGCGCTCGCATGGGGCGAAGACGCAGCGCTGCAATGGGCGCGCAGGCTCATCAATGAGAGCGATCTGCTGCTGACGCGCGCGCCGCGCGAAACCTTCATCGAATCGGGCGAACGCATGATCGCGCTCGGCGAGATCGAGACCACGTATCGCCGTCATGAACTGGAGGGCAAAACCTTCGGCGTGGTTATTCCCGAGCCTGTGGTGCTGGTCCAGTTTGGCCCGCTGGTCTTCGCGAAGGCGCCCAACCCGAACGCCGCTCGCCTGCTCGCCGCATGGCTCGCGACGCCCGAAGGCAAGGCCGCTCGCAGGAAGCACACAGGTGGGCGGGATTACGAGCGAGGCTCCGACGAGGCGTTCGCAAAGGAGCTGCACGCAGGGCAAATGAAGGTGGTCTTCGACCTGCCGGACAACATGGAGCGGCGGGACGCCGCCATTCGCAAAGCGACGCCGATCATCTCCGGCTCAGCCCGGTAAGAACGATGTCGGCGAGCAGAACCGGACGCGGCGACTGGCTCGCCGTAGCGCTTCCCGCGGCGGGCGCGCTCATTGCGCTTTATTTGATCGCTGTTCCGCTGGGCATGCTCGTCTATGCCGCCTTCCGCGGTCCGGCCGACTTTCTGCCCATGGAACCGGGCGCCCAGTGGACGCTCGACAACATGCGCGCCATCGTGAGCGATGATGCGCTGCTCACCAAGGTGCTACCGGACACGCTGATCTTCGTGGCCGGCACGGTGACGCTGTCAACGCTTATGGCGCTTGCTCTCGCATGGCTGATCGAACGCACGGACCTGCGTGGGCGCACATTCTGGTTCGCGCTCATCATCTATCCGACGTTGATTCCGGTGGTGGTGAAGGCCATCGCGTGGATCCTGCTGATGAGTCCTAACGCGGGCTGGGCCAACCTCGCCCTGCGCGCCCTCACCGGCTGGTCGGGAGAAGGACCGATCAATATCTTCAGCATGACAGGCCTCATCTTCTGTCAGGCGCTGTCGACCACGCCGTTCGTTTTCCTGCAAATGTCGGCTGCGCTGCGCTCGATGAACCCCACGCTGGAGGAAGCATCGCGGGCGAGCGGCGCGACGCCCCTCAAAACATTCTTCAAGGTGACGCTGCCTGTGCTGCTACCGGGGTTGCTCGCCCCTGTCATTCTGGTGACGCTCATCACGCTGGAGCAGTTTGAACTGCCCCTGATCGTCGGCCTGCCGGCGCGCATCAACATCTTCGCGTTTCGCATCTACAACGAACTCAATCCGGCGAGCGGCCTGCCCAACTATGGCGGCGCCGCGGCGATCTCGCTTCCGTTTCTGGCGCTCGGACTGCTCGCGCTCCTCGCCTACAACCGCGCCATCCGCAGCGCCGACAAGTTCGTCACGATCACCGGCAAGGCGTATGCGCAGACACGGATTCCGCTCGGCCGCTGGCGCCTGCCAGCCTACCTCTTCCTCCTGACGTTCGTGGCCTTCTCGGCCGCGCTACCAACGGTGATCCTGATCTGGACAAGCCTGTTCGGCTTCACTGCGCCAGGTCGCGCGAATCTGGCGGACGCCTCATTTCGCGCCTACGCCAGCTTCCTTAATGACCCTGTCTTCTGGCGCGCGGCGCGCAACAGCTTTCTGGTCGCCATATCGTCTGCCGTCATCGTCACGATGGTGGGCGCGATGATCGCGTGGATTGTGGTGCGGACGAAAGCCCCCGGGCGAAAGGTGCTCGACGCGCTCACATTCATGTCTCTGGGCATTCCCTCCGTGATCGCAGGCCTTGCGGTGATGGTGGTTTATCTGTCATTTCCGGTAGGCCTATATGGCACGGTCGGCATTCTCGTCATCGCCTACTCATATCGCCTCGCGACGACGACTCGCCTTGCGCGGGCGTCGATCATGCAGATCGGCCCTGAGTTGGAGGAAGCCTCCCGCGCGTCCGGCGCGCGCTGGCTCACCACGCAGACGCGCATCCTCCTGCCGCTGATCACGCCCGGGCTTCTCTCAAGCTTCCTGCTGCTCTTCATCATCGGCATGCGGGAATTCACGATCCCATTCGTTCTCTACAGCCAGGAAAATGTCGTGATGTCCGTTCTGATCTGGCAACTCTTCCAGGGCGGGCAGCCGGCGCACTCCGCAGCGCTGGGCGTCATGATGATCGCGATGGTGCTGCCCATCATCCTTCTCGCCAGACGCTACATTGTCGCGCGCGGGGGAGGCGCCTGACATGTTGAACGTCAAGGGACTGAAATGCGCGTTCAACAACGCCGGCGCCACGGTGGTCGGCGTCGATGATGTGTCCTTCAACATCGAGAAAGGCGCCTGCTACGCTCTGCTTGGCCCCAGCGGCTGCGGCAAAACCACCACCCTGAGGTGTGTGGCCGGCCTGCAGGAGCCCAGCGGCGGCGTCATCGAGATCGACGGTCGCGTCGTCTACGACGCAACCGCAGGCATCTGCGTGCCCACCCACGAACGACCCATCGGCGTTGTCTTTCAATCCTACGCCATCTGGCCGCATATGACGGTCTTTGAGAACGTCGCATATCCCCTGCGCGTGCAGCGCCCGCGCCTGCGCGAAAGCGAGATCCGCGATCGGGTCATGAATGTTCTGTCCCTCGTCGGGATGAAGGATATCGGCGAGCGCCCGGCGCCGCGCCTGTCTGGCGGACAGCAGCAGCGTGTGGCGCTGGCGCGCGCCATCGTCCGCAACCCCGCGCTCGTGCTGCTCGACGAGCCACTGTCTAACCTTGACGCCGTGCTGCGCGATCATATGCGCAAGGAGCTGGCGGAACTGATCGCGCGCGTCGGCGTGACGGCCCTGTTCGTGACCCACGATCAGATCGAGGCGATGTCCCTTGCGCACCGTATCGCCGTCATGAAGGACGGACGCATCGTCCAGGAGGGCGCGCCCAGGGAGATCTATGCGCACCCGAGAGATATCTTCGTGGCGCAGTTTCTTGGGGCCGCGAACACCATCGACGGGGTAGTCGATACGGCGCTGGCGGATGGGCGCGCCCGCGTTCGCCTGAACGATGGGCAGTCGCTCACGTGCCGGTCCGCCGCGCAACCGGGAAGCCCGGTCACACTCGTGCTGCGTCCGGAGCGGTTACGCCTGTCCGCAAGCAGGCCGGATGGCTCTGCGGGTCTTGCGGCGCAGGTGCGTTCCGTCACCTTCCTCGGCGGCTTTGTCGAATGCGTGACTGAACTCGGCGACGCGCGCCTTCGCGTGATAGGGCCGCCCGACGTCTCGCCCGAGGCCGGAGCAGGCGTGTGGCTCTGCCTGCTGGACGAGCCCATCGCCCTGCCTCGACGTGAATGAGGCCTATCGTCGTGCAATCGCGCAAGGCGGCCGCTGCTTTACGACGGCGGCGAAAAGCAGCAAGATGCGCTTGGGTGGCCCCGCAAGAAGCCAGCCATAGATGGGAGGAAGCTCATGGCGAGAATTCAACTCAATGTTGATGGGAAGGCGCATACCATCGACGCTGATGGCGACATGCCGTTACTTTATGCTTTGCGTGATGACCTCGGTCTCAGGAATCCAAAATTTGGCTGCGGCCTCGCCCAATGCGGAGCTTGCACAGTCATCATCGACGGCGCCGCCACGCGTTCATGCGTCACACCTGTAGATTCCGTCCAGAATACGAAAATTACGACGCTCGCCGGACTTGGCGGCGGCAAAGCCCATAAACTGCAGGAAGCCTTCATTGCAGAGCAAGTTCCGCAGTGCGGATATTGCATCAATGGCTGGATCATGACCGCCGCCGCGTTTCTTGAGCGCAACCCAAAGCCCACCGAAGCACAGATGAAAGATGCTTTGTCCGGCATCAAGTGCCGTTGCGGAACGCATATGGCGATCCTGCGCGCTGTCATGCGCGCGGCGCAGGCTTGAGGGAGGCTTCCATGGAATTTCAAGTCAATCGCCGTCACCTTCTCTCCATGGGCGGCGCACTCACGGTTTCGGTTCTTTTGCCAGGCGTGAAAGCGCAGGCTTTCGTTCCGAAAGAGGGAGCTTCGCTTCGTCCTCCCCAAGATCCGCGTCGGCTGGCCTCATACATTTCCGTCAATGCAGACGGAACTGTAACTGCGTGGTTCGGCAAGCCCGACATGGGCCAGGGAACTGACGTCGGCGTCGCGCAGATGGTCGCCGAAGAACTGGATATTCGCGTCGAGAGAGTCAAAGTTGACTTCAGCGATACGACCACGTCTCTCAATCAGGGCGGCGCCTCAAGCTCGGTTGGCGTGAGCCAAGGTGGCCGTGCGCTCGCCAATGCGGCTGCAGAGGCACGACTTGTTCTGCTTGAAATGGCGTCAAAACATTTGTCGGCGCCGGTTGCCGAGCTCACGATTCACGATGGCGTTATCTCTGTCAAAACTAATCCGGCGAGGAATGTCAGCTACGGCGAGCTTATTGGAGGCCGCTGGTTTGAGAACGAGGTAGAATGGAACGGCATCAAGGGAAATGCCCTGGATCTGAAATCCATTCGTGGGAAACGCAAAGATCCAAGTGAGTACAAGGTATATGGCTCCTCGCCTCCTCGACGTGATGTGCCGGTTATCGTCCTCGCCACAGAGGATTACGTCGTCGACATAAAGCTGCCAGGAATGCTGCACGGTCGAACGATCCTGCCACCGGTTGCGGGCGCGGTTCCGGTGAACATTGATCGGGACTCTGTAAAGCATATTCCTGGGGTCCAGATCGTTCATCAAAATGGGTTCCTTGGCATCGTCGCGCCGCGCGAGTGGGACGCTGTCAAGGCCGCGCGCGACCTCAAGGTGACATGGTCGGAGGTCAAGGCGCCCTTCTTCGATCACAAGGATCTATACAAGCACATCCGGAATGCGCCGGTGATCAAGACCGGCGGACTCAATAGCAACGCAGACCAGGCTAAGATGGACGCTGCGTTCAAGTCAGCTGTCCGGATCATTGAAGCGACGTACGAGTACCCATTTCAATCCCATGCATGCATGGGCCCGGGTTGCGCCGTGGTCGATTATCAGCCGAACGGCGTCTCGCGCGTATGGACAGGCTCCCAGAAGCCTCACTACGCCACAGAGGGCGTTGCGGCTGTTCTTGGAGTCAAGCCAGAGCAAATGCGCGGCACATGGGTCCGGGGACCAGGATCATATGGACGCGGGGATGCGGGCGATGCAGCAAACGCTGCAGCCATTTTGGCGAAGGCTGTCGGCAAGCCGGTGCGATATCAGGCTCAGCGGCACGAAGCCCACGGCTGGGATACAAAAGGCCCAGCCTCAATCCATATGGTGCGCGCAGGCCTCGACAAGGATGGCAAGGTCATAGCATGGAGCTTCAACTCCAAGGGCTTTGACAGATTGAACGTCGCATCAAACGAAAGCAAACCCCGCGACAATCTGTTCAGCCAGCTCGCGGGCGTGAAGCCGCAACCTTCACTGGTTTATGGATCGCCGCAAGAGTCCTACAGGTTCCCGGCCAAATCGCTCACATGGGAGCTGATCCCTCCCTTGCTTGAGTCTGGCTCGCCCTTGAGGACATCTCATTTGCGCGATCCGCTTGGTCCGGATATCCACTTCGCCAGCGAAAGCTTCATCGATGAAGTTGCATTCGCGGTTGGTATGGACCCCGTTGACTTCCGTCTCCAAAACCTCGGCAATGAGCGCGACAGGGATCTCATCAAGACTGTCGCGGAGAAAGCGGGCTGGGAGAGGCACACAACCGCGAGAAAGCAGAGACGTGGCGACGTGGCGATCGGTCATGGCGTCGCCTACGCCGTGCGTGCAGGAACGCGTGTCGCCATCTTCGCGGAAGTTGAAGTTAACTTGAAAACCGGCAAGGTTTGGGGGAAGCGGTTCGTTGTCTCCCATGACTGCGGGATCGTCATCAATCCTGATCTGCTGAAACTGACAATCGAGGGCAATATCGTCCAGGGCCTCAGTCGAGCGCTCATGGAGGAAACCACCTTCGATAAGAACAACGTTACCAGCACAGATTGGGAGAGCTACCCAATCCTCGATATGACTGAACGTCCCCAATCAGTCGACATTGTTCTGATAAGCAGAAAGAACCTGGCGCCAACAGGAGCCGGGGAGGGCTCAATGCGACCGGTAACCGCCGCCGTCGGAAACGCTATCTTCGACGCCACCGGCATCCGGTTGCGTCAGGCGCCCTTCACGCCAGAGCGTCTTCGTGCATCAGGCCTAGCGTAAGAAGCAAAACGCCGCCGCGAGTGCATAGCTCGCGGCGGTCACAGCAGGACGACTTCCCATAGCTGGCAGAATTACTTTCTGAGTCTTACCGAGAGTTTAGGCAGGGAAGTCGCCAGTAAATAGAGGCTGTAAATTTATAATTGCAGTTTCATCTAAATCAAATAAAGCGACATCCACTTTTCAAGGAGCTCGCGGGCAGTTCACATGAGGCATTTATTGTACTCGGTGAATTGCCCATGTACTTGGAACACTTGTTGAAGCGAACAATGGCGCTGCGCAGTTCATGTGAAGAACTCAAGGCCGACGAGTAGCCTTAAGTCGCTTGTCTCAATAATGGAACATCCCCTCGGGCGCGATGGTCGCAGGCAACTCCCCATGCTCCTTCTCGCCGCGCTCCACTGCGGCGAGGATCGCGTGGGCCAGCGCGCGGGCAGATTCCGCCGACAGCTCCACCGCCACGCGCTCACGGGCGCCGGCAGCCTCGTTGAGGAAATCGATGGAGAGCGCGTGATCGAGCGGCGCGTCGAACGGATGGTCGAAATAGACGTGCGCGGTGTCCACGCGCCGCCACGCATCGCCGCCCTTGGCGCTGCCGAACAGGCGGATTTTCTCCAGGATATACGAGCACATGTCTGGCGCTCCCGACCAATTCGAAAACATCTGCAACGTGGATGGCCGGGTCGCGCCCGGCCATGACGTTGCGGCGTGAGCAGCCTCACTCCGCTTTCGCGCGCGGCCCAATGTGCGTGTCGAGGAACGCATAGACCCGCTTCCAGCCTTCCGTCGCCTGCTCCGGCTTGTAAGCGGGTCGCTCGGAGGCGAAGAAGCCATGGCCCACGCCATCGAAGCGGTGGAATTCGTACGTCTTGCCCAGATCTTTGAGCACCTGCTCGGTGCGGTTGACCTGATCGGGGCTCGGCCGCTTGTCCTCGTTGCCAAAAATGCCGATGAGCGGCGCGGTGAGGTTTTTCGTGAGATCAATCGGCGCGACGGGACGCTCGGGCGTGAGGTCAGCCGGATCGTCAACGACCACGTTGCCGCCCCAGCAGTCCACCACGGCGTCGAGGCCCTCGAGACGGCAGCCGGCGAGATACGCCTGCCGGCCCCCGGAGCAGAAGCCCATCACCGCCACCTTGCCGTTGGAGACGCCCTGCGCGCGCAAAAACGCCATGGCGCCTTCCACGTCGCCCATCACCTGATCGTCGGAGACGCCGCCCTTGGCCCGCGCGCGCGCCGAGCAATCGTCAGGCGAGCCTGGCAGTTCGCGGCAATAGAGATGCGGGGCGATGCAGGCAAAACCGTGGTGGGCGAGCTTGCGGGCCGCTTCCTGGGTCCAGTCGTCCCAGCCGGGCATGTGGTGGATGAGCACCACGCCGCCGACCTTCTGCGACGTCGCGGGCTCAGCGTAGTAGGCTTGGCCCCTCGCGCCGCCATGGGCGTCGAAAGAGACAATTTTCGTCACCATGCCTAGATAGGACATCCGTTCCTCCCGGTTGTTGATCCGGGCGGATGCTAGAGCGCAATCCGACCGGAGTGAAGCGAGGATCGGAATGCCTTGCGCGATAAAGCCAGCGCCAGCGCGCGCAGCCTTCCACGCGCCACGCGCAACACGTCAGGCGACGTCTGGCGCCACCGTGAACTCTGCTTCCGTCTTGGCGCGGATTTCGTCCAGCGTCACGCCGTCGGCGAGCTCGATCAGGGTGAGGCCGTCATGGCCCTTCTGGTTGATTTTGAACACGCCCAGATCAGTGATGACCATGTCGACGACCCCCGCCCCGGTGAGCGGCAGCGTGCAGCGGTTGAGCAGCTTCGGCCCGTCCTTGGCCACGTGCTCCATCACCACGACGACCTTTTTGACGCCGGCGACGAGGTCCATGGCGCCACCCATGCCCTTCACCATCTTGCCGGGGATCATCCAGTTGGCGAGGTCGCCGTTGCGGGCCACCTGCATGGCGCCCAGAATCGACAGATCGATGTGGCCGCCGCGAATCATCGCGAACGAATCGGCGCTGGAGAAGTAGCTCGTCGTCGGCAGCTCGGTGACGGTCTGCTTGCCGGCGTTGATGAGGTCGGGATCCTCCTCCCCCTCATAGGGGAACGGACCCATGCCGAGCATGCCGTTCTCGCTCTGGAGCTGGACGGTGATCCCCTGCGGGATAAAATTCGACACAAGCGTGGGAATGCCGATGCCGAGATTGACGTAGAAGCCGTCCTGCAACTCCTTGGCGGCGCGGGCGGCCATCTGTTCGCGGGTCCAGGGCATGGGTGTCTCCTGCGGCTCAGGCGCGTGGACGGGTGGTGCGGAACTCGATCCGCTTCGGCGCGTCGGGTACGTGCACGATCCGGTTCACGTAGATGCCCGGGGTATGGATATGATCTGGATCGATGGAGCCCGCTGGCACGATGTGCTCAACCTCGGCTATGGTGATACGCCCGGCGGTAGCCATCATCGGATTGAAATTCCGCGCTGTCTTCCGGTAGACGAGGTTGCCCTCCGTGTCCGCCTTCCAGGCGTGGACGATGGAGATGTCAGCGGTCAGCGCGCGCTCCATGACGTACTTCTCGCCGTCGAACTCGCGCACCTCCTTGCCCTCGGCGATGATCGTGCCCACGCCCGTCTTCGTGAAGAAGGCCGGAATGCCCGCGCCCCCGGCGCGGATGCGCTCGGAGAGCGTGCCTTGCGGTGTGAATTCAAGCTCCAGCTCGCCGGCCAGATACTGCTGGGCGAAGATCTTGTTCTCGCCCACATAGGACGAGATCATCTTCTTGATCTGGCGGGTGGCGAGCAGCTTGCCCAGCCCGATGCCGTCGACGCCGGCGTTGTTCGAGATGACCGTCAGGTTCCGGGCTCCCGATTCGAGGATCGCGTCGGCGAGCGCCTCGGGAATGCCGCACAGGCCGAAGCCGCCGGACATGATGGTCATGCCGTCGCGGATAACGCCTTCGAGAGCGGAACGGGCGTCGGGATACACCTTGTTCATGGGGCGGCGCCTTTGGACCGTGAACGTTATGTCGTGTTTAGCGGCGCATAGGGGAGAAACCAAGCCGTTTGTGCCCGGAAACGGCGCCCCTGGCGCCCAACTTTCCGCCGAGCGGCGACGCCTGTCCCGGCGGGATTCGTGCGCGAGCCGGTTGGCGCGGGCGACGCGACTGGACTATACGCAGTAGAGGCCAGCGTCCGGGCGCAGGCCTCAGGGACAAGAGCGGCGACATGAACATCCTGCGCATCTACGTTCGCGTGCTCGCCATGCTTGGCAGCGAGAAGCGGCTCGCCATCATGCTGGTGCTCGCCAATCTGGCGCTTGCTGTCGCCGCCTTCGCGGAGCCCATTCTCTTCGGCCGCATCATCGACACCCTGACGAAATCGGCCGGAAATCCGGCCAATGTGTCATGGGCGGACCTGTCGGTCCTCATATACGCTTGGATCGCGTTCGGCGTATTCACCATCCTCGCGTCCGTCATGGTGGCGCTGCATGCGGACCGGCTCTCCCATCGGGGCCGCCTGCGGGTGATGAGCCAGTTCTTCGAGCACGTGCTGCACCTGCCGCTGGGCTTCCACACCGGCGTCCATTCGGGCCGGCTTCTGAAGACGATGCTCGACGGCTCCAGCGGCATGTCGAGCGTGTGGCTCTCGTTCCTGCGCGAGCATTGCGCGTCGTTCGTATCGCTGTTCGTGCTGCTGCCGCTGACGCTTTTTATCAACTGGCGGCTCGCTGCGCTGCTCATCGTGCTGGTGGTGGTGTTCGGCGCCATCACGGCTTACGTGTTCCACCACACGGAGAGCCTGCAAGGCAAGGTCGAGACCTACCATACAGACCTCGCGGAGCGCGCCTCGGACGCGCTGGGCAACATCGCGATCATCCAGAGTTTTACGCGCGTCGAGGCCGAGGCGGTGTCCCTGAGGCGCATCTCGGAGGATCTTCTGCGCGCCCAGATGCCGGTGTTGTCGTGGTGGGCGCTCGCCACAGTCGCCGCGCGCACATCGGCCACACTCACCATCCTGTCGATCTTCATCGTCGGCGCGTGGCTGTTCACGAAGGGGCTCGCCACCATCGGCGAGATCGTCACGTTCATGAACTTCGCGGCGCTGCTGATCGGCCGCCTCGAGGCCACCGTCACCTTCGCCAACTGGCTGTTCATGCTGGCGCCGAAGCTGCGCGAGTTCTTCGACGTGGTCGATTCGCAGCCCGGCGTGCGCGACCTGCCGAGCGCCCGCGACGCGGGTCGCCTCACGGGCCAGGTGTCGTTCGAAAACGTCACGTTCTCCTATGACAACCGCCGCAACGCGATCACGGACGTGTCGTTCACGGTGAAGCCGGGCGAGACCGTGGCGCTTGTTGGGGCTACAGGCTCCGGCAAGTCGACGACGCTCGGCCTCCTCCACCGCGTGTTCGACCCCAACGGGGGGCGCATCGTCATCGACGGCGTCGATATTCGCGACATGAGCCTGGTTTCGCTTCGTCGCAACATCGGCGTCGTGTTCCAGGAGCCGATGCTGTTCGCCCGCTCGGTCGAGGAGAACCTGCGCGTGGGCAAGCCGGACGCGACGACCGAGGAGGTCGATGCGGCGCTGGAGCGTGCGCAGGCCAAGGAGTTCATCTCCCGCCAGCCCGACGGCCTGCAAACGGTGGTGGGCGAGCGCGGCCGCACCCTGTCAGGGGGCGAGCGCCAGCGCGTCTCCATCGCCCGCGCGCTGCTGAAGGATCCGCCAATCCTCATCTTCGACGAGGCGACCAGCGCGCTCGACGCCACGACCGAGCGCCTGCTGCAAGCCGCGCTGGACGCCGCCACACAGGGGCGCACCACCTTCGTGATCGCACACCGGCTGGCCACCATCCGCAACGCGGACCGCATCTTTGTGTTCGATCAGGGGCGTATCGTCGAGACCGGCACATTCGAGGAGCTGGTGGCGCTGGACGGGCGCTTCGCGGCTCTCGCCCGCGCCCAGTTCATGGCGGATGCCGTGGCCAAGGAAGGGATCTCGGCTGCAAGGTGAGGGGGCGCATCCCTCGATGGACCGCGGGCGTCCTCGCCCGCACAAACCAGCGCGCGAGGACGCGCGCGGTCCAGATCTCACGCTCCACTTTCCCGGGGCGCGCGTGAGCGCAAGCCCGGGAACCAGAGCCGCAGGGCTACAGCGGCGGCCCCTAGGCCCCGGATCGCCTTCGGCGTCCAGGGATGTGGCAGGCGCCATGCGCGCGAGGACGCGCGCGGTCCAAGTTGGCGCTCACCCCCCCGCCAGCTCTTCTTCCAGAAATGCGCGCACGGCGTCGCCGGGCACGCCGCGGGCGATGAAGCTTTGCCCAACGCCGCGCGCGAGGATGAACGTCAGCGCGCCGCGCGAGACCTTCTTGTCCTGATACATGGCCTCAAGAATTTCATCCGCGCCGGCGTTCCAGCCCGCGATGTGGCCGATGCGGGTGGGCATGCCCACCTCGCGCAGGTGCGCCGCAACCCGCGTCGCATCGGCTGCGCTGCAGTGCCCGAGCCTGGCGGAAAAGCGCATGGCGCAGGCGAGCCCGATCGCCACGCCCTCGCCATGCACGAGGCGCGAACCATCATAATGGGTAAGGCTTTCCAGCGCGTGCCCAAACGTGTGGCCGAGATTGAGCAGCGCGCGATCGCCCTGCTCGGTCTCGTCGCGCGCCACCACGGCGGCCTTCGAGGCGCAGCTCTTGCGAATGGCTTCCGTAAGTTCCGGGCCGCGCGCGAACACGCCGCGCCAATTGCGCTCCAGCCACGCGAAGAACGGTGCGTCGTCAATGACGCCGTACTTCGCCACCTCGGCGTAGCCTGCGCGAAACTCCCGCTCGGGCAGGCTCGCCAGCGCCGACGTGTCGGCGAGGACAAGGGAGGGCTGGTAGAACGCCCCGATCAGGTTCTTGCCGTGCTCGGAGTTGATTGCGGTCTTCCCGCCCACCGACGAATCCACCTGGGCGAGCAGGCTTGTGGGAATCTGCACGAAGTCCATGCCACGGCGAATGGCGGAGGCAGCAAAGCCGGCGAGATCGCCCACCACGCCGCCGCCCAGCGCGACGACCACGTCCTTGCGCTCCATGCGCGCGGCGATGATCGCGTCGCACACCCGCGCGAACGTCCCCCACGACTTCGAGGCCTCGCCCGGATCCACAACGATGGTCGCGTGTCGAATGCCGGCGCGCTCAAGGCTCGCCTGAAGGGCCGGCAGATGCGCCTGGGCCACATTGGCGTCGGTGACGATGGCGCAGGCGGCCCCGGGGGCCACTTGCGCGATGTGATCGCCGGCGGCGCCGATCAGGTCAGGACCTATGAGAATGTCGTAGGCGCGATCCGCCAGCTCCACGCGCACGCAGGCGCTCGGCGCGGGCGACGCGAGCCGCGCAACGCCGGGAAGTCCTGCCTCCAGCGTGTTGACGATGCTTTCCACCACAGCCTCGTGGGGACCTTCTCGGGAAATCACCGTGAAATCGGCTTGCGCATAGACGGGATAGCGCTCGGCCATGAGCCGGCGCAGTGTTTCCTCCGCATCCACGTTGGCGAGGAGCGGCCGGTTGCTGCGCTTGCGCACCCGGCGCAGCAGTACGTCCAGATCGGCCTTCAGCCACACGGAAACGCCCTGCGCGGCGATGCGCTCACGCGTCTGTTGCGACATGAATGCGCCGCCGCCGGTGGCGAGCACGCGCTGGCGCTCATCGAGCAGCCGGGCGACGACCCTGCGCTCGCCGTCCCGGAAGTAGGCTTCGCCATGCTTGGCGAAGATCTCGGGCACGGTCATACCCGCGGCGGCCTCAATTTCCGCGTCCGCATCCGCGAAGTCGAGGCCGAGCCGAGCCGCAAACCGACGACCGACAGAGGTCTTGCCCGAGCCCATCATGCCGACGAGCACGATCGAGCGCCCGCCGAGTCGGCGCAGCAGGGCTGCGACGCGCGGGTCCGCGCCCCCTTCGCCCGGGCGAATCGAGCGGGCGTGCTCGTGATGCTCTTCGGTCGCTTCCATAGCGCCATGTACCACGGCGCAGCGCCCGGTTTAAAGGCGCCGCGTCCTGTTGCTCCCGAACTTGGACGTGACGCGCCTATCAGGCATAAAGATCGCAAGGAGATCGACCAGTGCCCAGTCTGATTCGCTTTCTCGTCCTGATCGGGGTCATCGCCGGAACGGTGTGGATCGGCATGTTCGCCCTCGTCAGCTATGTGGAGCCCGAGCAACGGGAGATGTCCACGCCGATTCCGGCCAACCGCCTCAACAAGTAGGCCCCATGACCAGTGCAAGCGGACTGGCGGCGCTCTTCCTCGACATGATCGCGGCCGAGCGCGGCGCCGCCCGCAACACACTGGACGCCTATCGCCGGGACCTCGAAGATTATCTCGGATTTCTGGCCACGTGCGGCCAGACGCCCCTGTCGGCGACGACGGGGAACGTGGAGGAATTTCTGGCCAGCCTCGACGCGCGCGGCCTGAAAGCCTCATCCGCGGCGCGAAAACTTTCGTGTGTGCGCCAGTTCCACAAGTTCCTCTACAGCGAGGGGCGGCGGGGCGACGACCCCAGCACCATTGTGGAAGGACCGCGACAGGGCCGGCCCCTGCCGAAGGTGCTCACGATGGATGATATCGACCGGCTGCTCGCCGTCGCATCCGAAGGGATCGATGATGAAGGCAGGCCGACAGGCGAGCGGGCGCGCGCGGCGCGCATGGCTTGCCTGCTGGAGACGCTCTACGCAACCGGACTGCGCGTCTCTGAACTGCTGGCGCTGCCGCGCCGGGCCGCCCACACACGGGAGCCCTATCTCACCATTCGCGGCAAGGGCGGGCGCGAGCGCATCGTGCCGTTGTCGCCCCGCGCGGTTTCCGCCATGCGGCGCTACATGGAGCTGCTGGCGCTGCATGCCCCGGGGCTTGCGGCGACCCAGTGGCTCTTTCCCTCCGATGGCGAGAGCGGACGGCTCACACGGCAGGCGTTCGCCCGCGACCTGAAGACCGTCGCGGCAGGCGCGGGGATCGCCGCAGACCGGATCAGCCCCCACGTGATGCGCCACGCCTTTGCGAGCCACCTGCTGCAAAATGGCGCCGACCTGCGCGTGGTGCAGGAGTTGCTGGGCCACGCGGACGTCTCCACCACCCAGATTTACACCCACGTGCTCGATGAGCGGGTGAAGGCCATGGTGCGCGACCTGCACCCGCTGTCGCAGAAAACCCGCTCAGCTTGAACGGGCGGCGGTGAAGCGGGCCGCCGCGACAAGCGTCGCGGCCCTGTCTCCAAATCGCGCCAGCGCGGCGGCGGCCTCTTCAACGAGCGCGTCCCTGCGCGTGCGGGCGGCTTCAAGCCCCAGAATGGCGACGAGGGTGCCCTTGTTGCGGTCCGCGTCCTTGGCGACGCGCTTGCCCATGGCCGCCTCGTCGCCCTCCGCGTCGAGAATATCGTCAGCGATCTGGAACGCTGCGCCCAGAGCGCGGCCGTAAGACGCGAGCGCGGCGCGCTCCTCTGCGGCGGCCTGCGCGAAAATCGCCCCGCCCTCGGCGGAAAAGCGCAACAGCGCCCCGGTCTTCATGGCCTGCAGTCGAATGATCGACGCCTGGTCGAGGGGCTCGCCGGCGCTCTCGGCGTCGAGATCGAGCATCTGGCCGCCAGCCATGCCGCCAAGCCCGGAAGCGCGGGCGAGGCCCAGCGCGAGGTCGCACCGCACGGCCGGGTCAGGATGAGTGTCGGGATCAGCCATCATATCAAAGGCGTAGGTGAGGAGGGAGTCGCCCGCGAGAATAGCGGTCGCCTCGTCGAACGCCTTGTGGGTGGTCGGCTTTCCGCGCCGCAGATCATCGTTGTCCATGGCCGGCAGATCATCATGGACCAGCGAGTAGCAATGTATCATCTCCACGGCGCAGGCGGCGCGCAGAAGACCAGGGCCGTCAGCGCCGAACAGCCGCGCGCTCTCCACAAACAGGAACGGCCGCAGCCGCTTGCCGCCGTCCAGCGCCGCATAACGCATGGCGGCCAGCAGCCGCGCGGGACGCACGTGCTCGCCATCCAGCGCCCCGGCCCCGAGCAGGCCGTCCAGAGAGGATTCGACCTGCGCCCCCACTGCCGCCAGCCTCGCGGCGAAATCTCGTTCGGACACAACCAGCCTCCCGCATCTCGGATATGCCGGATTGCCGCACACGAGGAAATGCGTCAAGGCTAAGACAACCCGAGCGGGAGCCAAGGCGCCCAGCCATGGACCCCGACAACGGCCCGCGGGATCCGCTTCGCGGCCGGGAAGGCGGAAATGAATCGCGTTCCTGGCTGTCGGCGTCTAGCCAGCCTCTGCGTTTCGGTGTATGAGCCCAGCCAGATTTCCTACAGAACCATGGGTCTGGACATGGACGCCTGCGCGCCCCGCCCACCCGCACGGAGACGAACATGGCAGTTCCCAAGAAAAAAACCTCTCCCTCCCGCCGCGGCATGCGCCGTTCCGCCGACGCCCTCGCCGCTCCAGCGTACGTCGAGGACAAGGACTCGGGCGAGCTGCGCCGTCCGCACCACGTCGATCTGAAGACCGGGATGTACCGCGGTCGCCAGGTTCTCAAGGTGAAGTCGAACGACGCCTGAGTTCGCTTAGCTTTATCAGCCAGTAGGCCGGCCTTGCGCCGGCCTTTTTTGCGTCTGGCTCATGCGTTCTCGGTCGCGGAGGCGTCCGGAACAAGCACAGGCCGCAGCGGAATTTGCTGGCGGTAGTGCGTGGACAGCCGGTCGTAGTGCTTCTGGATCAGGGCGATAAGCTCCACGCCATTGAGGAGCCGCAGGTTGCCCCGGTTGCGCGCGAATTCGATGGCGCTCGCCGAGTAGCCGCCCGTGGTCACGAACACCCCCACATCGCGGTCGTGCACCATGGCGTAGAAAGCCTTCACGGACTCGGCGCCGACGTTCGCCTCATTGGTTTTCACCTGGATCTTCAGGATCGGCGGCTCGATGCCGAGTTCATCCCTGTGCGCGATGACATCAATCCCATCGTCGCGGTATTTTTGGGTGACGTGGGCGCGGTAGCCCATGGCGCAAAACAAGTCCGCAATGAACGGCTCCATGGGGAAGCCCTTGAAATTCGTGCGCAATCGCCGGGCGATAAAATCGCGGGTCGTCTCTGCGATGTCACGGACGGCGTTCTCTTCCGCGTCTTCCTCCACGGGCGCCGCCCCGTTCTCGAAACGCTGCCGGAATTCGGCCGAGTAGGACTTCACCTCAAACAGGGCGAGAGTGGCGCCAAGCTCGTAGAGGGCGCCCTGGGTGAATTCATCCCGGCTCAGCCGCGCCATCCAGCGCACCGAGCGGCGATGGGTGAACTCGTCGGCGCCGTCTCCCTCGAACACGTAAGGGCCGACAACCTCGCCCCAATGCAACGTGCGATCGGCCTTACGGGGGTAGATCACCCGGTCACCGATGCGCATCTCGTGGACGAAACGATAGAGCTGGCCCGCCTGCATCGGGATGGACGCAGGTTTCGGGTGGGGGCTGCGGCTGAAAGCTTCCTTGAAAGCGCCGCGGGAGGCCGGAAGACGGCTCACGTCCCCGCCAACCTCGCCGAAACTCAACGCAATCTGTTCTTGCTCGAGGAAAATTGCGTCGGCTTGACCGGCGGAGCCGGCCCTGACGCCCCAAACGCGATGATCGTCCATGCCTGCGGCCTCCGGTGCTTGGAACAGCCGGAGGATGCCGCGTCACGGTTCACCTTAAGCTACGGATCAGCTGCGAGACGGGACTCTTCGATGGAACGGTAAACGGAGCCTGATCAGTCGCCCTCGCCGGGCGCAGCCGAGAAGTGGTCATCAAACTTGTTCGGCTTGCCGTCAAATTCCTTGGCGTCAGCCTCCGGGTCTCGCTTGATCGTGACATTCGGCCACGACTTGGCCATATCAGCGTTCAGGGTCAGCCACTTCTCAAGACCCGGCTCCGTATCCGGCTTGATCGCCTCCGCCGGACACTCAGGCTCGCACACGCCGCAATCGATGCACTCATCAGGGTGGATGACCAGCATGTTTTCGCCCTCGTAGAAGCAGTCTACGGGGCAAACCTCCACGCAATCCATATACTTGCACTTGATGCAGTTCTCGACGACGACATAGGTCATGGAAGTCTCTTCCAGCAGCGGCGCTTTGCTGTCCTGCTAGCCGCTTTGCCGGCGCGACGCAAGCGCGCAGGCCATTGCGGGGCCCACGTACGGCCGGCGCAGCCGGTCACGGAATCGCAACAACCGCAGTTCCGACCTGCACGCGATCAAACAGGTCGAGAATGTCCTCGTTCAACATGCGGATGCAGCCGTACGACGCCGCCGTTCCGATGGAGCGCCGCATGGCTTCCGTGGTGCCGTGGATAGCGATTTCCGGCAGGTCCAGAGTGAGCGCGCGCGGCCCCATGGGGTTGGATGGGGAGCCGCCAGGAATCATGTCCGGCAGATGCGGGTTATCCCGACGAACGACCGCAGGCGGCGACCAAGCCGGATTGACGTGCTTGGCGTCAATGCGCGCCCATCCGGACCAGGCTTTTCCGACCTTGCCAACGGCGACGGGGTAGCGGATCGCCCGCCCCTCACCGAGGGTTAGATAGAGGCGCCGTTCGCGCTGCGAGATGACGATGGTTCCCGGCGGCACGTCGACGGTGAAGGACACAACCTGCCGCGCGACGGCTTGTCCGCCGGCGCTGGTGAGCGCCAGACAGGCGAGCCCCGCAGCCGTAAGCGCGGAACGAACCATAGACGCCGCAAACGGCATGCGCGACCCTGTCCTCAAAAGTTCGACGTGTGAGCGGGCGGACGCCCTGACCTGCCTCGACAATAACAAGCAGACCAGGCCCCTGTCCGCGACAGATTGGGAAAATGCTAAATGACTTATTTCTTGCGAAGATCCGTCGAATGGAACGCAAAAGGCCGCCCACACGGGGCGGCCTCGGATGCTGGAGCGGCCAGCGTTATTTGCCAGCGCGATTCTGGATGAGATCGTCCACCACCGCTGGATCAGCCAGGGTCGAGGTGTCGCCCAGCGAGCCGAAGTCGTTCTCGGCGATCTTGCGCAGGATGCGGCGCATGATCTTGCCCGAGCGGGTCTTCGGCAGGCCCGGCGCGAACTGGATCACATCCGGCGAGGCGATGGGGCCGATCTCCTTGCGCACCCACGCGACAAGCTCCTTGCGAAGCGCCTCGGAGGGCTCCTCGCCGCTCATCAGGGTCACATAGGCGTAGATGCCCTGCCCCTTGATGTCGTGGGGATAGCCGACCACGGCGGCCTCGGAGACCTTGGGATGCGCCACGAGCGCGCTCTCGACCTCTGCGGTGCCCATGCGGTGGCCGGACACGTTGATGACGTCGTCCACGCGCCCGGTGATCCAGTAGTACCCGTCGGCGTCACGCCGGCAGCCGTCGCCGGTGAAGTATTTTCCGGGGTAGGTGGAGAAGTACGTCTGGATGAAGCGCTGGTGATCGCCGAACACCGTGCGCATCTGGCCGGGCCACGAGTCGGTGATGCAGAGGTTGCCCTCGGTGGCGCCTTCCAGCACCTTGCCGTCCGCATCCACGATCTGGGGCTTCACGCCGAAGAAAGGCTTCGTCGCGGAGCCGGGCTTCTGGGCGATGGCGCCAGGCAGCGGCGTGATGAGGATGCCGCCGGTTTCCGTCTGCCACCAGGTGTCGACGATGGGGCAGCGGCTGTCGCCGACAACGCGGTAATACCACTCCCAGGCTTCCGGGTTGATCGGCTCGCCGACGGAGCCCAGCAGGCGCAGCGACGCGCGCGAGGTCTTCTTCACCGGCTCTTCGCCAGCGCCCATCAACGAGCGGATGGCGGTGGGCGCGGTGTAGAAGATATTGACCTTGTGCTTGTCGATCACCTCCCAGAAGCGGGAGATCGTCGGATAGTTCGGCACGCCTTCAAACATCAGCGTGGTGGCGCCGTTGGCCAGCGGGCCATAGACAATATAGCTGTGGCCCGTAACCCAGCCCACGTCGGCGGTGCACCAGTAAATATCCCCATCATGATAGTCGAAGACATACTGATGGGTCATTGAGGCATATACGAGATAGCCGCCCGTCGTGTGCAGCACGCCCTTGGGCGTTCCCGTGGAGCCCGACGTGTAGAGAATGAACAGCGGATCCTCCGCGTTCATCTCGGTCACCGGGCATTCCGCCGTCACCATCGCGGCGGCCTCACCGTAGTAGACGTCACGACCGGCTGTCATGTTCACGGAGCCACCGGTGCGCTTCACGACGATGACGTGGTCGGCGCCGCCCGCCTTATCGAGCGCTGCGTCCACGTTGGCCTTCAGGGGCACCTTGCGCCCGCCACGCAGACCCTCGTCGGCGGTGATGACGACCTTCGACTTCGCGTCCTGAATACGGCCGGCGAGCGAATCTGGCGAAAAGCCGCCGAAGACGATGGAGTGAACCGCGCCGATGCGCGCGCACGCGAGCATCGCGTAGGCGGCTTCCGGAATCATCGGCAGGTAAATGGTGACCGTGTCGCCCTTCTTCACCTCGCAGTTGCGCAGGACGTTGGCGAAGCGGCACACTTCCTCGTGCAGCTGGCGATACGTGATCAGCTTTGAGTCGGCTGGATCGTCGCCTTCCCAGATGATTGCAACCTGATCGCCGCGGGTGGCCAGGTGACGGTCGACGCAGTTGGCGGACACGTTCAGCGTGCCGTCCTCGAACCACTTGATCGACACGTCAGGCGGGCCGTAGGTGGTGTTCTTCACCTTCGTGTACGGCTTGATCCAGTCGATGCGCTTGCCGTGCTCGCCCCAGAAGGAGGCCGGATCCTTCACGGAGTGATCGTACATCTCCTCGTACTTGGCCGCATCGACGAAGGCGCGCTTGGCCCATTCGCCACTGACAGGATAAATCTTTTCGGACATGCGCTCCTCCCGCGCGAAAACGTCGGCGGGGAGAGCGTGCGCGCCCTCCCCGTGTGCGCGCCATTATGCGCAGGCGCCCTGTCGCTCACAAGCGAGGCGCTGTCACACTTTGGTCGCGAGCGAAGGGAGAGGCGACGCCGGCAGCCGCGGCGCCTGCGTCGACAGCGCTTACGGACACTCCTTCAGGGCGCGATCAAGCGCCTGTCCCACTCCGCTGAGGGAATAGGTGTCGGTGGTGAGATTGTTGCGCATCGAATGCGCCTTGATGACGAGGCGGGAGCCCTTGCGCAGGGCGGCCACGAATTTGCCCTCGTCCGACGCGTTCTTCAGCCACATGTGGCCGCCCTTGGCGACCAGATCAAACACGTCGTTTCCGATCTCCGCCTTGGGAGCCCGGTCGGGCTTCACGTCGAAGCCGATGATGATCGAGACCTCGTTGCGAACTTTGTCCGCAGGGCGATGGCTGATGTAGATGAACGCCGGATCACGATTGAGGTTGGCGGGCTGGCGCTGCTTGGGCTGCGACAGCGAGTAGCAGGTGCGCGCCTTTCCGGGCGGGGTCGCGAACACGCCCCAGTCGCCGAACGTGGCCACCAACGCCGGCTTTGCGGGCTCGGCTGCAGGCGCAGGTCTCGAGGGTCGAGCCTGGGCGTGCGCGTCCATAGCTGCGCTGGCCCACACAAGGGCTGCGCCCATGACAGCCGCCCCCAGAGGGGCCAAAGAACGGGTCTCGCGAATCATGGCGAGATCATACTCCCTTCACGTGTTGTCCGCCCCTGATCCGACCTGGGCCCATGCGGCCGGTCGGGAAAGGAGCCTAATCTCGCGCATACAATTGGCAAAAATCCGTTAACCAATGAACCCGCGCCCGCCGCCTCGCTTAGCGCTTCGCGATCCGGCCGGTCCGTGCGATGTTAGAAGCTGAAGCGGTCGGCCGCTTGGGGCGACGCTGCGTGGGCGACGCCGCGCGGACGATGCCGGGTTTGCGAGCGAGGTTTCGATGCATACGCACTACGGCGCCGCCGGTGGCGGGCCTGTTGTCCGTCAGTCGGCCCGCCGGTGACGCGCGCGGCGGACGCCCATGACCTCCCTCGCCGCCGCGCACGCAGCGCTCATCCATGACATCGCGCAAAAGCGCGATCGGGAGGCCTTTGCGCAGCTATTTGATTTCTACGCCCCGCGCATCGAGGGCTGGCTGGTGCGCGCCGGCGTAGAGCGCGCGGCCGCGGAGGAAATCTGCCAGGACGCCATGACGACCCTTTGGCGGAAGGCCGCCCTCTACGACCCGGGGAAGGCGACGCCGGCGACCTGGCTTTACCGAATCGCCCGCAACCGGCGCATTGATCTGGCGCGGCGCGACCGGGTTTCGCTGATTGAACCCGGAGACGCGGCCTTCGACATTGTTGACGAGAACGCGGTGGATCCCGACCGTTCCGTGGACGCCCGGGATCGGGAGGAGGCGCTGCGCTCAGCTCTCGTCCAGTTGCCTCCCGAGCAGCTGGAGTTGGTGCGACTCGCGTTCTTCGACGGCCTATCGCATTCCTTGATCGCGGAGCGGACGGGGCTGCCGCTCGGCACGGTGAAATCCCGCATCCGCCTCGCCTTCGGCCGGTTGCGAAAACTGCTCGAGAGCGCTGGCGTGCAGGACGCGATCTGAGACGTAATCTGAGACGCGATCTGAGAAAGCATGTAGATCTAAATGTCTGATCCGCACCGCTTCCATGCACGTAAGCGGGCGGGACTTGGAGGGGAGCAGCCATGGCGTCGGTCGCATTCACGATCAATGGCCAGGCGGTGACGTTGGCGGCGGAGCCGAACGCGTCATTGCTTTGGGCCGTGCGGGAACAGATTGGTCTTACGGGTACGAAATTCGGATGTGGATCCGGACTGTGCGGCGCATGCACGCTGCACGTGAACGGCGAGGCGGTGCGCTCCTGCCAGACCAGCCTGCAGAGCGTTGCGGGCAAGCGCGTCACCACCATCGAGGGGTTGTCGGCGAACGGCGATCACCCGCTCCAGAAGGCGTGGATCGCCGAGCAGACGCCCCAGTGCGGCTACTGCCAGTCCGGCCAGATCATGAAAGCCGCCGAATTGCTGGCGAAAACGCCAAAACCCACCCGGGAGCAGATCGTCCAGCACATGGATGGCAACCTGTGCCGCTGCGGCGCCTATCCGCGCATCGCCAGCGCCATCGAACGCGCATCGAAGGAGGGCTGACCATGACCGCGTCTGACGTGACCCGCAGCGGCCTGTCCCGCCGCGCCGTGCTTGCCGGCTCCGCCGGCCTCTCGTTCGCTTTCGCGCTTGGGTTCGACCCCGGCGCCGGGGCGCTGGCCGCCGGCCCCGGTGGCCGAATCAACGCCTACGTGCGCATCGCCACCGACGGGACGATCACCATCATCAACCCGGCCGCCGAGATGGGCCAGGGCGTCAACACAGCGATTCCGCTCATCATCGCCGAAGAGCTGGACGCGGACTGGTCGAAGGTGAAGGTGGAGACCGCGCCGGTCGATCCTGTCTACAATCATCCCGTGCTGCGTACGCAGATGGTCGTCGCCAGCATCAGCGTGCGCGGCTACTGGATGCCCTGCCGCATGGCAGGGGCGCAGGCCCGCCGCGTGCTGATGGAGGCGGCCGCCGGCCGCTGGGGCGTGCCGCTCGCAGAGGTGTCCACGGAGCCCAGCGCGGTTTTGCACAAGGCGTCGAACCGCCGCATGACCTACGGCGAGATCGCCGCCTTCGCGCAGGTTCCGGAGAAAATGCCGGAGCTGAAGCCCGAAGAGCTGAAGCCGGTCGCCCAGTTCCGTCTGCTGGGCAAGGACGTGACGCGCGTTGACGTGGCCGCCAAGTCCACCGGCCGGGAGACCTACGCCATCGACGTGCGCGTGCCGGGGATGCTCTACGGCACCCTCGCCCGCCGTCCCGTGCGCGATTCGGGTCCGGTCTCGTTCAACCGTGACGAGATCCGGCAGATGCCGGGAATCGTGGAGGTCGTGGCGCTCGACCATGGTGTGGGCGTCATCGGCGAGACCGTCGAGGCCGTGTTCGCCGCCCGTCAGAAACTGAAGATCCAGTGGAAGGACGCGCCCGGCTTCAAGATGAACTCGGAAACCGCGCGCGCCGAGTATCTGGCGAAGGTGCGCGATCCCGCCGCCAAGGGCGTGGTGGGTCGCAACACCGGCGACGCCATGGGCGCCATCGCCAGCGCGGCGCGGGTCCACACCAGCGAGTTCACCACGGACTACGTCTACCACGCGCAGATGGAGCCCCACGCCTGCGTCGCCTCCGTCACCCCTGACGGGCTGGAGCTGTGGGCCGGCACCCAGTGGCCGACCCGCACGGTCGAGGATGCGGCGAAGGCGGCGGGCGTTCCCGCGGCGAAGGTGAAATTCCACCACCTCACCATGGGCGGCGGCTACGGCCGCAACGCGTTCGTGGAATACGCGGTGGACGCCACCTTGCTGTCGAAGGCGGTCGGCAAGCCGGTGAAGATGATCCAGAGCCGCGAGGACGACATGGCCAACGGCCGGTTCCGTCCGATGACGGCGCAACGCATCGTCGTCGCGCTCGACGGGCAGGGCAAGGTCAGCGGCTGGCGTCACCGCATCGCGGCCGACACCATCGTGCCCTATCTCTACGGGCAGGAGCGCATGGACGCCCAGAAGGGCGTCGATCACATCGTCGTCTATGGCGCCGACATGCCCCACTATGAAGTGCCCAATCACGTGGCGGAGCACATCTACGAGGAGCGCGGCGTGCGCACCGCCGCCTGGCGCGGAATCGGCGCCGGCCACAACAACTTCGCCATCGAAGTGGTTCTCGACGAGCTTGCGCGCATGGCGGGAGAGGATCCGGTCGCGTATCGCCTTGCGATCCTGAAAGATCCCCGCGCCAAAGCGGTGGTGCAGAAAGCCTCGCAAATGGCCGACTTCTCGCGCAAGCGGGACGGCCGGGCGCTGGGCGTCGCGTTCTCGAAGCTTGGCGCGCCGCCCATCGGCTTTGCGCTGATCGCGACGGTCGCGGAGGTTTCGGTGGATCGCGCGTCGGGCAAGATCGGCGTCCACAACCTGTGGATGGCGGCCGATGTGGGCCTGCCGCTGCAACCCTCCAACATCGTCGCCCAGCTCGAAGGCGCAGCCGTCTACAGTCTCGGCGCGGCCCTGAAGGAGCGCGTAACGATCAAGAACGGTCTCGTGGAGCAATCGAACTTCCACGACTACGAGATCATGCGCATGTCGGAGATCCCCGCCATGCACACCGAGCTGATCCGCAGCGGCGACATTCCGCTGCCCGTGGGCGAACTGTCCATGGGCGCGACCCTGCCGGCCATCGCGAATGCAGTGTTCGCGCTCACCGGCAAGACGCTGCGCCATGCGCCGTTCACACCGGAACGGGTGAAGCAGGCGCTCGCTTGAGACTGAGGATGCGCCCGGGCGTCACAGCCCGGGCGATTTCATCGCGCCGAGGATGACGCCGGGCCGCTGCTGGGTTTCCGTCTGCAACAGCACCATCCAGCCGTCGGCGTCCCTATGGGGCGCAAGCGCCGCCTCGAACGTCGCTGGCTGGCCGCTCCACTCGCCGACCCGCTCGAATGAACGGGCCACGTTGACGTACTCCATGGTCTGGCCGGAGTTTTCGCCACGGCGAACCTGAACCTGCCGCGTGGACGCCACGCGCACGAGCCACACGGCGGCGCGGCCCACCGCCTCCGCGGGCGCAGCGCCCACATCAATGCGGAGCGTTGCGCCGGTCTGCGTTGCGGCGACCGGCACGCGCATGGCTCCCTCGCGTCCGTAGCACTCCTCAGCGGCCTTGCGGATCGCCTCGAGATCGCTGCCGATCACGTGGGCGACGCCGTTGATCGAAGCCTGCGGCGTGTAGACCCGCCCGTCGCCCCGGTTTTTCGCGTACTGACGCTGGCGCTGGGTGTGATGGGGCGTGGCGAGGGTGTCCTTCCAGCCCACGTAGTCCCAGATATCGACGGGCAGCGTGAGCGCGAACACGCCCGGGCGCCGGGCAAGGGCGGCGACAAGGCGATCCGCCGGGGGGCAGGATGAACAGCCCTGGCTTGTGAAAAGCTCGATGACCACCGGGCTTTGGCCTACGGTCGCCAGCTCTCCCGCCGTCGCAGCCCTCGGGGCCTGCGCCAAGGTCAGAATCGCCAAGATCGCAAGCGCCAGAATGGCCCGCGGCCCGCCCCGTCCGTCGCCCGACCCGTTTTTCTTCAAGACCATGCGGGAACATTAGCCCGGCGCACCCACCGCGCCAGTCAATTCACGGTGAGGACGCAGCCCTCAGCGGCCGGCGCGCAAGGCGTCGAGCACGCGCCCACCCGCACGGCCGTCCTGCTCGAGGCCAAGGCGGCGCTGATACTCGGCGATGGCCTTGCGGGTCACCGCCCCGATGGCGCCATCGGCCTCGCCGATCTGGAAGCCTCTTCGCAGCAGATGTTCCTGCAGTTCCTTGCGCTCGGCCCGCGACAGGCCGCGGTCGTCGGTCGGCCACGCCGCGCGGATGCCCGGGCGTCCGCGCAGACGATCTGAGAGGAGCGAGATGGCCAGCGCGTACGAGTCCGCGCCGTTGTAGGAAAAGGCCGCGTCATAGTTGCGGAACACGAGGAACGCCGGGCCATTGGCCCCTGCGGGCAGGAGAAGGCCTGGGGATCCCTCGCCGGTGAGCGCCGATCCGTCCACCCGTCTGATGCCGCGCTGGGACCACGCGGACAGCGGCTGCTTGTCGCGGCGGCCCGAAGGCCCCGCGTAGCCCGCCGGAATGCGCACCTCGTAGCCCCACGCCTCGCCCGTGCGCCAGCCGGCCTTTGCGAGGAAGTTGGCGGTGGAATGCAGGGCGTCGGGCACGGAGTCGACCAGATCACGGCGCCCGTCCCCGTCGCCGTCCACCGCAAGCCGCAGGTAGGTGGAGGGCATGAACTGGGTCTGCCCAAAGGCGCCAGCCCACGAGCCACGCAGCTTTTCAGGCGCAAGGTCGCCGCGCTGCACGATCTGCAACGTGGCAAGCAGCTCGCCGCGGAAGTAATCGCGTCGGCGCGGCGCCGTGCAGGCGAGTGTCGAGAGCGCCTGGGGCAGCCCCCAGCGCCCGGTCACGTTGCCGTAGTCGCTCTCCACGCCCCATACGGCGGCGATGGTGTGGCGATCCACGCCGAAGCGCTGCTCGGCGGCGGCCAGCGCCTGCGCGTGACGGGCCATCATGGCGCGCCCTTCCTTGATCTTCTGCTCATCCACAAGCGTGGCGAGATAGTCCCAGATGGGCGTCTTGAACTCGGGCTGGAATTGCAGGCTTTCGATCACTCTTGGATCCGGCGTCACGCCCGCCATCACCCGGTCGAAGGTCGCGCCGGATACGCCGCGCTGCGCGGCCTCAGCGCGCACGCCAGAGAGGCAGGCTTGAAAATCCTGCGCCTGCGCCGCTGCGCACATGATGATGAACGCGGTCGTCGCACCCGCCAGCGGCCTGCCCAAAAACATGCCTCACTCCCCAGGGCTCCTGCCCAACGTGACACGACCCCACGGACGCAGAGAACGGTTAACGCCGAATGAACCGGCGTTCACACCGGGTGGATCTGCATGGGGATGCGGTCGTCAGGCCGCAGGGTGATGCGCAGCACCGGGCGCGGCTCCACGCCGCGAATTGGTGTGAGCCGCACGCGCCGCAGGAGGCAGGCCAGCGCCACAACCGCCTCCTGGATGGCGAACGTGGCGCCGATGCACACCCGTGGCCCCGCCCCGAACGGCAGGTAGGCGAACCGCTCGATGCTCTCGCGGGCGCCTGGCAGAAAACGCTCGGGCATAAACGCCGACGGCGCGTCCCACAGCAGGCGGTGGCGGTGCAGCACCCAAGGGGCGATGACGACCGTTGCGCCCGCCGGCACCGGGACATCGCCCAATTTGTCCGCCTCCAGCGCCATGCGGCTCATGTGCGGCACCGGCGGAAACAACCGCATCGCCTCCTCGAACACCGCGCGCACCGTGGGCATCGCCGCGACCCACTCGGCGGGATCGTCCGGCGCGGCCATGGCTTCCAGCCGCGCGCGCTCCTGCCACTCCGGGGCCCGCGACAGCAGGTGCAGCGTCCACGCCAGCGCCCGCGCCGTCGTCTCGTGGCCCGCGGCGATGAACGTGAACACGTTCGCAGCCACCTCGGCGCGGGTAAGGCCGACGCCGGTCTGCGGATCACTGGCGCGCAGCAGCGCGGTGAGCAGATCGTCTGGCGCGCGCTCGGGCGCGTCGCGCAACTCAGCGCTGCGCCGGTCAATCATGCGCTCGGTGGCCTGTGCGAACCATTCGCGGGGTTCTCGCGCAGCCGCGCGGTTGAAGCGGGGCAGCCACTCAGGCGCGTTGAGGGCATCCAGCGGATCAATGCGACCGATGGTGTCCAGCAGCCGGCTCATCTGACGCACGACGTCCGCGCGATCCCCGTCCAGCGCGTCGGAGAACAGGGTCGCCGACAGCATGTCGTAGGTGAGACGCACCATCTCCTGATCGATTTCGACGATCGACCCCGGTCGCCTGCGCAACCAGGCGTCCACGCGCTCGTCGGCCTTCATTTTCATGATCTGGCCGAAGGCGGCCACGCGACGCGGCGTGAACAGGGGGCTCAGCGCACGGCGCGTTTGCCGCCACGTATCCCCCGTCGCAGAGAGAAGCCCCTGCCCGGCGGAATTGGGGGCGCCCACGCGCAGGACCCGCAATTGCAGCGGGTCTTTCTCGTAGTTCGCCGCATTGTCAACGAACACACGCCGGATGGCCGACGGCTCGTTGACGACCACCAGCTGGCCGAACATGGAGGAGCCGGACAAAATCGGCTTTTCGAAATGGACCTGCGCCCAGTTCTCGATGGGGTTGCGCGCCAGATGCCACAACTGCATCAGGTTGCCAGCGGGCCTGCGACGCGGCGGCGGCGCCCAGGGCACAAAGGGGCGGGAGGCCGCGGGCCTCCCGGCAGGTGTGAGAGCGCTCATACGCTCAATATAGAAACGTCGGCGCGCAAATCAGGGCGCCGATGTTTGCGTTGAACGCAAATCGCGCTCAGAGCCAGGGGCGCTCGCCGGAGACCTTGCCCTCGAAGGCGCTGATCTTGTCGCCCTTCTGCATGGTCACGCCGATGTCGTCGAGGCCGTTGAGCAAGCAGTGCTTGCGGAAGCCGTCGATGTCGAACTTCACCGCGCCGCCATCGGGGCCGCGAATCTCCTGCTTCTCGAGATCGACGGTCAGCGTGGCGTTGGAGCCGCGCGAGGCGTCGTCCATCAGCTTGGCGAGATCCTCGGCCGAGACCTTGGCCGGGAGAATGCCGTTCTGGAAGCAGTTGTTGTAGAAAATGTCCGCGAAGCTCGTGGAGATCACGCAGCGGATACCGTAATCCAGCAACGCCCACGGCGCATGCTCACGCGACGAACCGCAGCCAAAATTGTCGCCGGTGACGAGGATCTTCGCGTGGCGGTAGGCCGGCGTGTTGAGCACGAACTCGGGGTTCTCGGACCCATCGTCCTTGAAGCGCATTTCCGAGAACAGCCCCGCGCCCAGCCCCGTGCGCGCGATCGTCTTCAGGTACTGCTTGGGGATGATCATGTCCGTGTCGATGTTCATGATGTTGAGCGGCGCGGCGACGCCGGTGAGCGTTGTGAACTTGTCCATGAACGTCCCCTTGGGATCCTCGGGCGAAATCTGGGCGCGTTCTACACGATGCGGTCGCATCTTGTCAGCAGGCTCTCACGGCGGGAGCGCCGCCGCAGCCCCGATCAGGCCACGGAACACCTGCAGGTCCGCTACGTTGTGCGAGTCCTGGATCAGGAGGTTCTGTACATGCGTAACACCATGAAATCAGGGGCGATCACGCTGGCTTTGGCTCTCATAGGCTCGACAGCCGTTCTGGGCGCCCCGGTGATCGCGGCCTCCGAACCATTCAAGGTCGCGCAGAACGACCCTCGTGAGCGCGGCGGCGGCGGCGGGGGCGGAGGTGGAGGGGAAGGAGGCGGCCGTGGCGGCGCCGAAAGTGGCGGTGGAGGAGGAGGGGGCAGCGGAGGAGTAGGGGGCGGCGGAGGCGAGATGCGCAGCGCTCCGCGCGGCGGCGGTGAAATGCGCGGCGGCGGTGAAATGCGTGGGGGCGGTGAAATGCGTGGGGGCGGCGAAGGACAGCGCATGGAACAGCGCATGGAGCCCCGCATGGGGCCCCGCATGGAACAGCACATGGAGCCCCGCATGGAGCCCCGCATGGAGCGGCGTATGGAACAACGCCTCGACCGCCCACGGGTTGAACCGCGTATGGACAGGCCCCGCGTAGAGCAGCGGCGTGATCGACCCCGCATGGAGCAACGGTTCGAGCGACCCCGCGTAGAGCAGCGGCGCGACCGACCCCGCATGGAGCGGCGCGGCGAGGTTCGCCAACAGACGTACCGCAGACATCGACCGGAACTCCGCCATCGGTATCCGTTCGTGTACCTCGGCGGTCCGCGCATCATTGTGCGCGAGTATGGTCCGGGATGGTGCAGGGGCCTGCACCGCGGCTACCACTGGGCGCCGCGCATCGGCTGGCATAATCGCACGCACACAGGGCTTTACCGCTGCAGGTAGGCCGTAGCGCACGTCCTCATTCAAGCGCCGCCGGAGCAATCCGGCGGCGTTTCCGCATCAACCGGCCCGTCGCTCGATCTCGTCCATATCCTCGTCCGAGAAGCCAAAATGGTGCCCGATCTCGTGGACGAGCACGTGGGTGACGACGGCGCCCAGGGTTTCCTCATGATCGGCCCAGTAATCCAGTATCGGGCGGCGATACAGCCAGATCATGTTGGGCATGGCGCCGGTGTAGCCCTCCCCGCCCCCTTGCGCGAGGCCGCGCCCCTGAAAAAGCCCGAGCAGGTCGAACTCGGTCTCGCAGTGCATTTCCTCCAGCACCTCGTCGGTGGGGAAGTCTTCGACGCGGATCACCAACCCATCGCACAACTTGCGAAAATCAGCCGGCAGGGCGGCGAACGCCACATCGGCCAGTGCCTCCAGCTCCGCGAGCGAGGGCGCCTGCGTCTTGCTCCAGTCCACAGTTTCGCCTTTCAGAAGAACCATCCAGTGGCGAGATTGAGGGCGAGCAGCGCCAGAAGTCCATAGCCGAGCACGCGACCCACACGCTTCGCCCAGACTTCCACGGGATCGCGCTCATCGATCTGGGCCCCGCGCACGTCCGCAGGATTGGCGAATGATCGCTGATCGTCCTCGACGCGGCGAAGGATCCCGCGAGCCTTGTCTTCATCGGCGGCCATCCGTCGCTCCTCTTGCGCGCCGGCTCAAACGAAAAGGGCCCGGCGTTGGCCGAGCCCTCCCGCATCATGCATCAATGCCCGGGCTCAGCGCCACGCGCGCACGTCCACGAACTTGCCCGCGATCGCCGCTGCAGCCGCCATGGCGGGCGACACCAGATGCGTGCGGCCGCGGAAGCCCTGACGGCCCTCAAAATTGCGGTTCGAGGTGGAGGCGCAACGCTCGCCCGGCGCCAGCTTGTCCGGGTTCATGGCCAGACACATGGAGCAACCCGGCTCACGCCATTCAAAACCGGCCTCGATGAAGATCTTGTGCAGACCTTCCGCCTCCGCCTGCTGCTTCACGAGGCCGGAGCCCGGAACCACCATGGCGTTGACCCGCGCGCTGACCTTCTGGCCGCGCGCAATAGCGATCTTCGCGATGTCGGCGGCGGCGCGCAGATCCTCGATGCGGCCGTTGGTGCACGAGCCGATAAACGCGCGGTCGATCTCGATGTCCGTGATCTTCTCGCCGCCCTTCAGGCCCATGTAGTCCAGCGCGCGCTGGATCTTGTTGCGGATGGCCTCGTTGCGGGCGTCCTCAACCTTTGGCACAACGCCGCCGATGGTGATGACATCTTCCGGCGACGTGCCCCACGTGATGAGCGGCGGCAGCTTGGCGGCGTCGAGACGCACTTCCTTGTCGAAGTGAGCGCCTGCGTCCGAGCGCAGGGTGTCCCAATAGCGCAGCGCAGCGTCCCAGTGGGCGCCCTTCGGCGCCTTGGGGCGATCCTTCAGGTAGGCGTAGGTCTTCTCGTCGGGCGCGATGATGCCCGCGCGCGCGCCGCCCTCAATCGCCATATTGCAGACCGTCATGCGGCCTTCCATGGACAGCGACTCGATGGCCTCGCCGGCATACTCCATCACGTGGCCGGTGCCGCCGGCGGTGCCAATCTCGCCGATGATCGCCAGAATGATGTCCTTGGCGGTGACGCCGTCGCCGAGCTTGCCATCGACGACGACGCGCATGTTCTTCGACTTCTTCTGGATCAGCGTCTGGGTGGCGAGCACATGCTCCACCTCGGACGTGCCGATGCCATGCGCCAGCGCGCCGAACGCGCCATGGGTCGCCGTGTGGCTGTCGCCGCACACAATCGTCGTCCCCGGCAGGGTGAAGCCCTGCTCAGGCCCGATGATGTGGACGATGCCCTGGCGGATGTCGAAACCATCGTAGTACTCGAGCCCGAAGTCAGCCGCGTTCTTGGCGACCTGCTCGATCTGCGCCTTGCTCTCGGCATCCTCGATGGGCTGGGTGCGATCCGTGGTCGGGATGTTGTGATCGACCACGACCAGCGTCTTTTCCGGCGCGCGGACCTTGCGGCCCGACATGCGCAAGCCCTCGAACGCCTGTGGTGACGTCACCTCATGGACGAGATGCCGGTCAATGTAGAGCAGGGTCGTGCCGTCCGGCTGGACTTCGACGACGTGGTCGTCCCAGATCTTGTCGTAAAGCGTGCGTGCCTGCGCCATCGCGGTCTCTCGTCCTCTGGTGTCTCGCCGTCTTCTAGCTTTTCTCGCGCCCGGCGCAAAGGGCTCCCTCCGGGGCGCGCCCGCGAGCGGCGACGACTTTATCTGGCCGTTCGGGAACTTCCTTGCAAGAAACCGGATATCATCTTCTTATCAGACGATTCCAGATCTCAAGCTTGGCAAGACACCGCCGATGGCCTCTCCCGCCCGCCCGCCTGTCGCCCCCTATCTCACCGTGACTCCGGCGGCGGGGGCGATCGCGTTCTACGGCGCGGCGTTCGGCGCGGTGCAGAAGGCGCTGATGCCAGCCCTTGATGGGATGCGCATCATGCATTGCGAGTTGGAGATCAACGGCGGGTCTGTGATGTTGTCGGACGCGTTTCCGGAAATGACGAAAACCCGCCCCCCGGTGCCCAACGATTTCGCGAGCGTCTCCATCAGCCTGGAGTTCGACAGCGCACAAGAGGTGGACGACACGGTGGCGCGCTGCGCCAAGATGGGCGCCACAACAGAAATGGGGCCCATGAACTCGTTCTGGGGCACGCGTTTCGCAGTGGTGCGCGACCCATTCGGCCACCGCTGGATGCTGAATGGCCCTTTGGTGTGACCGAAACGAAAAAGGCGGGCGCGCCAGTTGGCGTGCGCCGCCTTCTAGAGCGGAAACCGACCTGATTGCATCAGGTCCTCGGCTCCAGCTTATTGTTTTTACGCATTTTCTTGCGTCCAAACGGCATCTGCTTGGACGGAAAATGCTCTAACGTGACCGGGCAGCCGTCAGCCGCGACTGACGGCCGTGCGCGCCTGATCGCGCAATCCCGCAAAGCTGTCTGATCCCGCGGACGGAAGTTCGCTGAACGCCGACGCGATCTCCGAATGGAGCCGGGAGAGCCAGGCCTCTGCCGCAGCGGCGCGACCTTCGGTCTGGCGCATCTGCTCCTTGGCGCGCTCGTAAACGCCGCGAAGGTCCTCCAGCAGCAGCTGGGTCTTCTCTCGCGCCTCGAACTCTTCGTTCAACTGGGATTGAAGCTGGCGGATCGTGTCTTCCTGCCGGGTGGTTTTCTCGTCCAGTTCGCGGATGACGTTGTCCGCCGTGGCGAGCTGGGAACGATGATACTCAATCTCCTGCTGGGCGAACGCCTCAACCTCGCGGCAGTGAGCGCGCATGCGCTCGAGCGCTTCCGAGGCGGCGCGCACGAGCTCAAGAGCCGCATTGAATGGCGCGGGTTGCTCCCGCTCCCCTTCAGCCGGCCGCTCGAAATCATACGGCGGCTCCAGCTTCACCGCGTGCAAACGCGGCAGCATTGCGCGGTTCTGACGGCGCGCATCCTCGTCAGCCACGGGCATCAGTGAGTCCTCGAAAGGACGGGTGCTTTCAGCCATGGACATCTGTTCCCCCGACTTCCATGCATGGCGCAACCCGGCGAGACGGATCAGCGTGCCATATCGTAGGTGGAACTGTATTCCGATCCCGAGCATCATGCCAGAAGGGTTGATTACAAAAGTTCAATTTTTCAATTGGTTAGCTTACCAATAGCATTGCCATTTCTTGCTCAAGTCATGTAGGAACAACGCGTTCGCTGCAAAGACGCGGCCCTGCGCACGCTTGCGACGCTTGGGGAAAAACGGTGGATATCCGCAGCGCCCGGCCTCCACGGAGAACGAAATCCCGCGGCCTTTGACTCTGAGGCCGTCATGCGGATGCGCCACCGCGCGCGCCTGCGGCGGCAAGGGCGCTGATCCCGAGTGAAATGACCGCGTTCCAACCGGCGAGCGAAAGCCCCAGGATGCGGATCGCGACCTCATCGCAACGGACGAGACGCGTGGCCTCCATCTGTCGCAGGAAATCACTCATGTCCGACGCCCGGGGCGCAGCGTTGCCCGTGCAGCCTGCCGGGCCGGGCCAAAATCCCCACTCAACCCCGGCGTGCCAGGCGCCAAAAACGGCGCCGCCAAGAAAGAGAAGAGCCATCAGGCCAAGGGCCGCGGCGCCTGTTCTGCGCCATCCGGCGGCCAGCGCGAGCGCCGCAAAAGCTCCCAAGGGAACTCCGACGTAGTAGGCCCATCGCTGCTGCAGGCAGAGGTCGCACGGCGCATAACCGGCCCATTCGAAAATCCACGCCCCCGCGATGGTTGCAGCCGCCGCGCTGGCGGCGATCAACGCCGCGGGCAGAGGCGCGGCGATCTGGTGCGGCAAGCCTTTCGAGACGGATGTCATGGGCGACGAAGGCTCCGTGGCGGACCATTGGCCATAACACCCGCCGGCGCGCAGCGACAAGAAGATGAGGTTTGCGGGCAATACGCGCTGCGTCTACGCTCGGCGCCGAGGTTCATGATGACAACAGCCGGCCTAAAATTCTCCGCCAACATCTCGATGCTCTTTTGCGAGCGGCCGTTCCTCGACCGCATCGATGCGGCGCGGGCCGCAGGCTTTACGGCTGTGGAGTGCCACTTTCCGTACGATCTCGATCGGGAAGAGGTGCGCGCGCGGCTTGCGGCCAACGGCCTGCCGATGACAGGCCTCAACACGGCGCCCGGAAAAGCTGGCGAATTCGGGCTCGCGGCCATTCCTGGCCGGGAGGACGACTTCCGCCGGGCCATGGATCAGGCGCTGGAGTGGGCGGTTGCGATCGGCGCCTCCACCATCCATGTGATGGCCGGCTGTCCGGCGCCCCAGGACCGCGCATGGGCGCTCGAGACGTATCTCCAGAACCTTGACGCCGCGTGCGCCATGGCGAGAGGCGCCGGCGTGGTGCTGCTCATCGAGCCCATCAACACCCGCGACAGGCCCGGCTACTTTCTCTCGCGCTCGGACGAAGCCGCCGAGATTATTCTGGAACTGCGAGCGCCTCAGCTGAAGATGATGTTCGATCTGTACCATGTGCAGATCATGGAGGGGGATCTCCTCCGCCGTCTCGAACGGCACTGGGATGTGATCGGCCACGTGCAGTTCGCATCCGTGCCGCACCGGCGCGAACCTGACGAGGGCGAGGTCGCCTACACGGCCATCTTTGAGGCTCTTGCGGCGCGGGGGTGGTCCGGGTGGGCGGCGGCGGAGTACCGGCCCCGCGCCCGCACCGAGGATGGGCTCGGCTGGCTTGCGGCGGCGCGCCGGTGATCGCGCGCTCGCTCGATGAACGTCAGCGCTTCATCGCAGCCAACACGCGTCTCGCGGCCGTCCCGTACGCCCCCGAGATCCGGTTGCACGTCGCTGACGAGGCCACCGAATTGTGGCGCAAAACCGAGGATGAACTGGGTGAGATCGGCCTGCCGCCGCCGTTCTGGGCGTTCCCGTGGGCGGGCGGACAGGCGCTGGCGCGCTATGTGCTCGACCATCCGGAAACCGTCCGGGGCGCGCGCGTTCTGGATTTCGCCGCAGGCTCCGGCCTCGTCGGAATCGCCGCCGCGAAGGCCGGCGCCCGCGCGGTCGAAGCCTGTGACCTTGATCCCTTCGCCGGCGCCGCCATGGGGCTCAACGCCTGCGCCAATCACGTGGCGCTGACGATCCGGATCGAGGATCTGGTTGGCAGGGATGAAGGTTGGGATGTCGTGCTCGCCGGCGATGTGAGCTACGAGCGCGACATGGCGCGAAGCGTCACTGACTGGCTCGGCCAACTGGCCGGCCGCGGGGCCCTTGTGCTGATAGGCGATCCGGGCCGCTCCTACCTCCAGCAGGACCGGCTGAAGCCGGTCGCCGCCTATGACATCCCCGTCACCAGAGACCTTGAGGACTCGGATCTGAAGAGGACCAGCGTGTGGCGCTTCCGCTGACGGGCCCAGGCCGGCGCGCCGGATCAGGCCGCCGTCCAGCCGCCGTCCATTGAAATGTTGGTCCCTGTGATCTGTGAGGCTGCGTCCGAGCAGAGGAAAACCAGCGCCGCAGCCACCTGATCGACCGTGACGAACTGCTTGGTGGGCTGGGCCGACAGCAGAACCTTCTCGATCACCTCCTCGCGGCTGAGGCCGCGCGCCTTCATGGTGTCGGGGATCTGCTTTTCCACAAGCGGCGTCCAGACATATCCGGGCGAAATGCAGTTCGCCGTCACGCCGAACGTCGCCAGCTCCAGAGCCACGGTCTTGGTGAGGCCAACGACGCCGTGCTTCGCCGCCACATAAGCCGCCTTGAACGGCGAGGCGACCAGCGAGTGCGCCGAGGCCGTATTGACGATGCGCCCCCACCGCCGCTGCTTCATGCCGGGCGTGACCGCGCGGATGGCGTGAAACGCCGACGACAGGTTGATGGCGATGATCTGGTCCCACTTCTCCGGCGGGAAATCCTCGACCGGCGAGACGAACTGGATTCCCGCGTTGTTGACGAGCACATCCACAGCCCCGAACGCCTCCTCGACGCGGGCGACCATGCGCGCGATTTCGGCAGGCTTCGACATGTCGGCCCCATCGTAGATGCAGCGCACGCCGAACTCGCGCTCGATCGCGGCGCGCTCGTTTTCGATGGCGGCTGCGTCGCCGAACCCGTTCAGGCAGACGTTGGCGCCCTCTCTGGCGAGCGCACGGGCGCAGGCAAGGCCGATACCGCTGGTCGAGCCGGTGACAAGAGCGGAGCGGGCGTTCAGGCTCATGGCGTTTCTTTCGTCCTGGATCACGATCCGGAAATTATATACCGCGCCTGCGCCGGCATGGGCGCCACTTCTCTCGTCGCATTAGCGCGGCGCGACGACACGCGTTATATTGTTCGCCATGAACGAGGTCAGGCCCCCTGCGCGCAGGAGCCCGCGCCGGCGAGTGGCCAGTGCGCGGTCGCATTCCCATGAACGCTGCGAGGGGCATGGCGAGCACCTCGACCGGGTGAACCTCACGCCGGGGCGGCGCGCCATTCTCGACATGCTGTGCGCGGCGGGCAAGCCGCTGGGCGCCTACGAGATGATCGATCTGCTTGTGGATGCTGACGGCCGTCGCCCGGCCCCCATCTCCGTGTACCGGGCGCTCGACTATCTGGTCGAGCACGGACTCGTGCATCGGCTTGCGAGCCGGAACGCCTTCATGGCGTGCGGCAGCCATCACCACGGAGCGGATCCAGTTGTGTTTCTCATATGCGACGCCTGCGGGCGGGTGCGCGAATTCGCCTCCCCGTCCGTCAGGGCGGATCTCGACGCCATCTCGGCCGAGGCGGGATTCCGGCGGCGGTCGCAGATGCTTGAGCTCTTGGGCGTGTGCGCGGACTGCGCCAACGCTCCCCACAATCATTCGACCTGAGGAGCCAACTCCGTGACAGTCACCGAAGCCCTCCACGCGCCCATCGCCGACTGCGCCATTGAAGCGGCGCCCGCCCAGAGGCGGCAGTGTGTCGGAGTGCGCGTGGGCGAGGGTCCAGGATCCGTGGTCATGGGCGGCGGGGCGCCCATTGTCGTCCAGTCCATGACCAACACGGACACGGCCGACGTGGACGCGACCGTGCGACAGGTCGCGGCGCTCGCGCGGGCAGGCTCGGAGGTGGTGCGCATCACCGTCGACCGCGCTGAAGCTGCGGCCGCGACGCCTCGCATCAAGGAGAAGCTGCTGAAAATGGGCGTCTTCACGCCCATCGTCGGCGACTTCCACTATATCGGCCACAAGCTTCTGGCCGAGTTTCCCGACTGTGCGAAGGCGCTCGACAAGTACCGGATCAACCCCGGCAATGTGGGCTTTCGCGAAAAGAAGGACCGGCAGTTCGGCGCTATCGTCGAAACCGCGATCCGCCACGACAAGGCGGTGCGAATCGGCGCCAACTGGGGCTCCCTCGATCAGGAACTGCTGACCGGGATGATGGACGAGAACGCCCGCTCGGCGCGGCCTCTGGACGCCAGAGCGATCACCCGCGAGGCGCTGGTGCGTTCCGCGTTGTGGTCGGCGGAGCGGGCGGAAGAGATTGGTCTCCCGCGCGACCGCATCATCCTTTCCGCAAAGGTGTCTGCGGTGCAGGATCTGATCGCGGCCTACCGGATGCTGGCCCGCCGCTGCGACTACGCGTTGCATCTGGGCCTGACGGAAGCGGGCATGGGCACCAAGGGTATCGTCGCCTCTTCGGCGGCGATGGGGATCCTGCTTCAGGAGGGAATCGGAGACACGATCCGCGTGTCGCTGACGCCCGAGCCCGGCGGCGACCGCACCCTCGAGGTAAAGGTTGCGCAGGAGTTGCTCCAGACCATGGGCTTTCGCACCTTCGTGCCGCTTGTTGCGGCCTGCCCCGGGTGCGGGCGCACCACATCGACGGTCTTTCAGGAACTCGCCCGGGACATCCAGACCTGGATCTCCGACTCGATGCCGCAGTGGCGCAAGACCTACCCTGGCGTGGAGAGCCTGAATGTGGCCGTCATGGGCTGCATTGTGAATGGCCCCGGCGAGTCCAAACACGCTGACATCGGCATTAGCCTGCCGGGCACGGGCGAGACGCCGGCCGCTCCCGTTTTCATCGACGGGGAAAAGGCGCTGACGCTGCGCGGCGCCGGGATCGCCGACGAGTTCAAGGGCATCGTAGCCGACTACATCGAACGGCGTTTCGGCGCCGCCGACCGGGGATAATCCGGCGGGAAGAGCCCTCGCCTTGACTTCAAGGGCTCGAAAAGTCAGTTTCCGGCCTCCGCCCGGCTCACGGGCCTTTGTTGAGCTTCATGCGCGCATATCTCGATTTCGAAAAGCCGGTCGCCGAGCTTGAGGCGAAGGTGGAGGAGCTACGGTCCGTGGCCGAGCGCGATGGCGGCATCGCCATCGGCGATGAACTCTCGCGCCTCGAGGCCAAGGCGGCCAAGGCCCTGGCGGACCTCTACGGCGCACTGACGCCGTGGCAGAAGACGCTTGTGGCGCGCCATCAGGACCGTCCGCATTTCCAGGACTATATCCGCGACCTGATCGAGGATTTCACGCCGCTCGCCGGCGACCGGAAGTTCGGCGAGGACGAGGCGATCGTCGGCGGCTTCGGTCGCCTTTACGGTAGGCCCATCTGCATCATGGGGCAGGAAAAGGGCTACGACACGGAAGGTCGCCTGAGGCACAATTTCGGCATGGCGCGGCCAGAAGGCTACCGCAAGGCGGTGCGGCTGATGGAGCTGGCCGACCGGTTCAATCTGCCTGTGGTCTCGCTCGTCGACACCGCGGGCGCATTCCCTGGGATTGACGCGGAAGAGCGGGGCCAGGCGGAGGCCATCGCGCGCTCGACCGACGCCTGCCTGGGCCTTGGCAGCCCCAACGTGGCTGTCATCGTCGGGGAGGGCGGCTCAGGCGGGGCGGTGGCGATTGCGACCGCCAACCGCGTCCTGATGCTTGAACACTCGATCTACACCGTGGCTTCGCCGGAGGCGTCGGCTTCAATCCTGTGGCGCGACAGCAAGCGTCGCGAGGACGCGGCCATGTCCATGAAGATCACGGCGCAGGATCTGCTCAAGTTCGGAATCATCGACCAGATCGTTCCCGAGCCGGTAGGCGGCGCGCATCGGGACGTGCGGGCGACCATCGACGCGACGGGACGTGCGATCGCGGGCGCGCTCGCCGGTTTCGACGGGAAGTCGGCTGACGAGATTCGCGCGGCGCGGGCTGACAAGTTTCTCGCCATAGGCTCCAAGCTCTGACGCAGCCCCGCGTGACTTTCACCGCCAGCGTGACTTGCGCTCCAAGCGTGACTTGCGCCCGACCTTAAGGTAGCGTTCACCAAGTGAGCGAGTTTGGCGGTTGGGCGGTAATCCTTGTGAAAGGACAATCCCGTTAAGTCGCAAGGAAATACACCGGTTGGCGATGTGATGGCGCGTCTCAGACAGTTTCTGCCCCTTCCCTCCTTCTCGAAGCCGGCCCGTGCGGTGATGCTGGCCGGCGCGGCCGCTCTCTTCCTGACAGCTTGTCAGGACACCGGCGGGCTGGACTCCGCCCGTGCGTTCAAGCCCATTCCGCGGGCGACCCTCGCCCTCATGGCCGAGAAGGGAACCGACAAGCGCGCTCCCATGCTCGTGCGCGCCTACAAGAAGGAAGGCGAACTCGAAATCTGGAAGATGCGCGCTGATGGAACCTACGCGCACCTGAAGACCTACCCGATCTGCCGCTGGTCGGGCCAGCTGGGGCCGAAGAAGCGGGAGGGCGACCGGCAGGTGCCCGAAGGCTTCTATTCAGTCGCCCCGGGTCAGATGAACCCGAACTCCGCCTATTATCTGTCGTTCAACGTTGGCTATCCGAACGCCTATGACAGGTCGCACGGCTATACCGGCAGCGCGATCATGGTGCATGGCGCCTGTTCGTCCGCCGGCTGTTTCTCGATGACCGACGAGCAGATGGCGGAAATCTTCGCCATTGCGCGCGAATCGTTCGCGGGCGGACAGCGCGCGATCCAGGTGCAATCGCTCCCGTTCCGGTTCACGCCGGAGAATCTGGCCCGCTACCGCCTCGACCCGAACATGAAATTCTGGAACGAGATCAGGGAGGGCGTTGATCACTTCGATGTGACGAAGCGCGAACCTGAGGTCGCGGTCTGCGGTCGCCGTTACGTCTTCAACGCCACGCCCGCCAACGGCGGCTCGCTCGAGCCCAACGCCGCGTGCCCACCCCTGCGCCAGGACGAGCAAATCGCCAGTCTCGTCGCCGAAAAGCGCAAGCGGGACGAGGCGAAGGTGGCGGAACTCGTCGCCAGCGGCGTGAGGCCGGTGAAGCTGAAATTCCAGGATGGGGGCCAGCATCCTTCATTCGCCCACGTGGAGTGGGTGAGCCGTCCGGAGGCGCTCGCCCAGGGGCCTGTGGAGATTCCACTGGACGTGCGCCCCACGTCCGCGGCTGTGCGTGTCGCAACAGCCCGTGCGGGGCAAACGCCAAACACATCCTCGGTTCCGGTCACCCGTCCCGCGTCAGCCCAGGCTGCTCCAACGCCCGAACCGGCGCGCGCCTTCGCCCCTGCCGAACAGGCGACCGCTCCGTTCTATATGCGCTGGCTTGGCCTGGGGCAGTCGAAGGAGCCTGCTCCCGCTGCGGCCGCGCCAACCCCAGCCCCCGCGCCCGCGCCCGCGGCCCGCACGCCCGCCGCGTCGGGACAGCGCAATGTGCAACGTCCAGAGCAACCCCAGCGCAATTCGGCCTTGCCAGACATGATCCGGGGCGCACAACCGGTGTTGCCGGAGGGCCTTTCAGCCTACGCGCCAACAGCGCGCTGAGCCTGTCCGGCAACCACCCCATGCAAAAAGCCCCGCCGGCGGTCCGGCGGGGCTTCGCATCTCTCAGGGTTGGGTTACCGGCAAACGCGGACCTTCTGCACACCCATATAGTTGCCCCAGCGGTCGTACACCTGGCGACGCTCCTTGTAGCACTCACGGACCGGCTGATACCCGTGGCCGTCACGCCAACTCGTCGCCGGCGCGTAACCGGAGTAGGCAGGGTGGTAGCCGGACGACGGGTAGTAACCGCCAGCGGGATAATGATGGGTGTCGGCGTAGGCGCGGGAGGGACGTGACGCGACGGCGGCGGCAAGGGCGCCCACGGCGAGGCCCCCGATGACGCCGGCGACTACTGCGCCGCTGCGGTCTCTATGGTGGCGATGGCCGGCTTCCGCGCCTGTGGACACGAGAGCCCCGCCCGCCACCACAGCGGCGCCAAGGGCGGCGGTCAGCGATTTACGGGCAATGCTCATTTCGACCTCCATCTCGAGGCCATCGGGCCTCTCCATGAAGACGAACCTATCGCCCGAGCCCTGAACGCTCTATGTCTGCCCCGTTCATCAGCCGTTCACGTAACGAACATGTCGGGGAAGATGAAGAATGACGATCACGCCGGTCTATGCGGCCCTGCTCGGCCTGCTGTTCATTGCGCTCTCGGTTCGCGTCATCCGCCTGCGACGAAGCCGCAAGGTGGCGGTCGGCGCACAGGGGGATGAGACTATTGAACGGGCGATGCGCGTTCACGCCAACTTCGCGGAGTATGCGCCGCTCGCGCTGCTGCTGATCGCCATGGTGGAGCTGAAGGGCGTCGCAGGCGTTTGGATCCACATTCTGGGACTGATGCTTTTGGGCGGCCGCGCGCTCCACGCTTACGGCATGTCACGACCAAACGAGGATTTCCGGTTTCGTGTAGGCGGCATGTCGCTCACGTTCGGAGCGATTGGCCTCGCCTCGGCGTCGCTGCTTGCGCTTGCGATCTTGCGGTGAACGGCGACCCTCCTGACGTTACCCCCAGTTTTGCGCAGGTCTGAGTTCGTTTCCGGTGTTGGCTTTGCCCTGATGGGCGGGGGAAGCGACGCGCGAACAAGGCCAGAGCCGTTGCTTCTCTCGGGTTGCGGCGTCACGGCCCGGCGGCCCTTCCGGGTGTCGCGATCAGCGGTGGAACCGCCATAACCAATCACGGAAGAAGACGGGGAGCGCGCATCGCATTGACAGCCGCATCGCGCGCCAGATCTCAATGTTGCATTACATTTTCCAGCTTCAAAACGCAGCTGCGGGTGGCAACGGGGGGATCAAGAACGAGGACAATTCCGGAGTTCTTCGCATACTTGCTAACGTAAAATCCAAACTATAAACTCAGAAAAAATGAGATGGTGCAAGCACGTAGAGGATTTGCGGATATGCGTCTGTTCGGGAATTGTCAGCTCAGGTGGCCGCAACCTCTTTTTTCAGCTTTGGCGGCGGTCTTCGTTGTGCAGTTTTGTGGCTCTCCGGGCGCCTATGCACAAATAGTAATGCAAGGTGAGTACAACAATAATCGCAATAATAACATATTGGTAATTCGGGGAGGAGGCGCTTTTGTTACGGGCATATGGAACAATGAGCCCGCAAAAAATCGTCCGGTCCGGGTTGAAGTTATCAGCCAATCGGAATTCAAGTTAGGTCAACGCTTTGACTGCAAGGGAACAGCCGCCAGGTTCGAATGTCTCCGTGATGATGGAGTGAGAACCACCTGGACACGTGTTGCCGCCGCAAACACACAAACTCCTGTCCCGCCTTCACAAGGTGTTACGGACTTAAAAGAAAAGCTCATAGCATCGGAGCGCGCGCGGAAAGAAGCAGAAGTCAAACTTGCAGCGGAGGCAGAGGCTCGGAAAACAGCAGAGCTCAAAGCGGCCGCAGAGGCCGAAGCTCGCCGTGTCGCGGAGCAGAAGCAAGCCAGTGAGACGGCTCGTCAGGCGGAGTTGAGAGTTGCAGCGGAGGCAGAGGCCAAACTCGCTGCAGGCGCGCGACAGCAGGCAGAGCTTAAGGCCGCCGCGGAGGCCGAAGCCCGTCGTGTCGCCGAGCAGAAGCAGGCCAGTGAGGCCGCTCGTCAGGCGGAATCGAGAGCTGCGGCGGAGGCAGACGCGCGAAAGCAGGCAGAGCTCAGGGCTGCGAATGAGGCGGAAGCTCGTCGCGTCGCCGAGCAGAAACAGGCCAGTGAAGCAGTTCGTCAGGCGGAATTGAGAACCGCAGCCGAGATAGAGGCGCGTAAGCAGGCAGAGCTCAGGGCTGCTGCGGAGGCAGAAGCGCGAAAGCAGGCAGAACGCAAGACAACGGATGAGGCGGAAGCTCGTCGCATCACCGAACAGAGGCAGGCCAATGAGGCCGCTCGTCAGGCGGAGTTAAGACTTGCGGCAGAGGCGCAAGCGCGAAAGCAGGCAGAGCTCAGGGCGGCTGCAGAGGCGGAAGCGCGAAAGCAGGCAGAGCTGAAGGCTGCTGCGGAGGCGGAAGCTCGTCGCGCCGCTGAGCAGAAACAGGCCAGTGAAGCAGTTCGTCAGGCGGAATTGAGAACCGCAGCCGAGGCGGAGGCGCGTAGGCAGGCTGATCTAAGAGCGTCAACAGAAGCGAACGCCCGCCGCCAAGCCGAAAGTGACGCGATAACTCGTAGGAGAATAGAAGGTGAGCTCCTTGCTCAGGGTAATGTACTCCGTGAGCAAGAGAGCAGACTTTCCGCAACGGAAAGGGAAGCTGCAGACGCCCGGCGGACGGCGGAGGGAGCAAGAGGGGTGCTGGGAAATATACTGTTACCTGTAAACGAGAATCCCGATAGCTGGATGTTGCGGGTGAGCGCTATCCCCGTTCAACAGCAGCAATTTTGTCGAATTGTAGATCGTTTTCATAATGACCTTGAAGCAGTTTACAAAGCTCGCAATGACATCCGTCGAAACGCTTTGTATCGGCAACGCCTTATGGACTTCGCCTCACTACTCCCGCGTGGCGAGATAACGAATTGGATTGTTAAAGTTGTCGAAGTGACACAAGCTCCTGATGGCAGTGCTGCCGTGGCTCTTCAGTTACCCTGTCGTGCTATGCTGGGCTCTGATGCGTGTCGCCCAAACTCGGCTCGTTTTAGTATTACAATTCCAAGAAACTCCAGTATTTACCGAGAACTCGAGCGGGTTGAAACCAATGATTTTGTCGCCATTTCCGGCACCATCATCCTTGTTAGGGATGGGGTCCCTGATCGGCCGTTGCCCCAGTATGCAGCGTATCAGCCCGGAACCCATTGCTCAGCGGCGGAAGGCGGTAAGTCGCAAGATATGTTCATCACAGATGTAAAATACTTGGTGCGCCTGAACTAAGGCGCAGACTTCCTCCTCGAATGAAGCTTTTGGAGATGAACCTGCAATCTGATTTCGTACGAGGCGGACAATCCGACGTTGATGGCGCCATACAGCCAATATCTTCGACGCTGCGTTTGAGAGACACGAAAGATGGAGGGCCAGAATGCTCGCCCTCCACCTCACGCAGTGGCTGTTGATGGCAACGGCGTTGCGTTGCAATTTCCAGCGGCTGCCTTGCTAAAATGTAAGTGTCGCCTTCGAGGCTACTTCCCGTCGCCCGTCTTCAGGGAGCGGCTGACATACTGATTTGGGCCTGTGCAGATGCGGGCGTGGTACTTGCCCCCGCGTCTGAAAATCACCAAGCGGCCTTCTTCCAGCCGCAGCACGTTGTCCATAGCAGCGCACACAGGTTAAGCGCAGAAGCGCAGACCTGTGACAGTAGCGCGTTCAGATTGCACAGAGAGCAACCTGACGCTAACTTGCTGATAATGCAGCTATACAAGCACCCCATGGCAGTGCTTGTACTTCTTGCCTGAGCCGCACGGGCACACCTCGTTGCGGCCCACCTTGCCCCATGTGGCGGGATCGGCAGGATCGCGCTGGATGGCAGGTTCAGCAGCCTCCGCGGTGAGCGAAGGCCCGAACAGCAAGGACGTTGGCGTGAACTCGCCCGCGGCGATGCGCGCGTTAATGGCGTCAAGGTCGGCGAGCGCGTCCGCCGGCGCCTCCTGCGCCTCAGGCGCAGGCGCCTGGTCATAGGACACCTCAACGCGCATCAACTGCTGCGTCGTGATCTCGTGCCAGCGCGAGATGAGCGCGTTGAACAACTCGAACGCTTCGGACTTGTACTCATTGAGCGGATCGCGCTGCGCATAGCCGCGCCAGCCAACCACCTGGCGCAGGTGCTCCAGCTGCACGAGGTGCTCGCGCCAGAAATGATCGAGAACCTGCAGCACGATCTGCTTTTCGACCATGCGCATGATTTCGGGGGTGTTGCGCTCGACACGCGCCACATAGCTCGCGTCAGCGGCCTTCTGAATGCGCTCTTCGATCTCTTCCTCGCCGATGCCCTCTTCCTTCGCCCACTCGGCGACCGGCTCGTCGATGTTGATCACGTCGCGCAAGTCGTTCGCAAGCCCTGCGACGTCCCACGTCTCCGGGTAGGATTCCTTCGGGATGTGCTTGCGGACGATTTCGTCGATCACATTGGCGCGCATGTCGCCGACTGTCTCGGCGACAGAGTCCTGAGCCATCATCTCGCGACGCTGCTCAAAGATCGCCTTTCGCTGATCGTTCGCCACGTCATCGTACTTGAGGATGTTCTTGCGGATGTCGAAGTTGCGCGCCTCGACTTTCTGCTGAGCCTTCTCGAGCGCCTTGTTGATCCAGGGATGAACGATGGCCTCGTCTTCCTTGAGGCCGAGGCGCGTGAGCATGGTGTCCATGCGCTCGGACCCGAAGATCCGCATCAGATCATCCTGCAGCGACAGGAAGAACTTTGAGCGGCCGGGATCACCCTGGCGGCCGGAGCGGCCGCGCAGCTGGTTGTCGATGCGACGGCTCTCGTGGCGCTCGGTTCCGATGATGTAAAGCCCACCGGCCGCAAGGGCGCGCTCTTTCAGGGCGGCGATCTCCGTTCGGATTTCCGCCTCGCGGTCCGCGCGCTGCGCGGGATCCTCGACGGCGGCGCACTCGTGGCGCAGGCGCATCTCAACGTTGCCGCCGAGCTGGATGTCGGTTCCGCGGCCGGCCATGTTGGTGGCGATGGTGATCGCGCCGGGCACGCCCGCCTCGGCGACGATGTAAGCCTCCTGTTCGTGGAAGCGCGCATTGAGGATGGCGAACTGCTTGGACGGCTTGCCCTCGCGAGCCGCCTCGTACAGGCGCTGGAGCCCCTTCGGATCCTCGAAGTCGATCTGGCGGTAGCCGTGCTGCTTGAGAAACTCGCCGAGCTGCTCCGACTTTTCAATCGACGTGGTGCCCACAAGCAGGGGCTGCATGGTCTGGTTGGCCGCCTCGATCTCCCGAACGATGGCCCTGAGTTTTTCCTCTCCTGTGCGGTAAACCTCGTCATCCTCATCGAGGCGGGCGACAGGACGGTTCGTCGGGATCTCGACAACATCGAGCTTGTAGATCTGGGCGAACTCGTCGGCCTCCGTCGAGGCTGTGCCGGTCATTCCGGCGAGCTTGCGGTACAACCGGAAATAGTTCTGGAACGTGATCGACGCGAGAGTGACGTTCTCGGGCTGGACGGTTACCCGCTCCTTGGCCTCAAGGGCCTGGTGCAGCCCTTCCGAGAATCGGCGCCCCGGCATCATACGGCCGGTGAACTCATCAATGATCACCACGTCGCCGTTCCGGACGATGTAGTCCTTGTCGCGCTGAAACAGCGTGTGCGCCTTGAGCGACTGCTGCACGTGATGCACGATCGTAACGTTCGCCGCATCGTAGAGCGAGTCGTCGCGCAGTAGCCCAGCCTCGCGCAGCATCTGCTCGACGCGCTCGTTTCCAGCCTCGGTCAGGTTGGCGGTGCGCTGTTTCTCATCAACCTCATAGTGCTCTTTCGTGAGCCTGGGGATGAGCTGGTCGATCTGCATGTACAGATCCGACTTGTCCTCCGACGGACCGGAGATGATGAGGGGCGTGCGCGCCTCATCGATCAGGATCGAATCCACCTCGTCGACGATGGCGAACGCATGTCCGCGCTGCACCATTTGCGACAACTCGTACTTCATGTTGTCGCGCAGGTAGTCGAAACCGAACTCGTTGTTCGTGCCGTAGGTGATGTCGCAAGCGTAGGCCTCACGACGCTGGTCATCGTCCAGCCCATGGACGATCACGCCGACGCTCAGACCCAGAAAACGGTAGACGCGCCCCATCCACTCCGCATCGCGGCTGGCGAGGTAGTCGTTGACGGTAACGACGTGAACGCCCTCCCCCGCGAGCGCATTCAGGTAAGTCGCGAGGGTAGCGACCAGCGTCTTGCCCTCGCCGGTCTTCATTTCGGAGATGGCGCCAGAATGAAGCACCATGCCGCCGATCAGCTGGACATCAAAGTGCCGCTGCCCCAGCGTGCGCTTCGCAGCTTCCCGAACCGTCGCGAAGGCGGGAGCCAGGAGGTCATCGAGGGTCTTGCCCTCCTTGAGCTCCGCACGAAACTTCTCAGTCTGCGCGCGCAACTCGTCGTCGGAGAGCTTTTCGATGGCCGGCTCAAGAGCATTGATCTCTTTGACGCGCGGCGCGTAAGTCTTGAGACGACGATCGTTCGCAGAACCAAAAATCTTTTTCGCGAGAGAGCCGAACATACCAAATCCTTCTGGACCGGCTCCGCCCCACGCCGGGCGCATCCGCGCCCCGCATTCCAGTCACGACCGCGCCGCCCGATGCCTGCGCTCGCGCGCGAAAACCATCCAGCAGTTCCGCCTCGGAAGCCGCGTCCAGAGATATGATTGGGGTATGGGGTTGTCAATCAGACGCAAAGCACCAGCCGCCACCGGATTCGGTTGACTCGTCCGGCTCGTTCAGACATAGGAGGCGGGACGCAGCGCGGCGGAGGCCGCGCGTTTTCGTTTGGGCAGGCTCTCGCCCAGCCGGACGGGCGTCAATTCGCTGGTTCCACTGCCAAGAAGCCGACCGCACCGACAGGGGCAGGCCGGATTTGAACACGGGAAGAAAAACGATGTTCGCAGTCATCAAAACCGGCGGCAAGCAGTATCGCGTTGCCGCCAATGACAAGATTACGATTATGCGCCTTGAGGGCGAAGCTGGCGAAATGGTCACGTTCGCGGACGTGCTGATGCTGGCGAACGGCGAGGACGTGAAGGTCGGCGCTCCGCTGGTGGCGGGCGCGTCCGTTGTCGGCGAAATCGTCGAACAGGACCGCGGCCCCAAGGTCATCGCGTTCAAGAAGCGCCGCCGCAAGAACTCCAAGCGCAAGCGTGGTCACCGCCAGGATCTGACCATCGTCCGGATCACCGAGATCCGCGCCGCCTGAACCTGCGCCGGGCCCTCGCGGTCCGCGTAAATCAACCCAGTTTTCAAAGCCCTGGCGTATGGCCGGGCCAAATGGACGGAGTAGAGCGATGGCTCATAAAAAGGCAGGCGGCTCGTCCCGCAACGGCCGCGACTCTGATGGTCGGCGCCTTGGCGTCAAGAAGTTCGGCGGCCAGAGCGTGCTCGGCGGCAACATCCTCGTGCGTCAGCGCGGCACAAAGTGGCATCCTGGCTCCAATGTCGGCATTGGCAAGGACCATACGCTGTTTGCTCTGGCTGACGGCGTTGTTGAGTTCAAGTCTGGCCGCACGCGCGACTACGTATGCGTAGTTCCGGCCCAGAAACTGCAGGCTGCAGAATAAGGCGGGCTTTCTCAAGGGCTCGCCGGTTTCCAAACCCCGGCGCGTCCTTGGGCAATTCGTCCGATCCAGGGAAACGGGGGGATGGAAGCCATCTCCCTTTTTCTTTTTGGGCTTGGAGGAGCCCGGATCGGAGAACGACCATGTTTCCGGATCTGCTGCGGGACGATGTGTTCCGGCTGGAGACCGCCCGCCTGTGGCTACGGTGGCCGCGTATGGCCGACGCTTCCGCCTTGTTGCGTCACGCGGGCGACCCCGCGGTGGCGCAGATGACGGCAAGCATCCCCCATCCCTACACTGAGCCGGACGCCGCACGCTGGATCTTCTCGAGCCGCGCGGGGAACGCGCATGGGTCGAGCCTCGTGCTGGTCATGGCCCGGCGGGAAAAACCGACTGAAGCGATTGGCTCGGTGGGCCTTCACCAGACCCGCCCGGGGGTGGCGCTGCTCGGCTATTGGCTGGGCGCCGCGTTCCAGGGGAAAGGGTTGGCCACGGAGGCCGTGTCCGCGATCATTGATCTGGCGTTTCGCGTCGGCGACGTGCGCGAGATCCATGCGCAGGCGTTCGCAGACAACGCGCAATCCCGTCGCGTGCTCGCCAAGTGCGGGTTTCGCAACGAGGGGCGTGGCCAGATCGATCTCCCAGCGCGCGGCGGCGTGTTCACCTGCGAGCGGTTCCGCCTCGAGAGAGAGCAGTCCAAACTCCCGGCGTTCGAGCCGGTGACTGCCGGAGATGCGGTTGCCCGCCCGGCGCTTTGCTAAAGCATGTTCCGTCCAAGCGGATGCCGGTTGGACACAAGAAAATGCGAGAAAACAAAACCCTGAGCGCAACCCGACCGCGCCGAAACGAGCGTCGGCTGGAGTGCGCGGCAAAGCGGAAGCCTGGAGCGGTCAGTCTGATTTAATGATGCTGACCAAAGCTCTGGGGGTTCAAATTCTCGTCTGCGCCGGAAACCCGTTGCGGTGGCGCAGACGCGCAGATAGGCATTTGTCATGAAGTTTCTCGATCAGGCCAAGATTTACATCCGCTCCGGCAACGGCGGAGCTGGCGCGGTGTCGTTCCGCCGCGAGAAATTCATCGAGTTTGGCGGGCCGGACGGGGGCGACGGCGGGCGCGGCGGCGACGTGATCGCTGAATGCGTCGATGGTCTCAACACCCTGATCGACTACCGGTATCAGCAGCACTTCAAGGCTGGGACGGGCGTCCATGGCATGGGCCGCAACCGGGCCGGGGCCAAGGGGGCGGATGTTGTCTTGAAGGTGCCGGTCGGCACACAGATCTTCGAGGAAGACAACGAGACCCTGATCGCCGACCTCACCGAGGTCGGCCAGCGTGTGGTCATTGCCCGCGGGGGCAACGGCGGCTTTGGGAACCTGCATTTCACCACGTCGACCAACCGCTCCCCCCGGCGCGCAAACCCCGGTCTTGAAGGCGATGAGCGCACCATCTGGCTGCGGCTGAAGCTCATCGCCGACGCCGGCCTTGTGGGGCTGCCCAACGCCGGCAAGTCGACGTTTCTGGGCGGGGTCACCGCCGCAAAACCGAAGATTGCGGATTATCCGTTCACAACCCTGCATCCGGGGCTGGGCGTCGTGCGCGTCGACGATCGTGAGTTCGTGCTCGCCGACATTCCTGGCCTCATCGAGGGGGCCCACGAGGGGTTGGGCCTCGGGGACCGGTTTCTGGGCCACGTGGAGCGCTGCCGCGTGCTGCTGCACCTGGTGGACGCTGGCTGCGAGCACGCGGGCGCAGCCTACAAGATCATCCGCGGCGAACTTGCGGCTTACGGCCATGGGCTCGACGAGAAGCAGGAGATTGTCGCGCTCTCGAAGACCGACACGGTGGACGAAGAGACGCTGAAAACCCAGATCGAGCGGTTGAAGCGGGCGATTCGCACCGCCGGACCGCCGCTGGCCGACGGCGAGCGCCGGCGCCCGCCGCTGGTGCTCTCTGCGGCGACGCGGGAGGGTGTTCAGGACACGCTGCGTGCGCTTGCTGGCGCCATCGGAACCGCCAAGGCCGAGGAACAGGCTCGCGCCAAGCCCGCTGAATGGAGGCCGTGACGCCGCCAGACGCCCGTGGCGGTTGAATTGCCGCCGGCGTTTGGCTTATGCGGGGTGGATCGGCGCCGACGCCGAGCAAGGCCCTGCGCCACCCCCGCCCCGAGACGCCCGTGACCACCGCACCCGACCTGTCATCGTTCCGCCGTATCGTCGTCAAGGTCGGCTCCTCTCTGCTCGTCGATCAGGGCCGGGGCGAGGTGAAACGCGCATGGCTCGAGGCCCTGTGCGACGACATCGCCGCGCTGCATCGGGATGGGCGCGACGTGCTCGTGGTGTCGTCGGGATCCATTGCGCTCGGACGCACGGTGCTGAAGCTGCCACGCGGTCCGCTGAAGCTCGAAGACAGCCAGGCGGCGGCCGCGGTGGGTCAGATCGCGCTGGCCCGCATCTGGTCGAAGGCGCTGTCGGATCGCGGTATCACGGCAGGCCAAATCCTCGTGACGCTCCATGACACCGAGGAGCGCCGGCGATATCTGAACGCGCGCGCCACCATCGGGCGGCTCGTCGACATGCGCGCGGTGCCGGTCATCAACGAGAACGACACGGTCGCAACCACGGAAATACGCCACGGCGACAACGACCGCCTCGCGGCGCGCGTGGCGACCATGGCGAGCGCGGACCTGCTGGTTCTGCTGTCCGACATCGACGGGCTCTACACCGCGCCGCCCCACGAGAACCCCGCTGCGAAGCTCATCCCCGTCGTTCCCCGCATTAACGCCGAGATCGAGGCGATGGCCGGCGGCGCGGCGTCCGAGTTCTCCCGGGGCGGAATGCGCACGAAGATCGAGGCCGCAAAAATCGCCGTGGGCGGCGGCACACATATGATCATCGCTGACGGGCGGGTTGAAAATCCCATCGCCCGCGTGGCGGCCGGCGGCCCCTGCACCTGGTTCCTGACGCCGTCGAACCCGGTGACAGCCCGCAAGAAATGGATCGCCGGCTCTCTGGAGCCTCGTGGGGTGGTGCATGTGGACAAGGGCGCCGCCGCCGCGCTCACCCGGGGCGGCAGCCTTCTGCCGGCGGGCGTGACCCGGGTGGAGGGCGCGTTCGCCCGGGGCGACTGCGTGCTGATCCGGGATCCGTCAGGCGCGGAACTCGGGCGCGGGCTCATTGCCTACGACGCGGCGGAGGCCGGGCAGTTGGTCGGCCGCAACTCCCGCGAGATCGAGACTGTGCTGGGCGCGCCCGGGCGCGCGGAAATGATCCACCGCGACGACATGGCCTTGGTCGGCGACTGAGACCCGGAGCTGCGCTGTTCGAGGCGCCATAAAACTGTTATCTGTGACATGAGCATTAGAACGGGAACGATGAGATGACAGGCGAGGCGCATTCCCAAGATGTGCAGGGCGTCATGCGCGACATCGGCGCGCGGGCGCGCGCCTCGGCGCATGCGCTGGGCCTCGCCTCAACCGAAGCCAAGAACCGGGCGCTGACCAGCGCCGCAGCAAGCATCCGCGCCCGCGCTCCCGACATCATCGCCGCCAACGCGCGGGATCTGGAGGCGGCTGAGAAGGCCGGCGCGACGAAGGCGAATCTGGACCGGCTCATGCTCGACGAAAAGCGCATTGAGGGCGTGGCCCGCGGCGTCGAGGACATCGCCGCCCTGCCCGATCCTGTCGGCCGGCTGCTCGCGACCTTCGAGCGCCCCAACGGCCTGCGCATCGAACGCGTGGCGACGCCGCTGGGCGTCGTCGGCGTGATCTACGAAAGCCGCCCCAACGTGACGGCTGACGCCGGCGCGCTATGCCTCAAGGCGGGCAACGCGGTGATCCTGCGCGGCGGCTCCGACTCGTTTCATTCCTCCACCCTGATCCACCAGTGTCTGGTTGAAGGCCTGCGGGCCGCCAACCTGCCCGAAGCCGCCATCCAGCTCGTCCCGACCCGCGACCGGGCCGCCGTGGGCGAGATGCTGCGTGGCCTCGACGGAAACATCGATGTCATCGTGCCGCGCGGCGGCAAGAGCCTCGTGGCCCGCGTTCAAGACGAGGCGCGCGTGCCCGTGTTCGCCCACCTGGAAGGCATCGTCCACGTCTATGTAGACGCCGCCGCCGATCTCGACATGGCGAAAGCCATCCTGCGCAACGCGAAGCTGCGGCGCACGGGCATCTGCGGCGCAGCCGAAACGCTGCTTGTGGACCGCGCTGCGGCCACCACGCATCTGGCGCCGCTGGTGAAGATTCTGCTGGATGAGGGCTGCGAGGTGCGCGGCGACGACGCCGTGCGCGCCGCTGATCCCCGCGCAACCGCCGCTACCGAAGCGGACTGGAGCACGGAGTACCTCGACGCTATCATCTCCGCCAAGGTCGTGGACGGGCTCGACGCCGCCATGGACCACATCGAGCGCTACGGATCTCACCATACGGACTGCATCATCACACAGGATGAGGGGCGGGCCGAACGGTTCCTGCGCGAGGTTGATTCCGCCATCGTGCTGCACAACGCCTCGACCCAGTTCGCCGACGGCGGCGAGTTCGGTTTCGGCGCCGAGATCGGCATCGCCACAGGGCGCATGCATGCGCGCGGGCCCGTGGGGCTCGAGCAACTGACATCCTTCAAGTACCGCGTGCGCGGCTCCGGCCAGCTGCGTCCGTGATCATGCGTTGTTTTGCGCGCGCCGGCGCGCGGTGAGGAGTTCCGGTTTGCATCCGTTGGAACGCTGCGAACCCTCTGGCGTCGGCGCCGCCCACGGGCAGAGCTTCGCGCGCCTGCCCCGCCATGCCCCAGGCATGCGCATCGGCCTGTTCGGCGGCAGCTTCAACCCGCCTCACGACGGCCACAGGCACGCAAGCCTGATCGCCCTGAAGCGCCTCGGGCTCGATCAGGTGTGGTGGCTTGTGACGCCGGGGAATCCGCTGAAGGAGAATTCGGGCCTGCCGCCGCTGGCCCAGCGCATGGCCGCCGCGCGGCGCATCGCCGATCATCCGCGCATCGTGGTGACGGGACTTGAGGCGGACATCGGCACCCGCTTCACCTTCGACACCATCGACTATCTGCGCCGGCGCTGCGCGGGCGTGAAGTTCGTCTGGATCATGGGCGCCGACAACCTGCGCTCGTTCCATCGCTGGCAGCGCTGGCGCGAGATCGCGGCGCTTACGCCCATTGCGGTGATCGACCGCCCGCGCTCAACGTTGACGGCGGCGCATAGCCGCGCGGCGAGCTTTCTGGCGCCCTGGCGCCTGGACGAAGCGGACGGGCGGCTTCTAGCGAACCGCGGCGCGCCCGGCTTCGTGTTCCTGCATGGGCCGCGATCCGAATCCTCGTCCACGGCTCTGCGAGCGCGCGGACAGGGCCTCGCCCCGTCCGACACGTCTGCATAAATCAGCCAACCGCCTTGCGCAGCTCGGCGATGACAGCGTCGCCCATCTGCGTGGTCGAGACAGTCGATGTCGCATCGCCCTTGATGTCGGCGGTGCGCAGGCCGGCAGCGAGCACATCGGCGACAGCCTTCTCGATCATGTCAGCGGCGTCGCCGAGGCCGAACGAGTAGCGCAGGCACATGGCGAACGAGCCGATCATCGCGATGGGGTTCGCGATCCCCTTGCCGGCGATGTCGGGCGCCGAGCCGTGCACGGGCTCGTAGAGCGCCTTGCGCTTGCCGGTCTTCGGGTTGGTTTCGCCAAGGGAGGCGGAGGGCAGCATCCCCAGCGAGCCGGTGAGCATCGCCGCAACGTCGGAGAGCATGTCGCCGAACAGGTTGTCGGTGACGATGACATCGAACTGCTTGGGCCAGCGCACGAGCTGCATGCCCAGCGCGTCGGCGAGCTGGTGCTCCAGCTCCACGTCCGGATACTCGCGCTTGTGTAGGGCGGTGATGACCTCGTTCCAGAGCACGCCGGACTTCATCACGTTGCGCTTTTCAGACGACGTGACCTTGTTGCGGCGCTTGCGGGCAAGCTCAAACGCCACACGGCCGATGCGCTCGATCTCGTAGGTGTCGTACACCTGCGTGTCGATGCCGCGCTTCTGGCCGTTGCCGAGATCGATGATCTGCTTGGGTTCGCCGAAATAGACGCCGCCGGTCAGCTCGCGCACGATCATGATGTCGAGGTTCTCGACGATCTCGCGCTTGAGGGAGGAGGCGTCGGCGAGCGCCGGATAGCAGATTGCGGGGCGCAGGTTGGCGAACAGCGCCAGATCCTTGCGCAGGCGCAGGAGGCCGGCCTCGGGCCGCACATCATAGGGCACGCCATCCCACTTGGGGCCGCCCACGGCGCCGAAGATGACAGCGTCCGCGGCCTGCGCCATCTCCATGTGCTCTTCGCTGATGGACTGCCCGTGCGCGTCATAGGCGCAGCCGCCAACAAGGCCTTTCTCCATCTCGAAGCTGGCGACGCCAGCCTCGCCAAGGAAGGCGGCGACCTTCTCGACTTCCGCCATCACTTCGGGGCCAATGCCGTCGCCGGGCAGGAGAAACAGCTTGTAGGTCGCCATGGATCTATTCCTGAAGGGTTATTGGATCGCCGGATTGCTACCGGCCCCCAAAGGGATTGGCAAGGCGCGACCGAAACCGGCCCGCACGCTGGACGTTGGCTTGCGCGCTCGTAAAATGACATCGGCGCGCCTTGGGCCACGGAGTTAAGCAATGGGTTTCTGGAAGCGTCTCGCGGCGGGGGCCGCGGTCTGCCTGTTCATGAGTGCTAGCAGCGTGAGCGCGCAAAGCGTCCGGGTGTTCACGGACTGGCACGCGGCCTGCGACAATCTTCGGTCGTGCTCGCTTCTGGGACTGTCTCCCGAGAACGTGGACGTTTACGCGTTCATTCAGCTGCGGCGCGGGGGAGAGCCTCTTGCGCCGCTGGATGCGTCCTTCGTGTTCGCCTTCGAGACCGAGCTGCCCGAGCTGCCGCTGGAAATCACGTTCACCCCTGCGGGAGCGCCGGACCTGTTCGCGCAGCCTCCCATGGCGCGCATCGGGCGAGATGGTTTGCTGCGGATTGATCTCGACGCGGAGGCGACGACGAAGCTCCTGGAGGCGCTGCGAAAGACCGACCAGGTCAGGATTCGCCGCCTCGACGACGCGCCGCCCGAGGAGGCGGAAACGATCATCTCCCTGAAGGGGGCCGCGGCGGCGATGCGCTGGATGGACGATCAGCAGCAACGGGTCGGAACGGTCACCGCCCTTCTCGCCCGGGGGGAACGACCCGCGAGCGCGACGACTCAGCCCGCAGCCGCTCCGACTTACACGCCGGCCGCTTACCAGCCGCGCCAGCTCGAAGGGAAGGCCCCTGCGGAGGTGGTCGCGCTATGGAGGAAAAACTGCCCCGATCAGGAGGCTATTGAGGACGGTGAGGAAATCGCCCATCAGATCGCCGCTGAAACAACGCTTTGGCAGCTCCCCTGCTTTCGCGGCGCCTACAACTTCGGCGTGCTCTTCATCACCCAGGGCCGCACCGGCGCGCCTCGGCTCGTGCCTTTCGAGCGCCCTGAGAACGGCGCGCTGAAGCCAGACACGAGCGAACTGATCTCGGGCGAGTTCAACGACGAGGACCGGACCGTTTTCTTTTTCGCAAAGGGGCGAGGGCCTGGCGATTGCGGCTCCCGCGGCAGCTACGTGTGGGATGGCCGCGCCTTCCGGCTCACACTGTGGCAGGAAATGATCGCGTGCCGAGGCGCGCCGCTCGAACTGTGGCCGGTTGTTTGGCGCGCCAACGTGCGCACCCGTCGCTGACGGGACGCAAAAAAGGCCGGCGCGGGGCGCCGGCCTTCTGCATTTTGACTGTTGCTGCGCGGCTCAGGCGGCCGCGAGCTGGCGGATCACGTACTGCATGATGCCGCCATGCTTGAAGTACTCAAGTTCGTCGAGCGTCATGATACGGCAATCGAGCGGCACTTTCTTCTTCTTGCCGTCTGCGAACTCGATCACGGCCTCCATCTTCTGGCGCGGCTTCAGGCCGTTCTCGATGCCCAGCAGAGTGACCTTTTCGTCGCCCTTCATGCCCAGCGTCTGCCAGGAGGTGCCCGGCTCGAAGGTAAGCGGGAGAACACCCATGCCGACAAGGTTCGAGCGATGGATACGCTCGAAGCTCTGGGCGATGACGGCGCGAACGCCCAGCAGGCGCGTGCCCTTGGCAGCCCAGTCACGGGACGAGCCGTTTCCGTACTCTTCGCCCGCGAAGATCACGAGCGGAGCCTGCTCTGCAGCGTACTTCATGGCCGCGTCGTAGATCGACAGCTTCTCACCCGACGGATGATGGATGGTGGAGCCGCCTTCGAGCACGTTGCCGGTGGCGTCCTTGTTCATGAAGTTCTTGATGCGGATGTTGGCGAACGTGCCGCGCATCATCACTTCATGGTTGCCGCGACGGGTGCCGTACTGGTTGAAGTCCGCCTCGCGCACCTGACGGTCGGCGAGCCAGCGACCGGCCGGAGACGCGAACTTGATCGAGCCGGCCGGGGAGATGTGGTCGGTGGTGATCTTGTCGCCGAAGATCGAGAGGATGCGCGCCTCAACGATGTCCTTCACCGGCGCGGGCTCCATGGTCATGCCTTCAAAGTACGGCGGGTTCTGCACGTACGTGGAGGCCATGTCCCACTTGTAGGTCTTGCCGGCGGGCGCCTTCACCTTGCGCCAGTTGACGTCGCCCTTGAAGACGTCCGCATAGCGCTCCTTGAAGATCTTCTTGGTGACGTACTTCGCCTCGAAGGCGCGCACCTCCTGGGAGGTCGGCCAGATGTCGCGCAGGAAGACGGCCTTGCCATCCTTGCCCTTGCCGATCGGCTCGGTGGTGAGATCCTTCGTCACCGTGCCGGCCAGCGCGTAGGCGACCACGAGCGGGGGCGAGGCGAGATAGTTCGCCTGCACGTCGGGGCTCACGCGGCCTTCAAAGTTGCGGTTGCCGGAGAGCACCGCGGCGGCCACGACGCCGTTCTTGTTGATCGACTCGGAAATCTCCTCAGCCAGCGGGCCGGAGTTGCCGATGCAGGTCGTGCAACCGAAGCCGACAAGGTTGAAGCCGATCTTGTCGAGATCCTTCTGCAGGCCGGCCTTGGCCAGATACTCGCCAACCACCTGCGACCCCGGCGCGAGGGAGGTCTTCACCCACGGCTTGCTGGTGAGGCCCTTGGCGACCGCGTTGCGGGCCAGCAGGCCAGCGCCGATCAGCACGCTCGGGTTCGAGGTGTTGGTGCAGGAGGTGATGGCGGCGATGACAACGTCGCCATGGCCGATGTCGAAGTTCTTGTCGGCCACCTTGTAGCGGGTGCTCGCGTCCGCGGCCTTGCGGTACTCCTTCTCCATGGCGTCGGAGAAGCCGGCGGCGACGCCCTCCAGAGCGACGCGGCCTTCGGGGCGCTTGGGACCGGCCATGGAGGGGACGACCGAGGCGAGATCCAGATCCAGCGAGTCTGTGAAGACCGGATCGGGAGTCGTGCGGGTGCGGAACAAGCCCTGCGCCTTGGCGTACTTCTCGACAAGCGCGATGCGCGCCGGCGCGCGGCCGGACATCTTCAGATACTCGAGCGTCTCACCGTCCACGGGGAAGAAGCCGCAGGTCGCGCCGTATTCGGGCGCCATGTTGCCGATGGTGGCGCGGTCCGCGAGGCTCAGCGCCTCGATGCCCGGGCCATAGAACTCCACAAACTTGCCGACCACGCCCTTCTTGCGCAGCATCTGCGTGACAGTGAGCACGAGGTCGGTGGCGGTGACGCCTTCCTTGAGCTTGCCAGTGAGGCGGAAGCCGATGACTTCCGGCAGCAGCATGGAGAGCGGCTGGCCGAGCATGCAGGCCTCAGCCTCGATGCCGCCGACGCCCCAGCCCAGAACGGAGAGACCGTTGATCATGGTGGTGTGGGAGTCCGTGCCCACGAGGCTGTCGGGATAGGCCACCTCGACGGTCGCAGCCTTGCCGCGCGCGGGGGTGTACTTCTCCTTGCGGGTCCAGACGGTCTGGGCGAGGTATTCGAGGTTCACCTGATGGCAGATGCCGGTGCCCGGCGGGACGACGCGGAAGTTGTCGAACGCGCCCTGGCCCCACTTGAGGAAGTTATAGCGCTCGGCGTTGCGCTGGTATTCCAGATCCACGTTCTTCTTGAGCGCCTTGGCGTTGCCGAAGGCGTCCACGATCACCGAGTGGTCGATGACCAGATCGACGGGAACGAGCGGGTTGATCTTGTCGGGGTCGCCGCCGAGTTTCGTCATCGCGTCGCGCATGGCCGCCAGATCGACGACGGCGGGCACGCCCGTGAAATCCTGCATGAGCACGCGAGCCGGACGGAAGGCGATTTCCTTCTCGGTCTTGCCCTTGTTGGTGAGCCATTCAGCGACGGCCGCGATATCTTCCTTCGTCACCGAGCGGCCATCCTCGAACCGCAACAGGTTCTCGAGAAGAACCTTCATGGACAAGGGCAGCTTGGAGATGCCGGCGAGACCATGCTTCTCCGCGTCCTTCAGGGAGAAGTAGTGGTAGATCTTGTTCCCGACCGTGAGTTTTTTGCGGCACTTGTAACTGTCGAGAGAAGCCATTTTCGTTCCATCCCGGGCTCGTGAAGTCGAAAGACGCGCGGCTTATAGATAATTTCTGCGGCTAGGGCTACACGAACATGGTCGAAGTGTTTCCCTCCGCGGCGCGCGCGCCGCCCCTCGCGTGATCTCGCATGACAACTGTCCTGAGCGTTGAACGACTTGCGCTCTCGCGTGGTGGACGGCTCGTCGTCAGCGACGTGGCCTTCCGCATCGAAAGCGGCGAGGCGCTGCTGGTGACCGGGCCAAATGGGGCTGGAAAATCAACGCTCTTGCGTGCGCTGGCTGGCCTTCTGCGTCCCTCCTCCGGAACCATCCGGCTCGTTGGCCCCCAGATCGACCCGGACGATCCGCCGGGACTTTATGCGCATTACGTCGGCCATGCCGATGCGTTGAAAAGCGCGCTCACCGCCCGCGAAAACCTCGCGTTCTGGGGCGCGGCGCTGGGCCGGGCGCGGACCGCGGACCCCGTCGACGCCCTCCAACGCGTAGGATTGCCCCACGTGGCCGACATCCCCGCCGGCTGGCTTTCGGCCGGACAGAAGCGACGCGTCTCGCTGGGTCGCCTGTTCGTCGCAGCGCGGCCCGTCTGGATCTTGGACGAGCCAGCGACCGCGCTGGACAAGGCCTCCCAATCCCGTCTCGCGGACGCGATGGCGGAGCATCGCGCGTCCGGTGGACTCGTCGTTGCCGCCACCCATGCGCCGCTGGGGCTTGAGGACGCGCACGAACTGCGGCTGGGAGAGGCGCCATGAAGGCGGCGTTGCTGGCGCTTCTGATCCGCGAGTTTCGCCTCGCCAACCGCATTGGCGGCGGCGCGGCCATGGGCGTGGTGTTCTTTCTGATCCTCGTCACCATCGTGCCCTTCTCCATCGGGCCCGATCTCAACCTTCTGTCGCGGATCGGGCCGGCGATCCTGTGGATCGCGGCCCTGCTGGCGACCCTTCTGGGCCTCGACCGGCTGTTCCAGTCCGATCAGGAGGACGGCTCGCTCGACGCCCTGCGCATGGGCGAGGCGCCCCTCGAACTGGTGGTGGCGACGAAATGCGTCGCGCACTGGGCCGCCACCTGCCTGCCGCTGGTGATCGTTGCGCCCCTGTTCGGGCTGATGCTCGCAATGGACGCGCCGGCGCTCGCGGGCGTGACCGCGACGCTGCTGGCGGGGACGCCGGCGCTGACCTTTCTGGGCGCCATCGGCGCCGCGCTCACCGCCACCCTGAGGCGCGGCGGGCTTCTCACGGCCATTCTCATCCTGCCGCTGGCGATCCCGGTTCTGATCTTCGGCGTCTCGGCGTCCGCAGCGGCGACGGGAGGCACGGTGCCGTTCGCGACGCCGTTCCTGATCCTCGTCGCGCTGTCTCTCGCCGCTGCGGCGCTGGCGCCGTTCGCGGCGGCCGCCGCCCTGCGCGCCATGAGCGACTAAGATGAGCGACTGAGATGAGCGACTGGGCAACGCCCAGCGCCGCCTTGCCGCTGCGCTCGCCCTCCACTAGCTTCCGCCATGGTTCAAGACAGGGGGCGAATGGCATGGCGTACTGGCTCGTGAAGAGCGAACCGTCCGTCTGGTCGTGGGAGCAGCAGGTCGCCGCGGGGCCTAAGGGCACCCACTGGAACGGCGTGCGCAACCATCTCGCCAAAAAACACCTCATGAGCATGCAGCTCGGCGAGCAGGCGTTCTTCTACCACTCCAACGAGGGCAAGGAGATCGTCGGCGTCGTCGAGGTGATCCGGCTTTTCTATCCCGATCCCAGCGACGAGTCGGGCAAGTTCGGCATGGTGGATTTCCGCGCGCTCAAACCCTTGAAGAAGCCCGTGACGCTGGCGCAGGTGAAGGCAGCGCCGGAGCTGGAGAAGATGTCGCTCGTCACCTCCATGCGCCTGTCAGTGCAGCCCGTCACCGACGAGGAATGGCGCGTGGTCTGCCGCATGGGCGGCTTATGACCGGAGGCCCCACATGAAGATCGACTGGCTCGCCATCGCGGCCGCGACCGGCGCCGCGTGGGTTTTCGGCGCTGCGTGGTACGGCATTCTGGGACAGCGCTGGATGACGGCGGCCGGGCTCACGGACGCCGATCTTGCCGGCCCGGGTGGACGCCACCGCGCGCCCATCATCCCCATGATCGTTTCGCTCGTCGCCGGGTTCGTCATGGCGCTGATTCTGGCGGGCGTAATCGCCCACACCGCGAAGAAGGGCGTGACGGTGAACGCCGGCATGCTCGTGGGCGCAATCTGCTGGCTGGGGTTCGTCATCACGACGCTGGCGACCAACCACGCCTACAGCAGGGCGAAGCCATCGTTGACCGTCATCGACGGCGGGCACTGGCTCGGCGTGCTGCTGATCCAGGGCGCAGTGCTCGGCGCGCTGCTCTGAGCCCGTTCAGCCCACCACGTCGATCAGCGCCGGAATCAACGGCGCGTCGGCGGGCGGCATGGGATAGTCGCGCAGGTCACGGGGGCGCACCCACTTGAGCGCCTGCCCCTCAAGCGGCTGAACGACGCCTTCCCAGCGCCGGCAGATCCACAACGGCATCAGCAGGTGAAACTCGGGGTAGGCGTAGCTGGCGAAGGTCAGCGGCGCGAGGCACTCATCCTTCACGCGCACGCCCAGCTCCTCGGCGAGTTCGCGGATCAGGCATTCCTCGGGCCGCTCGCCCGCATCGAACTTACCGCCGGGAAACTCCCACAGGCCCGCGAGCGCCTTGCCGGGCGGGCGCTGGGCGATGAGCACGCGGTCGTCGGAATCGATGAGGGCGACGGCGGCCACCAGCAGGATCTTCATGGGCAAACCTTTGGCGCGTGGATCGGGCGGTCAACGGCACATAGCACGGCGACCGCGCCGGATCAGCGGCCAACGACAACGACGCGCGCGGTTTCCCCGTCCTTCACCTCAACGGTCTCGTACATCGCGCCGCCTTCGGGAAACAGCGCGTCCTGGGGCCGGTACACCTTCTGCGTCGCCACGAAGTAGCGCCCCGGCGCCACCCGATCGAAGGTGAAATAACCGGCCGACGTGGTGGTCGTGGTGCGGGTGAATTCAGTGTACGCGGGATCGGCGGGGATGTTGGTCCAGTCGCGTGCGCGCACGAACTTGCGCCCCTGATACAGCGTCTCGAAGCGCGCCCGCGCGTAGGCCGAATCAGGCACGAGCCGGACGACCTCTCCCGCCGCGAGCCGGGTCTGGCCGCCGGGCAGGACCAGAAACGCCTGGCCCGTGATCTTGGCCGACCCCTCCTGCCGGATGTGCGCAGCAGCCTTCGGATCAAACGCGACCGCGGGCGGCGGCGGCGCGACGGGCCGGCACGCGGCGAGCGCCAACCCCATCACCGCCATTGCGAAGGACGACCGGAACATGCTCACGCCCCCTGTAGACGTGAACACCTTCGGCCATTGTCAGGCTCAAGGCAAGACGATCAGCTGCGATAGTCGCCGTTGATCGCCACGTACTCCTTGGTGAGATCGCAGGTCCACACCGTGGCGCGCCCTTTGCCCAGGCCGATGTCCACGCGCATGTCGATCTTCTCCCCCTTCATGTAGGCGGAGACCTTCGCCTCGTCGTAGGTCGCGTCCCGCAGGCCCTTGTGCGCCACGCGGTGCTCGCCGAACCAGATCGCCAGCTTGTCGCGGTCGGCCTTCTCGCCGGCCTTGCCCACGGCGGCGACGACGCGGCCCCAGTTGGCGTCTTCTCCCGCAATGGCGGTTTTCACCAGCGGAGAGTTGGCGATGGACATGGCGATGCGCTTGGCGGCGGCGGCGCTGGCTGCGCCATCAACGAGGATCTCGACGAACTTGCGGCACCCCTCGCCGTCGCGCACGACCTGATGGGCCAGATCGAGCAGCACGACGTCCAGCGCGCGCCGGAAATCGGCGAGGCGCCGGTCGCCGGGCTCCGCAATCTTCGGCGCGCCGCGCTTGGCGGCCGCGCCCGTGGCGAACAGCATCAGCGTGTCGGAGGTGGAGGTGTCGCTATCCACCGTAATGGCGTTGAAGCTGCCCTGCACCGACTTCGACAGCATGGCCTGCAGGACAGGGGCGGCGATGGCGGCGTCGGTGAAGACAAACGAGAGCATGGTCGCCATGTCGGGCGCGATCATGCCCGCGCCTTTGGCCATGCCGCTGATGGTCACCTCGACGCCGCCGATCATGGCGGTCGCGGTCGCAACCTTCGGGAAGGTGTCGGTAGTCATGATCGCGCGGGCGGCCTCCAGCAGGCCATCCGGCTGCGCCTTGGCGACGAGGTCGTCCATGACGCCGTTAAACTTCGTCGCATCGAGCGGCTCGCCGATGACGCCCGTTGACGCGAGAAAGATTTCGCTGGCCGGCGCGCCTGTGGCCTTGCCGACGATCTGGGCCGTGAGCTTCACCGCCTGCGCCCCGGCGCGGCCGGTGAAGGCGTTCGCGTTCCCGGAGTTCACCACCACCGCGCGGGCCTTGCCGCCCTTGAGCTTCTCACGGCACCAGTCCACAGGCGCCGATGGGCACTTGGAGCGGGTGAAGACGCCAGCCGCCTGCGTGCCCTTGTCCAGCAGCGCGAGCATGACGTCCGTGCGGCCCTTGTAGCGGATGCCGGCCTCAGCGGTGGCGAACCGGACGCCTTCGATGGTCGGCAGCTTGGGATAGGATTTGGGGGCGAGCGGAGACAGCGGTGCGGGCTTGGCCATGGCGTTTCCGGGACATGTTGGAGACGCAGGGGGCGTTTACCCCTGCGCCGGATGGAAGTGGGTCAACAAACAGCGCTTGCGCGCCTTACTTGGGCGCGCCCTGAAGCCGCTCAACCTTCGCGGCCTCCCGCAGCTTGGCGAGCATGTCATTCTGCGCTTTCTGCGCCACAAAACGCTCGACCTGGTCGCGTACGTCCTCAAGCTTGGGGAACGGCTTTTCGCGCCTCTCCTCAACCCTGATGACGTGCCAGCCGAACTGGCTCTTCACAGGCTCGGAGAGCTGGTTGGGCTGCAGCTTGAAAGCGGCCTCCGCGAACTCCGGCACCATGCGTTCCTTGGTGAACCAGCCGAGATCGCCGCCGCGCGAACCCGGATCCTTCGAAATCTGGTCAGCGACCTTCGCGAAGTCCTCGCCGCTGCGCACGCGCTTCAGGGCGGCGCGGGCCTCGGCTTCCGTCTCAACGAGGATGTGGCGCGCGCGCACCTCCTGCTCGGCGCCCTGCGCCTTGGCCACCTCGGCGTAGACCTGACGGACCGCCGCGTCGGTGCTGGCCTCGCGGCCGATTTTCGCCAGCAACCCTTCCATCAGCGCCTTGTCCCGCAGATAGGCCATGCGACGAGCGAAATCGGGGGCGTCATTGAGCTTGTCGGCCTCGGCCTTTCGGGCCAGCAGACGCATCTCGACCAGGAAATCAACGACATAGGCCTGCCGCTGCTCCCCCTCGAGTTGCGGCGGAATGTCTCCGCCCACGTCCTCAAGCGCGATGCGCACGTCCTCGTCCGTGATCTCGACGCCGTCAACCCGCGCGAGCGTCCGGGCCTCAAGGGCCGCGACGCTGACCAGCGCAAGGAAGGAACCGGCGGCAAGGGCGGTCGCAACGAGGCGCGCGCGCCTCGCGAGAGTGATTTGCATGAAATAGAGTCTCCAACCGAAGCAGGCGCAATGTCGTCCAAAAGGCTTCTGCGGGCAAGCTGGCGCCCGGCCTGTCAGGCGAGCGGAGCTTGCGCGAGGCGACAGCTGGCCCGTCGTCGGCTCAATCCTGATCGTCGGCGAGACGTGCACGGGCGCGAAGCTTTTCGGTCTCGCTCTTCAATTGCCCGCACGCCGCAAGGATGTCGCGACCTCGTGGCGTGCGCACCGGGCTCGCGTAGCCCGCGTTGAAGACGATGTCCGAGAAGCGCTCGATGGTCTCCCAGTCGGAGCACTCGTACACCGTTCCCGGCCACGGATTGAACGGGATCAGATTGATCTTCGCCGGAATGCCTTTCAGCAGGCGAACGAGCTGACGGGCGTCCGCGGGCGAGTCGTTGACGCCTTTCAGCATGACGTATTCGAACGTGATGCGACGCGCATTCGACAGACCTGGATAGTCCCGGCAGGCCTGCAGCAGCTCCACGATTGGGTACTTCTTGTTCAGCGGCACGAGCTTGTCGCGCAGGTCATCGCGCACCGCATGGAGCGAAATGGCGAGCATAGCGCCCGTCCGCGCGCCCAGATCTGCAATCGACGGCGCGACGCCCGACGTGGACACGGTGATGCGACGCTTGGAGAGTGACAGCCCGTCTCCGTCAGACATCACGCCCAGCGCGTCGGCGACATTGTCGAGATTGTAGAGCGGCTCGCCCATGCCCATGAAGACGATGTTGGAGACCGCCCGGACCCCTTCGCCTGACGGAATAAGGCCATTCGTCGGCGGCGTCAGGCCGGGAAAATCGCCAAGCTGATGGCGGGCGACCATGAGCTGCTGAACAATCTCCTGCGAGGTGAGATTGCGGACCAGCTTCTGGGTGCCTGTATGGCAGAACGAGCAGGTGAGCGTGCAGCCGACCTGGCTTGAGACACACAAGGTGCCGCGATCACTCTCAGGAATGTAGACGCACTCGATCTCGGCGCCGACAGTCTTGCCGCCCACGAGACGGTCGCCAGGGGCGGGCGGCATCCGGATAAGCCACTTGCGGGTTCCATCCGTCGAGACCTGTTCCGCAACCACCTGCGGCCGATCGAGCGTGAACCGCTCCGCAAGGCGCGCACGCAACGCCTTGGAGACGTTGAGCATCGAGTCGAAGTCGGTAGCGCCCTGAAAATAGATCCAATGCCACAGCTGGCCGACCCGCATCCGGATATCGCCGTCGCTGACCCCAATGTCGCGAAGCGCTTCGGCAAGCTGAATGCGGGTGAGACCAACTAGGCTCATGGTCGCCTGGATTGCGACCGGCGCGTTTTCGTCAGCAGGGGTTAAGGCGAGCGACATTCGGCATTTTCCTGCGGCATGTTCCTGATCGGCGGCTCAATGACGCTGGGGCGCGACAGGAGCCGAGACATGATCGACATATGGAAAGGCTGGACCGGATCGCGGGTTAGGCGGCGCATCAGGAATGCAATCCACGCTGCCTGAGGGCGCAATTCACCAGCGTTGCTGGTGGAGCTGAGGGGATTCGAACCCCTGACCTCTGCAGTGCGATTGCAGCGCTCTCCCATCTGAGCTACAGCCCCGGACCTCTCGGTCGGCGCGGCAGCTTTACGCGTCCCGATACACGCCTGTCAATCGAGTTTGTGCGCAAGGCGCCGGATCAAAACGTTTATTGCGGCATGCTTCCGGAACGGGGTCAGCACCGGGCCTTGCCGAAGGTAAGCCGCCCCAGTACACCCCGAAGGAACGCTTTTCCCGAACGGTGACACATGCGGGCGATTCTAGACGTCATCCTGCTGATCTTGAACCTCTACACGTGGGTCATCATCATCTCGGCCGTCCTCTCGTGGCTGCTGGCCTTCAACGTGGTGAACTACGACAACAGCTTCGTTCGCTCCATCTGGTCGGGGATCAACGCGCTGACCGAGCCGCTCCTGCGCCCAATCCGCAGGGTTCTGCCGCGCATGGGGGCCATCGACATCTCCCCCATCATCCTGCTGCTGGCGATCTTCTTCCTGGAGCGTGTGATCATCTACTACCTCTACCCGACGCTGGGTCGTTTCTGAGCCGTGCCGGGCCGGCCATGGTCGCAGACGGGGGCCGGCGTCATGCTGAGGGTGCGGCTTACGCCACGCTCATCCCGAGACGAGATCGAGGGGATCGGCGTGTTGTCGGACGGCTCATGTGTGCTGACCGCACGCGTCCGCGCGGCGCCGGACAAAGGGGCGGCAAACGCAGCCTTGCTCGAATTGATTGCCCGCGCGCTGAAGGCGCCCAGATCAACCGTCGTTCTGCAGGCTGGCGCGACCGCAAGGCTGAAAAGCGTGCGGCTGAACGGCGAGCCGGACGCCCTGCTGGCCTGTCTTGAGGCAAGCTTCGGCGATCAGAGCTGAAAGAACGACAGGATGAGCCCGGCCGACCCGATATCGCGGTTTTGGCCCGGCGTGCGAGGGGCGGCGGTCGTCAGGGTGGGCATGAAGTGCCCCCCACCCAGCACACGCACGACCTGCACGCGCGCCTTGCAACCGGCATATCGCTCAAGCGTCACGCGTGTGCCATCTGCGCGGTCGCGATCAGGAACATCGGAGCGCAACGTTCGGGGCCCGCAGCCAGCGGCGCGCGCAAAGACGCCCGCCACATCGGCAACCGGGGCGAGAAAGCCTGAAAAGCCAGCGAGATCTGCGGTTCCGCCAGCAAACGGCGCCCGTTTGTCCGCGTCGCCTGCAATCAGCAGGGCGGAGACTGGCTGAGCTGGAGAGCATCGTGCAAGCGATTCAGGCGGGAGGCTTGCAAGACCCGCCGCCACGCCAGCAAACAGGCGCGAGTCGGTGCAGGCCGCCTGAAGGGCCACGACGCCGCCTGCGCCAACGCCGACGAGATAGATTCGCCGGGGATCAGCCCGCGACGCTGTGCGAAGGTGCTGGACGAGGGCCCGCAGGTACGCGACTTCAGCCGCCGCGTCGCCAGCCGGCCCCAGTTTCCACCCGCCCGGCGCGTCGGCATAAACGAGTACGCCGCCCTTCCTCGCGAACTCCCGAAAACGCAGTTCCCGCGGGGGCGCCCCGAGAACGCCGCGGCCCTGATCTCGCAGAACGATGATGGCGGGACGAAGCTTACGCTTGGATCGGTAGCGCTCGGTCACGACCGCCGACCGCGTCTCGTCAGCGACCTTGAAGGTGATGCGTCCGCTTGCGGCGGACGCAGGGCCGGGCGCGCTCGCAGCGAATGCCAGAGCGAAGGCGAAGCAACCGGATAGGATGACCGATGTTTTCATGGTGAGCCACGGCTGTCTGCATCTCCAGTTTGTCCGGAGACGCGCGCCACGGCAAATGAAACTTTGGAAAGGCGAACCTCTCCGACCGGTCAGGCCTGCGGGCTTGTCTGGAGGCTGACACCAGCTTCGGCGAAATGACTGGCCAATTCGCCGCTCTGGAACATCTCGCGGATAATGTCGCAGCCGCCCACGAACTCACCCTTGACGTAGAGTTGCGGGATCGTCGGCCAATTGGCGTAGTCCTTGATGCCCTGTCGCACCGCCTCGTCGTCGAGGACGTTCACGCCGCGGTAGTCAACGCCAAGATAGTCGAGAATCTGCACCACCTGGCCCGAGAACCCGCACATGGGAAACTGGGGCGTGCCCTTCATGAACAGGACCACGTCGTGGGCCTTCACGGTGCTGTCGATCTGCTGGAGAACGTCGTTCATCGCTTTATCCTTTCGGAGCGGAAGTCAAGGTTCCGCCCTGCAAGAGAATACAATGTCAGGCAGCCGTCGGCTACGCCGGCGCCGAGGTGGTCAGCGCCAGTGCGTGGAGTTCGCCGCCCATGCGGCCCTTGAGCGCGCTATAGACGATCTGGTGCTGCTGAACGCGGGTCTTTCCCCGAAAGACCTCGGAGACCACGGTGGCGGCGTAATGATCGCCGTCGCCCGCGAGATCGCGGATCTCTACCTGCGCGTCCGGCAGCGCCTCACGGATCAGCCGCTCAATTTCGTTCGCCTGCATCGCCATGGTCTGGGATCCCCTGCCTGAATCAGGCCTTCGCCGAAGCGGACATATAGGACGGAAGCCACGCCTCGTGCGCCGCCGCCAGTTCCTCCAGCGATATGGAGGCGCCGTCGGGCAGCTTCAACGCCGCGCCGCCGGAAACGCCAAGGCGACGAGCGGGAACGCCCGCTTTGGTCAGTTCGGCGATCATCGCGTCAGCGGCGGCCGCCTCAACTGCGAGAATGTAACGGGCCTGATCCTCGCCGAACCACCAGCCGTGCTCCGTTGCGCCGGCGGGCGGCGCTTCGAGCGCGATCCCGACTCGGCCCGCCATGGCCATCTCCGCAAGAGCAACCAGGAGACCGCCGTCGGAAATGTCGTGGCAGGAGTCCACCCGACCGGACTGGATAAGCGCGCGCACCGCATCGCCGTTGCGCCGCTCTGCCGCCAGATCCACCGGCGGCGGGGCGCCTTCCTCACGGCCGCAGACCTGCCACAGGTACATGGACTGGCCGAGCCAACCCTCGGTCTCGCCGACGAGAATGAGCGCGCGGCCCTCCCCCCGCAGCGCGACGCCGACCGACCGGGTGACGTCATCCAGAAGGCCGACGCCGCCGATGGACGGCGTGGGAAGAATGCCGCGCCCCTGCGTCTCGTTGTAGAGCGACACGTTGCCCGAAACGATGGGGAAGTCGAGGGCGCGGGCCGCATCGCCAATGCCCTCGAGGCAGCCGACGAACTGGCCCATGATCTCGGGCCGCTCCGGGTTGCCAAAATTCAGGTTATCGGTGAGCGCCAGCGGCTTCGCGCCGGTGGCCGTGATGTTGCGCCACGCTTCGGCCACCGCCTGGCGGCCGCCCTGCACGGGATCGGCCTCGCAATAGCGCTGCGTCACGTCGGTGGTGAGCGCAAGGCCCTTGGGGCCGTCGCCGATGCGCACAACCGCGGCGTCGCCGCCCGGACGCTGAACGGTGTTGCCGAGGATCAGGTGATCGTACTGCTCCCACACCCAACGCTTGGAGCACAGGTCCGGCGTTCGAAGCAGGCGCACCAGCGCGTCGCGGGTCGATGCGGGGGCCACAACCGCAGACGCATCGATCACTAGACGGGCGGGCGTGGGAACATGCGGGCGATCATAAAGCGGCGCCTCGTCGCCCAGCTCCTTGATCGGAAGATCCGCCTTCACCTCGCCCTGATGCTTGATGACGAAGCGCAGCGTGTCCGTCGTCTTGCCGATGACGGCGAAGTCGAGGCCCCACTTGCGGAAAATAGCCTCGGCCTCCGCCTCTTTTTCAGGGCGCAGCACCATGAGCATGCGCTCCTGGCTCTCGGAGAGCATCATCTCGTAGGCGGTCATGCCCTCTTCGCGGCAGGGCACCTTGTCGAGATCCAGCTCCACGCCCAGATTGCCCTTGGCGCCCATCTCCACCGCCGACGACGTGAGGCCGGCGGCGCCCATGTCCTGAATGGCGATGACGCAGCCTGCCGCCATGATTTCCAGGCAGGCTTCCAGCAAAAGCTTTTCCGAGAAGGGATCGCCAACCTGCACCGTGGGGCGCTTTTCCTCCGCGTCCGCCTCGAAGGCGGCCGAGGCCATGGTCGCGCCGTGGATGCCATCGCGCCCGGTCTTGGATCCCAGATACACGATGGGTCGACCGACGCCGGTCGCCTTCGCGTAGAAAATCTCATCCGCTCTGGCGATTCCCACCGCCATGGCGTTGACGAGGATGTTGCCGTCGTAGCGCGTGTGAAAGTTCACCGAGCCACCGACTGTGGGCACGCCGAACGAGTTGCCGTAACCGCCGATGCCGGCGACGACGCCGGCGACCAGATGGCGGGTCTTGGGATGCTCCGGCGCGCCGAAGCGCAGCAGGTTGAGGCACGCCACGGGCCGCGCGCCCATGGTGAACACGTCGCGCAGAATGCCGCCCACGCCCGTCGCAGCGCCCTGATAGGGCTCGATGAACGAGGGGTGGTTGTGGCTTTCCATCTTGAAGACGCAGGCAAGGCCATCGCCGATGTCGATCACGCCGGCGTTTTCACCCGGACCCTGGATCACCCACGGCGCCTTGGTTGGCAACTTCCGCAGGTGAATGCGCGACGACTTGTAGGAGCAATGCTCGTTCCACATCGCCGAGAAGATGCCCAGCTCCGTGAATGTCGGCGCGCGGCCGAGCAGCTTGAGGATTCGCTGATGCTCGTCCGGCTTCAGACCATGCTCCGCCACGAGTTCGGCGGTGATTTCAGGTTCGTTGCGCAGCAAAGTCGTGTCCCCTCGGGGTTTGGAGCGCGAGCGCAGTCGCGGCGCTTACGCCGCTTTCGCTGCGGCCGAGGCGAGGCTGTCAAACAGCCCGCGGCCGTCCGTGCCGCCCATGATGGTTTCGATGAGATTTTCGGGATGCGGCATCATGCCCAGAACGTTGAGCTTCTCGGAGTAGACGCCGGCGATGTCGTTCATGGAGCCGTTGCAGTTGGCGTCGCCGCCCACCTGCCCGCTCGCATCGCAATAGCGGAACGCCACACGCCCTTCGCCCTCAAGCCGCGCAAGCGTCTGCGAGTCGGCTGTGTAGTTGCCCTCGCCGTGGGCGACGCACACCTCGATCACCTGCCCCGGCGCATACCTGTTGGTGAACGCGGTGTCCGCGCGCTCCACGCGCAGGTGCTGCATGCGGCAGATGAAACGCAGGTTCCTGTTGCGCATCAGCACGCCCGGCAGCAGCCCGCTCTCGCACAGGATCTGAAAGCCGTTGCAGATGCCAAGCACGAGGCCGCCGCGCGCCGCATGGGCGCGCACAGCGTTCATGATGTTGGCGCGGCCCGCAATGGCGCCGCAACGCAAGTAATCGCCATAGCTGAAGCCGCCGGGGACGACGACCACATCAGTGCCAGCTGGAAGATCATGCTCGGCGTGCCAGACAAGCGTCGGCTTGACGCCGCTCGCCTGCTGTAGGGCGCGCATGGCGTCGTTCTCGCGGTTCAAGCCGGGAAACAAGAGTACGGCAGCGCGCATGGCGGACCTCAGAGAAGCTCGACGCGATAGTTTTCGACGACCGTGTTGGCCAGCAGCCGCTCGCACGCTTCCTTGAGAACAGCCTCGGCGCTGGCGCGATCATCGCTCGACAGCTCGATTTCGAAGATCTTGCCCTGCCGCACACCGTCCACGCCCTCGATGCCGAGGGACCGTAGCGCGCCTTCAATGGCCTTTCCTTGCGGGTCCAGAACCCCGCTTTTGAGGGTGACAGTCACGCGCGCTTTCATGGGGAAACTCTCCGGAGCCGGGGGCGCGGCACGGTTAATCGCCGCAAAGGCCGGGCGCAACCTTGCGCGCTGGCCGATAAGGTCCAACAGGCGAGCATCTCGCCCTTACTTGACGAGCTTGGGGCCGCTGGTGCGAACGGGCTCGTTGTCGTTCATGATGCCGAGACGACGCGCCACTTCGCTATACGCCTCGACGAGGCCGCCCATGTCGCGGCGGAAACGGTCCTTGTCGAGCTTGTCGGACGACTTGATGTCCCACAGCCGGCACGAGTCGGGCGAGATTTCATCGGCCACGACGATGCGCATCATATCGCCTTCCCACAGGCGACCGCACTCCATCTTGAAATCGACGAGACGGATGCCGACGCCGAGGAAGAGCCCGGAAAGGAAATCGTTCACGCGGATGGCGAGGCCCATCACATCGTCAATTTCCTGGGGCGTCGCCCAGCCGAACGCCGTGATATGCTCTTCCGAGACCATCGGATCGTTGAGCGCGTCGTTCTTGTAGTAGAACTCGATGATCGAGCGTGGCAGCGGCGTGCCTTCCTCGATGCCCAGACGTTGCGACAGCGACCCCGCCGCAACATTGCGCACCACGACCTCAAGCGGAATGATCTCCACCTCGCGGATCAGCTGCTCGCGCATGTTGAGCCGGCGAATGAAGTGGGTCGGCACGCCGATGTCATTGAGATGCTGGAAGATGTACTCGCTGATGCGGTTGTTCAGCACGCCCTTGCCGTCAATGACCTCGTGCTTCTTGGCGTTGAACGCTGTCGCATCGTCCTTGAAGTGCTGGATCAGCGTCCCCGGCTCGGGGCCCTCGTACAAGACCTTGGCCTTGCCTTCGTAGATGCGGCGACGACGGTTCATCTGAAAAGACCGTTTTTTCGAGAAACAACGAAGGCCGCCCTTTCGACCCATCCGGAGGTGGGAACACAAAAGGACAGCCGGCTGCAGATAGCATTCGGACCTTCGAGTAGCACACTCATCCGGACATTCAACCTAACCGATCGCTGCCCCCGGCACAACGAGCGGTCGCCGTGGACCAGCCTTCCATTCTGCAGGCGCGGCGCTTATATCGGTCGGCGACTGCGGTGCAGCCTTTGAGGAGTTTTCTGCATGAGCACCTTCGACAAGCGGCAGGAAGGTTTTGAGAAGAAGTTCGCCCACGACGAGGAGCTCCGCTTCAAGGCTGGCGCCCGTCGCAACAAGCTGCTCGGCCTTTGGGCCGCCGAGAAGCTGGGCAAGACCGGCGACGAAGCGGAGGCCTACGCCAGGACCGTCGTCGCGGCGGACTTCGAGGAAGCCGGTGACGATGATGTGTTCCGCAAGGTGCGCAAAGACTTCGACGCTGCGGGCGTTGACCAGTCCGACCACCAGATCCGTCGCACCATGGACGAGCTGATGGCGACGGCCATCGAGCAAATCCGCGAAGGCAAGTAGTCGCCGCAAGCGTTTCGTTCAGAAGTTCATGCCACGCTGTCCGCAAGCGACGGAAGGCGGCGGCCAGTGACGGGTTGCGAACAGATCAGCGTTTTTCCCGGGGCCTCCGTCGAGATAGCGGCGGAGGCTCTTTCTTGGCTTCAGTTTCTGGCCCGCGAGCGGCGCTATTCGCCCCTGACCGTCGAGTCCTACGCGCGGGACGTGCGGCAGTTCTTCACCTTTGCGGCTGAACACTTCGGCTGCGAGGTCACGGGCGAGGCCTTGCGCGCCTTGACCCCGGCCGATGTGCGAGCGTTCATGGCTCACAGGCGCAGCGCCGGCGTTTCCGGCCGCTCCATCCTTCGCGGCCTCGCGGCGTTGCGGTCCCTCGTCCGCCGGCTTGAGCGGGCCGGTTTGGGGAACACGGCTCCCTTCATCGCGGTCCGGTCCCCGAAGACCCCGCGCAGCCTGCCAAAACCCCTGACTGCTGGCGCCGCGGTGCAACTCACCGAGCCGGAGACCCGCGCCGGCGAAGCGCGCGAGCAATGGGTGCTGGCGCGGGACGCCGCTGTGCTCGGATTACTCTACGGATCCGGGCTGCGCATATCGGAGGCGCTGGGACTGCGCCGCAAGGATGCGCCGGTGAGCGCAGACTCCGTTACAGTGATCGGCAAGGGGCGGAAGACCCGCAGCGTACCGGTGATCGAGCCCGTCCGGGCGGCGGTGGCGGAGTATCTGGCCTTGTGCCCATTCCCCCTGGCGCCCGAAGGCCCGCTCTTCGTGGGAGTGCGCGGGGGAGCCCTCTCGCCACGCATCATCCAGCTTGCCGTTGAGCAAATGCGCGGCGTGCTCGGGCTTCCCGACACCGCGACGCCGCATGCGTTGCGCCATTCCTTCGCCACCCACCTGCTGGCGCGCGGCGGCGACCTGCGCTCCATTCAGGAGCTGCTGGGCCACGCGTCGCTGTCCACCACGCAGGTCTATACGGCCGTGGATGCGACGCGGCTCATGGACGCGTGGATGTCAGCCCACCCACGCGCCCGGTAGTCTGCGATCAGACGTGAATCGCGCGCTTGTCCACGGCGAGCGCAGCCTCGCGTACCGCCTCAGACATGGTGGGATGCGCGTGGCATGTGCGCGCCAGATCTTCGGCCGAGCCGCCAAACTCCATGAGAACGGCAGCCTCGTGGATCAGTTCTCCAGCGCCGACGGCGACGATGTGAACGCCCAACACGCGGTCCGTCTCTGCGTCAGACAGCACCTTCACAAATCCATCCGCCGCGCGCATGGCGCGGGCGCGCCCGTTCGCTGTGAAGGGGAACTTACCAACCTTGTAGGCGACCCCGGCGGCCTTGAGCTCTTCCTCGGTCTTGCCCACGGCGGCGATTTCCGGGTGCGTGTACACGACGCCGGGGATGACGTCGTAGTTCACGTGCCCGTGCTGGCCGGCGATGATTTCCGCCACCGCGACACCCTCATCCTCGGCCTTATGGGCGAGCATCGGGCCGCGCACCACGTCGCCAATGGCGTAAACGCCCGCGACGCTGGAGCGGAAATGCTCATCAATGACGATGCGGCCGCGATCCATGGCCACGCCCGCCTCCTCGAGCCCGAGGCCGTCCGTGTAGGGGCGACGCCCCGTCGCCACGAGCACCACGTCCGCGGCCATGGACTGAGCGTCGCCGCCGGCCACTGGCTCGAACGTGACGGACGCGCCGGCGCCCGAACGCGCGACGCCTGTCACCTTACAGGACAGGTGGAACTTGACGCCCTGCTTCTCGAGGATGCGCTGGAACTGCTTGGCGACGTCGAGATCCATGCCCGGCAGGATACGGTCCAGATACTCGATCACCTCCACCTGCGCGCCCAGACGGCTCCACACCGAACCCAGCTCAAGGCCGATGACGCCAGCGCCGATCACCAGCAGCTTGCCAGGAACCTTGTCGAGGGCGATGGCGCCCGTGGAGGTGACGATGACCTCCTCGTCGAAGGCGACGCTGACGCCCGGCGGGGTCGACGCCTCGGAGCCTGTGGCGATCACGATGTTGCGGGTCTCCAGCGAGGTCACGGAGCCATCCTCGGCCACCACGTCCACCTTGCCGGCGCCCTTCACGACGCCGCGCCCGTGGAAGGCGTCCACCTTGTTCTTCTTCAGCAGGAAGCCGACGCCGTTCACGTTCGCCGAAACAGTGTCGTCCTTGTGCTTCATCATCGCAGGCAGGTCGAGCTGCGGCTTTCCGACCACCACGCCGAGCGCCGGCAGATCATGGGTGGCTTGCGCGAACATTTCCGACGCATGCAGCAGCGCCTTGGAGGGAATGCAGCCCACGTTGAGGCACGTGCCGCCGTGGGTCTTCCGCTTCTCGACGACCGCAACCTTCATGCCGAGCTGAGCGGCGCGGATCGCGCAGACGTAACCGCCGGGGCCGGTGCCGATGACAATGAGATCGTAGGACATCGCGTGGCTTTCGTTCGGGTGAGAGTTGGGTGCGCGTCGGCTTCACGACGCTTCATGCAAGAGCCGTAAGGCGGCGGCGCGGTGGGGCGCTCAAGGCGGCCATACTGCCCGTGCGGGCCAGGTCAAAGAAGGCGCCGTCGCGCCCTTGAAGCCAGATGGCTTTCGCGGGCGCGACGGACAAGACGATCAGAGATCGAGCACGAGGCGCGCGGGATCCTCCAGCGCTTCCTTGACGCGCACGAGGAAGGTGACAGCTTCCTTGCCATCGACGATGCGGTGATCGTAGCTCAGCGCGAGATACATCATCGGGCGCACTTCGATCTTGCCGTTCACGACCATCGGCCGCTCCTGGATCTTGTGCATGCCAAGGATGCCGGACTGAGGCGCATTGAGGATCGGCGTCGACATCAGCGAGCCGTAGATGCCGCCGTTGGTGATCGTGAACGTGCCGCCCTGCATCTCCTCGATCTTGAGCTGACCGTCGCGGGCGCGCTTGCCGAAGTCGGCAATGGTCTTCTCGATCTGGGCGAGGCCCATGCCGTCCGCTTCACGGACCACGGGAACCACGAGGCCCTTCTCGGTGCCGACGGCGATGCCGACATGGTAGTAATTCTTGTAAACGATGTCCGTGCCGTCGATCTCGGCGTTGACCGCCGGCAGCTCCTTGAGCGCCTGGGTGCAGGCCTTCACGAAGAAGCTCATGAAGCCGAGCTTCGCGCCGTGCTTCTTCTCGAACACGTCCTTGTAGCGGGCGCGCAACGCCATCACTTCGCTCATGTCGACCTCGTTGAAGGTCGTCAGCATGGCGGCTGTGCTCTGCGCATCCTTGAGGCGGCGCGCAATGGTCTGGCGCAGCTTGGTCATACGCACGCGCTCTTCGCGCGAGGCATCGTCAGCCGGCGAGGGCGCGCGCAACGCCACAGGGGCGGGCGCAGGCGCAGGCGCCGCCATGGCGGCCAGCACATCGCCCTTCAGCACCTGACCGCGCTTGCCGGAGCCGGCGACGGCGCCGAGATCGACGTTGTTGTCAGCGGCGACCTTCGCAGCCGAGGGGGCCGGCGGCATGCCGACGGCAGTCTTCGGCGCCTCGGGCGCCTTGGGAGCGGCGGCAGGCGCAGCCACCGGCGCGGCGACAACGGCGCCGCCGCCCGCCATGATCTGGCCGAGAAGGGCGCCGGGAGACACGGTCTCCCCGTCCTTTGCGGTGATCTCGGCAAGCACGCCAGCAGCCGGCGCATTCACTTCGAGAGTGACCTTGTCGGTTTCCAGTTCAACGAGGGGCTCGTCGGCCTTCACCGCGTCGCCGGGCTTCTTGAACCACTTGGCGATGGTGGCCTCGGACACGGACTCGCCGAGGGTCGGGACTCTGATTTCGGTGCTCATGGTGTCGCTTCCGCCGTGGGCGGCCTCTGTTCAGATATGTGTGCTGTTGCTTACTCGGCGAAAGCGTCGTCGAGGAACGCCTTCAGCTGGGCGAGATGCTTGGACATGAGGCCCGTCGCGGTCGCAGCGGACGCGGGGCGCCCCACATAGCGAGGACGCTTGCTCTTGCCCCCGGCCTGGCTGAGCACCCACTCGATGTAGGGCTCGACGAACGTCCAGGCGCCCATGTTCTTGGGCTCTTCCTGACACCAGACCACATCCGCCTTCTTGAAGCGGGAGAGGCCGGCGACCAGCGCCTTGAGCGGGAACGGATAGAGCTGCTCGACGCGCACGATGTAAACATCGTCGATGCCCCGGCGCTCACGCTCCTCGTAGAGGTCGTAGTAGACCTTGCCGGTGCACAGGATGACGCGACGGATCTTGTCATCCTTCACGAGCTTGGGCCGCTCGCCGCGCACGCGCTCGCCATCTTCCCACAGCAGGCGGTGGAACGTGGCGCCCGCGCTGAACTCCTCGAGCTTCGACACCGCGCGCTTGTGGCGCAGCAACGACTTCGGCGTCATGAGGATGAGCGGCTTGCGGATATCGCGCTTCAGCTGACGGCGCAGGATGTGGAAATACTGCGAGGGCGTGGTGCAGTTGGCGACCTGCATGTTGTCCTCGGCGCACATCTGCAGATAGCGCTCAAGACGGGCGGAGGAGTGCTCCGGACCCTGGCCTTCGTAGCCGTGCGGCAGCAGGCAGACGAGGCCCGACAGGCGCAGCCACTTGCGCTCGCCCGACGAGACGAACTGGTCGAACACGACCTGCGCGCCGTTGGCGAAGTCGCCGAACTGGGCTTCCCACATGGTCAGCGCGTTCGGCTCCGCAAGCGAGAAACCGTACTCGAAGCCAAGCACCGCTTCTTCCGAGAGCATCGAGTTGATGACCTCGTAACGGGCCTGACCGTCGCGGACGTTGTTAAGGGGCACGTAGCGCGCTTCGGTCTGCTGATCGATCAGTACGGAGTGACGCTGCGAGAATGTGCCACGCTCACAGTCCTGTCCCGACAGGCGAACGGGGTGGCCTTCGTCGCACAAGGTGGCGAAGGCCAGCGCTTCCGCCATCGCCCAGTCGAGGCCCTCGCCCGTCTCGATCATCTGCTTCCGGTTTTCCATGAAGCGCTGGATCGTACGGTGGGCGTTGAACCCCTCCGGGGTCTGGCTGATCCTGGTCCCAATCTCCTGCAGCTTCGACATCTCGACGCCAGTCTCGCCCCGACGGGGGTCGTCTGACATCGCTTCCGCCGCGCGCAGGCCGGACCAGCGGCCATCGAGCCAGTCGGCCTTGTTCGGCTTGTAAGACTGACCCGCCTCGTACTCAGCATCGAGCCGGGACCGCCAGTCGGCGACCATCTTGTCGACCTCGCCCTGGGTGACGACGCCTTCAGTTACGAGCTTCTTGGTGTAGATTTCGAGGGTGGTCGGATGGCTCCTGATCTTCTGGTACATCAGGGGCTGCGTGAACGCCGGCTCGTCGCCCTCGTTGTGGCCGAAGCGGCGATAGCAGAACATGTCGATGACGACCGGCTTATGAAACTTCTGCCGGAACTCGATCGCCACCTTCGCCGCGAAAACCACCGCTTCCGGGTCGTCGCCGTTCACGTGGAAGATCGGCGCCTCGATCATCTTGGCGACGTCTGAAGGATACGGCGACGAACGCGAATAGCGCGGATACGTCGTGAAGCCGATCTGGTTGTTCACGATGAAGTGGATTGAGCCGCCGGTGCGGTGGCCTTTCAGGCCCGACAGACCGAAGCACTCGGCCACCACGCCCTGGCCCGCAAAGGCCGCGTCGCCATGGATGAGGAGCGGCAACACCTTGTTGCGCTCTGTGATGTCGCCCAGCTGGTCCTGCTTGGCGCGCACCTTACCCAGCACCACCGGATCAACGATCTCAAGGTGGGATGGATTGGCGGTAAGCGACAGGTGAACCTTATTGTTGTCGAACTCACGGTCGGATGAGGCGCCGAGGTGATACTTGACGTCGCCCGAGCCTTCCACTTCGTCAGGCGCGAACGAGCCGCCCTTGAACTCGTGGAAGATGGCGCGGTGCGGCTTGCTCATCACGCTCGCGAGCACGTTCAGACGGCCGCGGTGCGACATGCCGAACACGATTTCCTGCAGGCCGAGCGCGCCGCCGCGCTTGATGATCTGCTCAAGGGCGGGCACCATCGCTTCGCCGCCATCAAGACCGAAGCGCTTCGTGCCGCGGAAGCGCAGGTCCGAGAACTTCTCGAAGCCCTCAGCCTCGACGAGCTTCGAAAGGATCGCGCGCTTGCCTTCGCGGGTGAATGTAATTTCCTTGTCCGGACCTTCGACGCGTTCCTGAATCCACGCCTTTTCCGCGGGGTCGGAAATGTGCATGAACTCGAAGCCAATCGTGCCGCAATACGTGCGGCGCAGGATCGCCATCATCTCGCGGATGGTCGCGTATTCAAGCCCAAGAACGTTGTCGATAAAGATCTTGCGATCGTAGTCGGCGTCCGTGAAACCATAGCTCGACGGATGCAGCTCCTCGTGATCCTTGGTCGGTTCGAGTCCGAGCGGATCAAGCTGCGCATGCAAGTGGCCGCGCATGCGATAGGCGCGGATCATCATGAGGGCGCGCACACTGTCGCGGGTCGCACGCTCGATCTCAGCCCCGCTGGCGGGAGCGCCCTTGGCTGCAGCCTTCGCGCTGATCTTGTCGCCAATGGCCTTCTCGACCTGGCCCCAGTTGCCGTCAAGCGCCGATACGAGTTCGCCGTTGGCGTGCACCGGCCAGTTGGGCCGCTTCCAGGAAGCGCCGCGGGCGTTCTGCTTCACCGCGCTCGCATCGTCGCGCAGCGCGCCGAAGAACTCGCGCCATTCGGCATCGACCGCCATCGGATCGGCCTGATAACGGGCGTAGAGATCCTCAATGTAGGCGGCGTTGCCGCCGTAAAGGAACGATGTCTGCAAAAGCGCTTCGTTCAGATCCTGGCGCGCCATGTCCTTAAGGCCTCCGGATATCAGCGCCGCGCGGTTGCGCCGGCGCGATCAAATTCAGGGGTTGATCCGCGCCCGCTTGCGCGAGCGCGGCTTGGGGCCTCAGCCCTTCAACACTTCGACGAGAGTCTTGCCGAGACGCGCGGGCGAAGGCGAGACACGGACTCCAGCCGCTTCCATCGCGGCGATCTTGTCTTCAGCGCCGCCCTTGCCGCCGGAGATGATGGCGCCGGCATGGCCCATGCGGCGGCCCGGAGGCGCCGTGCGGCCAGCGATGAAGCCGACCATCGGCTTCTTGCGCCCGCGCTTGGCTTCGTCCTTGAGGAACTGGGCCGCTTCTTCTTCCGCCGAGCCGCCGATCTCGCCGATCATGATGATCGAGGTCGTGGCGTCGTCAGCCAGGAACATCTCGAGCACGTCGATGAACTCGGTGCCCTTGACCGGGTCGCCGCCGATGCCGACCGCCGTGGTCTGCCCGAGGCCTTCCTGCGAGGTCTGGAACACCGCCTCGTAGGTCAGCGTGCCCGAGCGGGAGACGATGCCGACGTTGCCGCGCTTGAAGATGTTGGCCGGCATGATGCCGATCTTCGACTCGCCAGCCGTCACGATGCCCGGGCAGTTGGGGCCGATGAGGCGCGACTTCGAGCCCGAGAGCGAGCGCTTCACGCGGATCATGTCCGTGACCGGAATGCCTTCCGTGATGCAGACGATCAGCGGGATCTCGGCGTCGATCGCCTCGCAGATGGAATCTGCGGCGAACGGCGGCGGAACGTACACGACAGACGCGTCAGCGCCGGTGGCCTCACGGGCTTCAGCAACCGTATCGAAGACCGGCAGGTTGATGTGGGTGGAGCCGCCTTTTCCGGGCGTCACGCCGCCAACCATCTTCGTGCCGTAAGCGATCGCCTGCTCGGAGTGGAAGGTGCCATTCTTGCCGGTGAAACCCTGGCAGATGACCTTCGTATTGGCGTTGATGAGAACGGACATTATGCGGCCTCCTTGACGGCCTTCACGATCTTCTGGGCGGCGTCGTCGAGGTCGTCAGCCGGAATGACGTTGAGACCCGAAGAACGGATGATCTGCTTGCCTTCCTCGACGTTCGTGCCTTCCAGGCGAACGACGAGCGGAACCTGCAGGCCGACAGCCTTCACCGCGGCGAGTACGCCGCGCGCGATGACGTCGCACTTCATGATGCCGCCGAAGATGTTGACGAGGATGCCCTTCACGTTCGGATCTGCAGTGATGATCTTGAACGCCGCGGTCACCTTTTCTTCGGAGGCGCCGCCGCCGACATCAAGGAAGTTCGCGGGCGATTCGCCGTAGAGCTTGATGATGTCGAGGGTCGCCATGGCGAGGCCGGCGCCGTTGACCATGCAGCCAATTGTGCCGTCGAGCGCGATGTAGGCGAGGTCGTGCTTGGACGCCTCGATCTCCTTCGCATCTTCTTCGGTCTCGTCGCGCAGCGCCATGATCTCGGGATGACGGTAGAGCGCGTTCGAATCGAACGACACCTTCGCGTCAAGGCACTTGAGCTCGCCCTGCTTGGTGATGATCAGCGGGTTGATCTCCAGCATCGCCATGTCCTTCTCGACGAAGGCGCGATAGAGCTGGCCCAGCAGCTTGTTGGCCTGCTTGGCGAGTTCGCCGGAGAGGCCCAGCGCCTTCGCCACAGTGCGGCCATGGTGGGGCATCACACCGGTCGCGGGATCAATCGAGAAGGTGAGGATCTTCTCGGGCGTGTCGTGGGCGACCTGCTCGATGTCCATGCCGCCTTCCGTGGAGACGACGAAGGACACGCGCGAGGTGGCGCGATCAACGAGCGCGGAGAGATAGAACTCCTTCTCGATGTCCGATCCGTCCTCGATGTAGAGGCGGTTCACCTGCTTGCCGGCGGGGCCGGTCTGGATGGTGACAAGCGTCGCGCCAAGCATCTGCCTGGAGAACTCCGCCACCTCTTCCACCGACTTGGCGAGGCGCACGCCGCCCTTTTCACCAGCGGAGGCTTCCTTGAACTTGCCCTTGCCGCGGCCGCCCGCATGGATCTGCGACTTGACGACCCACAGCGGGCCGCCGAGTTCGCGCGCAGCCGCTTCAGCATCTTCAGCCTTCATCACCGCGACGCCGCGGGACACGGGAACGCCGTACTCCTTCAGAACGGCCTTCGCCTGATATTCATGAATGTTCATTGATCTGCCCTCAACTTGGTTCGATCAGGGGCGGCCGCGCGGCGACCGCCGCGCCGATCAGGCGAACGCCGGATTGATGGTCTTGCAGGCGTCCACAAGCGACTGGACGGACTTCACGGAGGTGGCGAACATCTGCTTCTCAGCGTCGTCCAGCGTGATCTCGACGATCTTCTCCACGCCATTCGCGCCGATGACCACCGGCACGCCGACGTACATGCCCTTCACGCCGTACTGGCCATCGAGATAAGCGGCGCAGGGGAGCACGCGGCGCTTGTCGCGCAGGTAGCTCTCGGCCATGGCGATGGCGGAGGACGCCGGCGCGTAGAACGCGGAGCCCGTCTTCAGCAGGTTGACGATCTCGCCGCCGCCGCCGCGCGTGCGCTTCACGATGGCGTCGATCTTCTCCTGCGTGGTCCAGCCCATCTTCACGAGGTCGGGCAGCGGAATGCCGGCAACCGTCGAGTAGCGGACGGAGGGAACCATATCGTCGCCATGGCCGCCGAGCACGAAGGCGGTGACATCCTCAACCGACACGTTGAACTCTTCGGCCAGGAACCAGCGGAAGCGAGCCGAGTCGAGCACGCCGGCCATGCCGACGACTTTGTTGCTCGGCAGGCCGCACGCCTTCTGGAGCGCCCACACCATGGCGTCGAGGGGGTTGGTGATGCAGATCACGAACGCGTTAGGCGCGTGCTGCTTGATGCCGGCGCCAACCGACTCCATCACCTTCAGGTTGATGCCCAGAAGGTCGTCGCGGCTCATTCCCGGCTTGCGGGGCACGCCTGCGGTGACGATCACCACATCGGCGCCGGCGATGGCGGAGTAGTCGCTCGCGCCCGACAGGCGGGAATCAAAGCCTTCAACCGGCGATGCTTCAGCGAGGTCCAGAGCCTTGCCCTGGGGAATGCCGTCGGCGATGTCGAAGAGGACGATGTCGCCCAGTTCCTTCATGCCTGCGAGCAGGGCAAGCGTGCCGCCAATCTGCCCCGCTCCGATGAGTGCAATCTTCTTTCGCGCCATATGGACGGTCCTCGCTTCGACATCCGGGCAGCCGCCCGTTTCGCGGGGTCTTTGACTCCATCACTCGGGCAATACAAGGGCGAAGCGTTTCGCCCTTCGTCCAGATGGCCCGGACAAGGTTCCCTCGATGTACGAAGCTATCTGGAGAAGATTTCAGGAAATCAGATGGATAGAGCTCTATGTCAGGGGAGCGTCAGGGGCCATGGAGGCGGTCGGCGACGCCATTACAAAAAACAAAAAATGTCAGCTGAAAGCCTCGGGGCTCAGAACCTGAAGGCGAGCGCGCGGAGGATTACCTGGGTGAGACGCTCGAATCTGGCGTCGATTTGCTCCCGGGGAACATCCCGGTCGAGCCGGACGGCGATCGGATGGATGAAGCGGTAAAGCCCGTCGAAGACCAGCGCCACGGCCCGGCGCACATCCGCCGAGCGAAAGACGCCGCTCGACATGCCTTCCTCGACCACCCGCTGGATTTCGGCTTGGAGGCGAGCGCGGTGGCGGCGCGCGGTGGCGCGTCCCGCTTCGGCGGCGTCGGCAAAGATGGCGAAAAGGTTCGGGTCGGTCTCGACCTTGTTGCGATAGGCGCGGTGCACGGCGGACAAGATCCGCTCAAGCTTGTCATCTGCAGGGTCGGGCGCGTCCGCAATCTCATGCAGGCCCGCCTCGATAGGCTTGAGCCAGTGGTCAGTGAGGGCTTCAATGAGAGAATCTTTTGACGGAAAGTAGCGATAGACGTTGGCGTGGGACATGCCGGCCTCCGCCGCGATGCTCACCACCGTCGTGCGCTCAAGGCCGTACCGACGGATATGTTCCGCAGCGATCCTCAGGATGCGTCCGTCGATCGGCTCGACTGCTGCGGACCGCGCCATGACGATTCAGGTTTCCGCAAGGCCGGTGCTATCCCCCGAGCCATGGGAATCAATCTTCCCGTGCGGCAGCGCGAGATAAGACTCCGACTGCATCTCGATGAGGCGCGAGGCGGTGCGCTCGAACTCGAACGCTTCGCGACCATAGTCTCCCGTGTACAGGCCTGTGGGAGGCGCGTCGGCGGATATGATGAGCTTCACGTGCTGATCGTAGAGCGTGTCGATGAGATTGATGAAACGCTTGGCCTCGTTGCGCATGTGTTGCGGCATCACCGGGGCTCCATCAACAAAGACCGTGTGGAAGTTCTCCGCCAGCGCAAGATAATCCACCGCCGCGAGTGGCCGGCGACACAGATCGTCGAACGAGAACCGCGCCACATGGCTGGCGGCTTCAGGTACTTGCAACGTGCGGCCAAGAACCTCAAGGCTCGCAGGCGCTCCGTGCGCACGCCCGCTCAGGGCCTCAAACAGGTGATCCATAGCGCGCCGGGCCGCGGCGTCGGCCGGCGTGTAGTAAACTGGCGAACCGCCGATTTTCTCCAGGCGGAAGTCAGTGCGGGCGTCGAGCCGGGCCACATCCATCCGCTCCGTCAACAACGCGACGAAGGGAAGAAAAAGCGCTCGGTTGAGTCCCCCCTCGTAAAGGCGCTCAGGCTCCACGTTCGATGTGGCTACGATGGTGACGCCGCGCGCAAACAGCGCCTCGAAGAGGCGCCCGAGAATCATCGCATCAGCGATATCGGTGACCGTGAACTCGTCGAAGCACAGCAGCCGCGCCTCTTTCGCGAGTTGGTCAGCGACCGGACGTATCGGGTCGTCTCCCTTCTCGCGACCCGCCTTCTTTTCCTGCCGCCATGCATGAACACGGCTGTGAACCTCGGCCATGAACGCGTGGAAATGCGCGCGGCGCTTCGCCGCCACGGGGGCCGCGTCAAAAAACATGTCCATGAGCATGGTCTTGCCACGCCCCACAGATCCCCAGATGTAGAGCCCGCGCGCGGGCTCCGCCTCTCGCTTGCGACCGAACAGGCGGGCCAGCGACGTGGCGCCGTTACGCGCGGGTTGTCGCGCAAGACGCTCCATGAGGTCGTCGAATCGCTCAATCAGCGCGAGTTGCGCCGCATCCTGTTCGATGCGGCCTGAGCCCACGCCTTCGGCGTACATTTCGGCGAGTTTCGGCAATGTCTGCGCCCGGTTGTTCGCCGTCGAGTAACCCCCGCGCCCGGTTCTTGGCAAGAGACGGTTGAGCGCGACGAAACGAAACGGCCGGAACCTTGCGGTCCCGGCCGATGAAAGATCGTCTCGCGTATCGCGCGTCAGACCTGACGCGAAATCATCATGTTCTTGATTTCGGCGATGGCCTTCGCCGGGTTCAGACCCTTCGGGCAGGTCTTGGCGCAGTTCATGATGGTGTGGCAGCGATAGAGGCGGAAGGGATCCTCGAGATTGTCGAGGCGATCTCCCGTCGCTTCATCGCGCGAGTCAGCAAGCCAGCGGTAAGCCTGGAGGAGAGCGGCGGGGCCCAGATAGCGGTCGCCGTTCCACCAGTAGCTCGGGCACGAGGTCGAGCAACAAGCGCACAGGATGCACTCGTAGAGGCCGTCGAGCTTGGCGCGGTCGCCCGGAGACTGAGCCCACTCGCGCTCCGGCTGGGGCGTGTCCGTCTTCAGCCACGGTTCGATAGAGGCGTGCTGCGCATAAAAAGTCGTGAGATCAGGGACGAGATCCTTGATCACCTTCATGTGCGGCAGCGGGTAGATCTTCACCGCGCCGGAGATCGTCGCCATGTCCTTCGTACACGCAAGCGTGTTCGTGCCGTCGATGTTCATGGCGCACGAACCGCAGATGCCTTCGCGGCACGAACGGCGGAACGTCAGCGTCGGATCAACCTTGTTCTTGATCCAGATGATAGCGTCCAGAACCATCGGACCGCAGTCGTCCATATCGACGAAGTACGTGTCGGTGCGCGGGTTCTGCCCGTCCTCGGGGTTCCAGCGATAGACACGGAACTCGCGGACGTTCGTGGCGCCGGCGGGACGCGGCCAGGTCTTGCCGGCCACCGGGCGCGAGTTTTTGGGAAGAGCGAATTCGACCATTGCTGCCTCTCCGCGTCAGTACACGCGCGCCTTGGGCTCGATGTAGCTGATTTCGTTGGTCATCGTGTAGGTGTGCACCGGACGGAAGTCGATGGAGACGCGCTTTGTCTCGTCGCTGGCCCAGGCAAGCGTATGCTTCATCCAGCTCGCGTCGTCGCGATCCGGGAAATCCTCACGGGCGTGGGCGCCGCGGCTTTCCTTGCGCTCGACAGCGGAGTCCATCGTCACCACGGCCTGGATGATCAGGTTGTCGAACTCCATCGTCTCAATGAGGTCCGAGTTCCAGATCAGCGAACGGTCGGTGATGGCCACGTCGCCAATGCCCTGCCACACGTCGTGGATGAGCTTTGAGCCCTCCTCAAGAACTTCGCCCGTGCGGAACACCGCGCAGTTGTTCTGCATGGTGCGTTGCATCTTCTCGCGCAGCTGCGCGGTCGGCGTGCCACCCTTCGACCAGCGGTAGCGGTCGAGGCGCGACAGCGCGAGGTCCGCAGAGTCCTTCGGCAGCTCGGCCTGCTTCTCGCCCGGCTTGACGATCTCGGCGGCGCGCATGCCCGCCGCTCGGCCGAAGACCACGAGGTCGATGAGCGAGTTCGATCCAAGGCGGTTCGCGCCGTGGATCGACACGCAGGCCGCCTCGCCCAGCGCCATCAGGCCCGGCACAATGTAATCGGGATCGCCGGCCTTCTTGGTGACGACCTCGCCGTGATAGTTCGTCGGGATGCCGCCCATGTTGTAGTGGACGGTCGGCAGAACCGGGATCGGCTCCTTCGTGACGTCCACGCCGGCGAAGATCCGCGCGCTCTCCGAGATGCCGGGCAGGCGCTCGTGCAGGATCTTCGGATCAAGGTGCTCGAGGTGCAGGTGGATGTGATCCGCATCCTTGCCGACGCCGCGGCCCTCGCGGATCTCGATGGTCATGGCGCGGGACACAACGTCGCGGGAGGCCAGATCCTTGGCAGAGGGCGCGTAACGCTCCATGAAGCGCTCGCCCTTCGCGTTGGTGACGTAGCCGCCCTCGCCGCGCGCGCCCTCGGTGATGAGGCAGCCCGAACCGTAGATGCCCGTCGGATGGAACTGCACGAACTCCATGTCCTGCAGCGGCAGGCCGGCGCGCAGCGCCATGGCGTTGCCATCGCCCGTGCAGGTGTGCGCGGACGTCGCCGAGAAGTAGGCGCGGCCATAGCCGCCGGTGGCCAGAATCGTCAGCGATGAGCGGAAGCGATGAATCGTTCCATCATCCATCTTGATGCAGACGACGCCGCGGCAACGGCCATCCTCGTCCATAATCAGATCGATGGCGAAGTACTCGATGAAAAACTCGGTGCGGTTGCGCACCGCCTGCCCGTAGAGCGTGTGCAGGATCGCGTGGCCCGTGCGGTCGGCGGCGGCGCAGGTGCGCTGGGCGGTGCCCTTGCCATAATCGGTGGTCATGCCGCCGAACGGACGCTGGTAAATCTTGCCTTCCTCGGTGCGGGAGAAGGGCACGCCCCAGTGCTCCAGTTCGTACACTGCGGCGGGAGCGTTGCGGCACAGATATTCGATGGAGTCCTGGTCGCCGAGCCAGTCGGAGCCCTTCACGGTGTCATACATGTGCCAGCGCCAGTCGTCGGGGCCCATGTTGCCCAGCGCCGCTGAGATGCCGCCCTGGGCGGCCACAGTATGCGAGCGGGTCGGGAACACCTTCGAGATGCACGCTGTGCGCAGGCCCGCCTGCGAGCAGCCCACCGTTGCGCGCAGCCCGGCGCCGCCGGCGCCCACCACCACGACGTCGAACGTGTGGTCGGTGATGGGATAGGCCGCGCCGTTGATGCCCGGAGCGGTTGAACCATTGGTAGCCGTAGCGTTGGCCATGAAGTTACCCCTTGGCGGCTGATCTATGTCAGACGTTGATCACATGAAGCTGAGGCGCAGGATCGCGTAGACTGTCGCGAGCCCAACCACAGCGCAGAAGAACATGTTGGCGAGGAGGGACCACGTCTTGGCGTGCTCGCCGTGAACGTAGTCCTCGATGATGGTCTGCATGCCCAGCATCATGTGATAGACGCTGGTGGGCACGAAGAGCAGCATGACGATGGCGACGAACGGGCTCCCGAGGGTCGCACGCACGGTCGCGTAGTCCTTGCCGACGAGGCTCAGGACGATCCAGATGAACGCCACGCTCAACGGAAGCAGCGCGAACGAGGTGACGCGCATGCGCCAGGCGTGCTGCGTTCCGGAGCGGGCGGATCCGAGATGGCGGACCTTCGAGGCCGCTGTGCGCATCGAGGCGGTGTTCTTGTCCATAATGTAGCTCCCGACCTCAGCGGACCGCGTAAGCGGCGATCCAGACCAGCACCGTCAGCACAACGCCGCCGATCAAGGTGCCCTTGGCAAGGTACTCGCGATGGGGATGGTCCATGCCGTATCCGGCGTCCCAGATGAAGTGCCGCACGCCGCCGAGCATGTGATGAAACAACGCCCACGTGAACCCGAACAGGATCAGACGGCCGAAAATCGTGCCCATGAACCATGAAACGGTCGCGAAGGCCGCGGCGTCCGTGGCGGCGGCCACAAGCCACCAGGCAAGAAGAACGGTTCCCAGGTAAAGCCCGACGCCCGTGATTCGATGCGCAATGGACATCGCCATGGTCAGAGCGAACCGGTAAACTTGAAGATGCGGAGAGAGCGGTCGGCGATTCTCGTGCGCGATCGGGCTCTGGTCTGTACGTGCCATCTGGCGCCTCTGAACGGGAAGATCGGTTGGCTTAACTAATCGAAACCTGCGGGGGCCGCAACATCGACCAAAGCTCTGGACGACCTGAGCAACCGAAGTGTCAAGTGAGCTTATCTCCTATTTGTCAAGTAAAGCTGACACAAGACGAACCGCGTCCTCTGAGTCCCATTCCGCCGGACCCGCCATCACACCGACCTCACACCCTTTTGAGTCAATCAGCAGTGTGGTGGGAAGGCCAACCGCCTTTCCCGCGCGCTTGAGCGTCTGGAAGACATCAGCTTTCTGGTCCGAGTAAAAAGTCAGTGAGGACAGCCCTGTCTCCTTCCAGAAGGCCTCGCGGCGCTCGAGCCGTGCGGTGTCGATGTTGATCGTCACAACCTCGAAAGCATCCCCGCCGAGCTTGGCCTGGAGGCGGTCGAGCGCGGGCATTTCCGCCCTGCAAGGCAAGCACCACGTGGCCCACAGGTTGACGAGCACCGCCTTGCCGCGGAAGTTCTCCAGACCGAGCCGCGCTCCGTCGGGCCCGTCGAACGCGATCGGAACGGCCGGCGTCGGGTTTTTGGCGACGACCAGCGAAGCGACTTCGCCCCTGGCGTAAGGCGCGATGCGACGCGCGGCGTCCGCCGAAGCCGCGCACGCCCCCGCGCTTTCCTTGCCGATCTGCGGCATAGTCCCGTATAGGACGCCGAGAACCGCCACGGCCGCCCCGAGGCCCAGGGCGACCCGCTTGAATAGACCCGACGGGGCGCGGGATTTCGGAGTCTGTCCGGTGTCGGTCATGTGGACGCTTTCTTGCTTGAAAGGCGGCAAATGAGCAATCAGATGTGGGGCGGCCGCTTCTCCAGCGCGCCGGACGCCATCATGGAGGAGATAAACGCCTCCATCGGTTTCGACTACCGTTTCGCCGCCCAGGACATCCGCGGCTCAAAGGCGCACGTCGCCATGCTCGCCGCTCGCGGGATCGTGGGGGCCGAGGATGCGGAGGCCATTACCCGCGGGCTCGACCAGGTCGCGCGGGAGATCGAGACCGGTGAGTTCACGTTTTCCCGGGCGCTCGAGGACATCCACATGAACGTGGAGGCGCGCCTCGCCGACATCATCGGCCCGAGCGCCGGACGCCTGCACACCGCGCGCTCGCGTAACGATCAGGTGGCGCTGGATTTTCGCCTCTGGGTGCGCGACGCCATCGACCAGATCGAGCAGCAGCTTCGCAGCCTGCAGCGGGCCATGGCCGAAAAGGCGCGCGAAAACGCGGGCGCCGTCATGCCCGGCTTCACGCATATGCAGTCGGCTCAACCTGTGACGTTTGGACACCATCTGCTCGCCTACGTCGAGATGTTGGGCCGCGATCGGGGCCGCTTTGCAGACGCCCGCAAGCGGCTGAACGAATGCCCGCTTGGGGCTGCCGCGCTGGCTGGCACGTCGTTCCCCATCGATCGGGAGATGACGGCCAAAGCGCTTGAGTTCGACCGGCCCACCGCCAACTCGATCGACAGCGTCTCTGACCGCGACTTCGTTATGGAGACGCTGGCTGCGGCCTCCATTTGCGCCGTGCACCTGTCCCGGCTCGCGGAAGAAATCGTCTTGTGGGTCACGCCCCAGTTCGGGTTCGTCACGCTCTCGGACAAGTTCACCACGGGCTCGTCCATCATGCCGCAGAAGCGCAATCCTGACGCGGCGGAGCTTGTGCGCGGCAAGAGCGGCCGCGTCTTCGGCGCCCTGATGGGAATCCTGACGGTGATGAAGGGGCTTCCGCTCGCCTATTCGAAAGACATGCAGGAAGACAAGGAGGGGACGTTCGACGCCCTCCACGCGCTTTCGCTTTGCATCGCCGCGACCGAGGGGATGGTCCGCGACATGATTCCATCAACGGAGCGCATGAAGAGTTCGGCGGGCGCCGGCTTCGCCACGGCGACGGACCTCGCCGACTGGCTGGTGCGGGCGCTGGGCCTGCCCTTCCGGCAGGCGCACCATGTCACGGGCAGCCTCGTGCGGATCGCATCCGAGCAGGGGACCGGGCTGGAGGATCTGTCTCTCGCCCAAATGCAGTCGGTCGAGCCGCGGATCACAACCGAGGTGTTCTCGGTGTTGGGGGTGGATCAGTCGGTCCGCAGCCGCACGAGCTATGGCGGCACGTCGCCCGCCAACGTCATCGCCCAGGCGGATCGTTGGCTGGCGGCTCTTGCCTCGTGAGGCAAACAGCCGCACCCTTCCACGGTCCGGTCTGGTCTAGTCGGGATGAGACGGAGCGGGCGATCGCCTGCAATACGGAGAATGCGCGTGCTGAACCTGAAAACCTCTCGTAACGCCTTGCTCATGTTTGTAGCGATTGCGCTGGCGGCGCCCCTCGCCGGGTGTGGACGCAAGGGGGCGCTTGAGGCGCCCGAAGGAGCCCGCCCCGCCAACGCAGCCGGGCAAGGCGGCGCGGCGCAGCGTTCGGCTGGAACCGAGGACGATTCTTCCTCAGCCGCAAAGCCGCCCCAGCGGCCCTTCATCCTTGACGCCATTCTCTGAAAGCCTGGCTGTTCGATGCATCACTTCAAGCACGTCGATGGGTTCATGCGCGCGGAGGGCGTCGATCTGCGCTCCATCGCCGCGGAGGTTGGAACGCCGTTTTATTGTTATTCGACGGCGACGATCGTTCGTCACTTCGACGTCTTTCAGAACGCGTTCGCAGGGCTCGACGCGCTCGTCTGTTACGCGATGAAGGCCAACTCCAATCAGGCGGTGCTGCGCACGCTGGCGGCGCGCGGCGCTGGTATGGACGTGGTGTCGGAAGGCGAACTGCTGCGGGCGCAGGCCGCAGGCGTTCCCGGATCACGCGTCACATTCTCGGGCGTGGGCAAGACGGAGCGCGAGATCGCGCTGGCGCTGGACCTCGATATCCTGTGCTTCAACGTAGAATCCGAGCCGGAATTGCTGGCGATTTCCCGTGTCGCATCGCAAAAAGGAACGACCGCGCGGGTTTCCATCCGCGTGAACCCGGACGTTGACGCCAAGACCCACAAGAAGATTTCGACCGGAAAGTCGGAGAACAAGTTCGGCATTCCCATCTCGAAGGCCCGCGCCGTTTACGCTGAGGCGGCGCGCCTGCCGGGGATTCTGGTCACCGGCGTCGATATGCACATCGGCTCGCAGATCACCAACCTGCAGCCCTTTGACGACGCCTTCGCGCTTCTGGCTGAGTTCGTGCGCGAGTTGCGCGCGGACGGACACGCCATCGACCATCTGGATCTCGGCGGCGGCCTCGGCATCCCCTACCATGAGCACGAAGACCCGGCCTCCTATCACCCGGAACGGTACGCGGCCGTCGTTCGGAAGCACACGCATAACCTTGGATGCAAGCTCGTGTTTGAGCCGGGTCGGCTTCTCGTCGGCAACGCGGGCGTGCTGGTCACCAGCGTCATCTACATCAAGGAGGGCGAGGGCCGGCAGTTCGTGATCGTCGATGCGGCGATGAACGATCTGGTGCGCCCAACCCTGTATGACGCCCACCATGACATTCTCCCGGTGGCGATGGTCCCGGATCCGGAGATCATCGCGGCGGACGTTGTCGGACCTGTGTGCGAGACGGGCGACTATCTGGCGCTAGGGCGCGAGATGGCCCGCCCCGCGCCGGGCGACCTGCTGGCCATCATGTCCGCAGGAGCGTACGGGGCGGTTCAGGCCGGAACATACAATTCGCGCCTGCTTGTCCCGGAGGTCATGGTCGACGGAGAACAGTGGGCGGTGGTGCGTCCGCGCCCCACCTATGAGGCGATGATCGGGAGCGACGTCATTCCCGACTGGCTCAAAGGCTGAGCCTGCGGACTGTCGCATCTGTGATTCTCCCCGAAGTCCCCAACCGTGCTAGTCTGGGGAGACCACGAAGGAGCGTCGATGAGCGGCAGACCCGAGTTGGACGACGGCCCGCCCCGCGTTGAGCTGGAGCGCCTGATCGTACGGGCGCGCCTCGCCCTCCTGTGGGAGGCGACATGGCCTGCGCTTGCAGCCCTGTTCGTCATCGCCGGCCTTTTCGTCACGGTCTCATGGTTCGGCGTCTGGCTGGCGGCTCCCAAATGGTTGCGCATCGCTGGTCTGGCCGCCGCCGCCGCAGCGCTGGTCTGGCCTCTGATGCTCCTTGCGCAGGCTTCATGGCCGCGGCGCGCAGACGCCCTGAGCCGTGTGGACAGGGACACAGGCTTGCCCCATCGCCCGGCGTCCGCCCTCGACGATCGCGCGGCCAACGTCGCTGGCGACCCCGCAGCCGCAGCGCTCTGGGCCATCCACCAGAAGCGGGCGCAACGGCTGACCAGCAGGCTGCGCGTCGCGCCGCCAACCTCTTCAATGCCGGCGAGGGATCGGTTCGCCATTCGGGCGCTGGTTCTGGTTGGGGTGGTCGCATCGGCCTTCGTGGCCGGTCCCGAGAAGTACGCGCGGCTCGCCGCCGCCTTCGATTTACGGGACGGCGCGCGCGCGGGCGCCGCCTATCGCATTGATGCGTGGATTGATCCGCCCGCGTACACCGGACGCGCGCCGCTGCTTCTGCGCGCTGCGACAGAAGACGCGCAACCCACCCAGAAAAAGGTGGAAGCTCCCGCCGGATCCTTGCTTGTGGTGCGCACTTCGGACGGGTCCGGAGTGACGGTGGAGACCCAGGGCGGACTGACGGAGCTTCAAGCGGAGCCAGGCCAGAACGCAGCCCCGCGCTCGCCCGAGGGCGAACGCAGATGGACGCTCACGGGCGACGCGACCGTCATCATCCGCCGCGGCGCGGCGACAGTCGGCGCGTTCGCGCTCCAGGCCATTCCCGACCGGCCCCCGATCGCAAGCTGGAGGGGAGAGGCCCGCGGCAACGGTCGCGGAGCGGTCACTCTCGGTTATCGCCTTGAGGATGACTACGGCGTGGTCGGCGCCGAGCTGGAGTTTTCCGCACCGTCCATGCGCGGGCGCGGACCGGCTGCGCGACCGCTCGTGGAAGCGCCGCGCGCGCCTCTGGCGCTTGCGTCAGGCCCCGGAGGCGTCGGGGAGGCGGAAACCACTCTCGATCTATCCGACCACCCATGGGGCGGCGCGCGTGTTGTCGCTGAGATCGTGGCGCGGGACGAAGGCGGAAACACGGGTCGCAGCGACCGGGTTGAAATTGTCCTGCCGCAACGTCCGTTCGTAAATCCATTGGCCCGTGCGCTCGTTGAGCAGCGACGAGCCCTGGTTCTGTATCCCGAGGAAAGGCGCCGCGTGGGTTCGGCTCTGCGCGGCCTGACGACCGCGCCGGAGCTGTTCGCCATTCCTGCAGGCCATTTCCTCGGACTCAAGGCAATCGACTCTCGTCTGGCCGCGGCGAAAACCGACGATGATTTGCGCGAGGTCGCCGACCTCATGTGGCAGATGGCGTTACAGCTCGAAGAAGGCGGGCTCTCGGCGGCGGAGCGTGATCTGCAGGCTGCCCAGCGGGCGCTTCGGGAGGCGCTGGAGCGCGGAGCCTCAGAAGACGAGATCCGACAGCTGATGGATCAACTCCGGGCTGCGCTGGACCGCTTTCTTCAGGAACTTGCCGATCAGCAGCAGAGGAGTCGCGACAACGCCCAGGATCAGAGCGCTCCTGATCCCAACGAGCGAATGATCACCTCGCAGGATCTGCAGCGCATGCTCGACCAGATGGAGAAAATGGCCCGCTCCGGGAACATGGCCGACGCGCAGCGCATGCTCGAACAATTGCAGAACCTTTTGCAGAACCTCCAGTCGGCGCGCCGGGACAACGGGCGCAACCAGATGTCGCGGGAAATGAACCGCTCGCTGAACCAGCTCGACCAGATGATGCGGGATCAGCAGGAACTGCGGGACCGCACTTTTCAGCAGCGGCGACAGCGTGGGCAACAAGAGGGTCAGGAGCAGGGCGACCAGGCGGAAAGCCTGCAGCAACGCCAGCAGGCGCTGCGGGAACAGCTCGAGGATCTGCAGCAACGTATGCGTCGGTTCGGCATGCGCCCCGAGCAAGGTCTGGAAGATGCCGAGGGCGCCATGCGCGACGCAGAACAGCAGCTCGGACGCGGACAGGAAGGCCAGGGTCAGGCGGTCGAGTCCCAGGGCCGCGCCCTCGAAGGGCTGCGCCAGGGCGCCCAGTCGCTCGCTCAGCAGATGCAGCAAGGCTCGCAGCCGGGGGAGCAAGCCGGCGAGGGAGACCCGAACGGACAGGGCCGCTCAAGTCGTGATTCGGCGAATCCTGATCCGCTCGGGCGCGAGGCGCGGGAGCGCGGCGATCAGTCGCGGAGCCAGTATGACCCGGTTGGGACGCCAGCCGCCCAACGCGCCCAGCGCGTCCTTGAGGAGCTTCGGCGCCGCCTCGGGGATCCAAGCCGCCCACGCGACGAACTGGACTATTTCGAGCGGTTGCTCCGGCGCTACTAGCCGTAGGCGTCCCGAGCGACATAACAGCAGCGTGCGCACATAGAGGTGACCATGTCCTACGCGAGCGCCGCCATCGTCATCCCGATGGCCGCTGTGTCCTTTGTCCTCCTGCTCGGCCTGGCCAACATGCTGCGGGGAGGAAGCCCTTCGTTCTCACAGACCCTCATGCGCTGGCGCGTCGGATTGCAGCTCCTCGCGGTAATCGTGATGATGCTCGTGCTCTGGCTCAAGACAGGCTGAAATCCCATGGTTGTGCTCAACAGAATTTACACACGCACCGGCGACGCGGGCGAAACCGCTCTGGGCAATGGGGAACGCCGTCCGAAGTGGGATCTGCGGGTGACCGCATACGGCACGGTGGATGAAACGAACGCCGCCATCGGCGTGGCCCGCCTGCACACGAAGGTCGAATCCGACCTCGTGGACGCCATGCTGCATCGGATCCAGAACGACCTTTTTGATCTCGGCGCCGATCTGTGCACGCCGGACACAGGCGCAGACCTGGGATACGAGCCGTTGCGCATGGTTCCGGCGCAGGTCTCGCGCCTTGAGGCCGAGATTGATCTCCTGAACAATGATCTGCAGCCTTTGCGGTCATTTGTTCTGCCGGGTGGATCGCCCGGGTCTGCCGCGCTTCATGTGGCGCGCACGGTGTGCCGCCGCGCCGAGCGCCTTGTCGCGGAGCTTGCCGCCGACGAGAACGAACGGGTAGGCGGCGCAGCGACGCAATACATCAACCGTCTTTCGGATTTTCTGTTCGTCGCCTCGCGGCATCTCAACCTGGGCCAAGGTGGAGACGTGCTCTGGACCCCCGGAAAGTTCCGGTGAAGACCTCCTGTGCGGCCGCGTTGACTAAGGCCTGCCGCACGTTTACCCAAACAGTAAGAGCGTCAGTCGTCCCGGAGAGTTCAGAAGGATGAAAATCCTCGTCCCCGCAAAGCGCGTCGTCGATTACAACGTAAAAATCAGGGTGAAGGCGGACGGCTCGGGCGTTGAACTTGCAAACGTCAAGATGTCGATGAACCCCTTCGACGAGATCGCGCTCGAGGAGGCGCTTCGACTGAAGGAGGCCGGTGTTGCAGACGAGGTGATCGTGGCCTCCGTCGGACCGGCCCAGGCGGCTGAAACCATCCGCGCAGGCTTGGCCATGGGTGCTGACCGTGGCGTTCTCATCAAGTCGGACACGCCTGTTGAGCCGCTGGCGGTCGCAAAACTCCTCAAGGCGGTGGCTCTCGAAGAGGGCGCGGGGCTCATCATCGTTGGCAAGCAGGCTATCGATGATGATTGCAATCAGACCGGGCAAATGCTGGCGGCTCTTCTTGACTGGCCTCAGGCCACCTTTGCGTCACGTCTCATGATCGAGGGCGCCAAGGCAGAGGTCACGCGCGAAGTCGATGGCGGGCTGCAGACCATCGAACTTGATCTGCCCGCCGTCGTCACGGCGGACCTTCGGCTCAATGAGCCACGCTACGCATCGCTGCCCAACATCATGAAGGCGAAGAAGAAACCCATCGCGGAAAAGACGCCCGGCGATTACGGCGTCGATGTGACTCCCCGCCTGCAGATCATCGACACGCGGGAGCCGCCGGCGCGTCAAACCGGGGTCAAGGTCAAGTCCGTCGCGGAACTTGTCGCCAAGCTCAAGGAAGAGGCGGGAGTCCTGCCATGAAAACCTTGCTTCTCGCAGACCTGTCCGGCAGCGCGCTCGCGGACGCGACCGCCAAAGCTCTCACGGCCGCGCTCGTCCTCGGTCGCCCGGTTCACATCCTCGTTGCGGGGGAGAACGTCGGGGAAGCCGCGCGGCAGGCGGCTACGTTCGCCGGCGTCGAGAAGGTGCTTGTAGCGGACACGGCGATCTATGCGCACCAGATGGCCGAGCCTCTGGCGGCTCTGCTCTTGTCGCTCTCCGGCTCCTACGCAGCTTTCGTGGGTTCGGCGACATCGGTGGCCAAGAGCGTCATGCCGCGCGTCGCTGCGAAGCTTGACGTGATGCAGGTGTCAGAGATCACGCGCGTTGTCGATCCGACCACATTCGAACGCCCGATCTACGCCGGGAACGCGATCCAGACGGTGCGCAGCGGTGACAAAACCCTCGTCATGACTGTGCGTACGGCGGCCTTCGGGCGCACGCCGGCGCGCGATGATGCCCCAGCTCCAGTCGAAGCGATTGGCGGGACGACGGAATCCTGGCATCCCCGGTTCAAGAACGAGGCGGTGTCACGGTCTGATCGACCCGAGCTGACCTCCGCCAAAATCATCATCTCAGGCGGTCGCGCCATGCAGAGCGCGGAGAACTTCAAGACGTACCTTGAGCCCGTCGCCGACAAACTCAACGCGGCCATCGGGGCATCGCGAGCTGCAGTTGACTCCGGCTTCGCGCCCAATGACTGGCAAGTTGGGCAGACCGGCAAGGTCGTGGCCCCCGACCTCTACATCGCTGTTGGAATATCCGGTGCGATTCAACATCTTGCAGGGATGAAAGACTCCAGGGTCATTGTCGCGATCAACAAGGATGAGGAAGCCCCCATCTTTCAGGTTGCGGACTACGGGCTTGCGGCGGACCTGTTCACGGCTTTGCCCGAGCTTGGGGCCGAGCTGGAAAAAGAGCGCAAATAGCCCAGCCCCTTGGTTGGATACCGGCCGAACCTGACATATGATCCCGGCTCTTCTCCTGGAAAGACGAGACGCGGTGGCCGAATGACGCTCGAGATTAAAAAGGTTGGCATCGTCGGCGCGGGGCAGATGGGCAACGGGATTGCTCATGTAACGGCGCTCGCCGGCTGCAACGTCGTGCTCAACGACATGAGCGAGGAGCGAGTTCACGCCGGGCTCGCAACCATCAACGGCAATATGGCCCGGCAGATCAGCAAGGGTCAGATTTCCGAAGAGGATCGCAAGTCGGCGCTTGGGCGCATCGCGCCGTCGTTTGACTACGCGGATTTTTCGGACTGCGACATCGTCATCGAAGCTGCCACCGAAAACGAGGAAACAAAGCGGAAGATTTTCAGCCGCCTGTGCCCGGTCGTGAAGCCCGACGCGATGCTCGCCTCGAACACATCGTCGATTTCCATCACGCGCCTGGCCTCAGCGACGGATCGACCTGAAAAATTCATCGGGATTCATTTCATGAATCCCGTTCCGGTGATGCAGTTGGTCGAACTCATCCGCGGCATCGCCACAGACGACGCCACGTTCGACTCGGCGCGGACGTTCATTGAAAAGCTTGGGAAAACATCCACGGTCTCGGAAGATTTCCCCGCGTTCATCGTCAACCGGATCCTCCTGCCGATGATCAATGAAGCCATCTACACCCTGTATGAGGGCGTGGGATCGGTGGAGGCGATCGACACGGCGATGCGGCTGGGCGCCAATCATCCCATGGGGCCGTTGCAGCTCGCCGACTTCATCGGGCTGGATACCTGCCTTTCGGTCATGCAGGTGCTCCACGAAGGCCTCGCGGACACCAAGTATCGTCCTTGCCCTCTGCTCGTGAAGTATGTCGAAGCCGGATGGCTTGGCCGCAAGACCAAGCGCGGCTTCTATGATTATCGCAGCGGCACGCCGGTCCCGACCCGCTGAGTCGGGGGACTTCACAAGAAGGTCACAAGGCTATTAGACTATCTCCCGGCGCGCGGGCCATGTCCCGCGCCGGAGAGGTGGTCGGCCTTGACTGTTCACTTCCAGCCGAATGTATCGCCGGAGGCCTGTCCGGCACTCGTGCTCAACGCTGACTTCCGTCCGCTGAGCTACTACCCCTTGTCGTTATGGTCATGGCAGGACGCCATCAAGGCAGTCTTCCTTGATCGCGTGAATATCGTCTCCCATTACGACAAGATTGTCCGAAGTCCTTCCTTCGAAATCCAGCTTCCCTCAGTCGTTTCGCTCAAGACGTATATCAAACCTTCTCGACAACCGGCGTTTACCCGGTTCAACGTCTTCCTCCGGGACCGCTTCACCTGCCAGTATTGCGGCGCGCATGAAGACCTCACTTTCGATCATGTTATTCCTCGCTCACGCGGCGGCACGACAACCTGGGAGAATGTCGTAGCCGCTTGTTCTCCCTGCAACCTGCGCAAGGCGGACCGGATGCCCGCCGAAGCCGCGATGGTCCCCGCGGCGGCGCCGTTTCAGCCATCGGTTCACGATCTGCACCAGAATGGCCGGCAGTTTCCCCCGAACTACCTGCACGACAGCTGGCTCGACTATCTTTACTGGGATTCCGTGCTCGAGCCGTAATCAGCGCAGCGGATACGCCGCCTCGACGGTGTATGGACCACCACCCCGCGAGGTGCGCGCCGAGTAGAGAACGAACCGGCGCACGGTGAACTCCATTGGCTCAAAAAAGCGCTCGCCAAGATAGCCGGCCACGCCGCCCGCGGACACGCCATTCAGCCGGGCGATGGTGACGTGCGGGGTGTACCGGCGCCGCTCGGGCTCCAAGCCGATGCGCCGCACGGCGCGGTCGCTTGCCGTCTGAAGGGCGGACAAGGGAGACGTGAGGTCAACGCTTGTGATGAGCGCGCGGGGGCGATCGCCCCCGAAGGAGGAGAGCCCGGTCAATCGAACGCAGAACGGCTCGCTCTCGATTTGCGCCAGCTCATCCTCAAGCTCCCGTGCGGCGGCGCCGTCAATTTCACCCACAAAGGTGAGCGTCACATGATAATCGCCGGGCTCGATCCAGCGCGCGCCGCCCAATCCTCCGCGCAGGAGCGACAGGCGCAGCGCCACGCTCTCGGGGACTTCCAGGCCGGTGAAAAGGCGCGGCATTTCATCCCCTCCGCCTGGCGGACACCCGAGCGAGAAAATCCTCAACCGTGGGGAGCAATCCCCGAGCCATCACCTCCACGCCAGCCGCATTGGGATGAATGCCGTCCTGGAAGTTGAGCTTCGGTTGCTGCGCGACTCCTTCGAGCAGGAAGGGGTACAGCAGCACGCCATGCTTCTCTGCGAGGTCGCGGTAAATCCGGTTGAAGCGCTTGCCATAGTCCTCCCCCAGGGAGGGCGCGGCGAACATCCCGGCGAGCAACACATCCACGCCTTTTCGTTTCAGCCGTTCAACGATTTCGCTCAGTGAGGCCTCTGTTCGGGCGGGATCTTGCCCCCGCAGCATGTCATTGGCGCCAAGAGCGACGATCACACCCCGCACGCCCTCGCCGACGGACCAATCGAGGCGCTCGAGCCCCCCTGCTGCTGTGTCGCCAGAAACGCCAGCATTCTCAATTACAACATCCCAGCCACGCGCGCGCAGTTCGCGTTCGAGCACGCTGGGAAGCGCTGCGCTTGCAGGCAGCTGGTGCCCTGCCGTCAGGCTGTCGCCGAGCGCCACAATCCGCGTGGACTGGGCGCTGGCGCCTGCGACCGTTGCGCCAAGAAGGAACGCCGTCGTCGTCAGAACGTGAAATATGCGCATGCTGTCACCATATGTGGTCAAGCCCGGGCAAGCCGCCCCCGGCCTTCATGGAGGTCATGTATGGTCGAATCGCCCGTGATCGAGGTCTGCGACGTTCATCTCAGTCTCGGCTCGGGCCCTGCACGCGTGCATGTGCTCCGGGGGGTCTCCATGAATGTCGAGCGCGGCGAGGCCGTCAGCCTTGTCGGACCTTCCGGATCCGGAAAGTCGACCCTGCTGATGACCATTGCCGGCCTCGAACGCCCGGACTCCGGCTCCGTTCGTGTTGATGGCCACGCGATTGACAAGATGGGGGAAGACGAACTTGCGCGCTTTCGAGGGGCGCGCATCGGGATCATCTTTCAATCCTTTCATCTCATACCCACGATGACGGCCCTGGAGAACGTGGCCGTGCCGCTTGAGCTTGCAGGCGCCGCCGACGCCCACGAGCGCGCAGCGGTTGAACTGGAGGCCGTTGGCCTCGGTCACCGCCTGAGCCACTATCCGAGCCAGCTGTCCGGGGGCGAGCAGCAGCGCGTCGCTATTGCCCGCGCGCTGGCGCCCAAGCCTGCAATCCTTGTCGCCGACGAACCAACCGGCAACCTGGACGAGGCCACGGGAAGCGCGATTGTCGAGTTGCTGTTCGACCTGCGCAGGCGCCGTGGGGCGACCCTGATCCTCGTCACCCACGATCCTTCGCTGGCTCAACTCTGCGACCGTCGGATCCATATCCGGTCCGGACACGTGACGACCCCCGAGGGCGAGCCGCTGGCTCAACGACGCGAGCAAGTTTGACATGAGCCTGTCGCTGGGGCTGGCCATTCGGCTGGCGTGGAGGGATTTTCGCGGGGACCGCAAGGCGTTCCGCATCTTTATCGCCTGCATCGCACTTGGCGTGGCGGCGATTGTCGCCGTGGGGTCCACCGCGCGGAGCATTTCCGAGTCAGTGACATCCGAAGGACGAAGAATCCTGGGCGGAGACATCGCCTTAAGCCTGATCCATCGTGAGGCCACTGCGGATGAACGAACCTGGATGGAGTCCGCAGGGTCCGTGTCCTCCATTGGGACCATGCGGGCGATGGCCCATTTCGGCGGGGACTCGACGGTTGTCGAATTGAAAGCTGTAGACGAGCGATACCCGGCGATCGGCTCCGTGGTTTTGTCTCCAGCGATCCGGCAACCTTTCGAACCTCGAGACGCTTTGTACGGCGCTGTTGCTGAAGATGCGTTTTTCGAGCGTTTTGGTTTGGCGCCTGGCGACCGGATCTCCATTGGCGAAGCAACCTTCGAACTGCGCGCCCGTCTGAAATCCGAGCCCGACAAGCTTGCGACTGGCATGGGGTTCGGGCCGCGGGTCATCATCTCGCACGACGGATTGCGAAAGACCGGCCTCATCCAGCCGGGCTCGCTGGTGCGTTGGACGTATCGCATTGTCCTTCCTGAGGATCAGAGCGAGCGGGCTCTTGAAACGATCGGCGCGCAAGCAAAGGAGCGGTTTCCGGACGCAGGCTGGCAGATACGCTCCCGTGAGAACGCGTCACCGCAGCTTTCCCGCAACATTGATCGGTTCACACAGTTTCTGACCCTCGTCGGCCTTACAACGCTCGTCGTCGGCGGGGTCGGCGTCGGCAACGCGGTTCGAGCGTTTGTGGACAGACGCAGGCCAGACCTCGCCACGCTGAAAGCGCTTGGTGCAAGCGGGGGTTACGTGTTCCTGGTCGCGCTGGCGGAGGTTCTTTTCGCCGCCTTGTTCGGGGCATTCATCGGCTGCGCCATCGGCGCGCTCACGCCGTTCGCACTCAATCTGGTGCTGCAAGGTGTAATCCCGCTACCCTTTACGCCGGCAGTGCACCCCGGCCAGCTCGCGTTGGGCGCGCTCTACGGTTTGCTGATTGCGCTTGTTTTCTCCTTACCTGCCCTCGGACGGGCACACGACGTCGGGGTTACAGCGCTCTACAGGCAGAGAGCGCCCGACGAAATCGGCAAGTTGCGCTTCAGATACATCGCCCTGACGCTGCTGGCGGTCGTCGTGTTCCTGGCCACGGTGTACGGCGCCTCGACCGAGCGGCGCCTGACCATGATCTACCTTGTCGCCACAGCCGGCGCATATGCTGTCCTACGGATCTTCATCGCCGGCCTCCTGTTCATGGTGCGGCGGGCGCCGCGCTCCCGGGCGCCGATGTTGCGCTATGCAATCGCAAACATCGCGCGACCAGGCGGCGTGACCCAGCCGCTCGCAATGTCACTTGGCCTTGGCCTAAGCGTTCTCGTGACCTTGTCGATCATTGAAACGAACCTGAAGCGGCAAATCGGAGAGGGTGCGAACGGGGTCGCGCCAAGTTTCTTCTTCATCGATATCCCGTCGCGGCAAGCGGCGGAGTTTGAAGCGTTCATCACCAAAACAGCTGGCGACGCGCAGTTTGACAAGGTTCCATTCCTGAGGGGACGACTGCTGGCGGTCAACGATGTTCCCGCAGACCAGATCAAGGCGAAAGAAAACGCCGCATGGGTGCTGGAGGGTGACCGCGGCATCACGTTCGCCTCTGAAGCGCCGGGAGGATCCGTACTCCCAAGCGGAAAGTGGTGGGACCGCAACCACTCAGGAACGCCGCTCGTTTCAGTCGAGGCCGAGGTCGCCGCCGGGCTGGGGATTGGCGTGGGAGACAAGCTCACCGTGAACGTGCTTGGCCGAAACATCAGGGCGGAAGTTGCCAACCTGCGCCGCGTCAACTGGCGCAGCATGGGAATCAACTTCGTCTTCGTTTTCAGCCCGAACACATTCGCAGGCGCTCCGCATATGTTTCTGGCCACCGCGAGCCTGAACGGCGGCACGAAGGAAGCGGACGAAAGTCGTCTCTTGCGAGCTGTGGCGGAAGCTTACCCAACGGTCGTGAGCGTGCGCGTGCGCGAGACGCTCGAGGCGGTCTCCCGCATCACAGGACAGCTCGGGTTCGCTTTGCGCGCGACAACCGCACTCGCGCTCATCGCATCCATGCTCGTGCTTGCGGGAGCGATCGCGGCCGGCCAGAACGCCCGCATCTACGACGCTGTCGTCCTCAAGACCCTTGGCGCGGACAGGGGTCGCCTCGTGCGCGCCTTCGCGCTTGAGTATGGACTGGTTGGCGCGGCGACCAGCCTGCTCGCGCTCATCGCTGGCTCCCTCGCGGCTTACGGGGTCCTCATTCGAGTCATGAAACTGGACGAATTCACCTTGCCGCTGGGCGTCGCCTTAGGGGTGCTCCTGCTGGGGCTTACCGTCACCATCGTGCTGGGGCTCGCGGGCACATGGAAAGTTCTGGGCGAAAGTCCAGCGGATCGGCTCAGATCGCCATGAAAGAACCGCAGTAGAACTACGTATTGAGTTATCCGGGTTTGTTACATTATTGATTTTATTGAGCCTAGCGGTCCCACGAGGCCTTGTGCGCGGCCTCGCACCCCGCATATTATGAGACAGTCGCCGACCGAACCCGGTTCGGTAGAGGGGCATCAGAGCCCCACAATGACGTGAGGGAACCATGTCCGATTATGATCGCAACGCGACGGCCCGCTGGGGTTCCGCAGGCGTAGCCAGGTCGGCTGAGTACGACCAGGGCCTGCGTTCGTATATGCTCGGCATTTACAACCACATGACGATCGCGCTCGCCATATCGGCGCTCGTGGCCGTCGGCATCTTCATGCTGGGTCGCACGAACCCGCTCGTGCAGGCTATCTACCAGACGCCCCTGCGCTGGGTTGTCATGCTTGCCCCGCTTGCGTTCGTGTTCGTTCTGTCCTGGCGCTTCGAGCGCATGAGTTACAGCTCGCTGCTCGGCACCTTCTGGGCGTTTGCTGCGGTCATGGGGCTCTCCCTGGGCTGGATCGGCCTTGTGTTCAAGGTCGGCAGCATCGTGAACGCGCTGCTCGTGACGACGATCGCTTTCGGCGGCCTGAGCCTTTACGGCTATACAACGAAGCGCAGCCTGTCCGGGATGGGTTCGTTCCTGATCATGGGCCTGATCGGTCTGGTCGTGGCTTCGATCCTCAATATCTTCCTTCAGTCTGGCGTGCTCGGCTTCGCCATCAGCCTCGTTGGTCTGCTGATCTTTGCCGGCCTGACGGCGTGGGACACCCAGCGTCTGAAGCAGGATTACGACTATCTGGCTGGCGACCGTGAGCTGCTCCAGAAGTCTTCCCTGATGGGCGCACTCTCGCTGTACATGAACTTCATCAACATGTTCCAGTTCATCCTGGCGTTGACAGGTTCGCGGGAAGAGTAAGCGTTCATTCCGACGCTGCTACGGGAGGAGCCTCGCGCTCCTCCTTTTTCTTTGGCGCTCGCGCCATCGGCCGGTCAAATCACTCGGGTGGGCTTTTCCAGCACAGCAATAACGCGCGCCAAATCTTGTCCGCGCCGAAGCACGGCGCCCGTGGACGCCACCACCGAGTAGGCGCCCTGTCTTTGACGTAACGAGGGATCCTTCTCGATCCGGAACAGGGGAACCTCGGACGTACGCCTGTAGATCGAGAACACCGCGCGCTTCTTTGTGAAGTCGAGCGCGTAGTCGCGCCACTCGCCTGCGGCGACCTTGCGCCCGTAAAGCTGTAAGATCTGGCTCAGCTCGCGACGATCGAAGGTGACGACGCTGGCGTGCGGCGCAGAGGCATGAGCGGGCCCCGGCTGCGAAGCTGTTCGCCTCGCGTGAAGTGACACGACGGACCCGCTGGATTCATCCGGGAACACGTGCGCGCCCTCAACCTTGCCCTGCTCGTTGTCCCGCATCGCGGCTCCTGCTCAGCTTGATGTTCGGGCGCCTTCGGGCGGACATCAATAGGGCCATCACAACATTTCCCGCGCATTCGCAATTTCGCCGGGATTAGGCCGAATGCGCGCCCGGATCGCCGACGATTGTGTTCGTAGTCGCCTCTTGGGTCAGAGCATCTGTTCCTGGACTTCGTCAGCCCCCCAGCCCCCCTGGGAGCGGAACGTTCTGGTCACTCCGCGAGGAGTGGGCGATAGCCGGTCGGAGCGTTGCTTCGACCGGCTTTTTTTGCGCGCGCCGCCGTCTGTGCTACCCCGGCGACAGCCGTCCCAGACCAGAACGAAACAGGCAACGCGGGCACTGCGCAGCAAAGAGAAAAACCGGAGCAATCAGTCTGGTTCATTCAGGCCGGATCACTCTGTAGAGGACTGAGATGTCTCAATATCCCATGGGGTCGGCAGGGTTTTTGGTCGAAGCCCTCACACGGGCGTTTGCATCGGTGGGCCTCCCGGATCCGGCATTGGACGCACGCAGCCTGGTCTGCAAGGCCGGGCGTGTTTCACCCCTTGATCTGACCCTGAGGCCAGAGACGCCGCTCTCAACCGAAGCGCAGAAGCTCCTCGATGGATGGCGACACAGGCGCATGGCCCGTGAGCCAGTCACGCGGATCCTTGGAAAGCGCGGGTTCTGGTCCTTTGAACTGACGGTCGCCCCGGGCGTTCTCGACCCCCGCCCGGACTCTGAAGTTCTTGTCGAAGCCTGCCTCAAGCACTTGGGGCAAGGGGCGCGCAGCCAGCCGCTGCGCATCCTTGACGCCGGGGCAGGATCGGGGGCCTTGCTTGCGGCCTTGCTCACGGAACTGCCGGAAGCCACAGGTCTGGCGGTCGATATCTCCCCGGAGGCCGTTGCTCTGGCCGCTGCGAACCTGGACAGCCTCGGTTTGCGGGAGCGGGCGGACGTGCGCTTGCAACGGTGGGACAGCGTCGTCGGCGAGATTTTCGACGTGGTTGTTTCGAACCCGCCGTACATCGCCAGCGAAGAGATCGACGGCCTTGACCCGGAAGTTCGGCTGCATGACCCCCATCTCGCCCTTGACGGAGGGCAAGACGGGCTTGACGCGTACCGCTCTCTGGCGCGCCTTATTCCTGTTTGGCTCAAGTCGTCTGGGCTCGCCGCCTTCGAGATCGGCGCGACGCAGGGGCCTGCCGTAACGGGCGTTCTCGCCGCCGCTGGCCTTAAAAACATATCGGTCGTCAAAGACTTCAGCGCCCTCGACCGCGTGGTGATCGCCCACTGCGGGTAGTTTGGAGGCGTGATCCGATGATTTTTCTCATCACCCCTTGGCGAGGCGCTCGAAAGGGATTAGGTTAGTTACAAGAATCGCCCTGCATGCTGCTACCGCAAAGATCAGCGCCGGGCGGACGCACCTCTCCAGATCCATGCACCTCAACGCCAAAAAGGGCGTGGACTTGAGTGCCACAGCTTTGGCTGCGGTGTTGGATTGACGTAGGCCGGAGCGCCTGGGGCATCGCCATCGGTGGGCTGAGCCGTGAGACGACAAACGTCACGGCTTGATCTGTCTGGTTCGACGGTTTTGCGTCGCCTCGCTCCATCCAAGGATCTTAGATGAGACCAGGTCAAAACAAGCGCATGCGCGGTCGCAACAACCGCAAAGGCCCAAATCCGCTCAGCCGGACCTACGAATCGAATGGCCCAGACGTAAAGATTCGCGGCACAGCGCACCACGTCGCCGAGAAGTATCTCCAGCTCGCGCGTGACGCCCACTCGTCTGGCGATCCCGTCATGGCCGAAAGTTATCTGCAACATGCAGAGCACTACTTCCGCCTGATCGCAGCCGCTCAGCAGGCCCAGCAACAGGCCCAGCAGGGCTATATGCGGCCGTCGACGGAGTCTGAGCCTGACGACGGCGATGACGACGATGACTTCGGGGGCGTCCCGGATCGGTTCGCATCGCCCCAGGAGCGGATGCCACAGCCGCCGCAGCAGCCCTTTCCTCAACAACAGCCGGCTCCTGTCGCCTATGGCGTCGGACCGCAACCGTACCTCGAGCGTGGCGCGGAACGCCCGCATCATGAGCGCGGGGAACGCGGCCCGCAGGACCGTGGTCCTCAGGAACGCGGGTCTCAGGAGCGCGGCCCGCAGGACCGTGGTCCGCGTCAGTTCCAGGATCGCAACAACCAGCGCCGCCGGGGCCCGGATAACAGACCCCCCATTGGGGAGCAGCCCCAGCCCCGTTTCGAGCCCCGCCCCATGCAGGCGCCGACCGACGAGCCCGCCCCGGGGCTTCCCGCCTTCATCACAGGAGGAGCTCCCCGACCGGCGCCGACGCCGGTGGAAGGGCCCGCATCGCCTGCCGTTGAGCCTGCGATCGGCGCAGACGCCGATCACGACGCGGCCAGCTTCCATCTTCGCAGCCGCCGCCGCAGGAGGCGCCCCGGCGAGGGAGAGAGCCAACCCGCGGCGGGAGAGCTTCCGCTCGCTGATTGATGCGTGAGGGCCGGTCAAAGCCGGCCCTTTCTTTTTGCCGCCGCCAGGGTGGCCCTTCCGGTCTTGCTTTTCAGTGCTTACATGCGTCTCACCGGCGCCCGACAGGGGCCGAAGCGTTGCAATTGCTCTCGTCGCCTATCGGGACATGAGCGGATGGAATGGAGAATGACATGAACCTCGAAAAGTACTCCGAGCGGGTCCGCGGTTTCATCCAGGCCGCCCAGTCGCTGGCGCTCCGCGAGGGCCATCAGCAATTCACGCCCGAGCACATGCTCAAGATCCTCCTCGACGACGAGGCGGGCCTCGCAGCCGGACTGATAGACCGCGCTGGCGGACGCTCCCGCGAGGCTCTGGTCCAGGCCGAAATCGCCCTCTCGAAACTGCCGAAAGTGCAAGGCGCCGGGGCGGGACAGCTCTACCTTGCGCCAACCACGGCGCGGGTCTTCGACAACGCCGAGAAGATAGCCCAGAAGGCAGGGGATTCGTTTGTCACCGTCGAGCGTCTGTTGCTCGCTCTCGCCATGGAGAAAAGCTGCGAGGCCGGGAAAATCCTCGCCACCGCAGGCGTGACGCCGCAGGCGCTCAATTCGGCTATCGAAGATTTGCGGAAGGGCCGCACCGCTGACAACGCGAGCGCCGAGAATACTTACGAGGCGTTGAAGAAGTACGCGCGCGACCTCACAGAGGCCGCGCGCGCGGGCAAGCTTGATCCCGTCATCGGCCGTGACGAGGAAATCCGGCGTACGATCCAGGTGCTGTCCCGCCGCACGAAGAATAATCCTGTGCTGATCGGCGAGCCGGGCGTCGGCAAGACGGCCATCGTGGAGGGCCTCGCCAATCGCATCGTCAATGGCGATGTGCCAGAGTCGTTGCAAGACAAGAAACTACTGGCCCTCGACATGGGCGCCCTGATTGCGGGCGCAAAGTATCGCGGCGAATTCGAAGAGCGACTGAAGGCTGTTCTGTCAGAGGTGACGTCCGCCGAAGGAGGCGTGATCCTGTTCATTGACGAGATGCATACGCTCGTTGGCGCCGGCAAGGCGGACGGCGCGATGGACGCATCAAATCTCCTGAAGCCTGCGCTCGCGCGCGGCGAACTTCATTGCGTAGGCGCCACCACGCTCGACGAGTATCGCAAGCATGTTGAGAAGGACGCGGCGCTGGCCCGTCGATTCCAGCCTGTGTTCGTCAACGAGCCCACTCTTGAAGACACAGTCTCAATCCTTCGCGGCCTGAAGGAGAAGTACGAGCTCCATCACGGCGTCCGCATCGCAGATGCTGCAATCGTCGCGGCGGCCACCCTGTCGACTCGCTACATCGCCGACAGGTTCCTCCCGGACAAGGCCATCGACCTCATAGATGAGGCGGCCGCACGGTTGCGCATGCAGATCGATTCGAAGCCTGAGGAGCTCGATGAACTGGATCGTCGCATCGTTCAGCTGAAGATCGAACAGGAAGCTCTGAAGAAGGAAACCGATCGCGCTTCGCGAGACCGGCTTCAGAAGCTCGAACAGGAACTCGCTGACCTCGAGGAAAAGGCGACCGCCTTCAGCGCGCGCTGGAAGGCCGAAAAAGAAAAGCTCGGCGCCGCACAGAGATTGAAGGAAGATATCGAGAAGACGCGCAACGACCTCGCAATCGCCCAGCGAAACGGCGACTACGCGGAGGCGGGGCGAATCGCATACGGCGTCCTGCCGGCGCTTGAGAAGCAACTCGCCGAAGCGGAAGCAAAGGATGGCGCCGGCGCGCTTGTCGATGAAGTCGTCTCGGCCGACCACGTCGCCCAGGTTGTGTCACGATGGACCGGCGTTCCTGTTGACAAGATGCTTGAAGGCGAGCGCGAGAAGCTTCTCAAGATGGAGGAAGAACTTGCGCGGCGGGTCGTGGGGCAGGCCGAGGCTGTGCGCGCCGTCTCGACAGCGGTTCGTCGCGCACGCGCGGGATTGCAGGACCCGAACCGGCCTATCGGATCCTTCATGTTCCTGGGGCCCACCGGCGTGGGCAAGACAGAACTGACCAAGGCGCTCGGAAGCTTCCTGTTCGATGACGAAGCCGCGATGGTTCGCATCGACATGTCCGAGTACATGGAGAAGCACTCTGTCGCACGGTTGATCGGGGCGCCTCCTGGCTACGTTGGTTACGAGGAGGGCGGCGCTCTCACTGAAGCCGTGCGACGCAGGCCCTATCAGGTGGTGCTGTTCGACGAGATCGAGAAGGCGCACCCTGATGTTTTCAATGTGTTGCTTCAGGTGCTCGATGACGGCCGGTTGACCGACGGACAAGGCCGAACGGTCGATTTCCGAAACACCCTGATCATCATGACGTCGAACCTCGGGGCGGAGCACCTCGTGGCCCAGCGCGAGGGTGAGGATTCGTCGGCTGTCCAGCCGCTGGTCATGGCAGCCGTGCGGGCCCACTTCAGGCCCGAATTCCTCAACCGCGTCGATGAAATCATCCTGTTCCACCGCCTGCGCCGACAGGACATGGGCGCCATTGTCGACATCCAGATCGCGCGCCTCAGCAGGTTGCTTGAAGATCGCAAGATCACGCTTGCGCTTGAGCCTGCGGCCCGATCATGGTTGGCGGAGAAGGGATACGACGCCGCATACGGCGCCCGTCCGCTGAAAAGGGTTATTCAGAAGAATGTACAGGATCGCCTCGCGGAAATGATCCTCGCGGGCGAGATTGGCGACGGCGAGACGGTCCGTATCGGTGCAGAGCGGGGGGCACTGACCATCAACGGAACGCTGCATGGAAGCCCGCCCGCAGCGGACCGGAACGGGACCGCGGGAACAGTGGTCACGTTCCCCAAAGGCGCCTGAGATCAAGAGGGACAAGGGCCCGGCGGCCTGCGAGAGCCACGCAGCCTGGCCCACTCTCCTCTCAATCGACCCGATGGGCGAAATCTGCTATGGGGCCTGAAGGTGGCGGGGCGAGGTTTGCTTGGTTCGGTTCGAGAATGTCGGGCTTCGATACGGCAGCGGAGAGGAAGTTCTCTCCGATCTCAGTTTTACGATCGAACAAAACTCGTTCCAGTTTCTTACAGGCCCTTCAGGGGCGGGAAAAACAACACTCCTGCGGTTGATCTTGCTGGCTTTGCGGCCTTCGCGCGGCCTCATCACGCTTTTCGACAAGGAAACCTCATCTTTGCGAAAATCGGAGGTGACTGCCATCCGTCGGCGGATCGGCGTGGTCTTTCAGGACTTCCGGCTACTGGATCATCTGACAACCTATGAGAACATCGCCCTTCCGCTGCTCGTACAAGGCAAGGAGGAGGCTTCATTCCGCACAGAGGTCGTCGAACTGCTTCGCTGGGTGGGCCTTGGCGAAAAGATGAATGCGCATCCCTTCGTGCTGTCCGGCGGCGAGAAACAGAGAGCCGCGATTGCCCGCGCGCTGATCGTAAAGCCCGAACTGCTGCTGGCCGACGAGCCTACCGGCAACGTGGACCCGAGCCTCGCCCGCAGGCTGCTGCGCCTGTTCATCGAACTCAACAAGTCCGGAACTTCGGTCGTGATCGCCACCCACGACCTCGCACTCATGGATCAGGTCGAGGGCGCGCGACGGCTCGTGCTCGGTGACCGACGCCTGCACGTCTATGATTAGGGGCGGGTAAGGTATGGTCCTCGATCACGCGAGAAAGTTACTCCCGCTGCGCACGTCCATCGAACTCGTGCCAGCAGGCTCGATCGCGGCGCGGGCGCTTGCGACTGTCGTCGCGATCATGACGTTTCTGGCGGTCCTGACCGGCGGCGGCGCTGTCCTCGTGCGGGAAGCGTCTATCGAATGGGCGTCCACCGCCACCCGTGAGATCACTATTCAGGTGAAACCTTTCCCCGGGCGGGACGCGGAGGCCGAGGCGCGAAACCTGAGGCGCGTAGTCGAGAAAGTTCCCGGCGTAGCCCAGGTACAGGTGTTGACGCGAAAAGAGTCGGCGGCGCTGCTGGACCCGTGGCTCGGATCCGGGCTCGATCTGGCCGACCTGCCCATCCCTGTGCTTGTGATTGTGCGCCTGACGGACCGCGGATCGGCGCAGGTCGCGGAGATCCGCCAAGCCGCGACGGGGGCGTCCGCAGGGGCTATCGTTGATGATCACAGGACATGGGCCCGGACCATACGGGCCATGGCGGACGGGTTGGTGGTGCTGGCGCTCATTATTCTTGCACTCGTTTTGTCAGCCATGGGCCTTGCGGTCGTCTTTGCAACCCGCGGCGCCATGGCGAGCAGCCGGGAGATTATCGACGTGCTGCATTTTGTTGGCGCAAGCGATGACTTCATCGCAAATGAGTTCCAGCGGCGTTTCCTTCATCTGGGATTCCGCGGAGCGGTTATTGGCGGAACGTTCGCGCTGCTAACTTTCTTCGCCGCAGGATCGTTGATGATGTTTGGGTCAACTGCGCTGACAAAAGACCAAGCTTACTCCCTGTTCGGGGATTTCAGTCTCGGCCTGAGCGGGTACGCCGTTGTTGGCGCTATCGTGGTCATGATGGCTCTGCTGACGGGATTGATCTCGCGCTCCGTAGTGTATCGTCACCTCAGGCAACTCCGATAAATCAACGCTGAAGCCTCCAACCTCGGCCGCAAAGACCACATGATCCTGATCCTTCGCTCCACCCTGTTCAACGCGGCGTTCTTCACCACGACAGCGGTCTTTCTGCTCGCGGGGCTCCCGGTCCTCGCGGCCGGGCGAATGGGCGTTTTCAGACTAGCGAGAACGTGGAGCCGGACCTCTCTCTGGCTGCTCGAAAAGATCTGCGGCGCAAGGGTGGAGTTCCGAGGGGTCGAGCGAATTCCGCCCGGGCCCGTGCTGCTGGCGGCGAAGCACCAGTCGGCGCTGGAAACATTCGCGCTCTTGCAGCACTTCCCGGATTTCTCGTTCATCCTGAAGCGCGAACTTCTGCGCCTTCCGTTGTTCGGGTGGTACCTGCGGCGCGCTGAACAGATCGCCATTGATCGCACGAGCGGGCGCGCTGCGCTCGGCCAGGTGGTGGAGCGGGCGAAAACGTTGTTCGCAGAAGGGAGAAGCGTCTTCATCTTCCCGGAGGGAACACGACGGGCTGTGGGAGCGCCCCCAAGCTACAAGATGGGAGTCGCGCACATTTACGACGCCACGGGGGCGACGTGTCTGCCCGTGGCGCTGAATACAGGGGTTTGCTGGCCGCGCCGAAGCTTCCTGAAACGCCCGGGACTTGTCGTGATCGAGTACCTCGACCCCATTCCACCCGGGCTGTCGAAAAAGGAGTTCGCCTCAAGGCTGCAGGATGTCATCGAAACGCGGAGCAACCAGCTCGCAGCGACCGCCCGGGTCGATTAGAGCGGAAACCGACCTGATTGCATCAGGTCGTCCGCTCTAGCTTGTTGTTTTTACGCATTTTATTACGTCCAACCGGCATCCACTTGGACGGAAAATGCCCTAAGGGGCTTCGGGCGCCTTCAGGCGGGCGGCAAGGTAGGCAAGGCTCGGGTCACGGATGCCCATCTGCACCAGGTGCTCGTGCGTGTTGAGGACGTAATCCACATTCCGGCCCGATACGCCTGCCCCCTGGCGGACGAGCCGTTCCAGGTCTTCGTAGGCAAGTCGTCCCGCGTATTGGTGATGCGCTCGATCGGCGACATACGCGATCGCACTGACGTTGCGCCCATCCTCCGTTCGGATGCTGAGGCTGGCTTCCTTGTAGATAGGAGTCACCTGTTCACGGGCTCGCAAGTACGACAGCGTCTCTGGCCACTGCCGTTCATCCACCCTGTAGGCGGCGCCGACGCATGATCCGCCTCGGTCCAGTCCGAGGACAAGGCCGGGAACTTCGGCCGTGCCGCGGTGGACATGGGAGAAAATGCATAAAGAGCGGTGATATCCGCGCACGATAGCGCGCTGGCGCTCACGAAACGTGAAGCCAGGGTTCCACAACAGGGATCCGTAGGCGAAGACCCACGCGCAGGATAGGCGGGCGCCTTCCGCTCCCGAGTCCGCCGCTCCCGAGTGCGCCGCCCCCGGCGGCAGGGCGGTCGTCTCGGGCAAGCCGGCGGTCACTTGAACTGATCGGGACCGCCGCGACCGAAGTCCGGCACGGGGGTCTCCTGCCCCTGCTCAATGATACTGCGGCGAATGGCCCGCGTGCGGGTGAACAGCTCGAACAGGCCCTGCCCGTCACCCCAACGAATCATCCTCTGAAGCGCGGCGAGATCCTCATTGAACCGCCCGAGCATTTCCAGCACCGCGCCCTTGTTGGCGAGGAAGATATCGCGCCACATGGTGGGATCTGAAGCGGCTATTCTCGTGAAGTCACGGAAACCACCGGCAGAGAACTTGATCACTTCGGACTGGGTCACTTCCTCGAGATCGGCTGCAGTGCCGACGATATTGTAGGCGATCAGATGCGGAACATGGCTGGTGATCGCCAGCACCAGATCATGATGCGCCGGCGTCATGCGTTCGACGTTTGCTCCACACGCGGCCCAGAACGCCTGGATTTTATCGACCGCCTCGCCACAAGTGGACTCAGAGGGGGTGATGATGCACCACCGGTTGCGGAACAGGGTGGAAAAGCCCGCATCAGGGCCAGAATACTCGGTTCCGGCGACAGGGTGCGCCGGCACAAGATGCACGCCCTCTGGAATGAACGCGCTGAGGGCGTCGACGACCGCGGATTTGACGGAGCCCACATCGGACACGATCGCTCCGGGCACGAGGTGCGAACTCATCTGAGCGCCCACGTCTCGAAACGCCCCGACCGGCACGCACAGGATCACAAGATCGCTGCCCACGACGGCGTCAGCAACGCCCGTGTGCGCTTCGTCGGCGATACCCAGCGCCATGACACGGTCGCACACCGCCTGTGAACTGTCGGCGGCCACGACGGATCGGGCGATATTCCGCAGCCGCACGACCCGCGCCAGAGACGAGCCGATCAGACCGAGGCCAATGATCGCGACCTTGTTGAAAATGGGCTCGGCGATTGGGCCGAAGTCGTTGTCAGGCAACGCCGCTTCCCTTCTGGAAATCGCGGAGCGCGGCGACGACCGCGTGATTGGCCTCCTCGGAGCCAATGGTGATGCGCAAGGCGTTGGGCAAGTTGTAGGAGGCGACCCTGCGCACAATCACCCCGCGCTCGGCCAGGAACTCCTCTGCGGCGGTCGCGCCGCCACGATCATCGCCTGGACCGTCGCCAGGGAAATGAACAAGGACAAAGTTCGCCACGCTCGGCGTCACCGCCAGCCCGAGCCCCCGGATCTCGCTTGTCAGCCAGTCAAGCCAGCGATCGTTGTGATCGACTGACGCCTCCACATGGAGCGGATCGAGAATGGCCGCCGTCCCGGCCGCCAGCGCCGGGCCGCTGACGTTGAACGGCCCGCGAATACGATTGAGGGCGTCGCAGACGTGAGCGGGCCCGTACGCCCAGCCGATGCGCAGCGCCGCAAGGCCGTAGATTTTTGAGAACGTGCGCGTCATCACGACGTTCTCACTGGTGGCGACCAGATCAATGCCGGCAGAGTAGTCATTGCGCCGAACATACTCGGCATAGGCGCCATCAAGCACCAGCAACACGTTCCGGGGCAAAGCCGAATGGAGGCGACGCACCTCCTCGAAGGGCAGGTAGGTGCCTGTAGGATTGTTCGGGTTTGCGATAAACACAACCTTTGTGCGCGTGCTGACCCGCTCAAGGATCGCATCGACGCAGGTGGTCAGATCCTTCTCCGGCGCAATGACCGGCGTGCCGCCGGCTGCGAGGATGGCAATCTTGTAGATGGCGAAACCGTGGATCGTCATGATCCCCTCGTCGCCCGGACCCACATAAGCCGCTGCGAGAAGATGCAGGAGATCATCCGAACCGTTGCCGCAGATGATGCGTTCCGCATCCAGCCCAAATCTGGACGCGATCGCCTCCCTCAGCACGCGGGCGGATCCATCCGGGTACAGATCGAGTTTGTCTGCTGCGGCTCGGTACGCCGCGACGGCTGACTGCGGAGCGCCGAGCGGCGTCTCATTGGAAGAGAGCTTGTAGACCTTCGCCCCGCCCTTGGCCGAGCTTTTGCCTGGAACGTACGCCTCGATATCCAGGATACCCGGGCGCGGCGTTGGCCGCACAGATGAGGTGGACATGCGCTCTCCGGACTCAAATGAAGCAGGGCCTTCCCTGTGGTCGTTGTCATACCAATAAAGGGGGGCAGGGCAAGTGCGGTCCGCCCAGGGCGACACGCTCACCCGGGGTGTTCTTGACACCAGGTCTGGCGCGCACCTATGAAACGCACGGAACGTTCGGCAAATCGAACAATGTGAGACAGTCAGGTGTCAGCCGTCACACCGCCCCGGATAGAGGTGTCTGGCGAGGCGGATCAGCCCCACAGCCAGGTGGTGCGCCTTGAAGCGTCGAACGCGCTCGCCATGGACTGTGGAGCGGCTTTTGGCCCGCTCACCATCGCCTACCAGACATACGGCGCCCTGAACCGGAACCGGTCCAACGCAATCCTGGTGTGCCACGCCCTGACCGGCGACCAGCACGTGGCGAACGTGCATCCTGTGACCGGAAAGGCAGGTTGGTGGTCCACCATGGTGGGCCCCGGTCGCCCTATCGATACCGATCGATACTTCGTGATCTGCTCCAACGTTTTGGGCGGTTGTATGGGTACGACCGGGCCAGCGTCCACAAACCCGGCGACGGGGCGACCGTACGGGCTGGATATGCCTGTCGTGACGATCCGGGACATGGTGCGCGCGCAAGCCATGCTCATCGATCACCTCGGCATAGAACAGTTATTCTGCGTGGTCGGCGGCTCCATGGGCGGCATGCAGGTGCTGCAGTGGGCGGCGAGCTACCCAGACCGCGTATACGCCGCCATTCCGATCGCCACGGCGCCGCGACACTCCTCCCAGAACATCGCCTTCCACGAAGTCGGACGTCAGGCCATCATGGCGGACCCCAACTGGCTCGGCGGCCGCTACTATGACCACGGTTCGAAGCCCGAGAAGGGGCTCGCCGTGGCGCGCATGGCTGCGCACATCACCTACATGTCGGACGACTCCCTGCACCGGAAATTCGGCCGCAAGCTTCAAGGCAGGTCTGCTCCGACTTTCTCCTTCGACGCTGATTTCCAGATCGAGAGCTACCTGCGTTACCAAGGCTCGACGTTCGTAGAGCGCTTTGACGCCAACTCCTATCTCTACGTCACACGCGCTATGGACTACTTCGACCTCGCCGAGGACTACGGCGGCGTGCTGGCTAAAGCTTTTCAGAAGTCGCGCTCCCGATTCTGCCTGGTGTCGTTCAGCTCGGACTGGCTGTTTCCGACCGCGGAATCGCGCTCGATCGTCCATGCGCTCAACGCCAGCGGCGCGTCTGTCAGCTTTGTCGAAATTGACACAGACAAGGGTCACGACGCGTTTTTGCTCGACGTGCCAGAGCTTTTGGCGACAACGAGCGGGTTTCTGGAGGCGGCGGCGCGGGCGCGCGGCATCGATGGCGACCGACAATGACAATGGACGACACGCCGGGAGGGGGACGCCGCGCCGTGGAAAAGGAATCCATTCGAAGCGACCACAGGCTGATCGCCGACATGGTCGAGCCGCACACGCGGGTGCTTGACGTCGGATGTGGGGACGGCGCCTTGCTGAAGCTGCTTGCAGCGGAAAAAGCCGTTGATGCGAGAGGCATCGAGCTTTCCCAACGAGGCGTGAATCACTGCGTCGCCAAGGGGCTTTCCGTCATCCAGGGGGACGCGGACACCGACCTTGCGGACTATCCCGACGATGCTTTCGATTACGTGATCCTGTCGCAGACCCTGCAGGCGACGCGGCGGCCGAAAGCCGTCGTCGAGCACATGCTGCGGATCGGCCGACGGGCGATCGTTTCATTCCCCAATTTCGGCTATTGGCGCGTGAGAATGCAGCTCATGTTCAAAGGTCGCATGCCCGTCACGAGCACGCTCTCCAACCCGTGGTACGAAACGCAAAACATCCACTTCTGCACGATCCGCGATTTCGTAGAGATGCTGGATGAGTTGGATGCACATATCGAGCGCGCGGTGGCGCTCAACAGTGTGGGGACGCCCCTTCGCGTGAGCGCCCCTTGGTGGGTCTGGAACATGTTCGGAGACCAGGCCGTCTTCCTGCTCCGGCGCGGGAATTCCTCTTCGTTCCGTTAGCGCGCCCGCGCCATGGATTCAGTGATGATCTGACGGGCTCGCTCAGCATCGCCCCAACCGAGCACGCGGACCCATTTGCCAGACTCCAGATCCTTGTAGTGGCTGAAGAAATGCTCGATCTGCTGCAGCGTGATCTGCGGAAGATCCGAGTAGTTCTCTACCTTTTCGTAACGGCGGGTCAGCTTATTGGAGGGGACCGCGATAATCTTTTCATCGCCGCCAGCCTCGTCTTCCATGAGAAGGACGCCGACAGGGCGGCAGCTCATGACCGCCCCCGGCGCAATCGCGCGGGTGTTCGCCACGATGACGTCGCAAGGATCTCCATCGGCCGAGAGCGTGTGCGGGATGAAGCCGTAATTCCCGGGATAGCGCATCGCCGTGTAGAGAAAGCGATCTACGAAAAGCGCGCCGGACGCTTTGTCCATCTCGTACTTGATCGGCTCACCGCCGATGGGCACCTCGATCACGACATTAACCTCGTGAGGCGGGTTGGCTCCGGGCGAAATGGCGTCGAGGCGCATAAATCTCTCCATGGGAATGGATGCAGGATGAATCCATGGGGAGCGTTACTGCGCTCTTGCAAAGCCAGCAAGCGCGACTTTCTTGTAACACGACCTTGCCAGGACAAATTAGGGCCCTGTCAGGCCCGCCAACCATGTGTCCAAGGTTGGTCGTTCAAAGCTGATGAAGGAACCGGCTTGACTGGAGCGGGCGAAGGGATTCGAACCCTCGACCCCAACCTTGGCAAGGTTGTGCTCTACCCCTGAGCTACACCCGCATCCATGCGCCGCCGGCGCGAAGCGGTATATGCCGGAAACAGTTGGCGGACGCAAGTGCGCGTTGGCAAATTATCTCGGCCATTTTTGTGCGAGCGGAAGAAGCATTGCCGGTCGGCTCGAATAGCCCCATTTATAATGCGCGAGGTTAGAACAGGCTCGCGGCCGATTGGACAAGGATGCACAGCAATGGCGGGGCTCGCAGGCGCGACGGAAATGGATCACGGTGGGCTTGTAAAGGACGCCACCACTGCCACGTTTCGCGCGGACGTCATCGCGGAGTCCTCGCGCCAGCCGGTGCTCGTCGATTTTTGGGCGCCTTGGTGCGGACCCTGCAAGCAGCTCGCGCCGCTGCTTGAGAAAGTCGTTCGAGCGGCGAAGGGCAAGGTCAAGCTTGTAAAGATGAACATCGACGAACATCCGGAGATCGCGCAGCACCTTGGTGTGCGCTCCATTCCTGCGGTGTTTGCGTTCGACCGCGGGCAGCCTGCCGACGGGTTCATGGGCGCCTTGCCAGAGGGACAGATAAAAGCGTTCGTCGAGCGCCTGATTGGGCCACTGAGCGCCTCTACCGATGAATTACGCGCTCAAGCGGAAGCAGCCTTGATGCAAGGCGAGACTGAATCTGCCGCTGCTCTCTTCCAACAGATCCTTTCCGAGTCGCCCGATGATCTTGAGGCCACGGGAGGGCTCGTGCGGGCGCTTGTGGCGGCGGGTCAGCTCGATGACGCCGAGGCGCAGCTACAGGAGCTTCCTCCAGCGGCAAGCGCCAACGTAGCCATCTCCGCAGCGCGAGCGGCGCTTGATCTGGCTAGCCTGTCGAAAGAGGCTGGAGATGAGGCGCAACTGCGGCAGAGACTGGCCCAGGATGCGGGCGACCACGACGCGCGCCTAAGCCTCGCCATAGTCCTCAACGCCCGCGACGACAGGGAGGGAGCGGCCGACACGCTGCTTGAAGTCATCCGCCGGGAGAGGAATTGGAACGATGGCGCTGCGCGCAAGCAGCTGCTGCAGTTTTTTGAGGCATGGGGCCCGATGGCGAGCGAAACCATCAACGCTCGCCGCAAGCTCTCAGCCCTCCTCTTCTCATGAGCCACAAGCTTCATCGGTGACCTCATGAAAGCCAATCGCCCTCCACGTTCGTCGGACGACCTTCCGGCTCAGCTGCCGGTGTTCCCGCTTGAGGGGGCGTTGCTGCTGCCGCGCGGCCGGCTTCCGCTGAACATCTTCGAGCCCAGATACCTGGCGATGATTGACGACGCGCTTGCATCCAACCGATTGATCGGCCTGGTTCAGCCCAAGAACGTCGTCAGCGCCTACAACGGGTCGCCCCAATTGCTTTCAGTGGGTTGCGCGGGACGTATTTCCCAGTTCGCGGAGACCGGGGACGGTCGTTATCTCATCAGCCTCACCGGTGTGGCGCGGTTTCGCATCGTCAACGAGCAGGCCGCCATTACGCCCTATCGGAAATGCAACGTGGCGTTCGCGGAGTTCGAACGCGATCTTGAGGAGCGCCGGGGCGAGGAGGAGGTCGATAGAGAGCGCCTCCTGAACCTTTTGCAGACGTTCGCATCAACGAACCATGTCATGATTGACTGGGACGAGATCCAGAAGACGACCAACGAAGCGCTGGTGAATGCGCTGGCGATGATCAGTCCATTCGGACCCACCGAGAAGCAAGCGCTCCTGGAAGCCGTGACCTTGAAGGAGCGGGCTGACGTATTGATGGCGATCACGGAAATGGAGTTAGCGCGTGGTGGAGGAACACCCTCCTCATTACAATGAGCCGGTGGCTCAGGCGACCGGCCAGGCCCCTGCGGACTTCCAAGCCCCTGCAGACTTCGTGGTCGCGATCGGCCTCCTTGAGATCCTCGTTTGCCCGGTTGCAAAGACGGTCCTCGAATACGACCGGGAGCGTCGAGAGCTGATCTCACGGGCGGCCCGCCTCGCTTATCCCATTCGCGATGGCGTTCCTATCATGCTCCCTGAAGAAGCAAGGGTGCTTGACCCTATCTGAAGAGGCGCGGCGACGCGCCTGTCACGCCGCTCGCCTCCGCCTCAAGCAGGCGCTTGAGCGCAGATGTTCGGTCGGTGATCTGGAGTCCAAGGCGCCGCAACGCGCCGGCCGGGGCTGAGCGAGCGCCAAAAACCCGATGCAACAGGTCAAACGCCAGTCCGCTCGACAGCACGTCGAACCTTCGATGTTCATCGTACCGGCGCAGCGTGTCCGCAGAACCAAAGTCCAACCCTTCGACCGCTTGATCGACAACGACTTCGGCAAGAACGGCTACATCCCGCAGACCAAGATTGAGACCTTGGCCGGCGAGCGGGTGGACGCGGTGAGCCGCGTCGCCAGCCAACGCGACGCGGTGCGCCGCAAACCGGCTCGCCATCCGGAATCCCAGAGGGAAGGTGGCGGGCTGCTCGTCAATCACGATCTGGCCGAGCCGCGGAATGAGAATCTCACGCAGAGTATCTAGCAGAGCTTCCGGAGACCCCGCCAACCGGGAACATGTTTCGGGACGCGCTGTCCAGACGATGGAGGACCGGCGGCCGCTCATGGGAAGAACGGCCAGCGGCCCATCTTCCATAAAGTACTGCGTGGCTACGCCGTCATGGTCATGCTCATGAGAGATTGTGACCACAAGGGCGCGACGATCATAACTCCACTCCCGGGGCGCGGAGTCGAATGTGGTCGCTACGACCGATTTACCGCCATCCGCGCCCACAACGAGCCTGCTGCGCCACGCGCTGTCGCGAAGCGTAGCGAATGCGGAGCTCTCATGGATCGTCAACGAAAGAACTGGCTCGCAGACCATGCGAACGCCCGCCTCCGCGCATGCCTTGTGTAGGGCGGCTTCAAGATCCCTCAGAAAAACCATATAGCCCACGGGACGCCCGCCAACGGAACCGCCGAAGGTGAGATTGGCGCCTAGCGGGTCGCCGGGCCGCCATTCGCCGATCTCCATGCGGCTGATGGGTTGGGCAAGGCAGGCCAAACCTGAAGCGATCCCGAGGGCGTCCAGCATGTTCCACGGGCCCTGAGCGAGAGCCGTGCTCCGCGGGCCTTGGGTTTTTGAGCCCAGCGCCGGATCGCAGAGCATCACATCCAGACCGCCGCACGACAGCTTGCGCAACGCCAGCGCCAACGCGAGGCCTGTCGCCCCTCCCCCCACGATCAGAACATCAGCCTTGTTCAAGGTGCCCACCTTACCGCCTGCGTTCTGATGCATATCGGCCTATCGCCCCGAGGACCAGTCTGTGCGCCCACTCGCCGCGCCCTGTTTTTGAACGCTCTGTGATGCACAATGCGAAGGCGCCTATCTTTTCATCAAATTGCATCAAGCTGTAGCCATAACCTCCACCAGCGCGGGTACTCATCGCCTAAATGGAAGCAAACATACGCCGCTCGCGCCGGGACTGACGACGGGCAACTGGCACAAGGCTTGATTGTCCCTCGATGAGCCCGCCCGTCGCCATGCGCGATGTGCGCGCGTAACGAGCCCAAGGGGGCGGCGTGGACGCCGTAGCGGCGCCTACGGCCTAGCAGGGATCTGGTGATGAAAATCGTGATGGCGATCATTAAGCCATTCAAGCTTGACGAGGTTCGCGACGCGCTGACCTCGATCGGCGTGCATGGTCTCACAGTGACAGAGGTGAAGGGCTACGGCCGCCAAAAAGGGCACACCGAAATCTATCGGGGCGCGGAATACGCGGTGAGCTTCCTACCAAAGCTGAAGATCGAAGTGGCGGTGTCGAGCGACCTTGCTGACGCTGTCGTTGACGCAATCATCGCGTCGGCCCGGACCGGACAGATCGGCGATGGCAAGATTTTCGTCTCTTCGCTCGAGCGGGCGGTGAGAATTCGCACCGGTGAAAAGGACGCCGACGCGCTCTGACAAAGAAAGCCTTGGCAGGAGTTCAACAATGTCCAATCTCTTTACGCGGTTAGGCTTACGCGTCGCCTTGACGACGATGGCCGTCGCAGCAACCAGCCAGATAGCTCTGGCGTCCACCGCGCCGACGCCAAACAAGGGCGACACCGCCTGGCTGCTCGTCGCCACACTGCTCGTTCTGATGATGTCGGTCCCGGGCCTGGCGCTCTTTTACGGCGGACTTGTCCGCTCGAAGAATATGCTGTCGGTCCTGTCCCAGGTGTTCATGATCGTCGCCCTCGCTGCGATCATCTGGGTGGTCTACGGCTACTCGCTGGCGTTTACGAGCGGCGGCGGGCTCAACTCGTTCATCGGCGGGTTCTCGAAGGCTTTCCTCATCGGGGTCACGCCTGAATCGACCGCCGCGACGTTCTCGAACGGCGTTGTGGTTCCCGAACTGGCGTACATGGCTTTCCAGGCCACTTTCGCCTGCATCACGCCGGCGCTGATCATTGGCGCCTTTGCGGAGCGCATCAAATTCTCGGCGCTGATGCTGTTCACTGCGCTGTGGCTGACGCTCATTTACTTCCCCATCGCCCACATGGTCTGGTACTGGGCAGGCCCAGACGCGATCGCCGAAGCCGCCAAGGCCGTCGCCGCGGCGACCGACGAAGCCGCCAAGGCTGCAGCGAAGGCAAAGCTTGATGAGGTCAAGGCCGACGCTGGGCTGATCTTCCAGTGGGGCGCCCTGGACTTCGCTGGCGGCACGGTCGTGCACATCAACGCAGGCATCGCCGGCCTCGTTGGCTGCATCATGATCGGCAAGCGGATCGGCTATCCTCGCGAGATGATGGCTCCGCACTCGCTCACCATGACGATGATCGGCGCCTCGCTGCTGTGGGTTGGCTGGTTCGGCTTCAATGCCGGCTCAAACCTGGAAGCGACGGGCACCGCTGCTTTGGCCTTCGTCAACACGTTCGTCGCGACGGCTGCGGGTATCCTCGCATGGCTGTTCGTGGAATGGGGCGCGAAGGGCAAGCCGTCCCTTCTGGGCATGGTCTCAGGCGCCATCGCTGGCCTTGTGGCGGTGACTCCGGCGGCCGGCTTCGTCGGACCGATGGGGGCGATCGTCCTGGGTGTTATGGCTGGCGCGATCTGCTTCTACTTTGTCTCTTATGTGAAGCAGAAGATCGGATACGACGACACGCTCGACGTGTTCGGTATCCACTGCGTCGGCGGCATCATTGGCGCCATCGGCACGGGTATCTTCGTCAGCCAGGCGCTCGGTGGCGCTGGCGTTCCGGACTACGAGTCGAAGCCGGGTGAACTCGCAATCGCGGCCTATGACTTCGGAACTCAGGTGTTCGCCCAGCTAAAGGGCGTGATCCTGACCCTGGTCTGGTCGGGCGTCGGCTCTGCGATCCTTTTCAAGGTCGTTGATCTGATCGTCGGGCTGCGCGTCGCTCCGGATCAGGAACGTGAAGGTCTCGACCTCGCCGAGCATGGCGAACGCGCCTACAATCACTAACCAAACAACTGTCGACGACGAACGGCGCTCTTCGGAGCGCCGTTTTTGTTTTGAGCCCCAACAAGGTTAAACCGGCATTAACCCCAAGGCGGTTAGCATGGTCGTGGACGTAACAAGCCGCTCTCTTACGGCGGCCACTTTCTGGCTGCCCCAGGTCCGATGCGCACGATCACCGCAAGCCTAGACAACATCCCGGAAGCTCTCCGAGAGTACATCGGCAAGCGGAGCGCGGAACTGTGCGCTCTCGCCTTCGCGGCTGCAGGCGTATGCCTCGCCTTGGCGCTTGCGACGTGGTCCTCAAAGGATCCCAGTCTGAACTACGCCACCGATGGGCCGGTTCGGAACCTGCTCGGCGCGACCGGCGCGCTGATCGCTGACCTGCTCATGCAGTTGATTGGCCTTAGCGCGATACTTGTTCTAGCGCCCCTGTTCTCGTGGGCATGGCTTCTGGCGAACCACCATCGCGTCGATCGTGTGGCGCGGCGCGTGGCGCTCATGTTTTTCGGCGTCATCTGCGCCTCAGCCATGGCGTCCCTCTTCCCGGTGACGGCGCGCTGGCCCCTCCCCTCCGGACTCGGAGGCATTGTCGGGGATGCCCTGCTGTCAATTCCCCGCCGCGTCGTAGGGGACGACACGCTGGGCTCTGCAATCGGCGGCCTCCTGTTCGCTATGGCCGCGTTGGTGTCGCTGGCGGCGTCCTCTGCATCCAATGAGACGGTGGAAGTGGAAGCGCTCGATGACGAGGAGCCCGTCCGCATGCGCGAAACCCGGGAAGACCGGGACCGGGCGGGAGAGCCGGGCCTCGCTCTCGTTTTGCTGGGCGCCTTCGCGCACATGTTCCTGATGCTTCGCGCGCGCCTTACGCCGCGCCCCGGCCATCCCATCACGGAGCGAGCCCCGGCGTCATCCCGCGTGGAACCCGTTCTGTCCGGCCGTCTGGAAACGCCTCGCGCAACAACGCCGGTTCTGCAACCCGCTGCAGAGCCGACCCTGGACGAACTGCCGCCGGAACCGGCCCCGCCGCCTGTACGGCGCGCCGGACGGATCGCAGTCGCGCCCGTTGCAGACAAACCGCAGCAACGGCCAGCCGCACGGCAGCCCGCCGCGCATGCAGCGTCCGGGGCGTTCGAGCTTCCCGCGCTTGAGCTCCTCTCCGAAGCCAAGAAGGGGCAAGGTGGCAAGCTTTCACCTGACGCGCTCGAGCAGAACGCGCGCGTGCTTGAGAGCGTACTCGAAGACTTCGGCGTCCGCGGCCAGATCATCAGCGTTAGACCCGGCCCAGTGGTGACGTTGTATGAGCTGGAGCCCGCGCCCGGCATCAAGTCCGCACGGGTGATAGGTTTGGCGGACGATATTGCGCGGTCAATGTCCGCAATTTCCGCACGCGTCGCTGTCGTACAGGGCCGGAATGCGATTGGAGTTGAGCTTCCCAACCAGAGACGCGAGACCGTTTACCTGAGGGAGCTGGTGGGCTCGGAAGACTTCGAGAACACGAAACACAAGCTTGCGATCGCGTTGGGCAAAACGATCGGCGGCGAGGCTGTGATCGTCGATCTTGCGCGCATGCCCCACCTGCTTGTGGCCGGCACCACAGGCTCCGGCAAATCGGTCGCGATAAACACCTTCGTGCTGTCTCTGCTCTACAGGCTGAGCCCACAGGAATGTCGTCTGATCATGATCGACCCCAAAATGCTGGAGTTGTCGGTGTATGACGGCATCCCGCACCTGCTGACCCCGGTGGTGACTGAACCCAAGAAGGCGATCGTGGCCCTGAAATGGGCCGTGAAGGAGATGGAAGATCGCTACAAGAAAATGTCCAAACTGGGCGTGCGCAACATAGATGGGTTTAACGCCCGAGTGGCCGAGGCGCGGGCGAAGGGGGAAGTGATATCCCGCACCGTTCAGACCGGCTTCGACCGCGAAACGGGCGAGGCGATCTACGAAAGCGAAGAAATGGACCTGTCGGTCCTGCCCTACATCGTCGTCATCGTCGACGAGATGGCAGACCTGATGATGGTCGCCGGGAAGGACATCGAAGGGGCGATCCAGAGGCTGGCGCAAATGGCGCGCGCCGCCGGCATTCATCTCATCATGGCCACGCAGCGGCCCTCCGTGGACGTCATAACGGGAACGATCAAGGCGAACTTCCCAACCCGGATATCTTTCCAGGTCACCTCGAAGATCGACAGCCGGACGATCCTCGGCGAGCAAGGGGCCGAACAACTGCTCGGCCAAGGCGACATGCTCTACATGGCCGGAGGTGGACGGATATCCCGTGTCCATGGGCCGTTCGTCTCTGATCTTGAAGTCGAGAAGATCGTGGCCCACCTCAAGAGCCAGGGTCAGCCTGAGTATCTCGACGCTATCGTCGATGATAGTGATGGCGATGGAGAAGACGGGGCGCCATTCGATGGAGGCGTTTCGTCTGGCGGAGGCAGCGAGCTTTACGATCAAGCGCTGGCGATTGTGCTGCGTGATCGCAAATGCTCCACCAGCTACATCCAGCGCCGCCTGTCCGTGGGGTACAACAAGGCCGCCTCGCTCGTGGAACGAATGGAGAAGGAAGGCGTGGTTGGGCCCGCAAATCACGCGGGCAAGCGGGAAATTCTGGTGGGTGAGGGAATTGATCGCGGCGCCTTCAATCCGTGACCTCGCCGAATGTTCGCCACACATGGCAGCTACTTTGCTGCCCAAAGGACCTCGGGAAATCTTTCATGATCAGGGTTGTATCCGCCGCGCTCACAGTGTTCGCCGCCACAGCCGCTACCGCTCTGGCGCAGGGCTCGCCGCTGCAACTCGGCCAAAAGCCGGGAGCTCCGGCGAGTTCGGCGATCAATCGGGCGGCGCCTCCGCCGAGCGTCGCAACGCCTGACGCCGCGACAGCGGTCCAACGCGCCAACGCCTATCTCAACAGCGTGACCACCCTGGTCAGCGATTTTGTGCAGACTGGAGCGGATGGGCGGGTCATAAGCGGCAAGCTTTACGTGCAGAAGCCAGGACGCCTGAGGTTCGAATACGATCGCCCGTCGCCACTTGAAATCATCGCAGATGGTACGAGCGTCGCCGTGCGCAACCGGCGGCTCAACACGCAGGACGTATACTTCATCGCGCAAACGCCGTTGAAGTTCCTACTGAAATCGACAATTGACCTCGCCCGCGACGTAAAGATCCTGGACGTCACCGGTGACGCATCCGCGACCACGATCCGGGTGGAGGATCGTGCGACGCTGGGCGGCACGTCGCGCATAAGCCTCATATTCCGGAATACCGACTTCGCGCTCGTCCGCTGGCAGATCAATGACGCGCAAGGGGGCAACACCTTGATCGCGCTCAGCAACATGGACACGCAGCGTAGACCTGATCCGTCCCTTTTCCGTATCAACTACGACAGGCAGGATTGAGTGGGCGGCCGGCCCGCTCCGCCATTACTGGACGAGCCGGTATCCTCCTCCATCAGTCAGCAGAAGCGTCGCGTTGGCAGGATCGCTTTCGATCTTCTGGCGCAGTCTGTAGATGTGCGTTTCGAGGGTGTGGGTCGTCACTTGGGCGCTGTAACCCCAGACCTCTTTCAGCAGAATGTCGCGGGCGACGACCTGAGAGTTCGCGCGATAGAGAAACTTGAGGATCGCCGTCTCTTTTTCGGTCAGACGCAACTTGCTGCCGCTTTCCGAGATCAACTGCTTGGAAGTAGGTTTGAAGGTGTATTGGCCGATACGAAGCACTGCGTCCTCGCTTGCATCGAGCTGGCGAAGATGGGCGCGAATCCGGGCAAGCAAGACTGCGAACTTGAACGGCTTTGTGACGTAGTCGTTCGCGCCAGCCTCAAGGCTCGTGACAGCGTCATCATCCGCAGTCTGGCCGGTAAGGATGATGATGGGGTTCCGGAAACCCTTTCCGCGCAACAGTCGCACGGCCTCGCGCCCATCCATATCCGGCAGTCCGACATCGATAACGAGCAAGTCGGGACGCTGCTCAAGGGCGAAATGGATCGCCTTCGCGGCGTCGGTGGCCTGCGTAACTGCGAATTCACCGCCGAGTCCGAGTTGCTCGGCGAGGGTAGACCTCAGCTCGCTATCGTCGTCCGCAATGAGAATCGTGCGCTGCCGTGCCATCAAGAACCCAGAAAAATGGCCGCGCCGTCAGGGCGAGGACTCAGGTGTTTCCAATGAGGTACATAGCACAGAAGAAGAGGCGAATCTGCTCACGACATGGCGGTGACCGGACCCACACGGCCCGATCCTCCCAGAAGCTGCAATCGTTGCGCCTGATACGTCCCGCGCCGGGCCTGACCCCCTCTCGAGGATACCTCCAGGCGGGACAAAGCAATGTTCCATGCGTGATTGGTGCGGCAGGCGTATCGCGGAACAAGCGAGAGGGCGACCGCGCCACGCCTAACGGGCGGCTCGAGATACTAGGCGGTTACTTTCGCGCCGACAGAGGGGCCAGGCCAAGGTGGATGCGCCCGCTGACGCCATTGCGAAAAAATGACGGGTGGTGCGATGACCCGGCCTCGTACCTTTACAATCGCCCCGTTCAGCTGCCGCAAGCACGCAGCTGCGAGACCCTGACGATGGCGGCCCGGTCATACGACGTCGTTCTCGTGCTCGACTACAACCTCGATCCCAGGCGGCTGGGCAGGGGGAGCGCGATCTTTTTCCATTTATCGACGCCTGATTGGACGCCAACGGCAGGCTGCATCGCCATCTCGCCAGGCGATATGCGAAAACTGCTGCCACGCCTCAGGGCGAGGGCAGCCATCATGGTTGCTTAACGCTCCCCGAAAATAGCCGAGCCCAGCCTCACGTGCGTAGCGCCCAGTTGGATCGCCAGCGGATAATCGGCGCTCATGCCCATAGAAAGATCCGCAAGACCGTTGCGGCGGGCGATTTGCGCAAGCATGGCGAAGTGCGGCGATGCGTGACCCTCGCTTGGCGGAATACACATCAGGCCGATGACTGGGAGCTCAAGTTCCGTTCGGCATCGCGCGATAAACGCGTCCGCCTGATTCGGCAGGACACCGCCCTTCTGCGGCTCGCAGCCTGTGTTGACCTGAACATACAGCGCGGGACAACGGCCCGTTTTCTGCGCTTCACGCGCAATGGCCAGGGCGAGGCTTTCACGGTCGACCGTCTCGATAACGTCGAAAAGCTGAAAAGCTTGAGGAGCCTTGTTGCTCTGAAGCCGACCAATCATCCGCAGTTCAAGATCTGGCGTCCGCTCGCGTAGCGCTGGCCATTTCTCGGCGGCCTCCTGCACCCGGTTTTCGCCGAAGGCGCGGCAGCCTTCAACCAGAAGCGGATCGATCCGGTCCGCACCCTGCGTCTTGGAAGCAATAACGATCTCAACGCCGGCGGGATCGCGGCCCGCCGCATGCGCATAACGGTCGACTTCGCTACGCAGTTTTCGATAAGCGGCGACAGGATCATCAACCTGCATAACAAGAGGGCCTTCACTTTGGAGGAGCATGGAGCGCCGTATCCGGCGCAGCTCAAGGGGGGCGTTGACCAAGATAAGGATTAATGCTCATTGCCATGGGACAAAGAAACCCGAAAGTTCGCGAAAGCACGATGTTTTCAGACCGGTACAACCCGCGCGAAGCCGAACCGAAATGGCAGAAGGCATGGGACGCCGCACAGTCGTTCAAGGCTGAAGACGGCGGCGGCAAACCCAAGTACTACGTCCTCGAAATGTTCCCCTATCCATCCGGCCGCATCCACATGGGTCATGTCCGGAATTACGCCATGGGCGATGTGGTCGCGAGGTACAAGCGCGCGCTGGGAATGAATGTGCTTCATCCCATGGGCTGGGACGCCTTTGGCATGCCGGCGGAAAACGCTGCGATGCAGAACGGATCCCACCCGGCCAAATGGACGTACGAAAACATCGCTACAATGCGTTCGCAGCTGAAGTCCATGGGCCTTTCCATTGACTGGTCCCGCGAGCTGGCGACATGCGACCCCTCGTACTATCGACACCAGCAGAAAATGTTCCTCGATTTCCTGGGCGCAGGCCTTGCCTACAGGAAGCGGGCGAAGGTTAACTGGGATCCGGTGGATCAGACCGTGCTCGCCAACGAGCAGGTGATCGACGGGCGCGGCTGGCGGTCCGGAGCCGTTGTGGAGCAGCGCGAGCTCACTCAATGGTTCCTGCGCATAACTGATTACGCGCAAGATCTTCTCGACGCTCTGGAAACGCTGGACCAATGGCCCGAGAAAGTCCGGCTGATGCAAAAAAACTGGATCGGGCGGTCGGAAGGCATGCTGGTCCGGTTTGAACTGAACGGATCAGAGGCGCGCGAGCTGGACGTCTTCACAACCCGTCCGGACACGCTCTTTGGTGCAAAGTTTCTTGCTGTCGCGCCGGACCACCCGTTGGCGCGCGAGGCGGCCCAGAGGGATCCATCGGTTGCAGCCTTCATCGAGGATTGCAAGCGCACCGGCACCTCGGCCGCGGCAATCGAAACGTTGGAGAAGAAGGGTGTCGACACGGGCGTTCGCGCCGCCCACCCGTTCGACCCCGATTGGCGGCTGCCCGTCTACGTCGCAAATTTCGTTCTCATGGAGTACGGCGCCGGAGCCATCTTCGGCTGTCCCGCCCACGACCAGCGCGACCTCGATTTTGCCAACGCCTATCATCTGGGCGCAACGGTGGTCGTTTGCCCGGCAGGGCAAGATCCAGCGACGGCGCAGGTTTCTGACATCGCATTCGATGGCGACGGCGTACTGATCAACTCGGGGTTCCTGAATGGGCTTACGGTTGCACAGGCGCAGGAGGAAGTCGCCAAGCGCCTGGAAACGGACACGCTGTTTGGCAAACCGCGCGGTGAACGCCGCGTAAGCTACAAGCTTCGCGATTGGGGGATTTCGCGGCAACGTTACTGGGGCTGCCCGATTCCGGTTATCCATTGCGATGACTGCGGGACCGTGCCGGTTCCCGACAGTCAGCTGCCCGTCGCGCTGCCCGATGACGTCAGTTTCGACCGGCCCGGCAACCCGCTGGAGCGCCACCCGACCTGGAAGAACGTGACCTGCCCGGAGTGCGGAAAACCCGCCCGTCGCGAAACAGACACCATGGATACGTTCGTCGACTCATCCTGGTATTTCGCGCGGTTCACAGACCCGCACAACGAGACCGCTCCTACCTCCAGAGCGGTCGCAGATCATTGGCTGCCGGTCGATCAGTACATTGGCGGGATCGAGCACGCAGTCCTTCACCTCCTTTACTCACGCTTTTTCACCCGAGCGATGGAGAAAACAGCTCATCTGGGGGTGATCGAACCGTTCAAGGGTCTCTTTACCCAAGGCATGGTGGTCCACGAGACTTATAAGGACGAATCCGGCGCATGGCTTTTTCCGGCCGACGTCAACGTCTCGACCGATGGAGCCTCCAAACGGGCGACAGCCCGCGACGATGGCCGCCCGGTCTCGGTCGGCCCGATCGAGAAGATGTCGAAATCCAAACGAAATATCGTCGATCCTGACGACATTATCCGCGACTACGGCGCCGACACGGCACGCCTCTTCATGCTGTCAGACTCCCCACCAGACAGGGATGTGATCTGGAGCGAAGAAGGCGTGCAGGGAGCTGCGCGCTTCGTCCAGCAGATCTGGCGTCTGGTAGGCTCCATGAGCGCGGTGGCATCTCCCTGCGGAACGCAGCCAGGTTCGCTCGATGAGGTAGCGGCGCTGGAATTTCGCAAGACGGCGCATCGGCGAGCCCAGAAGGTTGGCGAACATCTCGAGCGGCTTCGCTTCAATACGGCGGTCGCAGAGATTCGCAAGTTAGCCAACGAGCTCGGCGCGCTGCTTCAGCGAATCGAAGAACCGCCTTCCGCACAAATGTCGGTTGCTATCCGCGAAGCTGCGGAGATGCTGGTGAAACTCTTCGCCCCGATGATGCCGCACCTGGCCGAGGAATGCTGGCGTGCGCTGGGGCATGACGCGATGTTGGTGTCAGCGGCTTGGCCGCAGGTTGATCCTGAACTCGCCAGCGATGACGCAATCACGATTCCTGTCCAGGTGAATGGCAAAAAACGCGCTGAGCTTATCGTGCCTGCCGATATCGATAATGGTAAGCTGGAAGCTGAAGCGCTGCAGAACGAAGCGGTGCAGAAGGCGCTGGAGGGGCGTATGGTGCGTAAGGTGATCATTGTGCCCCGGAGGATCGTCAATGTCGTTGTCTGACAAGATCACTCGTCGCGCGTCACTCGCGTTAGCCTTAGCGGCTCCGCTCTTTGTGGGTGGATGTTTCCAGCCCATGTATGGCGGCGCCAGCGGAGCGCTGCTGACGTCGGAGCTGCGCGGCATCAAGGTTGAGCCGATTCCAGAGCGGATCGGGCACTATCTTTCCAATGAACTTCGCTTCGCCCTGAGCGGAGGCGAGGAAGATCCAAACGCGCGATACCGACTTGTCATCTCACTCCGCCAGCGTATCCAGGCTCCACTGGTGGACACCGTTAGCGGACGAGCGACTTCAGGCATGCTGATCGTTGACGCTGATTACAGGCTCGTGCCGATCGCCGGAGGGGAGGCGATCCTGTCCGGAGTCGCGTTCGGAACCGCGAGCTATGACCGCACCAGCAACCGCTTCTCCAACTTGCGGGCGGCCCGCGACGCCGAGATTAGATCAGCCAAAACACTCGCGGACCAGATCCGCACCCGAGTGTCAGCAGCGCTGGCGCAGCGCGCCTGAGACCGAATGGCCGCGGTCAGAAGCCATGAGGCGGACACGTTTGTAAAACGGCCTCCGGGACATGCACGCGTCTTCCTGCTCTACGGGCCGGACGCGGGCGCTGTCTCCGAACGCGCCGCGACCTTGACAAGGTACTTCTCAAGCCAACCCGGCGACGAGTTCAACGTGGTGCAATTGGACGCGGAAGCGCTCGCAAAAGAGCCGCAGCTGCTTGCTGATGAAGCACAAACGGTCGGACTGTTTGGCGGGAAGCGCTGCATTCGGGTCGACTCCCGTCCTAAAAGCATCAATCCAGCAGTCGAGCTTTTGCTGGAAAACGGAGAAGCAGATTACCGGCTGATCATCGAGGCTGGCGATCTGCGGCGGGATGCGCCGCTACGACGGCTTCTGGAGCGGGAAAACACGGCCGCTTTGATCGAATGCCGCTCCGACACCACACAGCAGATTGAGCGCCTTATTGACGATCAGGCTGAAAGCGAGGGTCTCACCATAGCGCCGGAGGCGCGCCAATTGCTCGCCAGCCTGCTTGGCGCAGACCGACTGACGACACGGTCTGAAATTGACAAGGTTATGCTCTACGGACGGACCTCAGAGCGAATCGAGGCTGCGGACGTCGCCGCCATCGCCGCCGATGCGGGCGTGGTCGTCGTCGATAACTTGATTCACGCGGCCTTCACAGGCGACCGCGTTCAGGTCGCCAAGCAAAGCCCTCGGGTGCTCGACGAAATGGATCCTGGCGTCCTGCTGACATTTGTTTTGCGCCACACCTTCATCCTGCTTCAGATTTGCATCGAGGGCGGACGGAACCCAGAAGCGGCGATAGACCGCTTCGCGCGAGGCCTGCCACCTGGTAAGCGCACGCAAATGTCTCAACAGCTAAGAAACTGGACGGCAGAAGCGCTTATCCAGTTATCGGTGGAGGTGGCTCGAGGAACTCTTCGCGTTCGGACCAACTCGAAACTCGCCGAGGCTCTGGCCCAGCGTACGCTCTGGGAGATTACCCGCCGGGCTGTCAGGACTTGAGCTTCAAAAGCAGAAGATCCAGTTGCTCGAGGGATGCATATCTCAGGATCAATTCGCCAGCGCCCCCTTCATCTTTCAGGCTGACGTTGAGACCGAGCGCATTCTGAAGATCTCTCTCGATGGCCGCGGTGTTTGGATCCTGCGCAATCGCCTTCCGCGACCGCGGAGCGGCCTTCCCCTCGCGTCCCTGGGTCAATTTCTCAAGGTCGCGGACCGACAAACCCTTCTCGACCACCCTGCGAGCAAGGTCTTCGGCGTTTTCCAGCCCGACCAGCGCCCGGGCATGCCCGGCGCTCAGAGCGCCGTCGATCGCCAGTTTCTGTATTTCTGCCGGGAGCGTCAGGAGGCGCAGCGTGTTGGCGACGTGACTACGGCTCTTGCCGACGACTCTCGCCACATCACCTTGCGCGTAGTTGAACTCGGATTGCAGCCGGGCGTAGCCCTGGGCTTCGTCAATTGGGTTCAGATCGGAGCGCTGAACATTCTCAATAATCGCAAACTCTAGCGATTCCTGATCTGTAGCTTCGACCACAACGATCGGCGCCTCATGGAGCCCAGCCCGTTGCGCTGCCCTCCATCGCCTTTCCCCGGCAATGATCTCGTAGCCGTCACCGGACACGCGACGAACGATAAGGGGCTGGATGACCCCCTTTTCTCGAATGGACTTGGTGAGGTTCTCCAGCTCCTGCTCGTCGAACGTTCGCCGGGGGTTACGCGGGTTCGGCCGGATCAATTCAATCGGGGCGCGCTGGGCGCGCCCGCTTGGCCGGTCGCTCTTCTGGAGGTCCCGAGCCTCGCCGAGCAGCGCCGCCAGCCCTCGCCCCAGACGAGGTTTTCCTTCTTCGGCCATAGATCCTGTTCTCCGTCGACCTACGCTGCTCGAAGGGCGCGTTCGCGCTGAATCACTTCGGACGCGAGTTTTAGATACGCTTGGCTTCCGCTGCACCTCAGATCGTACAGGAGCACAGGCTTGCCATGGGAAGGCGCCTCGGACACGCGGACGTTGCGCGGGATAATCGTGTCGTAGACCTTATCCCCCATGAACGCGCGCACGTCTGCAGCGACCTGAGCCGCGAGATTGTTCCTCGGATCGTACATGGTGAGGACAATCCCATGGATTTCAAGCTTATGGTTAAGGTTTCCCTTTACCTGCTCCACCGTGGACAGGAGCTGGGAGAGCCCTTCTAGTGCGAAGAATTCGCACTGGAGCGGCACCAAGACCCCATCCGCGGCTGCCAATGCGTTAATCGTCAGGAGGTTAAGTGACGGGGGGCAGTCCACGAGTATGTAGGTGTAAGGATCGGGACGATCCACAAAACTCGCCACAAAGGAAGCGATGGCGTCACGCAGACGGTAGCTGCGATCAGAATCTCCAGCAATTTCGAGCTCGAGACCGAGCAAATCCAGCGTGGACGGGGCGATGAAGAGCCTCGGCACAGCCGTCTCATGGATGACCGCCGCGAGCGTTTCCTCCGAAGCCATCACGTCGTAAGTCGACTTACGGCGGGCCTTTCGCTCGATTCCCAAACCGGTGGATGCGTTTCCCTGCGGGTCAAGATCGATTATCAGGACCTTCTCCCCGATTGCCGCCAGTGCAGTGCCGAGATTAATCGCCGTCGTGGTCTTTCCCACGCCGCCTTTCTGATTGGCGAGCACAAGTACGCGCATCATGTGACTTCCGTTTATGACTACCAAAGGAGCTTATAAGGGCCTGAAAAGAAGGATTTTTCCGTCGACCGCCGTGAGGCTGGCCACAATCTCAAGAGAAAATGGGAAATCTTGTCCTAGCGCAGCGAGTTCAGATTCATACTCGCGTCCCTTGGGGAAAAGAGCAAGGGCGCCAGCGTTGAGAAGCGGCGCAGCAAGTCTGAAAAGATTCGAAAGTTCTGTTACGGCGCGAGCCGTGACGACATCTGCCTCTAGAGGCCCAATAAGATCCTCGGCGCGTCCATGGTGAACCTGCACGGGAGCCTTCAGGTCTCGGGCAACCTCCCGGAGAAAAGCGCATTTTCGATTATCAGCCTCGATCAGATGGACCACCGCATCTCTTTGACCGACCAGGGCGGCGGCAATCACCATCCCTGGAAAACCGGCGCCAGACCCGATATCGACCCAACGTCGCGCCTTTGGCGCCAGACTAAGAAGCTGGAGCGAATCCGCAAAGTGCCGGGTCCAGAGTTCACCTAGCGTTGAGGGCCCGATCAGGTTCTTGAATGGCATCCACTTTCGAAGTTTCGATTCATACAGCTTGAGCCGCTCAAGTGTTTCACGTGAAACATCCAGCTGGCGGGCCAACGGGTCCGGAAAAGTCATCAACCCGCCTCGCCAAACTGAGTCCGCCGGTCCCTTGCTCGCATGCTCTGGGTCCGGACTAGCGTCAACGCGGCGGGCGTCATCCCCTCAACCCGCGAAGCCTGCCCAATAGTCGTCGGTCGAACCGATGCAAGCCGCAACTTCAATTCGGATGAAAGACCCGGAATCTCGCGGTAATCGAGGTCCGCGGGTATCATCTCGCCATCAGCTTTCTTCAAGGCCGATACAGCTGACGCTTGCCGCTCAAGGTAAACGTCATACTTCGCCTCCGTTTCGAGCCGCGCATCCAAGGCGGTCGAGATCTGTCGAAGCGCCGGCGCCCGCGCTCGAAGCTCGCCTAGCGTCACGCCTGGCCGAGAAAGCACCGAGAAAAGAGATCGTCTCACTCCGTCCTGATTTGCCGGCAGATTCATCGCCGCTATCTGTTGCGGAGAGAACATCTCGCCCTTCAGGAGCTCGAGTGCAACGACCATCTGCGCACGCTTTGTCTCGAAGCTCAATCGGCGGGGGGCTCTGACAACTCCGCAGCCAATCCCGACGGGGGTCAAACGATCGTCGGCGTTGTCGGAACGAAGGGCGAGGCGGTATTCCGCACGGGACGTAAACATTCGATAGGGCTCGGATACGCCACGTGTCACAAGGTCATCGATCATCACACCTATGTAGCTGCTGGCGCGGCTCAAGATCAGCTCTGTGGAAGACCCCGCTCGTCTGGCTGCGTTGATCCCTGCGAGGATCCCCTGCGCGGCGGCCTCCTCATACCCGGTAGTGCCATTAATCTGGCCTGCGAGAAACAGCCCCCTCACCCGCTTCGTTTCCAGCGCTGGGGTAAGCTCCCGGGGATCAACATAATCGTACTCAATCGCGTAGCCGGGCCGGACTATCCGCGCGTCCTCCAGCCCCGGAATGCTACGAACCAGGTCAACCTGTACATCCGGTGGCAGCGACGTAGAAATCCCATTCGGATAAACGAGCGGGTCTTCAAGCCCCTCAGGTTCAAGAAAGATTTGATGGCCCGTTCGATCGGCGAACCGAGTGACCTTGTCCTCGATGGACGGGCAATACCGCGGCCCGCGGCCCGTGATCGCACCAGAAAACATGGCGGAGCGGTGTAGGTTCGCAGAAATGATGCTATGGGTCGCCGGCGTGGTCGTGGTGATAAAACACTGGATTTGCGGCTGTACAATCCTTTCCGTGAGAAAGGAGAACGGCTCAGGTTGTTCATCCCCGGGCTGGGGCTCGAGCCGCGACCAAGAAATCGTCCGGCCATCAAGACGTGGCGGGGTGCCGGTTTTCAAGCGACCAAGCTGGAACCCGACCGCCGAAAACGCTTGAGACAAGCGAACAGCGGCTTGATCGCCGATCCTACCGCCTTCGCGCTGATTTTGTCCGAAATGCATGACCCCGCGCAAGAAAGTGCCCGTACAGACGACAACAGCTGCGCAGGTAAGGACTCCGTGGCGAACGCTCTCAACGCCGGTTACCTGGTGTCCTGAAATCGCAAGATCGCACACCTCGTCCTCAAGAATGGTGAGATGAGGCGTGTTGGACAGCTCGCGTAGCATGGCGCGTCGATAAAGACGGCGGTCCGCTTGCGCGCGGGGACCGCGCACGGCGGCGCCCTTCGATCGATTGAGGAGCCTGAACTGGATACCCGCCTCATCAATGACGCGTCCCATAACCCCGTCCAGGGCGTCGATTTCCTTAACCAGATGGCCTTTCCCAAGCCCCCCGATCGCAGGATTGCAAGACATCGCCCCAATAGTATCGCGGCGATGCGTGATAAGAACCGTTTTGGCGCCAATCCGTGCTGCGCTGGCGGCGGCCTCGCAGCCGGCATGACCGCCGCCGATTACCACCACATCAAAAGCTGACGACATGGTCATGGGGTTCTCCGCACCAACGTCTTGTTTCACGTGAAACACTATTTACCGAGGCAGAACCGGCCAAAAATCAGATCGAGGACGTCATCAGTCGCGATCCGGTCACCTATTCGGCCCAAATGCTTCATGGCTTCGTTCAAATCAGCTGCCGCCAGCTCAGCGTGCCCCGCGTTCAGGGCGAATTGCGCTGACTCACACGCAGCAAGCATGTCCTTTGCAGCATCGACGTGACGCCTCATGAGGACCACACCCGGTTCATGAACGCCAGCTATCTCGCAAGCTCGCTTTCCAATGAGAGAAAGCAACTCCGGGATCCCCTGCCCCGTCAGGGATGAAAAGGCGAGCTGACCTTTATCGTAACCAGGATGCGAGAGGTCGGCCATTGAGGTGACTTCAAGCACCTCGGCACTGACGCCATCAAGCCCGTTCGGTGGACATGGATCAACCGCGGACGAGAGCCACAGGATCAGATTCGCCTGACGTGCGCGATCCAACGTCTTCTGGATTCCGCGTACCTCTAATGGATCAATCGCCGCATGAAGCCCCGCCGAATCTACGAGGACAACTGGCATGCCGTCGATGTCGACCTTAACCTCTATGAGATCCCTGGTAGTCCCGGCGATCTCTGATGTTATGGCGACCTCTCGCTTCACCAAGGCGTTAAGGAGCGTCGATTTTCCAGCGTTGGGGCGTCCAGCGAGTAGCACTAGAAACCCTTCGCGGATGATCTCTGAGCGCTCACTCCCAAGCAGGCTTTCCTTCAACGAAGCTACCAGCTTCTGCAGTCCGACCTCCGCCTCCTCACCTAAAGTGTCGCCGATTTCACCCTCATCGGGAAAGTCGATAGAAGCCTCTATAAGTGAGATGGACTCAAGCAACCGGCCGCGCCAATCCGCAACGGCCAAGCCTACGCCACCATTCATTAACCAGAATGCTTGCTGTCTCTGGAGCGCTGTATCTGCGTCGATCAGGTCAGCGACCCCTTCAGCGTCATCCAGGCTGAGTTTTCCGTTCTCAAACGCCCTGCGAGTGAACTCGCCCGGCTCAGCAAGACGGAAGCCCGCTGCTGCCAAAACACTGAAAACAGCCCCGACGACAGCGCGCCCGCCATGCGTCTGGAGCTCTACCATATCTTCGCCAGTGAAACTGTTTGGTCCGGGGAACCAAAGGCCAAGGGCGGCGTCGATCAGCGTTTCATCCCTCGGGTCCGTCAACCTAAGCAGCTGCGCCCGCCTGGGCTGCGGATGCTCAACCGCGAAAGCTGAAAAAGCCCGCCGGGCGTCCGGACCGGTAATGCGGACAATCGCGATAGCAGCACGGCCTTGCCCACTGGATAACGCGTAGATTGTGTCTTGCCTGCAAACCATAGACCAACCGCCAGCGGCTCGAGCCGTTGTCTTTGAAGGCTTGTCAAGTGTTCATGGAGTCGAAAAAGCTCGCGTTGCCCTTCGGTGTTTCTCGCAGTTTACCCATAAGGAACTCGATAGCATCCACTGTTCCCATGGGATTAAGAATACGGCGCAGGACGTACATTTTCTTAAGGATGTCGGGCGGGACAAGCAGCTCTTCCTTGCGCGTGCCCGAACGTGTGATGTCAATCGCCGGGAACACGCGCTTGTCCGCAACCTTGCGGTCAAGAATGATTTCGCTGTTTCCGGTGCCTTTGAACTCTTCGAAGATCACCTCGTCCATCCGGGAGCCTGTATCGATCAGTGCTGTGGCGATGATCGTTAAGGAGCCGCCCTCCTCGATGTTGCGAGCAGCGCCAAAGAACCGCTTCGGGCGCTGTAAAGCGTTCGCATCAACGCCGCCTGTGAGAACTTTTCCTGACGACGGCACGACTGTGTTGTAGGCGCGGCCCAGACGAGTGATCGAGTCAAGGAGGATGACCACGTCTCGACCATGCTCAACGAGCCGCTTAGCTTTTTCGATAACCATCTCCGCGACTTGGACGTGACGCACAGCAGGCTCGTCAAACGTGGACGACACCACCTCGCCCTTCACGGAACGTTGCATGTCCGTAACTTCTTCAGGACGCTCGTCAATCAGCAACACGATTAGATAACACTCGGGGTGGTTAACCGTGATCGACTGCGCGATGTTCTGAAGCAGAACCGTTTTCCCGGTGCGCGGCGGAGCGACGATCAGAGCGCGCTGGCCCTTTCCAATCGGTGCTACGATGTCGATCACACGGGAAGAAACATCTTTTTTGGTCGGGTCTTCGATTTCCAGACGGATCCGTGAGTCCGGATACAATGGGGTGAGGTTATCGAAGTGGACCTTGTGCCTGGCTTTATCAGGATCCTCGAAGTTGATCGTGTTCACCTTCAGGAGCGCGAAATATCTCTCGCCTTCCTTCGGACTACGAATCAGACCCTCTACGGTATCCCCAGTGCGAAGTCCGAACCTGCGGATCTGCGATGGCGAGATGTAGATATCATCCGGCCCGGCTAGATAATTGGCGTCAGAAGACCGAAGAAAACCAAAACCATCCTGCAGAACCTCGACGACGCCCTCGCCGATGATCTCTACATCCTTGCTCGCCAGTTGCTTCAGGATTGCGAACATGAGTTCCTGCTTCCGCATGATGGAAGCATTTTCAACCTCATGTTCCTCGGCAAAGGAGAGAAGCTCGGTCGGAGACTTCAGCTTAAGTTCGTGAAGTTTGATTTCCCGCATGGGAATGGATCCTAGTCAGGCCTTCTCGGCCCTCTTCGCTGATACAGTGAGATTGGGACTCTTATGCCCGAGGCGGGTGCTGGAAAAGACGCGCTCAGGCACCGTCCCTAAGGTAGGTACGGCGACACTTACGCCTGAACCCTGCTCTTGGCAAGGCGCCGACGCAGCGTCCTGTTAGAAGGGGCGGACGACCGCTAAAACCACCACTGCAATCATTAAGAGTGTTGGCACTTCGTTGATGACCCTGAAGTACTTGCCGCTTGCCGTGGACCTGTCTTCGTTGAACTCCGAAAGATGGCGGCCCAAAACAAAATGCACACCTATCATGAGTACGACGAGTAGAGCTTTCGTCATAAACCAGTAGCTCTCATAATGCGCTCCAGAATAGGCGATGTAAACGCCCGACAGGACAGTAACGATCATGGCAGGCGTCATAATGTACCTGTAGAGGCGGTACTCCATGATTTTGAAGAGCTCGCTTGGCTCACTGAGCCTGGGTACGTTTGAATGATAAACGAAGAGCCGCGGCAGGTAGAGCAGGCCGGCCATCCATGAGATGACTGCAACGATATGAAGTGCTTTGATTGATAGGTACACGTTGAGCGTCCAGAATAAGCGTCTTCGCATCCGAGCGTGATCGCTCCCGGTCGAAGAGGAAACCCAATGAAATATATCTAAAGAGATTCTTAAAGGTTTTTTTTATTGTTAGGGCTGTATGGGCGACATTCAGGATCATCCAAGAGTTTTCAACAAGAGGTTAACGCCTCGTTAATCCCATGGGCATTAGTCTCTGGGGTGTGGACAGATCAAAAACACCAAAAAAAACAGAATCTTAAAAAACTGGGCCTGTTCAATGGATGAGGATAGCATCTCGAGTCGCCGAATGTTGATAACGCTCTGTTAAGGTGACGGCGTGGCTCTCCTGTGAGAGCTGAAGCGAGCCAACGGTATAGTCGGCCCCGGCAGTTTGTGAGAGCTCTTATCGTCCACAGGTTTCCACGCCCCCACAAGCATCTCGGAGCCACGCGTGAATCGAAACTACTTTCACCTCCATTTGGTTTCGGATGCGACCGGTGAGACGCTTATCGCAGTCAGTAGAGCTGTAACGGCTCAGTTTCAGGGTGTCGCCGCGATTGAGCATGTTTATCCGCTTGTCCGTAGCCGTACCCAGCTTGACCGAGCGATCGCAGAAATCTCGGCGGCTCCTGGGATCGTCTTGTACACTTTGGTGGATAAGGAGCTCGCGACCGAGCTCGAGCGAGCATGCGCGGAGACAGGGAGCCCCTTCCTTTCCGTCCTGATGCCAATATTCGAGCTTTTTCAATCCTATCTCGGGGCAGTGTCCACATCCAGACCCGGCGCCCAGCACATGTTGAACGCTGAATATTTCAAGCGTATCGACGCGCTTAACTTCACCATGTTGCATGACGACGGTCAGGTCCACGAAAGTCTTGAAGCCGCAGACGTGATTCTCCTCGGGGTAAGCCGCACATCAAAGACGCCTACCAGCATCTATCTTGCTAATCGTGGGATAAAGACCGCAAACATCCCGCTCGTCCCGGGCCTCCCGATACCGGGCGCGGTCATGAACGTTCGCAGACCGTTGATCGTCGGGCTTTTGGCCTCGCCGGACCGGATCGTGCAGATTAGGCAGAATAGGCTTCTTACTCTGAACGCGGATCAGGAAACGGCGTACGTCGACCGGCTCTCAGTCGCCGAAGAAATTGCCTCGTCTCGGCGACTTTTCCAGCAAAACCAATGGCCTGTTATCGATGTAACTCGTCGCTCCATCGAGGAGACAGCCGCCGCCATTATCGATCTGCTCAAGGAACACCGATTGAAATTTCTTGCTGAGAGTTGAACATGTCCGGATGGACAAGATCTGGATAGCGCCCGCTCCCCTCCTCCTCGCTTCGACAAGCAGGGCGCGCGCCGAGATGCTGAGGCGCGCGGGTCTCCCGGCTAAACCGCTGGCTCCGGCCATAGAAGAGCGAGTGCTGCAAAAGCAGTTGACCGATCAGGGAATGGGGCCCGCAGGGATAGCCCGCCACTTGTCTGCTGCGAAAGCGAGCGGTGTGTCCGTATCAAACACTGGTGCCTACGTGCTTGGGTTCGACCAGACGCTGGAGTTCGAGAAAACCTGCCTCTCCAAGCCTTTATCCCGCGAGGAATTGCGGACCAGGTTAGCGAGGTTCTCCGGCCGCTCACATTTGTTGCATTCGGGGTTCGCAATCGCGCGCGATGGTCAGGTCATAGATGAGGGTGTAATCACCGCTGTCGTACAATTCAGGCCTTTGTCGGACAGTTTTATCGAAACCTATCTGGACTTGGCAGACCCCAGCGTTCTCGGCAGTGTTGGCGGGTATCAGGCTGAAGCCCTTGGCGTTCATCTCTTCGAGAAAATCGAAGGTGATTTTTTCACAGTGGTTGGGATGCCGCTGCTCGATCTTTTGCGGTCTTTGCGCTCCCTCGGCCTCGTCCTTGAATAGGTGAAGCTTATGATCGTCGTCGGTCTGACTGGCTCAATAGGGATGGGAAAATCGACAACTGCGGCTCTGTTCAGGGAAGAAGGAATCGCGGTGCATGATTCGGACGCGACCGTTCATCGTATCTACGCTGAACAAGCGCGTTTTCATCTCGCAGCCGAGTTCCCACAGGCCTTCACCAACGGCTTTTTCGACCGCACCGCGCTCGCGGCTTATGTGCTTGGCGATACAAACGCGCTCAGGCGACTGGAAGCGATCATCCACCCACTCGTTTCTGCGAATAGAAGCGATTTTCTCGCGAAAGAAAAAAAGCAAGGCTCGAGATTATGCGTGCTCGATGTCCCATTGCTCTTCGAAAAGGGCTTGGACGCTTCTGTTGACATCAGTCTGGTTGTGACGGCTCCGTCGGAGGTTCAGAAGCAACGCGTGTTACAGCGGCCAGGGATGACCCCCGAGAAACTCCAATCCGTTCTCGCGCGGCAGCTCTCCGATGAGGAGAAGCGGAAGCGCGCTCACTGGATCATCGACACATCGCATGGCATAGATCGGGCGCGCCGTGACGTGCGGGCGTTCTTGCGCAGCTTAGGCGCTTGATCAGAGGGCCCGTGATCGATGCACACCGAGATCATTCTGGATACGGAGACGACCGGGCTTGATCCGGAAAAGGGCGATCGGCTGGTCGAAATCGGGTGCGTTGAGCTTGTGAACTCGGTCCCAACCGGTCGCACGTTCCACGCGTATCTGGATCCTGAACGTGACATTCCTGAAGACGCCGTTCGAATTCATGGACTTACGCGCGATTTCCTGAAAGGAAAACCTAAGTTTGCACAGGTAGCTTCGGATTTGGTTTCATTCCTCGGTGAATCGACGATCGTCATTCACAATGCCGAATTCGACATGAAGTTCATAAACTCCGAACTTCGCCGATGCGAACGTCCTCCCATCGCCATGGGTCGGGTGATTGATACCCTTGCCATGGCCCGTAGGAAACATCCCGGCGCTTCAAACACGCTCGACGCACTTTGCGCGCGATACAAGGTCGATAACTCGAAGCGGACGAAGCATGGAGCGCTCCTCGACGCCGAGTTGCTCGCGGAGGTTTACGTCGAGCTTTGCGGTGGCCGGCAAAAGGCTCTCGTGCTCGAAAGCGCAAGAAAGCCGGCAGGGCCGGTCATTGCTCAAGGCGAGCAGAGCTACATTCAGACGCGAATTAAAGAGCTGCCTAGCCTCGTCAGTGGAGAAGAGGGGACGGCGCACCGAAACGCTATCGCCCCTCTCGGGGACAAGGGGCTCTGGCTTAAGTACGGTTTGTAGAACCCACCTGGCTGGCACAAGGCTGGCAGATGGCCCCTGTGCCCAGGCCTTGACGAGCGAACACCGCAGGGTCCGCTCGCCGCCATGCAAACGCGCGCGAGCGTTCCTTTAAGAAAGCTGGCTCGAGGGAACCTGGTTTTCAATTCGTTGGCGATAAAGGCTGACGAAGTCGATCGGCTCAAGCATAAGCGGCGGGAAGCCGCCGTTGCGAACGGCGTCAGCGATGATCTGCCGAGCGAAGGGGAACAACAGACGCGGGCATTCGATCATGACGACGGGATGCAGGTCGCCCTCCGGAATGTTAAGCAACTTGAATATCCCAGCGTAATTCAGCTCAAACTGAAACAGGAGCCCGGCCCCCTCTCCGGCCGTTCCTTCGATCTGGAGGCTCACTTCGTAATCGTTCTGGTCGATCTGAGCCGCGTTCACGTTAACCTGGATCGAAATGTTCGGCCCCTGTTGCTGGGGAGCAAGAGAGCGCGGGGCGTTCGGGTTTTCGAACGACAGGTCCTTCGTGTACTGAGCAATCACATTGAGCTGGGGCATAGCCCCGTTTGCCCCTTCGAAAGCGCCTTGATCCGCCATTCTTCGACTCCGAATATCCAGCTTCTAATCGACCAGCGGCGCGTGGCGTAACACGGAAGGCCGTAGGGGCACAACCGACCAGTAGGATCAGAAAGCGGCTCTCTAAGGGTTGCCGACGTTCGAGCGTGACGCCACATTCCCCTTGCGCGCTGAGATGAAGGCGAGCACGTTCCCGGAATGGTTCAGCGGCGCCCATTCGCGGTTCGCCCCGGCTCTTTTAGCGGAGCGGCCGAACCGCGCCGGCAAGGGATTGAAGGCTGTAATGCAGGAAATTGATATCAGCACTGTCGTGTTCGCCTTGCTCGCCGCCTTCGTGGTGTGGAAGCTCCGGTCCGTGCTTGGCGAGCGTGCCGATCATGATCAGCAGTCCCGTGACAAAGCCAGGCCGGCCGACGCCGCCAACGGCAATGCGCCTATCGCCTTGTCTTCCACTCGCGCCTCCGAAGGGAGCAACAAGGAAGCGGAGGATTTGGATCCCGCCCTGTCTAAGGGATTGGAGCAGATAGCGATTGCTGATCCAGGCTTCTCGAAAGCGCTGTTTCTCAACGGAGCCAAGGGCGCCTACGAGATGGTCATCTCGGCCTTCGCCGCCGGGGACCGCCAGACCCTCCGGGATCTGCTTTCCAAGGACGTGCTGGAGAGCTTCACTGCGGCAATCGCCGACCGTGAACAACGGGGGCAGACGGTGCTGACCACATTCGTTTCGATTGACAACGCAGAGATCAAGGATGTGCAGGTGCGTGGCCGCACGGCCCAGGTTACTGTCCAGTTCCAGTCAAAACTCATTACCGCGACAAAAGACCGCGATGGCTCGGTCGTCGATGGAAGCCCTGACAAGGTTGTGGACGTCGTCGATGTTTGGACCTTCTCGCGTGAACTCGGCTCGCGTGACCCGAACTGGCGTCTCGTGGCGACCGAAGCCTCAGCCTAGACTTTCACGTGGCGCGTGTCTGCCCTTGGCTTCCAATCACGTCCGCGGCGTTCCACGAGGTCGAAGTTTCCGAGCTTCCCGGGTTCTCGCACGATGATCTACGGCAAGCGTGGCCAGCGCTTGTCAGTTCAAGCAAGCAGATCAGCGAGCGTTCCGGTGACGCTCCTGCTCACCTTTTTGACCTTGCGCGACGGGTGCTGGACTTTTCTCCTCGGTGTGAGGCCGATATCCGGGCGTGGATGGCGGCAAATCTTGTCGCCTATCGGATAGGCTCGACGCGGCAGGGTAGTGAAACGCAACCTTTCGTGACAGGCTATTTTGAGCCGGATGTCTCAGCCAGCCGCACGCGCGACGCTGCCCATACAGAGCCCGCTCGCGGGCGACCCGCCGACCTTGTTGACCAGCCCATGGTTGATGGTGCGGTATCTTTCACGTCCGCGCGGCGCTGTCCTGAAGGTCAGCTGATCCCATACTGGTCGCGCGAGCATATCGACGCGGGGCTGAGCGCGGCCCCACCTCTGGTATGGTTGTCTGACGCCGTCGAATTGTTCATCGCACAGGTTCAGGGGTCGGCCCGGCTTCGCTTTGAAGACGGTTCGCGGGCGCGTCTCGCCTATGCGGGAAAGAATGGTCATCCCTACGTTTCGCTTGGCAAAATCCTGATTCAGGAAGGAATGGTGTCACCAGACGCCATGTCGCTCGAAACCCTCGCTGCTTGCCTTAGAGACCTGCTGAATGATCCTGCCGTGGGTAGGTCAATCCTGCACCGCAATCCATCTTATGTGTTCTTCCGTATCGATGACGATGACCCAGCCTCGGGTCCACTTGGCGCACAGGGCGTCCCGCTGACACCGTTCCGATCCATTGCCATCGACCGCACCATTTGGCCATTCGGTTTGCCATTCTGGGTCTCAGGATTCTTTCCCTGGGGCGAGGGCAAGGAGGCTTTTTGCAGGTTGATGATCGCGCAGGACACCGGTTCAGCTATAGTCGGGCCTGGGCGCGGTGATATCTTTTGCGGCAGTGGCGATGAAGCCGGACGCCTCGCCGGCCTCCTGAGGCACGAGGTCGATTTGTACGTGCTCACTCCGAGGGTTTTGGAATGATGCGAAGCTCTCATGAGGCGCCGCGTCGGCGTGCGCTCCGCAAGGATGAGATTGCCCTTTGGAGGGCGGTCACACGCCATGTCGCGCCTTTCGCTGGACGTGAATATCCGGATCCTGCGCCTGAGATTACACCGCCGCAGACACCCCCAGCCGTAGACAACAGGCTTGAGTCTGGTCCTCCGACCCCCCCCGTCCATCCGCCGTCTGCAACGCCGCGCGCTCGTGATCGGAAGTTGCTGACATCGGTGGCCGTTCGCAAGATCGTCCCGCAGGCTAGGATCGACCTGCACGGAATGCGTCAGGTCGAGGCGCATTCCGCCCTGAGCAGGTTCCTTAGGCGCGCCCACGGCAAGGGTCACCGGATAGTTCTGGTCATCACTGGCAAGGGGGATCACGAAGGCGAATTCTGGTGGGAAGGTCGGGGCGTCTTGCGTCGGAACCTGCCCAATTGGCTCGATACGCCCGAGATGAAGACGCTTGTGGTCGGGTATCAGGAAGCCGCACAGCAACATGGTGGAGCCGGCGCCTTTTACGTCCAACTCAGGAAGAGCACCCGCGCGATGGATCTAGGTTGACCCCCTTTGGTCAAAAACTCAGGGAGTTGCGCGAAGCGCGCGGCATTTCGCTGAAATCCATGGCGCACGCGATCGGCGTTTCACCCGCCTACCTCTCGGCTCTCGAGCACGGGCGGCGAAGCGCGCCGACGTGGTACCTCGTGCAGCGAATCATCACTTATTTCAATGTCATCTGGGACGAGGCAGAAGAACTTGAAAGGCTTGCTGCGGTGTCCCGGCCCAAGGTCTCCATTGATACGGGGGGCCTGAGTCCCGTGGTCACGCGGGCAGCCAACCTTTTCGCCCAGAACGCCGACAAACTGACCGAGGAGGAGGCGGAGATGATCGTGCGCGTCTTCCTGAGCAAGCATGGCGCGCCTTGACCTTGCCGCGCCGCAGGTGTCACACAATGCGCCACGCAAAAGGGATGGATTATGGCCGCAGCTCACAATTATGACGTGGTTGGACTCGGAAACGCGATTGTTGACGTGATCGCCACCTCCACGGACGATTTCCTTGTCCGCGAGAGTCTCGCCAAGGGAGGCATGGCGCTCATTGATGAGAGCCGGGCGCATCAACTTTATGCATCGATGGGGCCTGCGACTCTTAGCTCCGGCGGCTCGGCGGCGAACACCATTGTCGGCCTCGCCTCGTTCGGAGCGCGCACCGCCTTTATCGGTAAGGTCCGCAACGATGAGCTCGGAGCAGCCTTCTCCCACGATATTCGCGCGGCGGGGGTGCATTTTGGCACGCCGGTTTCCACCAAAGGGCCAGCGACAGCTCGCTGTCTCGTGCTGGTCACGCCCGACGGCGAGCGCACGATGAACACCTATCTTGGAGCCTGTCAGCATCTGACGTCAGATGATGTGGACCCCGCGATCATCGCGGCTTCGAACGTCGTGTATCTGGAGGGATACCTTTGGGATCCGCCCGAGGCGAAAAAAGCGTTTGTCAAAGCGGCTGACATCGCTCACGGCGCCGGTCGCCAGGTCGCCCTGTCCCTTTCCGATGCATTCTGCGTGGATCGTTATCGCGATGAGTTCCTGAAGCTTATTCGTGACCGGGTTGTGGACATCGTGTTCGCCAACGAACACGAGCTGAAGTCGCTTTATCAGACTGCTGATTTTGATACGGCTGTTTCAGCTTTCAGGGACGAGGTTGTCCTTGGCGTCGTCACACGTTCCGAACAGGGCTCCATCGTCGTCACTCGCGAGCAGACCGTGTCGGCGCCCGCAGCGTCGATCGAAAATCTCGTCGACACCACCGGTGCTGGCGATTTGTTCGCAGCGGGCTTTCTCGCAGGGCTAGCGCGCGGGCTCGAGTATCGCGACTGCGCCCGGCTCGGAGCACTGGCGGCCGCTGAGGTGATTCAGCATGTCGGGGCGCGCCCTCTGAGGAACCTCGCTGATCTCGCCGCGGAAGCCGGGTTTGGCGCTTAAGTCTGTCTGACCGCGTCAGACAGACCGCTCCAGCTGCTGGTTTGGAGTGCAATTTGGGCCGGACCGCGCTTCGCTCCGGTCGCATTCTGGTTCAAAGTTTGCGAAGGGCCACTTCCTCAATGAAGTGGCTTTTTCCTTTTGTCAGAATGAGGCTTGCTCTCGGCCGGGTTGGAAGGATGTTCTGACGTAGATTTTCCAGATTGATCCTGCTCCAGATTTCAAGCGCCGTGCGCCGTGCGTCTTCCTCGCTGAGATCCCCGTATCTGCGGAAATAGGATCGTGGATCGCGGAAAGCTGTGTTGCGCAGCTTCATGAAACGGTCCACGTACCAAGTCGCGAGATCGTCCTCCTCGGCGTGAAGGTAGATTGAAAAGTCGAAGAAGTCCGAAACGAACGGGATTTCGCGGCCGGAGGGCGATGGTTGCAGGACGTTCAGCCCTTCTACGATCAGAATATCCGGACGATCGACTGTCACGTAGCGTCCGGGCACCACATCGTATGTGAGGTGGGAGTAAACTGGCGCTTGTACGTTTCGTTCGCCGGCCTTCACCTTCGACAGAAAGCGCAATAGCTCAGCGCCATTGTAGCTCTCGGGAAAGCCCTTTTTGTCCAGAAGGCCCTCAGAGACCAGAACAGTGTTTGGTAGAAGAAAGCCATCTGTTGTGACGAGCTGGACCTTCGGCGTATTGGGCCACCGTGACATGAGCGCTGCCAGAACGCGTGATGAGGTCGACTTGCCGGCTGCAACGGACCCGGCGATGCCGATGATATACGGCACCTTCCCGTCCTCAGCGCCGAGAAAGCGCTGCGTTGCTTTGAAAAGACCTTGCGTAGCAGCAACATAAAGGGCCAGCAGCCGCGAGAGCGGCAGATAAATGGCGACGACCTCTTCGACCGAGATGGGATCGTTCAGGGACCGTAGCTTGGCCAGGTCATCGCCTGTCAGGGTAAGGGGCGCATCCGCGCGCAGCGCTGCCCACTCCGCTCGCGAGAATCGCCGAAAAGGCGAGAGTTCCGGCGTTCCGCCAAAGCTGATCTCGTCCATGCGGACTTTCCTACTGCTGGCCGCGGGACGCTTTTTCTTCCAACCCCGATTGCGCGGTGCGACGCTCGAGAATTTCGATGACCTCGTCCAGCTGAACATCGCGCGTACGGAGCAGCACGAGGAGATGATAGAGAACATCCGCAGCTTCGGCGCGAACGGCGTTCTGATCCTCGGACACAGCTGCCAGTGCAAGTTCGAAGGCTTCTTCCCCGAACTTTTTTCCAGCCAGCTTTGGGCCGCCGTCCAGCAGCTTGCGTGTGTAGGACTTCGACTGGTCCCCGTTCGCCCGATCTGCGATTGTTTTCTCCAGTTCGGAGAGAAACTGGCCCCTCACGGCGATATCTCCCGTCAATCCAGCCGCACGGCGATGCCGGCCTGGCTCATATATGTCTTGGCTTCTCGTATCGTATATTCACCGAAGTGAAAGATCGAGGCCGCCAGAACTGCAGTGGCGTGCCCGTCGCGTATACCTTCGACGAGGTGGTCAAGAGTTCCAACGCCTCCGGATGCTATCAACGGCACGTTGACCGCTGAGGCCACAGCGCTCGTCAGCCCGATGTCGAAGCCGGACTTTGTCCCGTCCTTGTCCATGGAGGTGAGCAAGATTTCTCCGGCTCCCAGCGCGACGACTTCCCGGGCGTACTCTACGGCGTCAATGCCAGTGGCGCGCCGACCCCCGTGAGTAAAAACTTCCCAGTGTCCGGGCGCCGTCTGCTTGGCGTCTATCGCCACTACGATGCACTGGCTGCCAAACTTCTCAGCCGACTGCCGAACGAAGGCCCGCTCGTTCACTGCAGCGGTCATGATGGACACCTTGTCGGCCCCAGCCAGCAGGAGCATGCGAATATCTTCGACTGTGCGCACGCCCCCGCCCACAGTGAGAGGCATGAAGCAAGCCTCCGCGGTGCGCTTAACGACATCGAGAAGAATTCCGCGATCCTCGTGGCTCGCTGTGATGTCCAGAAAGCAGAGTTCGTCAGCGCCGGCGGCGTCATAGGCGATGGCGCAATCGACTGGATCGCCCGCATCCCTGAGATTGACGAAATTGACGCCTTTGACGACGCGGCCGTCCTTGACATCGAGGCAGGGAATCACGCGAGCTTTAAGCACTGCGGCTCTCCCGGGCCCGCCGAACAAGCGCCAGCGCTTCCGCCGGATCAAGGCGCCCGTCATATAAGGCGCGCCCGGTGATGGCGCCCGCAAGCTTACGGCATTCCGGACCTAGCAGGGCTTTGATGTCCTCGATTGAGCCGAGGCCTCCCGATGCGATCACCGGAATGTTCAGCGCATCCGCCAATGCGATCGTGCCGGGCAGGTTCAGTCCCTTGAGCACGCCATCGCGAGCAATGTCCGTGTAGACGAGAGCGGCGACGCCCGCGTCTTCGAAGCGGCGGCCCAGTTCCACCGCGGTAATCTGCGACACTTGCGCCCAGCCCTCGACGGCGACCTGTCCGTCGCGCGCATCGACGCCGACAGCGATCCGGCCGGGGAACAGACGCGCCGCCTCACGAACAAGGTCAGGGTCGCGGACAGCGGCTGTTCCTATGATGACTCTGGCGACGCCCTTTTTGAGCCATGCCTCAATGGTGCGCAGGTCGCGAATGCCCCCGCCGAGTTGGACCGGCATTTTGACGGCGGCGAGGATGGCGTCCACAGCGGACGCGTTCATCGGCTGTCCGGCGAAAGCGCCGTCGAGATCGACCACATGCAGGTATTCGAAGCCCTGGTTCTCGAACGTGCAGGCCTGCGCCGCCGGATCCAGGTTGAAGACCGTGGCCTGGTTCATGTCGCCACGGATGAGCCGCACGCATTGACCGTTTTTCAGGTCGATGGCTGGGAAAAGGATCAAGGCCGCCACCTCAGAAAGTTGGAAAGAAACGCCAATCCCAGCTTCTGGCTCTTCTCGGGATGGAATTGGCTGCCGACGATATTGTCGCGACCGACGATCGCGGTCACTGGGCCGCCGTAGTCGGTCTCGGCGATCACAAGCTCCGGCCTTCGTGGTTTGAACTGGAATGAGTGCACGAAGTACGCGTGCAGGCCGTCGGGACCCGTCGGGATACCATCGAGGATGTGATGCGGGGTCCGCACGGTCAGCGTGTTCCATCCCATGTGGGGAACGCGCAAACCTTCGGCCGGCTCCAGCGCGACGACGCTCCCGTCGATCCAGCCCAGTCCATCCGCCACCTCGTATTCGTAACCTCGTTCGGCCAGGAGTTGCATTCCAACGCAAATGCCCAAAAACGGCGTTCCCGATTCCAGAACCGCCTCCCGCATTGCGTCCAGAAGGCCAGGTCGGCTGTCGAGGCCGCGCCGGCAATCGGCGAAAGCGCCCACGCCGGGTAAAATGACGCGGTCTGCCTTGCGCACAGCGTCAGGGTCGGACGACACTTGCACGGTTTCGGTGAGCCCCGCCTCGAAGGCGGCGCGCTCAACCGCTTTGCGGGCGGAGTGAAGGTTGCCCGACCCGTAATCGATGATGACAGTCGCCACCTACTTTGGTCCTTCGATGAAGAGCCCGACCTGTTCGGCTTCGCCGGCGCGACGCGGCTGTCCTGTTGGAACCCGCGCGGCCTCAGAGACGAGTACACGGGCGAAATGGACGGTTTCGGCGTCCGTCAAGGTGGGCCGTTCGATGATGGACGAAAGGCGATAGCCCCGGCGCTTCAAGCCCCATGCATGGATGGATGCCGCTTCAAGCCCGGTGAAAACGCACAGGGCCAAGATTGCGCCGGTAATCGCGCCGGCTCCAAGCGCCAAGGCAGCCCCGCCAAGGGTCACCAGGAGCACGGCGGCGACCCATGCGGCGGCCGCGCTCCATTCACGACGCCAAGCGAACCATGCCGCACCAAGACAGGCGGCTCCCGCCGAAAACCCGTCGCGGATGAAGACAGGTCGGCCCGGCCGACCCTCAGGTGATTGGAACACGCAAAATGACGCCATGTCAGCCGGCCAAAGTGCCTTTTGTCGAGGGAACGCGATCAGCTTGTCTGGGGTCGATGGTGAGAGCCTGGCGCAGCGCGCGGGCCAGTCCCTTGAAGCAGGACTCGGATATGTGATGCGAGTTCAGGCCGTAGGCGGTCTCAATGTGGAGGGTGACGCCGGCGTTGCCGGCGAAAGCCTGGAAAAACTCCCGCACGAGTTCTGTGTCGAACGACCCGATCTTTTGGGTCGGAAACTCGGTGCGGAAAACCAGAAACGGCCGACCCGAAACATCAATCGCGACGCGCGTCAGCGTTTCGTCCATGGGTAAGGCGACGTCAGCGTACCGGGTGATTCCCCGTGCGTCGCCAACCGCCTTGCGTAGGGCCTGACCCAAGGCGATGCCGGTGTCCTCCACCGTGTGATGATCGTCGATGTGCAGGTCGCCCTTGGCCGTAAGCTCGATGTCGATGAGGCTATGCCTCGCGACTTGATCCAGCATGTGATCGAAAAAGCCGATTCCTGTCGAAATCGCACTTTGGCCGGAGCCGTCGATATCGACTGTGACGGTGATTTCGGTCTCTCTGGTGGTTCGCTGAACGGTTGCGCGGCGCATAGGAGGTCTCGCTTGATCGGCCGCTTTTACCAACTGCGGGCGGCCATGGCTACCCGAACGCCCTTGTGATCAGGGGGCTTGGCTCATACTCTATACTACTGCACAGAAATGGAGCGATGGTGACCCCGGAAGCGAACACGCCTGGCTGGCACGCCACGACAATCCTCATGGTCAGGAAGCGGGGGCAGGTGGTCCTCGGCGGCGATGGACAAGTGAGCTTGGGCAACACCGTTGTGAAATCGACGGCGAGAAAGGTGCGCCGTCTGGGTCGGGGCGACGTTATCGCTGGCTTTGCAGGCGCGACCGCAGATGCGTTCACTTTATTCGAGCGCCTTGAGGCCAAGCTTGAGAAGCACGGACATCAGTTGACGCGCGCCTGCGTGGAGCTTGCCAAGGACTGGCGTACTGATCGTTACCTGCGCCGCCTCGAAGCCATGATGTTGGTTGCGGACCGCGATGTGAGCCTCGTGCTTTCGGGAGCAGGGGACGTGCTTGAGCCGGAAATGAATGGCGGCGCCAGCGTCATGGCCATTGGTTCGGGCGGCAATTTCGCTCTCGCCGCCGCGAGAGCGCTTGTTGACACGGACATGGACGCTGAGGCGGTCGTGCGAAAGGCAATGGCGATCGCGGCTGAGATCTGTGTGTTCACAAACGACCGACTTGTCATCGAAAAGATTGAGACATCAGCAGTATGACGGATCTTTCGCCGCGTGAAATCGTCTCCGAGCTTGACCGGTTCATCGTTGGACAGAATTCCGCCAAGCGCGCCATGGCGAACGCCCTGCGCAACCGCTGGCGGAGGCTGCGCGTCGATGAAAAAACGCGCGCCGAGATCATCCCGAAAAACATTCTGATGATCGGGCCCACCGGATGCGGCAAGACCGAAATAGCCCGGAGGATCGCCCGCTTGACCGGCTCTCCCTTCATCAAGGTGGAAGCTACAAAGTTCACCGAAGTCGGCTACGTGGGCCGCGACGTCGAGCAAATCATCAGGGATCTCGTCGAAATCGCTCTCGCCCGGATCAAGGAGCAGCGTCGCGCCGGCGTCAGGGATCGCGCGCACCGCGCCGCGGAGGAGCGCATTCTTGACGCGCTTGTGGGCCCCGGATCTTCCCCTGTGACCCGTGATAGCTTTCGCAAGCGGCTTCGCGCCGGCGAAATGGACGACAAGGAGGTCGAGATCGAGGTGCTCAGCGCCGCGCCTGCGCTGGATTTTGGAAACATGCCGGGCGTAGCGGGCGCCGGCGTGTCCCTCGGAGATCTTTTTGGCAAGGCGTTCGGGCGGACCAAACCGCTGCGAACCAGCGTACGCCAAGCGTACGATATCCTGATCGGTGAGGAGAGCGACAAGCTCATCGACGACGAACAGGCCGTTCAGGAAGCCATTCACGACACGGAAAACAGCGGCATTGTCTTTGTCGATGAGATCGACAAGGTTTGCGCTGGCGAAGGGCGGCGTGGCGCTGACGTATCGCGCGAAGGCGTACAGCGGGACCTGCTGCCTCTCATTGAAGGCACAACCGTAAACACCAAGCACGGCCCGGTGCGCACCGACCATATCCTTTTCGTTGCGTCCGGGGCTTTCCATATTGCTCGGCCCTCGGATCTTTTGCCCGAGCTTCAGGGGCGCTTGCCCATCCGCGTCGAGCTGCACCCCCTCAGCGAGGATGATTTCAGGCGGATTCTCGTCAGCACCGAAGCAAGCCTGGTGAAGCAGTACGTCGCGCTGCTCAAAACAGAGGGCGTCGACCTGGTCGTTGAACCGGACGCGGTGGATGAGTTGGCCCGGGTCGCGGTCCATCTCAATTCGTCGGTTGAAAACATCGGTGCGCGCCGGCTCCACACGGTGCTTGAACGCGTTCTTGACGATATCGGGTTCAATGCGCCGGACCGGAGCGGGGATACGGTCAGGATCGATGCGGATTATGTCCGCCAACACGTGACCGCAGCCGCACAGGACACGGACATGAGTCGCTTCATTCTTTAAGCACGCCAGCTGCATGCTCCGCTTGCGCAGGGCGTCGGCCGCTGCAATAACCTCGCGCCGGATATGGCGGAGAGATCAGAATGAACCAGTCGGAACAGCGCGTCTTCTCCGGAGTGCAGCCGACGGGCAACCTGCACCTCGGAAATTACCTTGGCGCTATCGTCAAGTTCGTTGAGCTGCAGGAAACGCACAATTGCATCTATTGCGTGGTGGATCTCCACGCCATCACCGTGCCGCAGAAGCCCGAGGAGCTTCGGTCGAGCATACGGGAGGTGGCCGCCGCCTTCATTGGAGCTGGCGTTGATCCTTGCAAGCATATCGTATTCAACCAGAGCCAGGTCGCAGAACACGCGGAGCTTGGCTGGGTTCTGAACTGCGTCGCCCGGATCGGATGGCTGAACCGGATGACACAGTTCAAGGAGAAGGCCGGCAAGGACCGTGAGAACGCGTCCGTTGGGCTCTACACCTACCCCACCCTGATGGCCGCGGACATTCTCCTCTACAAGGCGACGCACGTTCCCGTCGGCGACGACCAGAAACAGCACCTTGAGCTTGCCCGCGACGTCGCGCAAAAATTCAACAATGATTTCGCCCAGAGCATTGCGGCGCTGGGCTACGGCGAGGTGTTTTTCCCTCAGCCCGAGCCTCTCATCCAGGGCCCCGCTACCCGCGTGATGAGTTTGCGCGACGGCGCGAAGAAGATGTCGAAAAGCGATCCATCCGATTACTCCCGGATCAATCTCACCGACACGCCCGAGGCGATCGCCCAGAAGGTGCGCAAGGCCAAGACGGATCCGGAGCCTTTGCCTTCCGAAGTCGACGGCCTTTCTGGCCGAGCGGAGGCCGACAATCTCGTCGGCATCTATGCAGCGCTCAGTGGCTCGACCAAACCGGATGTGCTGCGCGATTTCGGCGGCAGCACCTTCTCCCGGTTCAAGGAGGCGCTCGTGCAGCTCGCTGTGGCTCGCCTGACCCCAGTTTCCTCCGAAATGCGCCGCCTACAGGCGGACCCAGGCTATCTTGATCAAGTGCTCCGGGATGGGGCCTCGCGTGCGCGTGCGATTGCTGCGGAGAATATGGTCGCGGTCAAGGACGTGGTCGGCTTTCTGCGCTAAACGAAGAACCCTGCTGTTCGGTGCGCGAGCAGCTCTCGAAGCAGGAAGGACATATGGCCGGACGAAGGCGCAGATCCTACGAGAGCGGACACACTCCGAAATTTCTCGTCCTGCTGGATGGCTCGGAGGAATGTGATCGCGCGATCTATTTCGCTGCGCGGCGCGCGGTGAGGACCAGCTCGGGACTGGTGATTCTCACTGTCGTTGCAGACGCTGGTTTTCACGAGTGGCTTGGCGTCGGTGACATGATCCGGGAAGAGGCCGATCAGGCGTCAGAGGCCATGCTCGCCCGCGCCGCTGAGCGCTGCCGGGCTATCGCAGGGCTTCAGCCCGAGCTTGTGCTCAGACGCGGCGCCAAGGCGGAGCAGATACTTGAATTAATCCAAGAGGATGAAGACATCTCCTTCTTGGTGCTCGCCGCTTCTGCGAGTTCCGAGGGGCCGGGGCCACTCGTCTCCACCATCGCTGCGAAGGCGGCCGGCACATTTCCGATCCCGATTGTCATCGTTCCCGAACAAATGTCCGAAGACGATATTGACGCAATCACTTGAGAGCGGTCCCCCTTTGGTCTAACTGAAGGATGAGTGTCCGATTACTGGCACGGGCGAGGTTGCGATGTTTATTCAGACCGAGGCGACGCCAAATCCAGCGACGCTGAAGTTTCTCCCCGGGCGCGAGGTCGCGCCGGGCGCACCGATCGACTTCGCGAACGCCCATGAAGCGGTTCGTTCTCCGCTGGCTGGCGCGCTGTTCGCCGTTGATGGCGTGGCGCGCGTCATGTTCGGCGATAGCTTCATCGCGGTTACCAAGTCCCATGGAGAGTGGCAGCATCTCAAGCCTTCGATCCTGGGCGTCATCATGGAGCACATGGTCTCAGGAGCCCCGCTGCTGGTCGAGCAATCGCAGGCCGGCGACGCCGAGGACGAGTTTGTGGATGAGGGCGCCGAGGAGATCGTCGGCCAGATCAAGGAGCTTCTTGATAGCCGGATCCGTCCTGCAGTCGCCTCCGACGGGGGGGACATCACCTTCCGCGGTTTCCGGGAGGGAATCGTTTATCTTAGCATGAAGGGCGCCTGTTCAGGCTGCCCCTCATCCTCCGCGACCCTGAAAAGCGGAGTGGAAAATCTCCTTAGGCACTATGTTCCTGAAGTCCAGTCTGTGGAGCAGATCTGAGCGCCCATGGTCGCATCTGGAAGGACGGCGGCTTGATCCTGGCGATTGACACGTCTTTGGGCGCTGTGTCCGCCTGTTTGATCGATCATGAAACCCTCGATTCGGCGTCGGCCTTGTCTTTGCGCATGGAGCGCGGTCACGCTGAGGCTCTTGCGCCAGCCTTGCAGAAGCTTTTCGAAAGTGTTGACGGGGGAATGGGGCGGCTGGCCCGGGTAGCCGTCACGGTAGGACCTGGCTCGTTCACCGGCGTTCGGGTCGGGGTCGCGGCGGCCCGGGCCATCGGGCTCGCCCGCGATGTGGAAGTTGTCGGCATATCAACGCTCAGCGCGTTCGCCGCCCCGTACCTGGGGGAGCCGGGAACGATCATTGTCAGCGCCCTTGAAGCCCGGGGCGGGGCGTTGATCGCCGAGATGTGCGACGAGCGCGGAAAGCTGCTATTCTCTGGTCGTTGCGGATCTTTGCGTGATTTGCTCGGCCTCACCGGGCCGGTGCCTCTTCGCCTCGTGGGGCCTGCTGCGCCCCGCCTTGCCCTTGAGGCGTGGTCGCTAGGACATGAGGCCGAAGTTTTCGGGGAAACGCATTCCCCGGACGTGACGTATGTGGCGAGGCTTGGGCTTTTGACCGATGCGCGGGAGGCGCCCCCTCGGCCGGTCTATTTCTCCGCGGAGGCGCAAGGCGGCGTCGCAGATGCTTGCGTCACAATTTAGGGGCCGTATTGCGGCGTTGTTCGGTCGCCGACCCAGCGTGGAGGTGCGCCCTCTGGAGCCTTCCTCCGCCGAATTGTGTTATGGCTTGCATAGACAGTGTTTCGCGCATGCGTGGAGCCCGACGGAGTTCGAGACGCTGACGGCGTCTTCCGCTAACCTCGCTGACGGCGCGTACATCGAGGGAACCAACGAACTCGTTGGTTTCGTGGTGTCCCGGATTGTGGCCGGCGAGGCTGAAATCCTGACCATCGCCGTTGAGCCGAGGCTGCGCGGGCAGGGCCTTGGCCGGCAGTTGCTCCAGGCGCACATGGCCGCGCTCGTGAGCAAAAAGGTGGGAGCGGTCTTCCTTGAGGTGGAGGATACGAATGCTGCCGCTCTGGCGCTCTACGCCAGGATCGGTTTCGAGCAGATCGGGCGCCGGGAAGGATACTACCGTCAGGGGCGCGACCGCCCTGCAGCGGCTTTGACGATGCGGAAATTGCTGTCCTGAGGAGCTGCGCTCCCGGACGCCAGACATGGGGAAGACGGTGAAGCCTACCGCGACGCCTGAATACGCGAGCCTCGTCACTGCGGGCAGCGACGCGACGCCCGGGAAGCGGGTCTACGTCAAGTCCTACGGCTGTCAGATGAACGTTTATGACGCTACGCGGATGCTGGATGTAGCGGAAGCCTCCGGTTACTCCGAGGCGTCGACGCCGGAGGATGCGAGCGTCATCATCCTCAACACATGTCATATCCGCGAAAAGGCCTCTGAAAAAGTCTACTCGGAGTTGGGCAAGCTCCGCTTGCTGAAGGAGGAAAAGCGCCGCGCGGGTGAAGCTGTCCAGATTGTTGTCGCCGGCTGCGTCGCACAGGCCGAGGGCGGCGAGATCATTCGGCGTCAATCTGCTGTTGATCTCGTGGTCGGGCCGCAGAATTATCACCGACTCGGAGATTTGCTGGCCCGCGCCGACCGTACGGCGTTGGTGGATACGGATTTCCCGGAGGAGGACAAGTTCGACCACCTGCCCGCCCCACCAAAGGAGCGTATCGCCGCGCGTGGCGTGACCGCCTTTGTCACGGTTCAGGAAGGCTGCGACAAGTTCTGCGCTTTTTGTGTGGTTCCCTATACGCGTGGCGCAGAGGTCTCACGTTCGACCCAAGGCATCCTCGATGAGGTCAGGCGGTCAGTGGACGCCGGCGTTCGTGAGGTCACCCTGATCGGACAGAACGTCAACGCCTACCGCGATCGTGGAACAGGGCTTTCTCTTGCCAGGCTTGTTGAGGAGATCGCCCGGCTGGATGGCGTTTCGCGCATTCGCTACACAACAAGCCATCCGCGCGACATGGACGACGACCTGATCGCGGCTCATCGCGACATTGACAAGCTTATGCCCTATCTGCATCTGCCGGTTCAGGCTGGTTCCGACCGGATTCTCGCTGCGATGAACCGCAAGCACACTGCTCGTGACTATCTCGACCTGGTGCAGCGGCTGCGCAAAAGCCGGCCGGACCTCGCATTGTCATCGGATTTCATTGTTGGTTTTCCCGGAGAGTCCGACGCTGACTTTGAGGCGACGCTTGCGCTTATCGATGCTGTCGGGTTCGCTGGCTCCTTCTCCTTCAAGTACTCGGCGCGCCCTGGAACCCCGGCGGCGCAACTTTCCGAGCAGGTTTCCGAACCAGTGAAACAGGATCGCCTTGCGCGCTTGCAGCAGCGGCTTGAAGAGCAGCGCCGTTCATTCAATACCTCAATGGTGGGCGCGGTCGTCGATGTGCTTTTCGAAAAGCCGGGTCGTTACCCAGGTCAGATCATCGGCAAGTCGCCTTATCTGCAAGCCGTTGTCGTGGAGGCTCCCGAGGATCTGATCGGGAAGGTTCGTCCGGTTCGCCTGCTCTCCAACGCGACCAATTCCATGGGGGGAGAAATCTTGCCCGTGCCAGAACCATCGGGGGGCCGAGCTTGACAGATCAAGATCGCGAGGCGTCGACTGAACCGAGCGGGTCCAGTACGGCTGTGGATACAACAGCCCTTGTGGAGGTGAGTTACGCCTTCAACGATAACAAACACGCCTCAGCGGTTTTTGGTCAGTATGACCAGAACATTGCGCGCATCGAGCGGCGCCTCGGCGTGTCCGCTCACGCGAACGGCAACCGGCTCGTTCTGAAGGGCAAGCCGGAAGCGTGCGAGAATGCGCGCCGTGTCGTTGCGATTCTCCATAGCCGCGCCCAGCGGGGACAGGCGTTGTCTCCCGGAGATGTCGACGGCGCCATAGCGGAGGGTGCGCTGCAGGGTAATCTTTTTCCGCGCGAGCAGGATGTGGGGGTGACGGGCTTCGAGCAGGTGGCGACTCGCAAGAAGGGCGTGGTTCGCGCCCGCAACGGGGCTCAGGACATCTATCTGAAAGCGCTGAAGAGTTACGAGCTCGTGTTTGCTGAAGGCCCCGCCGGCACGGGAAAGACGTGGCTGGCGGTCGGACATGCTGTTTCGTTGCTCGAGCAGGGGGTCGTCGAACGCCTCATCTTGTCTCGACCGGCGGTGGAAGCGGGTGAACGGCTTGGATTTCTCCCCGGCGATATGCGTGACAAGGTCGATCCATATCTGCGCCCCATCTTCGACGCGCTCCATGATTTCATGGATGGGCGCCATGTGGAGCGTGGTCTGCAGACCGGAATGATTGAAGTGGCGCCACTTGCATTCATGCGCGGTCGTACGCTCACTAGCGCATGCGTCCTGCTGGACGAGGCGCAAAATACTACGTCCATGCAGATGAAGATGTTTTTGACGCGCCTCGGCGAAGGCTCGCGGATGATCATCAATGGCGATTCAACCCAGACGGATTTGCTGCCCGGTCAGAAGTCAGGTCTGCGCGAGGCCGTTCAGATTACACGGGGGATTGAAGGCGTCGCGCATGTGGTGTTCTCGGACGCCGACGTTGTCCGGCATGATCTGGTTCGTCGGATCGTGGCGGCTTACGAAGCCCGCACGCCAGGCGGCCAGAAATGAGAGTGCGGAGCGACATTCTGATTGAAGATCAGCGATGGGTCGCGACATTGGACCTGCAGCTTCTGGTGGACCGCGTTATCGCTGCCGCCTTGAGCGCGCTCGATGCTGACAATGGGGAGTCTGCAGAGGTCAGTCTGTTGTTTGCCGATGACGCGAGAATTTCCTTGCTCAAGGGCGCGTGGCTGGGCAAGAACGCCCCCACTAACGTCCTCTCCTTTCCGGCCGCAGACGTGGGCCAGCCGCCATGTGAGGGCAATAGATTCCTCGGCGATATGATCTTCTCTTTTGATACAATCCGTCGCGAGGCCGAGGACGAGGGTAAACCCTTTGAAGCGCATCTCGCCCACATGATAGCGCATGGGTTTCTGCATCTCATGGGATACGATCACATTGATGACGAGGAAGCCAATGTCATGGAGGCTCTGGAGTCGCGGGCGCTTCTCACGCTCGGAATGCCCGATCCTTGGCTGACGTATGTTCATCGGGGAGACGAGGCGTAATCATGTCTGACGGGCATAGATGGCGAGAAACGAGACTTGATCGTCCGTCGGTGATGGATCGACTTCGCTCGCTTTTTGGCAAACAGGAAGCCTCGCTCCGGGAGGATATTGAGGAAGCGCTTGAAGGAGAATCCACCGGCGGAGATCTGCTTCCGCTAGAGCGCTCGATGCTAAAGAATGTCCTCAGCCTCCATCAACTGCGCGTAAGCGACGTGATGGTTCCGCGCGGCGAGATCGTGGCGGTGCAGGACAGCGATGCGCTCGGTCAGGTGTTGTCTGTCTTCCGTACGGCCGGACACTCTCGCTTGCCCGTCTACGTGGATAGTCTTGATGACCCGCGCGGCATGATTCACATCCGCGACTTTCTTGGCTTTCTCGCCGTCCCCGCTCATGTCGCAAATCCGTCCGAATCGCAGGAGACCCTTGATCCGACCAAGCTCGCTCGCACCGTCGAGGGAGCCGGCATCGTTCGTCCCGTTCTTTTCGTGCCCCCGTCGATGCCCGCGCTCGAACTTCTCATCAAGATGCAATCTGCGCGCACGCACATGGCGCTGGTGATCGATGAGTACGGCGGCACTGACGGCCTTGTCTCCATTGAAGATCTGGTCGAACTGATAGTCGGCGATATCGAGGATGAGCACGATCCGGTTGAGGGCCCGCTTATTTCATTGACCGAGGATGGAAACTTCGTCGTAGACGCCCGCGCTTCTCTCGACGAGGTATCCGAGGCGCTCGCCATATCTATCGCTGGCGATCTTGCCGATTCCGTTGAGACAGTGGGCGGATTGGTGACAATGATCGCGGGGCGCGTCCCCGCGAGGGGCCAGAAGATAAGCTGCGCGCCTTATTTCGATATCGAGGTTCTTGATGCGGATCCGCGTCATCTGAAACGTGTGTTGTTGTCGCCCCTGCCATCGTCCCAGAGCGGTCGCGCAGGACAGGAGGGGCGTGAAAACTGATTTTTCTTTATTTTGCGGGGCGCAATGATTGCTGCGTGGTTCACTCGCCTGGCCAGAGTGGTCGTTCTGTCCGAGGGATGGCGCCGCAGGCTCGTGGCTCTCGTCTGCGGTGCGGTTGGCGGTCTTGCGCTGCCCCCGTTCGGGCTCGTGCCCGCGATTGCCGTGCCGATGATTGCTGCGGTGTGGCTTCTGGACAGCACGCCTGCTCCGGGGCGGGGGGCCCGGTCCCGCGTTGTCGTACAAGCCGCTCACGACGGCTGGTGGCTCGGTTTCGGCTACTTTGCAGGTGGTTTGTGGTGGCTCGGATCTGCGTTCCTCGTCGAGGCGGACCAGTTCCTGTGGGCTCTTCCCTTTGGAGTTCTTGGTCTCCCTGCCATGCTTGCAGCGTTCACGGCGCTGGGCTTCGCGGCGGCGAAGTGTCTCTGGTCTCCGGCGCCCAGCCGTGTTTTTGCTCTCGCGGCTGCTCTCGGCGCGTCAGAATGGTTGCGCAGCGTCCTGTTCACGGGTTTCCCGTGGAACAATTTCGGAATGGCGTTGGGCGGCAATCTGATCCTTGCGCAATCCGCGGCGCTTGTGGGGTTGACCGGGCTCACCTTTATCGCCATCGCCATAGCCGCGGCGCCCGCGGTGCTCGCGGACAAGCGTGATCGGTCCACTGTTCTCCCTGTTTCGGCTTTTGCGGCTCTTGCCTTGCTGATCGCGTATGGAACCGGGCGCCTCCATTTCGGAGCAGCGCCAGCCGCTACCGGCGCTGTAATCCGGATCATGCAGCCCAACGTGCCGCAGGCGGAACGGTTTGGCCCGGACGCGATGCGGAGCATCCTTGACGGCTATATGGAGTTGTCCGCCGCGAAAACATCCAACCAGCCCGACGGGCTGGCGGGCGTTACTCATCTCGTTTGGCCAGAATCCGCTTTTCCGGGTGTGATCTCCCGCGATCCAGAAGCTTTGCGCCTGCTGGGTCAGTTCTTGCCAGCGACAACAACACTCATCACGGGTGCGGCGCGTTCAGAGCCGGCCGGTCGTGGGTGGTCGTACTTTAACTCAATTCACGTCATACAGTCTGGTGGATTGATCCTGGATACTTACGACAAGACGCATCTGGTTCCGTTTGGTGAGTATCTGCCCTTCCGGAAGCTGCTGGAGAGTTTGGGACTTCGCCAATTCATCGCGGTGCCGGGCGGATTTGAGCCCGGCGTTCGCAACGAGCCGCTACGGACTCCGGGCCTTGGCCTGATCCTGCCGCTCATTTGCTATGAAGCGATTTTCCCGGGGGCGTCGAGCCGTTTGGCTGGACCAGAGCGTCCCGTGGCGCTGGTCAATCTGACGAACGATGGCTGGTTTGGCCGCACGCCTGGGCCCTATCAACATTTTGCCCAAGCCCGCTTGCGCGCTATTGAGGAAGGGCTGCCCATGGTGCGCGCGGCCAACAGTGGTGTGTCGGCCATTATTGATCCTTACGGCCGCGTGGTTTCATCTCTGGGGCTCGATTTAGCGGGCGTCGTCGATGGGAGGCTGCCGGGGTCCATAGCGCCGCCCCCTTTCAGTCGCGCACCCGCTTCGCCGCCCATGGTTCTGCTCGTCATCTTCCTGCTGTCGGCTCTGGTGGGCCGGCGCGGGCGTGCGTGACCTTCGGAGACGTTGCAAGAGCAGACGCTTAAGGCTAAGGTCAAGAAAGCCGCGCAAAGTGGATCCCTTTCTTGAGACGTTCGCCGAGCTCCATCGACCGATTTGTAGGCTCCCGTGTGCGGCTCCGGCGCACGGCGCTAGGCGTTACGCAAGAGCGCCTCGCTCAGGCGCTGGGCGTCACGTTCCAGCAGGTGCAGAAGTATGAAAAGGGCGCTAACCGCATCGGGGCCGGCCGCCTGCAGGAGATAGCGCGGGTGTTGGACGCGCCGCCGTCGTTCTTCTACGAAGGAGCCCCCGAGATTGTCTCGACAGGGGTCCGCGAACCGGCGCATACGTCTGCGACAAGCGTTATGCTTCCGGCAGAAGGCCTCCAGCTTATCAAGGCTTTCATGACGATAAGGGATGATCGCCTGAGATCTTCCGTCCTTGACCTCGTCCGCGCTCTGGCGCGGCAATCAGAGTCATCCGGAAGCGGCTGAGCGCTGTTCTTTAAACAGAACGAAGCATTGAAATCGGCTTGACCGAACGAACGACCGGCGCCATTTATCGTGGCCCACTGCGGCGGCACAGTCGCAGGCGGGGAGCTCAAGGAAGCAGTCAACCGGAGTTTTGTCCGTGGCACGTCAGAACTATCTTTTCACCAGCGAGTCCGTGTCAGAAGGACATCCGGACAAGGTTTGCGACCGGATTTCCGACGAAGTCGTGGATCTGTTCTTCCGTGAGGGCGCGAAAGCTGGCCTCGATCCCTACCAGATCCGCGTCGCGTGCGAGACCCTGGCCACCACAAACCGTGTTGTGATCGCCGGCGAGGTCCGCGGGCCCAAGCTCTCCGAAGACACCATCGTTCATGTTGCTCGCCAGGCCATCCGGGAGATTGGCTACGAGCAGGATGGTTTCCATTGGGAGCGCGCCAAGGTTGAGGTGCTCCTGCACTCCCAGTCTGCCGACATCGCCCAGGGCGTCGACGCCGCCGGGAATAAGGACGAGGGCGCCGGCGACCAGGGCATCATGTTCGGCTACGCCTGCCTCGAGACGCCGGAGCTGATGCCTGCGCCGCTTCACTATTCCCACAAGATCCTGCGGCTTCTCTCCGAAGCCCGTCACTCGGGCGCCGAGAAGGGGCTTGGACCCGACTCCAAGAGCCAGGTCACGGTCCGTTACGAAAACGGCGTGCCGGTTGGCGTGACGCAAATTGTGGTCTCGCACCAGCATACGGTTGAGGACATGACCTCCGCCCAGGTGCGCGAGATGATCGAGCCTTACGTTCGCAAGGCGCTCCCGGACGGGTGGATCTCCAAGGACACGGTCTGGCACATCAACCCCACCGGAAAGTTCTTCATCGGCGGTCCGGATGGGGATTGCGGTCTGACCGGTCGTAAGATCATTGTCGACACTTACGGCGGCGCAGCGCCCCACGGCGGCGGCGCCTTCTCGGGCAAGGATCCGACGAAGGTGGACCGTTCGGCCGCCTACGCCGCCCGCTACCTCGCGAAGAACGTTGTCGCCGCCGGCCTTGCGGATCGTTGCTGCATCCAGCTCGCCTACGCGATCGGCGTCGCCAAGCCACTGTCCATCTATGCGGACACCTATGGCACTGGCCGTGTGGATGAGAGCAAGCTCGAGGCGGCGCTCATGGATGCCATGAACCTTTCGCCCCGAGGCATTCGCGAGCATCTCAGCCTGAACAAACCGATCTACGCGCGGACTTCGTCTTATGGCCATTTCGGCCGTGAGCCGGATGCCGATGGCGGCTTCTCCTGGGAGAAGACCGACCTTGCCGACAAGCTGAAGAGCCACTTGGCTTGATCATCTGACCAGGGGCGCAGAAATGCGCCCCTCTTCTTTTTGGGTCATCTTGAAAGATAGCTCCTCATTCTTCGGCCGGCGCAAGGGGAAACCCCTCAGGGCCCATCAGGACGAGCTTGTTCGTGACCTGCTGCCGACGCTGCGAGTCAGTGGAGCAGACGTGGCCGCGGGGGCCGCGTTCGCCCCTGACTTGACTGGTGAGCGTTGGCTGGAGATCGGCTTTGGCGGAGGAGAGCACCTCGCCAGAATGGCGGAACTGCATCCAAAAGACCGATTTATCGGCTGCGAGGTGTTTCTCAACGGTGTAGCGAAGCTGCTTGCCGCCGTTGAAAGCAGGCAGCTCACGAACATCCGCCTCTTTGATGAGGACGCCGCCCGCCTTCTGGCCGACCTTCCCGGCGCCTGCATCGACAGGATCTGCATCCTCTATCCCGACCCCTGGCCAAAGTTCCGGCAGCGGAAGCGGCGATTCATTTCCCCCGAAAACATCGAGAAACTCGCCCGCGTTCTTCGCCCAGGCGGCGAGCTTCGTTTTGCAACCGACATCGATGACTATGCCGGCTGGGCGTTATCCTTGATGATCAAATCAGAATTGTTTGACTGGCGTGGCGCATCGCCGGACGACTGGTCTCACCCTTGGCCCGACTGGGCCAGCACACGCTATGAGATCAAGGCGCGAGCGGCGGGTCGAGCCACATCCTACCTCACGTTTATCCGGCGTTCGTAGCTTCGTCAGGCGCGCGCCTCGCGTCCATAACGATGCAGCCCGGGGCCGTTGCTCTTCAACCATGACTCCGCGCGATCGACGTCTCGACTCATGGTTGCGAGCAGACCCCAGAACTCGGGCGAGTGGTTCATGTGGATCAGGTGGGCGGCTTCATGGGCGGCCAGGTAATCGAGCACGTATGGAGGGGCAAGAATCAGTCGCCATGAAAAGCTGATGACGCCTGTGGATGAACACGAGCCCCACCGGCTGACGGGATCTCGCAGCTGAATGGCGGGCGTCTTGCGGCCCAGTATGCGGCAGTGTTTTGCCGTCGCTTCGGAAAGATCCTGAAGCGCCCAGCGTTTCAGCGCGTCTGTGACGCGGCGGCTCATGTGCCCGGCGTCGCCTGCCACGCACAGCAAGCGTTCGCAGGAGCCTCCCAGACCGGTTCCAGTCTCCACCCAAACGGTGCCGCGGCCCGGTCGATGCTCCAGCAGATGTTCGACCCCACGGATCGGAACGAGGGCGCCTGCGGCGAATGGTGTTGCGGCGGGCAACGCGGAGGACTTTTGGGAGATCCAGTCCACATGGGACTGAGCGAACCTGATCGCGTCCAGCAAACCCCCTCGGGGCGGTATGACGAGCACAACGTCGCCACGTGGGTTGACGCGAAGCGTTAGGCGCCGCGCGCCCGACTGGCGTTTGACGCGGATATCGAAAGCCCGGGCCGTCTGAGGGCAGGTAACCTGTATGCACTGCCTCTCAGGCGGCCGCTCGGGTATCCGCCCGGTGACCCTGGGTTGGCCGTGCGAGGTCCGCTGAACTTGCTTCATCAATCCTGTTCTGAGCTGGCCTTCATGAAAGCGACCATACGCGGCGCGATCTCCTTGCGGAAGCGCGAGCCGTTGAAGACGCCATAGTGCCCTACGCCCATCTGCAGATAGTGGACCTTGCGGCTGTCAGGCACATTGCAGCAGAGGTCGTGGGCCGCAGCCGTTTGCCCCACGCCGGAGATGTCATCCTTCTCGCCTTCAATCGTCATCAGCGCCGTGCGCTGGATGGCGGACGGGTCCACGCGCTGACCACGATAGGTCAGCTCACCCTTCGGGAGCAGGTGCCTCACGAATACGCGGTCGATAGTTTCCAGGTAATAGGCCGCGTCGAGGTCCATCACCGCAAGATACTCATCGTAGAACTCGCGGTGCTTCTCGGCCGAGTCGCCGTCGCCTTCCACGAGATGATTGAACATCTCGAAATGCGCATTCATGTGCCGGTCAAGGTTCATGGCCATAAAGCCTGAGAGCTGAAGGAAGCCAGGGTAAACCTCGCGGCCCATGCCCGGGTAAGGGAATGGAACCGAAACGATGCAGTTTCGTTTGAACCACGCGGTTCCACGCTCCTGCGCAAGCGTGTTCACTGCGGTGGGACTGCGGCGCGTGTCGATTGGTCCGCCGATCAGGATCATGGATTCCGGACTGTTCGGATCGCCGTTCTCCTCCATCAGCGCGACAGCCGTAAGCAACGGCACCGATGGTTGGCAGACCCCCATTGAGTGGACCCGGCGCTGGCCATCACTGTTGAGGGCCGCGAACATTTCCATCAGGTACTGAACGTAGTCGTCGAACCCGAAAGGTCCGGCGGACAAAGGCGTCATACGGGCGTCGGTCCAGTCCGTAATGTAGACGTCGCAGTGCGGCAGCAGGGCTTCCACAGTGCCGCGCAGGAGCGTGGCGTAATGGCCTGACATGGGCGCTACAATCAGCAACCGTGGCTGTTGCGCGTTCTGCAAGCCGGCCTTGGCGAAGTGAATCACACGGCAGTAGGGCTTCTGCCACACGATCTGTTCCGAGACATCGTGAACAACGCCGTCCACAGATGTCTGGTCGAGGCCGAAGGCGGGTTTGCCGTACCGGCGCGTCAGCCGTTCGAAAAGCTCCGCCGATGCCGCGAGGTTGCGCCCGGCGTGCGTGTGGGTCCACGGATTGACCGGGTTCCTAAACACAGCTCTCGTGACATCTGACCACGCGCGAGCAGGAGCCAGTGCCAAGTGAGCCATCTCGTAGATATGGTAGGAAAAGCGGTTCATCCGGACCAACCCGTCAGCCGAGGCAATGTTGCATTGCAACATTTAACGCTGTTGCCGGCGGAGAGCAACGGCAGCGAGGCAATATCGCTTGGAACAGGCTGACCCGTCGAGTTATTCTCGCGCGATGTCTCCTATTTCACATATAGACTTTGGCAGGAAGGCGCGCCGGCTGCGGGTCGATACTCTGGTGCGCCTGCGTTGGCTCGCGGTTGTTGGCCAGTCTGCGACTATCCTTGTGGTGCATTTCGGGCTTCAGTTCCCGGTCCCGCTCGCGCTATCGTTTGTGGCGATAGCCGCCTCGGTCTGGCTCAACATCGGTCTTCGGCTGCGTTTTGAAACCAGTCACAGGCTGGAAGACGGCCCCGCGACATTTCTGCTCGGCTACGACATTCTTCAGCTGTCAGCGCTTCTTTTTCTGACTGGTGGCCTGCAAAATCCGTTCGCGGTCCTCTTTCTCGCCCCGATCATGATCTCGGCGGTTTCGCTCTCACTTGAGCGAACCATGGCGCTCGTGGCGCTCATGATCGCCGCGGCGACAATACTTGTATTCTATCACTTTCCGCTGCCGTGGCGCCCGCCGGGGTCTCTGAGTCTGCCGCTGCCGTATCTGGTTGGCATCTGGCTGGCGCTCGCGTCTGGCGCGGTTTTCATCGCCGGCTACGCCTTCCGCGTCGCCGAGGAGGCTCGCACCCTTTCCGATGCGCTGAGCGCCACTGAGCTGGTATTGGTCCGGGAGAAACATCTGACGCAGCTTGATGGACTCGCGGCGGCCGCCGCCCATGAGCTTGGCACGCCACTGGCCACGATCACCCTGATTGCGAAAGAGCTGAAGAAGGAAGTTGCAGCTACACAGGGCATCTATGAGGATGTCGTGCTGCTGGAACAGGAGGTGCAACGCTGCCGCGCTATTCTTGGCCGCCTTGCCTCATTGGGCGCAGATGGAGCCTCCGACTGGCAGGCCATGAGCTTGCGTCACCTGCTTGAGGATGTCGCCGAGCCGTCGCGCAACTTTGGCGTCGAGATCGAGATTGACGCTGCAGGGGAGGGGCCCGAGCCGCGATGCGTCCGAAATCCAGGAATTATGTATGGACTCGGCAATCTCATTGAAAACGCCGTCGACTTTGCGACTTCCAGGGTACAGATAGAGGCTCGTTGGACAGAGGCCCGCGTGCGGATTCAGATATCTGATGATGGCCCCGGCTTCAGTTCAGAGATTCTCGCGAAGATCGGTGAGCCCTACATCAGCACGCACAGCGCTGACAGGCGCGCCAAGGTGGAGGAAGGCGGTCTGGGGCTTGGGCTGTTTATCGCCAAGACGCTCCTTGAGCGCTCTGGCGCGGTCGTCTCGATGGGAAATACTGAACCGCCGCTGGCGGGCGCCACGATTGCTGTCGTTTGGCCCCGGCTCGCTTTCGAAAGCTCTCCGCCCCCCCATGAGCCGGACGCGCTGGAAAAAACGCGCGCGTGATCTAGATCAAGCTATGATCATGAGGCTGAACAATGATGGACAACCCAGCTCCCCCGTCCGATGCCAGCGACAAGACGCTTCTGATTGTTGATGATGACAAGCCCTTCCAGACGCGCCTCGCACGCGCGATGGAGCAGCGCGGGTTTCTCGTTCGCACCGCCGACAGCGTCGCAGAGGGCATCACTGAAATCACGAGGTCGCCGCCTTCCTACGCGGTGATTGACCTGCGCCTCCAGGATGGAAGCGGGCTGGACGTCATGTCGCAGCTCAAGGAGCGACGTCCCGAAGCGCGGGGGATCATCCTGACCGGATACGGCAACATCGCGACGGCCGTCACAGCGGTTAAGCTCGGCGCCTTTGATTATCTGGCCAAGCCAGCCGATGCGGACGAGATCTACAACGCGCTCATCGCTGCTCGTCATGACAAGGCCGAACTTCCGGAAAATCCCATGTCGGCTGACCGGGTTCGCTGGGAGCACATCCAGCGCATCTATGAACTCTGCGGACGTAATGTTTCCGAGACCGCCCGGCGCTTGAACATGCACCGGCGCACGTTGCAGCGTATTCTCGCCAAACGCGCGCCGCGCTAGCGCAGATCGGGATCCAGAGTGGCGTGCAGGCGATCAGCAGCATGCCGGGCGAAGGCGATGATCATGGTTCGCCGACGCGGCGGCGACAGGGATGCTTCCTGGGGATGTCGGATGAATTCCGCTCCATAGGTGTCGGCGATAATCAGCCCAACCGCTTCGTCGATCAGGTGGATGGGGCCGTCTGGCGGAATTGCGAAGTAAAGTTGATCACAAAACTCCCGGTACTCGGCCCATTTCAGATCGGCCGTGAGGTCGGCGGCGCATGACTTTACTTCAACGATCAGAAGGCGTCCCCTGGCGGACATCGCAACAATGTCCGCTCTGCGCCCGTTTGGGAGTTTCATCTCGGTAGCGAACGACCAGTCGTGGGCGCGCAGCAACCTGCACGCCCCCCGGGTGGTCGATTGCGTCGCAAGGGGTCGCCCTGCTTCAGACGTTCGGCTGGTCGTCATCAAGACTCTCGGACGTTTGGAACCGTGGCCGCGATATTGTCACGGCTGGTCCCTCTTCGGTCGCGTAGATACTGAAACCCACGCCAAACGCATTTTCCATGTCCGGACTGAGCAACACTTCTTCGGCTGGTCCCTCCTGCAGTTTGCGCCCCCGCTGCAGAAGAATGATTTTGGTCGCGAAGCGAGCAGCCATCGCAATATCGTGAAGCACGGCGATGACGGGGCGCCCCCCATCAGCCCGGGTAGCGAGCAACTCCATGACCTTGAGTTGATGCGCCGGATCGAGCGCCGACAAGGGTTCGTCGGCGAGCAGGCAATGGGCCGGACTGAGGAGTGCGCGGGCCAGCAGGACGCGCGAACGTTCTCCGCCAGATAGAGTGTTTACAGGTCTTTCCGCCATGTGTTCGAGGCCGCAATCCCAAAGCACTTCGGCAAGCGTCTGGAAGTCGTGCGGATCAAGCCGACTTCTGGCGCCAGAGGCGTTCTCAAGGCCCATGAGCACGACGTCCCGGACGGGCATAGGCCACGCGATATCGCGATCTTGCGATAGGTACGAAAAGTAGCGCGCGCGCTCGAGGGCCGTCAGGCCGGGCAGGGGCCTGAAGCCGGCCTTTGCAGCCCCTTTCAGCGGTACGATCCCCGCGATCGCCTTGAGCATCGTGCTTTTTCCGGCTCCGTTTGGGCCGATGACCGCCACAAAATCCGTCGGAAGAACCTCAAAGCTGACGTCCCGCAGAACCCGCCGTTCGTTGAGGGTCACGCTGACCCCGGTCCATCGGACTGAGAAGGGCGCAACGCCCGGATCGTGGGGGATCATCGAGGGAAATCCCGAAAAGACCAGCGCCGTGACAAGACAAGTATGAGAAACGCGACGGCGCCAATGATGGCCGTCAGCGCTCCGACGGGCGGTTCCTGAGCCGAAGGCAGCGACCTTGCCACAATGTCAGCGAGCGTCGTCAGCGCCGCCCCCGCCAGAAACGACGGGAACAGGATTGCGCGCGGGTCTGCGTCGTAGGCTGAGCGCACCATGTGCGCGGCGAGCAGGCCAACAAAACCGATCGCGCCCGTGACAGCCGTGCCGCCTGCGGTCGCAAGGCCAATACCTGCCGTCGTCAGCAGCATCGTGCGCCGGAGGTTTACGCCCGCGGCCGCCGCGGATTCTTCGCCCATCGACAGCAAACGATAGCTCCGGGCGCTCATGCAGATCATCAGGCAACCGAGCGCAATCGGCGGAAGCGCAATGGCGACGTGGGTGAATGAGCGGTCCGTAAAGGAGCCCATGAGCCAGAAAACGATTTCTGAGGTGGCGAACGGGTTTGGTGACAGGGTGAGAACCAGGGAAATCGCGGCGCCGCAACTCGCCCCCAAGGCGACACCCGCAAGGAGCGCCGTGACGATGGATGGGCTGCGTGCAAGAATGAACATGAGGGTCAGGATTGACGCCCAGGCTCCCAGGAATGCTGCAAGCGGCAGGACAAATGAGAACGCATGTGTTCCGAGCACATGAATCGCCACGACGGCGCCCAGCGCTGCCGCCTGAGGCGTCCCGAACACTGCTGGCTCCGCCAGCGGGTTGCGTGTCAACGCCTGTGCCGCCGCACCGCAGAGCCCCAGCGCCCCACCGATCGTCACTGCAAGCAGCGTTCGAGGCGCGCGTAGCTCGCGCACTATCACCGCGTAGTCCCCGTCTCCCTGAACCAGGGCGGCGATCACTTCGTCTGCAGGGATGGGTACGGGTCCAGAGAGAAGCGAAGCGGCTGCCAGCAGAAGGACGACCACCGCGAGAGCGCACGTCAGCCAGCCTCGACCGCGGGCCGCGCGTGAGTAGCCGGCCATGAGTTCAGAGGTATGCGACCCTCGTGCGCCTGCCATGGAGTTCACCGGATCCGACGGCCCGGATGACCGGCTTCGTCCCGGTCACCGGAGCACCCTAACTTCGACTTGTCCACATACCATATCGCAGACCCATGGTCAGGGATCGATCAGAAAGACGAGGCGTTTATGTCGGGGGCTCCTTGCGTCTGGGCTTGCGGTTATCCTGCTAACGCTTTGGGCGTTTCCTGCAAACGCTGACCCCGCAGGCGCCAGCCTGACCGCGAGCGGGGCCCCAGCGCGTATCGCTTCGGTCAATCTTTGCTCCGACCAACTCTTGATCGCTCTGGCCGAGCCGGCCCGGATTGTGGCTGTAGGGCCCCTCGCAACTGACCCAGCGCTCTCCTTTTTCGCAGATCCTGCTCGCGCGTTTCCGCGGCTCGCCAACTCTGCGGAGGCTCTCATGCGCGATCCACCGGACCTCCTGTTGCTGGGCCGGCATGACAGGCCCTACCTCGCCGCCGCCCTTAAGCAGCGCGGCGTGCAGCTCGCGGTGGTCGACCATTGGCGGACCGTCGAGGACACGATCAGCGGCGTTCGCGAGGTCTCCGCGGTCCTCGGGCGTCCCGCTGCCGGTGAGCGTCTCTCCGGCGAGATCAGCCGTGCGCTGGACGAACTGAGGCAGCTCAGGACGCGCACGGCCGGGGCGACTTTTCTGATTCTGCACAAGAGAGGCTTCGTGGAAGCAAAGGGGGTGCTCACCGACGCCCTTGAGCAAGCCGGTTTGCAGATGGCCATGTTGCCAGGCGCAGGAGCCGCCGGCAGCTTCTCCAGCGCCGAGGCGATACTTGCCGCCAGGCCGGACATTCTCGTTGCTCCACAGCCAACCGGCCAGCCCGCCGACCTTGCGGAGGCGCTTTTCGAACACCGGGCCTTAACCCGGGCCTTTCCGCCTGCCACGCGCCTCCTCGTGCCTCAAAGCCTGGCGCTTTGTCCGGGACCGGCCACCCCGGACTTGCTTGATCACGTGCGCGAGGGCCTTCTCGCGAAGCTCGCCGTCGGTGGCCTGCAGCGCAGGCGAGGGGTATAAACACAACGGCCGCCAGAAAAATGGACCGCGCATGAAGTCAGCCTTTGCAGATCTGCCTGTGACGATCTTTGACGTGATGTCGACGCTCGCGCGGGACCATGAAGCGATCAACCTGGGTCAGGGGTTCCCGGATGATGATGGTCCGGAAGACATCCGGCAGGTGGCCGCGGACGCCTTGATCCGCGGACCAAACCAGTACCCCCCGATGCTCGGTCTCGCGGACACGCGCGTCGCAATTGCCGAGCATTATCGCGCATTTCAGGCTCTGGACCTGGATCCGTCCCGTGAAACGATGGTCACATCGGGCGGAACTGAAGCTCTCGCCAGTGCGATCCTCGCCCTTGTTGGAGACGGCGACGAGGTTGTTCTTTTTCAACCGATGTACGACGCGTATGCGCCGCTCGTGCGCAGAGCGGGCGGAACGCCCCGGCACGTCACGCTGCGGGCGCCCGATTGGTCGTTCACCGAAGACGATCTTCGAGAAGTGTTTTCTCCCAACACGCGCGCCATCGTTTTCAACAATCCCCTGAACCCAGGCGCTGTGGTCTATTCCGCCGACCAATTGAAACTCCTCGCAAAGCTGTGCATCGAGTTTGATGTTGTCGCGATCTGCGACGAGGTCTGGGAACATGTGGTGTTTGACGGTCGTCCCTTCGTGTCCATGATGGGCGTTCCGGGCATGCGTGATCGCACAGTCAAAATTGGTTCGGCCGGAAAGATGTTTTCGCTCACTGGCTGGAAGGTCGGGCTCGTCGCTGCTGCTCCGCACCTCCTGACTCTTGTGGCGAAGGCGCATCAGTTTCTCACGTTCACCACTCCGCCCAATCTTCAGATCGCTGTCGGTTACGGTTTGCGCAAGGACGCATCTTACTTTGCGTCGCTCAGAAAGGCGCTGCAAACCAAGCGGGACTACTTTGTCGGCGCAATGGAGAACATGGGCTACCCCATCAGGCAAAGTGAGGGCACTTACTTTGCAACGGTCGACGTAGGGGCATTGGGGATCGATGACGATGCGGCCTTCGCCAAGCGCCTTGTGAGCGACTTCGGCGTTGCCTCGATTCCGCTGTCAGCGTTCTACGCGCAGAAGCCGTCAACGAATGTGCTCCGATTTTGTTTTGCGAAAAACCAGCGCACCCTCGACGAGGGGCTTGCGCGGTTGAGACGCGCTGCACGTGAATTGGGTCTCAAAGGGTGAACCCGAAATGATCAAGATAGTAGCTGCCGTTCTTGCGCTTTTTCTCGCGGCCAATCCCGCGTTCGCCCAACAGCGCCTGCTTAATATCTTCAATTGGTCAGATTACATCGACGCTCGCCTCATCGACGAGTTTTCGAAAGAGACTGGTATTCGCGTCACATACGATACTTATGACTCGAATGAAGTCCTTGAGACCAAGCTCCTTGCAGGTCGAAGCGGCTATGATCTCGTCGTGCCATCAGGCACCTTTCTTCAGCGACAGATCGAAGCCGGGTTGCTGCAGCCAATCGACCGCTCGAAGCTTCGCAACTCCGGCGCGATCTGGGCGCAAATCGACAGGCGCCTAGCCACATATGATCCGGGCAATCGCTATGCGATCAACTACGCCTGGTTCACAACCGGGATCGCCTACGACGTCGCGAAGGCCAAGGCGCGTCTTGGTGGTCAGCAAATCACCTCGTGGGACATCATCTTCAAGCCGGAAAACTTGCGGAAGTTCGCTGATTGCGGAGTTTATGTGCTCGACAGCCCGGAGGATATCTTCGCCATCGCCTTGGCGTATCTTGGGCTTAATCCGGATTCGAAGAGCCAGACCGATATCGCGAAGGCGTCTGCGTTGCTGCAAAAGGTGCGCGGCAGCATTCGTAAGTTTCACTCATCCGAATACATCAACGCGCTGGCTAACGGAGATATATGCCTCGCTATCGGTTGGTCTGGAGACACGCTCCAGGCGCGCTCAAGGGCAAGGGAGGCGCGCAACGGGGTGGAGATCGAGTACGTGATCCCAAAGGAGGGAACCCTGATGTCCCTCGACAACATCGCCATACCCAAGGACGCGGCCAACGTCGTGGAGGCCTACGCCTTTATTGATTTCATCCTCCGGCCAGAAAACGCAGCTCGAAACACGACCGTGACGAACTTTGCGAACGGTGTTGAGGCCTCAAAGGGGATGCTTCCAGCGGAAGTCCAGACCAATCCGCTCATCTATCCCGATGATGCAACTATGAAGCGACTGTTCGCCGTCCGTCCTGCTGACCGGCAAACCCAACGAATCATCACCCGGGAGTGGACGCGGATCAAGTCAGGAAGGTGACGAAAGCCCCGGAAACCGGGGCTTATTGCTCGGTCAGCATGCGCTTGAGCAACTCGAGTTCCTCGGACAGCGAAGTATCCGCTTTTGCCAGGTTCTCAATCTTGCGAACGGCGTGGAGCACCGTTGTGTGATCGCGCCCGCCAAAGCGGCGCCCGATCTCGGGCAATGACCGCAACGTGAGGACTTTCGACAGGTACATCGCGATTTGCCGTGGGCGAACCACCGTGGCCGTTCTTCTGGATGACAGAATGTCTGGCCGCGAGATGTTGTAGTGATTTGCGACCAGTTTCTGAATGTCCTCAATCTTGACCCGCCTCGGCTCGCGAACCCTCACCAGGTCGCGTATCGCCATTTCCGCAGTCTCGACTGTGAGTGGAGCGCCACTCAATGTGGCATGGGCGACAAGCCGATTCACAGCCCCATCCAAATCGCGACCATTTGTTTGGATCACGCTTGCGATGTAGCGCACAACGGCGCTTGGCGCCTCGAATGAGGGCTGCAGAGCCCGGGCCGCAGCCACTCTGGCTTCGACAACCTTGATGCGTAGAGGCTCATCAAAGCACTTCATCTCGACACATAACCCGCCGGACAGACGTGAACGCATGCGATCATCAAGGCTGTCTAGTTCTGAAGGCGGCCGGTCGGCAGCAATCACCACCTGCTTTCCAGCATCGATGAGCGCGTTCAACGTATGGCAGAATTCCTGCGGAATCGACTTCCCCCTGAGGAACTGGACGTCGTCGATAATGAGCTTGTCGATTGAACGCAGGCGTTCCTTGTAGGCGATCGCGGCATGGGCGCGCAAAGCAGATACGAAGCCGTACATGAACTTTTCGGCCGTGAGATAGATTGTGCGCTGGCCCGAGGCGTTCGCTGCGTGAGCCACTGCTTGTACAAGGTGGGTCTTTCCAAGCCCGACAGCGGCGTGGATGTACAACGGATTGTATTGCGCAGGCTCGCTCGCCGTGGCGGCGGCGACACGCAGCGCCGCTGCATGGGCGAGTCTATTGGCGTCCCCGATCAGAAAAGTGTCGAAGGTGAAGCGCCGGTCAAGCGGGGCCCCGATGAGCGCGGTGTCGTCGTTGTTCCAGTGGGCCGATGTCGCCGGAGCCTGCTCACCTGACGGTGAAGTTGGACTTTGACGAACGGTCGAAGCCGAAACGACGATTTCCGGTGAGCTTCTGCGAATGCCGGAGCGCACGTCGATCACGACGCTCCGAACACCCGAAACTTCCGATGCCACAAGGGGAAGCAGGCGCTCGCTGTAGTGTGATTGAATCCAGCTCTTGAGAAACTTGGTCGGAACCGAGCAGAAAGCCACCCCGCCAACCACCCGATCAAGTTCGAGGCGCGCAAACCACGATGTGTAAACATCCTCGCCGAACTCAGCGCGCAGTCTCTGGCAGACCCGTGTCCAGCCGTCTGCGGCAAGGCGTGACTCCTTGGGCGACGAGGCGGTCTCCTGGGTAGACGATAATTCGGCAGGCTTCATTTTTTTCATCCGCATGATTCAGAGGCCCCTTGCCATTAAATGGCGGGGTCTAGGCAATGGTGATGTGAGCAAAAATGCCGGAGCGAGCGTACTCCAGCGCAACAATTATGATGGCGGGCAGAAATGAGTATTAGACCATACGGTAGCCTTGCCACAGTGATCATCGGGATTGCATGGACCAAGGGACGATATGTTGATCTCCGCCGCCATCATCATATCCATAACTCCGTACTCGCAGAACGAAGCCCTGCGACGCAACACACTTAGACTACACGATGCTCGTGTAAGGCCCCCAAAGGGAACAGGCCCGATTACCGCACGAAAGAAAGCCCCAAATCCGCACTCTAACGATGCGGTGCGAAGGCTTGTCGTTAGCGGTCCCAGCCAGTCCCTCCTGACGTCGAAAACATCGCACAGGGGCATGGGGCGCGCAACACGTTGGGAGTAGCGGAGCGGGCTCTTCGGCTTCGGTGAATCTCCACTTAATTGTTGACGCCCATAAGCGCTTGATTCAGTCCCGAATGGAGCGTCGGACTGTGGCATGATCGGTTCAGCAAGGACGCCCGCTGGCGCCGGGAAGATTTCTTAATCCTGGGCCTTTGGAGCCTTGTTATGGCCCCGGCGCCGCGCCTTGGCCCGCAACCTGCTGAATCATTTTCATATTGCCGGCTCGGTTTTCACTTCCGTTGAAACCAGCAGTTAGGGCAATGAAAATAGGCTTAAAACAAAAAACCCGGACGCAGGGCGCCCGGGCTCAAAAACCGTATGCGCATTGTTTCAGGCGGAAAGAGACTTCACACGCTGGGTGAGTCTCGAAATGCGCCGGGAAGCAGTGTTGCGGTGCACCACGCCCTTCTGGGCGGCGCGCATCATGATCGGTTCAGCCTGGGCCAGCGCTGCACGGGCGATATCAGCGTCGCCGCTCTCGATAGCCTCCTCGACCTTGCGGATGAAGGTCCGCATCTTGCTGCGACGCGAACGGTTCACGGCCGTCCGGCGCGCAATCTTTCTGACGGCCTTCTTGGCCGAAGCTGTGTTTGCCATCTTGAGCAAGCCTTGTGAGAGAAGTCTCGACTGGCGAGACCAAAAAGAGATACGCCCGCCTTCCAGCGAGCTATAGAGCGTTCCTATAAGGTCAGGGCGCTCTGTTCGTCAACGGCGATTCTTCGATCCTGAACTTAAAGACCCTCGAACAGGGCCGTCGAGAGGTAGCGCTCGGCGAAGGAGGGAACGATCACTACGATGTTTTTGCCCTCCATGCTGTCTCGCCCGCCGATCTCCGCGGCTGCCGCGAGAGCGGCGCCGGACGATATGCCGACCGGAATGCCTTCGAGGCGCGCAACCAGACGGGCCGTGTCAAACGAAGTCTGGTTCCCCACCGTCACCACCTCGTCGATAACGGACCTGTCGAGGACCGGGGGAACGAAGCCGGCGCCAATGCCCTGGATTTTGTGAGGACCCGGTGAGCCGCCCGACAAAACCGGCGAGTCCTCCGGCTCCACGGCGACGACGCGCATATCCGGCTTGCGGGCCTTCAGCGTCAAGCCAACGCCGGTGATGGTGCCGCCCGTTCCAACACCGGACACGAACACGTCGACCGACCCGTTCAGATCATTCCAGATTTCCTCGGCCGTCGTGCGGCGGTGGATGTCCGGGTTCGCCGGATTTTCGAACTGCTGGGGGATGATGGCGTCAGGGATGGAAGCCACCAACTCGTGAGCTTTGGCGATGGCGCCCTTCATGCCTAGTGCGGCCGGCGTGAGAACGAGTTCGGCTCCCAGCAGCGCAAGCATCTTTCGCCGTTCCAGCGACATGGATTCCGGCATCACAAGGATCAGCCGATAACCCCGGGCGGCGGCGACGAACGCCAGCGCGATGCCCGTGTTCCCCGAAGTCGGCTCAATGAGCGTTGTTTTCCCGGGCTCGATGCGCCCGGAAGCCTCCAGCGTCGCGACCATGTTGACGCCGATGCGGTCTTTCACGCTCCCGATCGGATTAAAAAACTCTAATTTAGCCAGTATGTTAGCTTTGATCCCCAAGTGCTTTGCGAACCTCGGCAGCATCACGATCGGAGTGTCGCCGATGGTTTCCGTGATCGAATTGTAGATTCGGCCACGTCCTGGCTTCGATGCGCTCATGGGGATCTCCCGGCGATAACGGCTAATCTGTGTACAATATCACTTATATCAAACTTAAATCGTAAAATCGACCGCGCCGCCAGCCTCCTCGAAAACGCGCGCCTGATCCGCCCGCGTGCAGAGGTCGGCCACGGTTACAGCGTCGAGGGCCGCCAGCAGGCTGTGGCTTGCTCCTGCGACGACCGGAGCCACCACCTCGTTCAAAAGCTTGGAAGACCCTGCGGTATCGGCGTCCATGACGTCGGAATTGATCGCCACCCTGACAATCTCGCCCATGGTGATCCGCCGGCGTTCGCGCGCCAGTTCATATCCACCCCGGGGGCCCCGGACACCCTTCAGGATGTTCGCCCGAACCATGGCCTGAAGAAGCGTCTCAAGGTGCCGCGGCGGCAATGCGTGCCGCGCAGCCAGCGCCTTTGAGGACACGGGCTCAGGCCGGGCGTGCATCGCGATGTCGGTGACGGCTGCGACAGCCAGCAGCGCGCGCCGCGACAGCAAGATCATTGTTGAACCTCCTCACACTCCAGTCGAGCCGAAGCCTCCAGCGCCCCGCCTGCTGTCGCCGATGCTCTTCGCGGGCGTAAGGACAGCCCGCGTCACAGGAGCGACGACCAGCTGGGCGATGCGCGCGCCCCTGACGATCTCGTACGGATCAGATCCGTGGTTTATCAGAATGACCCCGATTTCGCCGCGATAATCCGCATCGATCGTGCCGGGTGCGTTAAGCACAGTGACTCCGTTTTTCAGCGCAAGGCCGGATCGCGGGCGCACCTGCGCTTCACAGCCCTCGGGCAGCTCGATGCTCAGGCCGGTGGGAATGAGCGCGCGCTGGCCGGGTTCAAGCGTCAGCTTTTCAGCTTCCGGAATGGCGGCCTGGAGATCGAGCCCAGCGGCGCCTGCGCTTTCGTATGCTGGCAGGGCAAGTCCCTCGCCATGCGGTAAAATTTTTGCAAGGACAGTCACGGTCATGGACGCTGGCCCTCCAGCAGTTTGGCGCAGGTCTGAACCAGTTGGCGGGCCACGGCGGCCTTCGATTGCAGGGGCCAGGATTCAACCCCGTCCGCGCTCACAATGTGCACTTGATTGGCGTCCCCGCCCATGACCCCGGCAGCCGGGGAGACGTCATTGGCGACGATGAGGTCGCAACCCTTCCGGGCGAGTTTTTCGCGCCCGTGGTCGATCACATCGTCGGTCTCCGCCGCAAACCCGACAACCAGCGTTGGACGGTTGAAGCTGAGTTTCGAGATCGTCGCCAGAATGTCCGGGTTTTCGACGAGCTTGAGGACGGGCGGGGGCGCACCCCGGGTCTTTTTCGTCTTGCTTGAGGCCGGGGCGGCCACTGCCCAGTCGGCCACCGCCGCAGTGGAGATGAACACATCCGCCGGCAGGGCGGCCTGCACCTCCTTCAGCATCTGCTGGGCGGTCTCCACGTGGACGACGCGTACGCCCTCGGGATCCGGGATGGCGACCGGCCCGCTGACCAGCGTCACGTCCGCGCCGGCCGAACGGGCGGCCGCCGCGATGGCGTGGCCCTGCTTGCCCGACGAATGGTTGGAGAGATAACGAACGGGATCAATGGGCTCCCGCGTGGGTCCGGATGTGACGAGCACATGCTTGCCGGCGAGCGGTTGCGCCACGCCTGACGAGGCGAGTCCCTTCGCCACAGCAGTGACGATGTCGGAAGGTTCCGCCATGCGGCCCGGTCCGAACTCGCCGCAGGCCATGGGGCCGTCGAGCGGACCGATGAACGTCACGCCATCCTCGCGAAGGGTCGCCACGTTGCGGCGCGTAGCCGGGTTGAGCCACATCTGCACGTTCATCGCCGGGGCGACGAACACCGGTTTGTTGGTTGCCAGCAGCAGGGTCGATGCGAGATTGTTGGCCAGCCCATGGGCCATCTTGGCGAGCAGGTCCGCCGTTGCGGGCGCCACCAGCACCGCGTCGGCGACGCGCGAGAGCTGGATGTGGCCCATCTTCGCTTCGTCTGTGAGCGAGAACAGGTCCACGTGAACGTCATTGCCCGAGAGGCTCGCGGCGCTGAGCGGCGTCACAAATTGCTGAGCGGCCGGCGTCATGCAGACGATCACGTTGGCGCCTGCGTCCCGCAGGCGACGGATCAGGTCCAGCGCCTTGTAGGCGGCGACGCCGCCGCCGATGATCAGTAGAATGCGCTTGCCGTCCAGCATGGCCGAAAGCCTTCAGTTCAGCACAAGGTTGAGCAGGAGTAGCAGGGCGATGGCCCACAGCGCTATGCGCGAGCCCCGGTTCTCACGGGATTGCGTGATCTCCCGCACGCTCTGGGGTGCGATTCGGACGCCTTCGTGGGCGACGGCGCTGAGATCGCGGGCGGTGCGTTCGCCAAGCTGCAGCAACTCCGGCGCATGGCTGAGCAGTCGGCCGAGCGAGAACACGCTTTTGGCGGCTTCGGAAGCAACGCCTGCAGGACCAAGCCGGTCGCGGATCCATGCGGAAATCACGGGCTCTGCGGCGGACCAGATGTTCATCCGCGGATCCAGCGAACGGGCCACCCCTTCCACCACAACCATGGTTTTCTGCAGCATCACGAGTTCGGTCCGCGTGCGCATCTCGAACAGGGCGGTGATCTCGAAGAGGAGCGAGAGCAGCTTCGCCATGGAGATCTGGTCGGCTGTGCGCGAGTGGATCGGCTCGCCGATGGCGCGGATCGCCTGCGCGAAATCATCCACCCGATACGTGTCAGGCACGTAGCCGGCCTCGAAATGCACCTCAGCCACCCGCGTGTAGTTGCGGGTGATGAAGCCGTAGAGAATCTCCGCGAGGAAACGCCGCTCCTTGGGTCCGAGTCGGCCCATGATGCCAAAATCGACAGCGACGAGCTTGCCTTCCGGATCAACGAACAGGTTCCCCTGGTGCATGTCGGCATGGAAGAAGCCGTCGCGCACCGCATGCTCAAGGAACGACTGGATCACGATGCGGCCGACGCGCGGCAGATCGTGACCGGCCCGGGTCAGGGCCGCGGGGTCCGACAGGTGCAGGCCTTCCACCCATTCCAGCGCAAGAACCTCCCGCGAGGTGAAGTCCCAGAGCACCGAGGGCACGCGGAAGTCAGGGTCCTCGCGGGTGTTTTCGGCGTACTCGGAAGCGGCCGCCGCCTCGAGCCGAAAATCCATCTCCATTTTCACGGAACGGGCGAGGGTCTCAACCACGTCGATGATGCGCAGGCGACGGGCCTCCGCCGAATAGCGCTCCGCCATGCGGGCGGCGAAGAACATGTCGGCGAGATCGCGCCGGAACATGCGCTCGACACCGGGGCGCAGGACTTTCACCGCCACGGACCGGCCTTCGCCGTCGCCCTTCATCACGGCGCGATGCACCTGAGCGACGGAGGCGGCGGCGATGGGCTCGCTGAACGATGCAAACAACGTGTCGATCGGAGCGCCCAGCGATCGTTCAACCGTGCGGATAGCCTGTTCGCGCGGAAACGGGGCGACCCGATCCTGCAGTTCTTCCAGTTCTTTGGCAGCGTTCACGCCGACAACGTCCGGGCGCGTGGCGAGGAATTGCCCCAGCTTGATGTAGGAGGGTCCCAGGCGCGCCATGGCTTTTGACAGACCGCCGGCGCGACCGGACCCCCGCCTGGCCAGCAGCTTGGCTGCCATGAGCGGCAAACGCGCCGCGGGCGGAACGAGCATCGGGTCCACATCCGTGAACACGCCCTCGCGCGCAAGAACCCAGCCTGAGTGCATCAGGCGAATGACGTGGCCGATGGCGCCGATCATGATGTCAAAGTTTCCAGCCGGAATGGATCGCGACCACGCCCCCGGTGAGCTTCGTGTAGGTCGAGCGGTGGAAGCCTGCGTCCCTCACTTCCGCCTGCAAGGCGTCCGCCGTGGCGAATTCGGCGATGGATTCCACCAGATAACGGTAGGGCGCGCCGTCGCCGGTCACGACCTTCCCGATCGCGGGAATGGCGGTGAAGGAGTACGAGCGGTAAAACGCCTGCAAGAGCGGCACGTCCACGTGGGAGAATTCAAGGCACAGGAAGCGCCCGCCGCGCTTGAGCACGCGATAGGCCTCCTCCAGCGCCTTACGGCGGCGCGGCACGTTCCGAAGGCCAAACGCGATGGTGTAGGCGTCAAAGCTCTTGTCGGGGAAGGGAAGCTCTTCCGCATTCACTTCCATGAAGGCGACGCGGTCGTCCAGCCGGCGCTTTTGCGCCCGCTCGCGGCCCACATCGAGCATTGCCGTGTTGATGTCGGCCACCGTGACGCGCACATCGGGTCCGCCGACCTCCGCGATGCGGAAGGCAACGTCTCCTGTGCCGCCGGCCACGTCGAGATGGCGGAAGGGGGCATTGCGCGGCGGCGCGACCATACCCACGAGAATGTCTTTCCAGATGCGATGCAGGCCGGCCGACATGAAATCGTTCATGAGGTCATAGCGGCTCGCAACCTTGTGAAAGACGTCGTCCACCAGCCCCTGTTTCTCGCCCATGCGCACGCGCGTGAACCCGAAATCGATGTCGGGCTCGGCAGGCGAGGGGGACGCAGGCTGTGACATGGCTTTTCTCCGGGGCCGCCGACCATAGCTCCTGGCGCAGCCAATGGCTATGTAACGTCCTCTGCCAGCGAGAAACAGTCCCATGCCGGAGTTGCCTGAAGTCGAAACGGTCCGACGCGGACTGGAGCCGCATATGACCGGACGCCGCATTCTCGCCGTCGACTGCCGTCGACCGGACCTGCGGTTCCCCTTTCCGGCGGGCTTCGCGCAACGCCTGACGGGCCGTACGGTGCTGGGGTTGGGGCGGCGCGCCAAGTATCTGCTCGCTGACCTCGACGATGGGTGCGTGCTCGTCATGCATCTGGGCATGAGCGGGTCGTTCCGCATCGAAACGGACGAAACCAGCGCGCCGGGCGCGTTCCACCATGAGCGCTCAAAGGCGCCCGCCCATGACCACGTGGTGTTCGACCTCTCGGGGGGCGCGCGGATCACCTACAACGATCCCCGGCGTTTCGGCTTCATGGATCTGATCGGCCGCGCCGAACTGGCCGAGCATCCGTATTTTCGCGACATGGGTCTGGAGCCGCTTGGCAACCAGCTCGACGGAGCGGTGCTGGCGGGGTTGTTCGCGGGCAAGAAAACGCCGCTGAAGGCTGCCTTGCTCGATCAGCGCCTCGTGGCCGGGCTCGGCAACATCTATGTGTGCGAATCCCTCCACCGGGCAGGGCTGTCGCCGCTCAAAAAGGCCGGCGCCCTTGTGCGCAAGAGCGGCAAGCCCGCTCCGCAGGCCGACAGGCTGGCGTCATCGATCCGGGAGGTTCTGGAGGAGGCAGTCGCGGCGGGCGGATCGACGCTGCGCGATTATCGCCAGGCGGACGGGGCGCTGGGCTATTTCCAGCACGCGTTCCGCGTCTACGATCGGGAGGGGGAGCCATGCCCCGCGTCCGGCTGCAAAGGGGTGGTCGAGCGGATCGTTCAGTCCGGCCGCTCGACGTTTTATTGTCCCGCCTGTCAGAGGTGACAGGCGGAGAAATCCGCCGTCAAATCAGCCGACTTCTGCTTCCTTGGCGCGCTCGGCGCGCTTGCGGTCGTTGGGGTCAAGGATCGCCTTGCGCAGGCGGATCGACTTCGGCGTCACTTCCACGCGCTCGTCGTCCTCGATGTAGGCCAGCGCCTTTTCCAGCGTCATGCGGATCGGCGGCGTCAGGCGCACCGCTTCATCCTTGCTCTGGGTGCGGATGTTGGTGAGCTGCTTGCCCTTGAGCACGTTGATCTCAAGGTCGTTGTCGCGGGTGTGTTCGCCCACGATCATGCCACGATACACCTTCCAGCCGGGTTCGATCATCATCGGGCCGCGGTCTTCCAGCTTCCACATGGCGTAGGCGACTGCCTCGCCGGCCTCGTTGGAGATCAGCACGCCGTTGCGGCGGCCCTGAATCTCGCCCTTGTAGGGCGCGTACTCATGGAACAGCCGGTTCATGATTGCCGTGCCGCGAGTGTCGGTGAGCAACTCGCCCTGATAGCCGATCAAACCGCGCGTCGGAGCGTGGAAGACGAGACGCAGGCGGTCGCCGCCCGAGGGGCGCATCTCGAGCATGTCGGCCTTGCGCTCAGCCATCTTCTGCACGACGACGCCGGAGTGCTCCTCGTCCACGTCGATGACCACTTCCTCGATGGGCTCGAGGAGCTGGCCGGCATCATCCCTCTGGAACACCACGCGCGGGCGCGAGATGCTGAGCTCGAAACCCTCTCGGCGCATGGTCTCGATGAGGATGCCGAGTTGCAGTTCGCCGCGCCCGGACACGATGAACGAGTCGCCGACTGGCGAATCCTCGACGCGCAGCGCCACGTTGCCTTCCGCCTCCTTGTAGAGGCGGGCGCGGATCATGCGGCTCGTCACCTTGTCGCCTTCGGTGCCGGCGAGCGGCGAATCGTTGACCATGAAGGTCATCGACAAGGTGGGGGGATCGATGGGCTGCGCCTGCAGCGGCTCGGTCACCTCCATGGCGCAGATCGTGTCCGCGACGTTGAACTTCGCAAGACCCGCGATGGCGACGATGTCGCCTGCTTCGGCTTCTTCGATCGGCTGGCGCTCGATGCCGCGGAACGCGAGGATTTTTGAGACGCGGCCCTGCTCGACCACGTTTCCGTTCCGGTCCAGCACCTTCACGGGCTGGTTCGGCTTCACGCTGCCGGCGAACACGCGGCCGGTGACGATGCGGCCAAGATAGGGATTGGCTTCCAGCAACGTGCCCAACAGGCGGAACGAGCCTTCTTCCACCTTCGGCTCATGCACGTGCTTGAGCACGAGATCGAACAGGGGCCCCATGCCCTGATCCATCGGGCCTTCCGGCGCATCGGCCATCCAGCCCTGCTTGGCGGACCCGTAGATGATGGGAAAATCGAGTTGTTCGTCGGTGGCGTCGAGCGCCGCGAACAGATCGAACACCTCGTTCACCACCTCGGTGACGCGGGCGTCGGGCTTGTCCACCTTGTTGATGCAGACGATGGGCTTGAGGCCGATCTTCAGCGCCTTGCCGACGACGAACTTGGTCTGCGGCATGGGGCCTTCGGCCGCGTCCACGAGCACAATGGCGCTGTCCACCATGGACAGGATGCGCTCCACCTCGCCGCCGAAGTCGGCGTGGCCGGGCGTGTCCACGATGTTAATGCGCACATCCTTCCACTCGACGGATGTCGCCTTGGCGAGAATCGTGATGCCGCGCTCTTTCTCGAGGTCGTTCGAGTCCATCACGCGTTCGGCGACGCGCTGGTTCTCGCGGAAGGCGCCGGATTGCTGCAGAAGCCGGTCGACAAGCGTGGTCTTGCCATGGTCGACGTGCGCGATGATGGCGATATTTCTGATCTTCATGGGAGTCCGTTCCATGCACGGCAAACCGCCCCGGCGCTGGGCCAAGGCGGCTTGTCGTGGAGACTAGCTCTGGATGTGACGTTCGGGCGCTACGGCCGGATTGGCTTCCGCCTACACCATCGCGCCCGCTAAGGGAACCGAAAACTCAGGCCTTGCGCCCGAGCTTGCGATCCCGCTTGGCGAGCGTGCGCAGTCGCAGGGCGTTCAGCTTGATGAAGCCGGCCGCGTCGCGGTGGTCATAGGCGACCGCGCCTTCCTCGAAGGTCACAAGATCCTGATCGTACAGGGAGAAGGGGCTCTCACGACCAACAACGCGCGCCGTGCCCTTGTAGAGCTTGAGACGGACGCGTCCGCTGACGTTCTCCTGGCTCTTGTCGATGAGGGCCTGCAGCATCTCGCGCTCGGGCGAGAACCAGAAGCCGTTGTAGATCAGCTCCGCATAGCGGGGCATCAGCTCGTCCTTCAGATGCCCGGCGCCGCGGTCCAGCGTGATGGACTCGATGCCGCGGTGGGCGGCGAGCAGGATCGTGCCGCCCGGCGTTTCGTACACGCCGCGCGACTTCATCCCCACGAAACGGTTTTCGACGAGATCGAGCCGGCCGATGCCGTTGACGCGCCCCAGCTCGTTCAGGTGGGTGAGAAGTGTGGCAGGCGACATCTTCTGTCCATCCACCGCCACCGCGTCACCGCGCTCGAAATCAATGGTGATTTCAGTGACCTGATCCGGCGCCTCTTCGGGAGACACCGTGCGCATGTGCACATATTCCGGCGGCTCGACCCACGGATCTTCCAGCACCTTGCCCTCGGAGGAGGAGTGCAGGAGGTTCGCGTCCACCGAGAACGGCGCCTCGCCGCGCTTGTCCTTGGCGATTGGGATCTGGTGCTGCTCGGCGAATTCGATCAGCTGCTCGCGGCTGCGGAAATCCCACTCGCGCCAGGGGGCGATGACCTTGATTTCGGGCTCCAGCGCGTAGGCCGACAGCTCGAAACGCACCTGATCGTTGCCCTTGCCGGTGGCGCCGTGGGCGACCGCGTCGGCGCCGACCTGACGAGCGATGTCGATCTGCTTCTTGGCGATCAGCGGCCGGGCGATGGAGGTGCCGAGCAGGTACAGCCCTTCGTACTGCGCGTTGGCGCGGAACATCGGGAACACGTAGTCGCGCACGAATTCCTCGCGCAGATCCTCGATGAACACGTTTTCCGGCTTGATGCCGAGCATCAGCGCCTTCTGGCGTGCGGGCTCAAGCTCTTCACCCTGACCAAGGTCAGCGGTGAACGTCACGACCTCGCAGTCGTAGGTCGTCTGCAGCCACTTGAGGATGATGGAGGTGTCGAGGCCGCCGGAATAGGCCAGCACGACTTTTTTTACACCTTGGGTGGACATGCAAAAACTCGCTGCAAAATGGCTGGGCGCACCGCCCGCGAAGCGGGGCGCACTATAGTTCCCGAACGCGCCGGCGCAAGGCGCTCTGGCGCGGACGGGTTTGCGGCGTCGAATTGACTCACGCCGCCCCATCTTCCATGCAGCCGCGTGTGCGCCGTCTGCGGATCGCAGCGCGTGGCGGGAGTACATGAAAATGGCGCTGAGCCCCGAGGAAATCGAACGCTACGCCCGCCATATCGTCCTGCGCGAGGTCGGCGGGCCGGGCCAGGCGAAGCTGAAGGCGGCGCGCGTTCTTGTGATCGGCGCCGGCGGGCTGGGCGCGCCCGTTCTGCAGTATCTGGCGGCCGCGGGCGTCGGCGAACTTGTCATCGCCGATGACGACCTCGTTTCGCTGTCCAACCTCCAGCGGCAGGTGATCCACGGTACGCCGGACGTGGGCCGGCCCAAGGTGGACAGCGCCGTGGACGCCATAGCGCGCCTTAACCCGCATGTGAAGGTAACGCCTCTGTCCCAGCGTCTCACCGAGGCGAACGCCCGCGATCTGGTGCGCGCGTGCGATGTCGTCGCCGACGGGTCGGATAACTTCGATACGCGTTATGCGGCGTCCGATGCGTGCTTTTTCGAGGGCAAGCCGCTGGTGACGGGAGCGCTGGGCGCGTTCGACGCGTCGCTCACGACGCTCCGCCCGTTCGAGGCGAGCCCGACGGGAACGCCCAACCCCACCTATCGCTGTCTTTTTCCCGAGCGCCCGCCCGCAGGCATGGTGCCCGCGTGCGCGGAGGCTGGCGTTCTCGGCGCGCTGGCCGGCGTTCTGGGTTCGCTGATGGCGCTGGAGGTGATCCGCGCCATCTGCGGGTTCGGCGAACCCCTTGTCGGCCGTCTGCTGCTCATCGACGCCATGGGCATGCGGATGGAGACGCTGCAGTACGACTGGGATCCGTCGAACCCGCTGAATGGCGTCAACGCGCCGCGATAACGGCGATTTCGACCTTGTACTCCGGCGCGGCGAGGTTCGCCTGCACCGTGGCGCGGGCGGGCGTGGCCCCCTGAACCACCCACGTGTCCCACTTGGAGTTCATCTCCGGGAACGTGCTCATGTCGGTCAGCCAGATGGTGGCGGACAGGATCTTCGTCTTGTCGCTGCCAGCCTGGGCGAGCAGATCATCGATGATGGCCAGGATCTCGGCCGTCTGGTCCGCGACGCTGGCGCCCTTGGTCTTGTCGGCGACCTGACCCGCCAGATACACCGTGTCGCCGTGCACCACGGCCTTGCTCATGCGAGGCCCCGCCCCGATACGCTGAATGGTCATTGTTCCCCTCTGTGGGTCGACGTGAAGCGGCCCCCCGCGGGCCGGCGGCGCAAAATGTCATAGTCGGGCCGCCGCGCAAACAGGCCGCCGCACGCGAACGCGCCGGGGGCCTCTTGCCAGTGGCCGGCAAATGCGCGACGACCAAGGCACAACAATCCTGTCGGGAGAAAATGGATGACCAGGGAAGAGGCTCAGCAGCTGCTGATTGACGCAGGTCTCGTGCTGGACGAGGCGGGAATGGGCGATTTTACGCGCGGGCATGTGTCTGTTCGTGTGCCGGGCGACCCCAGCCACTTCTTCATGAAGCCGCACAGCTACGGCCTCGACGAGATCACCATGGAGAACATGGTGACCTGCAATCTTGAGGGCGAGAAGGTCGCCGGCGGCGGCCCGCGCCATAGCGAAGTCTACATCCACTCGGAGATCTTCAAGGTCCGCCCGGATGTGAACGCGGTCATTCACGCCCATCCAACCCATGCGGTGGCGATGTCCGCCACGGGCCGGCCGCTGCGCTACTACAGCCAGCCCAGCGCCGTGTTCGCCGACGGCATCGGCAACTACACCGACACCATCGACCTGATCCGCAGCAAGGAGATGGGCGCAGGCGTCGCGAAGGCTCTGGGGCCGCACAAGGCGGCCTATCTGCGCAACCATGGCGTCGCAGTGGTCGGGCGCTCCGTCGAGGAGTGCGTGATCCTGACGATCATGCTCGAGAACGCCTGCCAGATTCAGCTGCTTGTCGATGCGGCCGGCGGCGGCGCCACCGAGTTCCCGCTCTCCGACGTCATGAAGCTTCACGACAAGATCGAGCGGCCCGAGCAGCACAAGATCAACTTCGATTATCTGGTGCGCAAGGCCAGGCGTCTGCGGGGTCTGCCCGTCTGATCTCAGCCAATGAACCCTGCGGCGATAGCGGCCACTGCGATGTAGCGGGCCGCCTTCGCCGCAGTCACCACCGGAATGAAAAAGCGCAACGGCTCGCGCAGGAAGCCTGCGACGATGGTCAGCGGGTCGCCGATGATCGGCGCCCAGCTCATCAGCAGGGACCAGCGGCCGTAACGCCGATACCAGCCCTCCGCCCTCGCGAGCTTCGTCGGATCGACGCGCAGGAAGCGCGTCGATCGTTCATGGGAAAGGGCGCGGCCCAGCCACCAGTTCACGATTGAGCCCAGAACATTGCCGAGCGTCGCCACCGCAATGAGCAGCGCCCACGGCTGCGCGCTCGCCGTGAGCGCCGCCGTCAACGTGATTTCCGATGAGAACGGCACAACCGTCGCCGCGAGGAACGCGGCGAGGAAGAGAGTGGTGTAGACGCCAGCTGACGCCATGTTCAGAGACTCTCGGCTCAGGGGATCGCGACCACGATGTGGCCCGATCCGCTCGACGTCTCCGCCGCCTCGTGCGCCGCCGCCATGTCCCGTAGCGGAAACACGCCTGCGATGCGATGCGTCAGCGCCGCTGCCGCTTCCCCAACGCCCCTGCAGGTTGCTTCGACGATGGCCGGGGCGAGCGTGTAGACGAACACCACCTGCACATCGAGGTTGCGCGCGCGCCGGGGCGAGAGCGTCAGCACGGCGGCAGGCTGCGGGCTCGCGCCATAGACCGCAATTCCGCCGCCGTCCGCGACGACGCTTTCGTCGAACTTGATGTTGCCGGGCAGGTCGATCTCAACGATGCGGTCGACCCCGCGTCCGTTGGTCTCGTCCATGAGACGCCGGGCAAGGTCGGGATCGGCGCGATCCAGCACCAGATCGGCGCCGAGCGCGGCCGCCACATCACGTTTCGCCTTGTCGCCGGCGCTGGCGATGACCCGTGCGCCGCCCCGCTTGGCGAACTGTATGGCGTATGCGCCGACGCGCCCGGCTGCCGCCGGCACGTAAACCGTCTTGCCCTCCACCGGGCCGCCGCCGAACACGCACCGATGGGCGGTCATGGCCGGAATGCCGAGGCAGGCTCCCTGTTCGAAGGTGAGGCCGTCCGGGAGGGGCCGCACGAGGGCGGCCGGAAGCGCCACATACTCGGCTGCTGTCCCGCAGGCGCGCCCCCACTGGGCGTGGTAGACCCACACGCGGTCGCCCACTGCAAAACCCTCAACGCCGACCCCAATAGCAGCGATGACTCCGGCGCCGTCGGAATGGGGCACCACGCGGGGAAATTCGGTTGGCGCCTTCGCATTGCCGCGGCGCTTGTAATCGGACGGGTTGATGCCGGAGGCATGCACGCGCACGAGAATTTCCCCCGGCCCAGCTTCCGGCGTCGGCATGTCGCCGATCTGGATCACCTCGTGCGCCAGTCCGCCCCGCTCATACCACCCTGCAAGCATCGCCCCCTCCATAGTTCGGAGGTCGTTGGACATCTCCGCCGCGCCTGATAAAGCACGCCGCTGCCATGGAAGGGAAGCGCGCCCGTCCGGGCCAGCGGTCGGTATGGGTGCGATCACCATGAACAACGCCAACCGGACGATCGAATTCGAACGCGTCGCGTTGCGGCGTGGCGAGACGATCGTCTTTCGCGAGCTGGATCTGGTCCTGAGCGAGCGGCGCATCGGCGTGCTGGGCGACAATGGCGCAGGAAAAAGCTCGTTTCTGCGCCTGTTCAACGGGCTGCTTCTGCCTGAATCCGGGCGCGTGCGCATTCATGGCCTCGACGTGCGGGAGAATCGTCGCGATCTGCCCCGTCGCGTCGGCTTCGTGTTCCAGAATCCCGATCACCAGATCATCTTTCCCACTGTCCTGGAGGAAGTGTCTTTCGGTTTGCGCGAGCAGGGCGTCGCCCCGCGCGAGGCGGACGGTCGCGCTCGCGACATCCTCGGCGCGAATGGATGCGCGACGTGGATCGATGCGGCCGTGCACGAACTTTCCGAAGGGCAGAAGCAACGCCTGTGCATCCTCGCAGTCGTCGCAACCAACCCGGATGTTCTTGTGCTCGATGAGCCGTTCTCGAGCCTCGACCTTCCGACGCGGCTTGATCTCATGGATATGCTGCTCACATTGCCGCAGACCCTCGTCCTCGCCAGCCACGATCTCGATGTGCTGACGCACATGGAGCGCTGCCTATGGCTTGGCGGCGGCGGCGTCGAGAGGGACGGTGCGCCCGGCGAGGTGATCGCCGCCTACCGGGGTCACGCCATGGCGCGCCGCAACAACATGGGAACTTGCTGATGCTCGCGGCGACCCTAGGCTCACGCACATGGCTGCACAGGGTTCCAGCGGGCTGGAAGCTGCTGGCGCTAGCGCTCTGCAGCGTCTTCTTCTTCCAGGTCACCGCATGGTGGGGGCTCGCCGCCGGCCTCGCCGGTGTGCTTGCCCTCTATGCAAGCCTTGGTCGCGCTGCCGTGAAGCGCCTTGCTTTGCTCGCGCCCCTGGCTCCGTTGCTGGTCGGCATCGCCCTCTTGCAGTATCTGGCGGCCGATGCCGCAACTGCCGCTTCTGTGGTCCTGCGTCTGCTGCTGCTCGTTCTGGCCGCCGATCTCGTGTCTATGACGACGCCGATGCTGGCCATGATGGACGCGATTGCGCCGCTGCTTCGCCCGCTGGCTCGCCTTGGCCTCGACGCCCGACGGCTTGGGCTTGCAGTTGCTCTCGTCGTGCGTTTCGTGCCTACGCTGTTCGAGGATTGGCGTCGGCGCGAGGAGGCGTGGCGCGCGCGCACGGGACGTCGCCCCTCCATTCGCCTGCTCGTGCCCTGGGTGCATGACTTGATCCGTCTCGCGGACCACGTCGGCGACGCGCTTGACGCGCGCGGGTTCAGCAGTCGCAAGTAGCACCGGAGTTCACGTTGGAAACCCGCAATCTTGTTCGTATCGCGCTGCTGGCCGCATTCATCGCCGCGCTTGGGCTTTTGCCCCGTCTCGATCTCCCGATAGCAGCCGGCGTGCCGATTACCGCGCAGACGCTCGGCGTGATGCTGGCGGGCTTGTTGCTCGGGGCGCGCAACGGCGCGCTTGCTGTTGGCCTGTTTCTCTTCGTCGTGGCGCTGGGCGCGCCGTTCCTTTCAGGCGGACGTGGCGGCGTTGGCGTGTTCTTCGGGCCGACGGCAGGGTATCTGGTCGGCTGGGTGTTCGGCGCGTTCGCGACGGGTTGGCTCATGGGCGCGCTGCCGCTGCAAAGCCGTCTCGCGCGCGCGCTCATCGCCTCGCTGGTTGGCGGTGTGCTCGTGATCTACGCATTTGGCATTCCGTATCTCGCGTTCGCTGCGCGGCTTGATCTGTGGAAGGCGCTCGTCGCCGGGTCGGTGTTCCTGCCCGGCGACGTGCTCAAGGCGGTCGCCGCTGCGCTGCTCATCCGCTCCCTGCCGGAGAAAGGATATTCACAACGCCCATGATCGTCGGCGGCCGCATCCCGGATCATGCGCAGCGCAAGCCCGACGCGCCTGCGATTGTGTGCGACGATCAGGTCGTCACATGGGGCGCGTTCGAGGCTGCCATCCGCCACGCCGTCAACGCGCTGGAGGCCCATGCGCCCGGTGGGCGGATGGTCGCCCTGCTGCTTGGGAACACACCGCAATTCTTGGCGTATTTTCTCGCCTGCGCCCGGTCTGGACGCACCGGGGCTGTGGTCGATCCCACATGGCCGCAGGCGATGATCGCGGATGTTCTGGCGGGACTTGCCCCCGATCTCATTTGCGACCCCACATTCGCCGCCGGCGCAGCGGCTCTGCGCGCGTGCGCAGCGCAACCAGTTTCCCCAACGCCCGAGACCCCGTTCTACGTGGGCTTCACGTCCGGCTCGACCGGACGGCCAAAGGGATATCGGCGCAACCATCGTTCATGGGTCGCGAGTTTCGAGGGCGACGCGCGCGAGTTCGGCCTCGGCGAGAACGACATCGTGCTGGCGCCGGGATCCATGTCGCACTCGCTGTTTCTCTATGCGGCCGTTCACGCGCTGCACATTGGCGCGACCGTCATCATCAGCCGCACGTTCCGCCCCGACCGCGCGCTGCAACTTGGCTCGGCATGGCGCGCCACCGCCGCCTACGGCGCGCCGACGCAATGGAAAATGCTGACGGAACAGGGCGGCCCCGCGCTGCCCGATGTGCGCTGGGCGTTCTCTTCGGGCGCGAAGTGGTTCGCTTCTGCCGGCGCGGCGTTGGCGCAGCTTGCGCCGAACGCGGGCTTCGTTGAGTTTTATGGCGCATCGGAACTGAGTTTCATCGCCGTGCGCAAGCCGGGCGAGGGGTGCCCCGAGGCCGCCGTGGGGCGAGCTTTTGACGGCGTCGCATTGGCGATCCGTCGCCCCGACGGGTCCCTTTGCGCGGCTTGCGAACCAGGCCGCATTTTCGTGAAGAGCGAATACTTGTTCTCAGGCTATGTTCTTGGCGGACCCGCGCCCGAGGAGATCGATGGCGCCATGACAGTGGGCGATGTCGGCTTCATCGATGACGGCGGGTTTCTGCATCTGGTGGGCCGCCAGAACCGCATGATCGTCACGTCGGGCAAGAATGTTTACCCGGAAGAAATAGAGGCTGTCCTGCAGGGCTTTTCGGGCGTGCGGGCTGCTTCCGTGTTTGGCGCGCCCGATGCGCGCCGCGGCGAGCGCATCGTTGCGGTTATCTTGCTGGAGGATGGCGCGCGCACGTCGCGTCGCGACCTCTCCGCGCACCTGCGCGCACGGCTGCCGCTCGCCTTCGTGCCGCGCATCATCGTCCGCATGACCGAGTGGCGATGGACAGCGTCGGGCAAGACCGACCATGGAGCCGTTTGCGCGCTCTGGGAGAGCGGAGCCACGGAGCGTCTCGAATGAGCCACGCCTTCATTGTCGCGGCGAAAAGAACCCCCGTATGCCCACGCAACGGGGCATTCCGCGCGCTGGAGATGAGCGAACTGGGGGCAGTCGCCATAACCGCGCTCCTTCAGGCAGCTGGTTGTCCGCCCAGCGAAATTGACGAGGCGATTGTTGGCAACGCGCTTTACGGAGGCGGCAATCCCGCGCGCGTCATCGCGCTCGCCGCCGGCCTTCCCGAGAGCCGGCCCGCGCTCACCATCGACACCCAATGCTGCGCCGGGCTTGACGCGATCCTGCTCGCCGCGACCCTGGTGGAGACGGGGCGCGCCGAACTCGTGATCGCCGGCGGGGCGGAGAGTTTCAGCCGGTCGCCGCTTCGGTTTCGCCGCCCGCTCGAACTGCGCGGGCAACCAATCGAATACCAGCGTCCGCCTTTCGCGCCGTGGGCGGAGCGTGATCCCGATCCCTTCGCTGCGGCCGCCGCTTTCGCTGATGCGCGCCGCTATGCGCGCGCGGCGCAGGAGGCGTTCGCATGCGAGAGCCACAGGAAGGCACGATGCGCGGATCAGGGCGGCGAGCTCGCGCCGCTTGCGGGCATCAATTGCGACTCGTTCATGCGCGTGCTCACGCCTGCGGCCTGTGCCCGCTTGCCCGCGCTCGCCGGGGCGAAGGACCACGCTGTCACTATGGCTACCGCGGCTGTGGAGGCGGATGCAGCCGCTTTCGTGCTGGTGGCGTCGGAACGGGCGGCAGCGAAACTTGCCCCTGTGCACGCCTGTCGTATCGCCGGCGCGTCGCGCATGGGCTGTGCGCCCGAGATGCCGATGATCGGCGCCCAGGCGGCGGCCGCAGCGCTTCCTCTCACGGGCAGGACGCTGGCTGTTGCGGAGATCATGGAAGCCTTCGCCTGTCAGGCCATGGGGGCGATTGCTGATCTCTCCCTCGACGCAGACATCGTGAACCGTGGCGGCGGCGCACTGTCGCGCGGCCACCCGATCGGCGCGTCGGGCGCGATCCTGGCCGTGCGCCTGTTCCACGAACTGGCGCGCGAGGCGTCGGGCGCGGCCGGTCTCGCGGCGATTGCTGCCATGGGCGGGCTCGGCAGCGCCCTGCTTCTTGAACGGGTCTGAACGTCAGACGTCGAGATTGGCGACGTTGAGCGCGTTGTCCTGGATGAACTCGCGGCGGGGCTCCACGACGTCGCCCATCAGCTTGACGAATATATCGTCCGTATCGCTCATATCCTTGATCTTGACCTGAAGGAGTGAGCGGACGTTGCGGTCGAGCGTCGTCTCCCAGAGCTGCTCAGGGTTCATCTCACCGAGGCCTTTGTAGCGCTGGATCTGCGAGATTCCCTTCTGGCCGGCGCCCATCACGGCGTCGAGCAATTGGCCCGACCCTGCGACCGCGGTTTCGTCTGAGCGGCGCAAGAATGTGGCCGGCTGCGCAAAAACGTCGCGCATGGAGGCGGCGTGTTCGTCGAGCTTGCGCGCCTCGGCGGAAGCGAGGAGTCCCTGGTCGAGGGTGAACGCCTGGCGCACCCCACGCACGGTGCGGGTGAAAACGTAGCCCGAGCCTTCGACGCGACCTTCCCAGCCGCGCTCTGTCTCCTCGGAAAGCATGTCGAGCCGACCTGCGATCGCGACCGCGATCTCGACCGCCCGCTCTTCGCCGAGCGCTGCGACGGGACGAAGGCCGCCAGCGAGCGCCGTTTGCTCGACGGCGTTGCGGTCGTAGCGCGAATGCAACTGCTGCATCACCTGGCGAATGACCCGGGCTTCCTCGACCAGCGAGCGTAGATCGGCGGCGGCCCGCAGTTCGCCTGACCCCAGCCGGAGCGCAGCGCCATCGAGTCCGTTTTCGATCAGGTAGTCTTCGCGCGCGCGCTCGTCTTTCAGGTACTGCTCTGACTGGCCACGTTTCACTTTGTAAAGCGGCGGCTGGGCGATGTAGAGGTGGCCGCGCTCAATCAGTTCCGGCATCTGGCGGAAGAAGAACGTCAGCAGCAGGGTGCGGATGTGGGATCCGTCCACGTCTGCGTCCGTCATGATGATGATCTTGTGGTAGCGCAGCTTGTCCGGGTTGAAATCGTCGCGCCCAATGCCTGTTCCAAGCGCCGTGATGAGCGTGCCGATTTCCTGAGATGAGAGCATCTTGTCGAAGCGGGCCCGCTCGACATTCAGGATCTTGCCGCGCAGAGGCAGCACCGCTTGGTATTCCCGGTTGCGACCCTGCTTCGCCGATCCGCCTGCGGAGTCGCCCTCGACGAGGAACAGTTCAGACTTGGCCGGATCCCGTTCCTGGCAATCAGCGAGTTTGCCGGGAAGGTTCGCCACATCCAGCGCGCCCTTGCGGCGGGTCAGTTCGCGCGCCTTGCGGGCCGCCTCGCGGGCGTGGGCGGCCTCGGCGACTTTCGTGACGACGCTGCGCGCCTCTTGCGGGTGTTCTTCGAACCACTGGCCGAGCATCTCGTTCACGAGGTTCTCCACCACCGGACGAACCTCGGATGAGACAAGCTTGTCCTTCGTTTGCGATGAGAACTTGGGATCAGGAACCTTCACTGAGAGAACGCACGTCAGTCCCTCGCGGCAATCGTCTCCCGAGAGCTCAACCTTTTCCCTTTTCGTGATCCCGGAGACTTCGGCGTAGCCCGTCACCTGGCGTGTGAGCGCCGACCGGAAGCCCGCCAGATGGGTGCCGCCGTCCCGTTGCGGGATGTTGTTGGTGAAGGCCAGCACGTTCTCGTGGTAGCTGTCATTCCACCAGAGCGCCACTTCCACGGTGATGCGCTCGCGCTCGCCGCTGATCAGGATGGGCGCCTGCAACAACGGGTGCTTGGCCCGATCAAGATAGCGCACGAACGCCTCAAGGCCGCCTTCGTAGAAAAGCTCCTCGGTCTTGATTTCGGCGTGGCGCGCATCTGTCAGGACGATGCGAACGCCCGAATTCAGGAAAGCGAGTTCCCGCAGCCTGTGCTCAATCGTCCCGTAGTCAAACTCCACCATGGTGAAGGTCTGCGTGGACGGGAAAAACGTGACTTCCGTCCCGCGTTTGGGCGCGCCATCAACCTCCGGCGCCGGACCGACGATGCTCAGCGGAGCCACGGCGTCGCCGTGTGCGAACTCGATGAAGTGTTCCTTGCCGTCCCGCCAGATCCGCAGGCGAAGCCACGTGGACAGGGCGTTGACGACCGAGACCCCCACGCCGTGCAAGCCGCCCGACACCTTGTAGGAGTTCTGGTCGAATTTTCCGCCAGCGTGAAGCTGGGTCATGATGACCTCGGCCGCCGACACGCCTTCCTCGGAGTGGATGTCGGTGGGAATTCCGCGCCCGTTGTCCGTCACTGTGCACGAACCGTCCGCATTCAGCGTCACGGTCACACGGGTCGCATGCCCCGCGAGGGCCTCGTCGATGGCGTTGTCCACCACCTCGTAGACCATGTGGTGCAAGCCGGAGCCGTCGTCCGTGTCGCCGATGTACATGCCGGGCCGCTTGCGGACAGCGTCAAGCCCGCGAAGCACCTTGATGGATTCGGCGCCGTACGCGGAAGAGTTGGAGCTATCTTGAGGCGGAAGGGAAGGTTCGGCCATGGAGCGGCTTTGCTTTCATCGAGTTGACGGCAGCTTCGGACAGTTCCGAATCACAATCCGGAATCTAACGCGAACACGCGATCGACGCAGCTAAATCGGAGCGATCGAAGCGCATCTCCGTCGCTCCTGTTCGCATACAGCAGATATGTGTCCGCAGCGAGGTGAAAAAAGCCTCGCCAAAGTCTTTTCAGAGCTTTGTGATTGATCCGGGAGCGACGCTGAGAATCTCTGCGCGCCCTTCAAGCCCGGCGAAGGCCGCCGGATCGGCCCCGGTCATCCACACCTGTCCGCCCAAGGCCTCCAGTTCGTGGAAAAGAGCGCCCCTGCGCCTCGGGTCGAGGTGGGCCGCGACCTCGTCCAGCAACACGATCGGAGCGATTGCGCTCATGTCGTGAATGAGACGGGCGTGCGCCAGCGCCAGCCCAAGGAGCAGCGCTTTCTGTTCGCCGGTTGAGCACTGCGCGGCCGGCGCTTGCTTGGGGCCATGATGCACCACAAGGTCGCTCGCCTGTGCGCCCATAAGCGTGCGGCCGGCGGCAGCGTCCTGCCGCCTGTTGCGCCGCAGGGCCTCACGATAGAGCTCCTCGGCCTCAAGGGAAGGACGGCCGAGCGTAAGGGCGTCCAGTTCGCCGCTCATGGAGAACTGAGCCCACGGAAAGGCGGAGGAGACGTCCCGTGTCGCCAGGATACTGGCCTGCAGGCGCTCGATTGTTTCCCGGCGCGCGAGCGTGACCGCCACCCCCAGCTCGGCGACCTCGCGTTCGGTGGCGGTGAGCCACGCTTCATCGCTTCTGCGATCCTCCAGCAGGCGATTGCGGCTTCGTAGCGCGCGATCCAGCGCGTTCACCCGGCCGCCGTGCTCGGGATCGAGGGCGAGGACGAGGCGATCGACAAAGCGCCTGCGATCACCGGGGGCGCCTGTGAACAGCCCATCCATCGCGGGCGTAAGCCAAGTCACACGAACGTGCTCGGCAAACGTCCTGACCGAGGCTGTTGGCGCCCGGTTCATGCGGTACTTGCGAGCGTTGTCGCCCGGCTCGAGTCCAGTCCCCAGCTGCACGCCTCCATGGGCGCCGTGGACTTCCGCCGAGATTGCGAAGCCGCCCGCACCCCCCTCACGGGCGATATCCGCCAGATCGGCTCGCCGCAGTCCGCGACCGGGCGTGAGGAGAGACAGCGCCTCCAGAATGTTGGTCTTGCCGGCCCCGTTGTCGCCGACGAGCGCGACCAATGCCGCCCCGTCAAGGGCAAGGTCCAGTCGCGGATAGGACCGGAAGTCCGAAAGCATCAACCGGCGGACGGCGTAGAGCGGCCTGGTGATGTGCGCGTGCGCCAGCGTCATGGCCCTCCTTTGCACGCCAGAGCGCGCCGGAAAAGTCCCATCCGAGTGGGATGAATCCCATATTCATCCCACTCCCTGAGTGGGCGACTTTTGTGGTTGAGCGAATTGCCGATGCGGGCGTACAAAAACAGCGATGCGCCGCAGCGCGCACCGGGGAGTGGAGCGCTATGAGCGCGGAGCAGTTACTGAGCGAGATCAGCGCATTCTGCCGTGATGCGGGTCTGGCGGAATCCACGTTCGGCAGGGCCGCTATCAACGACGGGAAACTCGTCTCCCGTTTGCGGAACGGTGGGCGCATAACCACAGACACCCTTGAGCGCATCCGCTCCTTCATGGCCGATTATCCCCAGCAGGCGAAGGGCCGGTTTCCGGGCCCGGCGGTTGCGTCGAAGCCGTCCCCTCCGTTCGTTCCCCCGCCGCATTCATCACCTTCGCTAGGCGCCGAGGCGGCCTTTCGATTCTACGACAACCGTCAGAAGTATCTGCTGTTTGTGAACACCTGCAGCGAAAAGTGGGAGGTCGCGAACCGGGTTGCGATGGAGGTTGGCAACACCCATCCGCGCCCACCGGCCTTTCGCCTGTTTGACGCCGGCGTTGGCGACGGCAGCGTGCTCGCGCGGGTTATGCGCGCGATGCACGATAGACATCCCACAATGCCTTTCTACGTCGTCGGCAAAGAGATCAGCCTGGAGGATGTGCGTCTCGCCCTCCAGAAGATGGTCGATCGTTTCGTGGAGCACCCTGCGACGTGTCTCGTCCTCACCAATCTGCAATACGCGAGCGCGCCGTGGCTCACGGTCAAATCGATCAGCGCCGCCTCGAGCATGATGTGGCACGAGGTGCGGTTGCAGGGAAATACCGGACATTCATTCGAACGGCAGATCAGCGCTCTTGAGCCGTTCCTGTCCCAGAACTGGAACGCCCGGGTCAGCTCCTCCGGCCATTCGGTTTATGAACGCCCGGCGGTTCTGGTCCTTTATCGTGAGGATCACAAGTTCCTGCTCGATCCAATCATTCCGCGGCAGGGGCAGACGCCGGCCAACTACGATCTTGTCATCGCCTCTCAGCCCTACCGCGCCCGCGCGAGCGTCGAGTTCAAGGCGAACCGCATTCTTGCGCCGCTGGCTCGGTCGCTTGGGCCCGGCGGCCGGATGATCGGCATACATTCCTACGGCCACGATCCCGGCATGGAGGTCATTCGTAAGTTGTGGCCGGACGACAATCCCTTCGTGACGAACAATCGCCACGACCTTCTCAAGCAAGTGAAGCATGAACTGGGCTCGGCGGCGCGCGACTTCAACTTCAATGCGAACTCCGATGCGAAATCCCTGTTTCGGTACAACATGCATACGTTGCCCAGTGAAGTCGCCAGCTCCATCGGCACTTCGACGTTGTTCGCTGCCTGGAACGCAGCGATCTATGTCGCACAGGTCGAGGACGACCGACTGGGCCCTGTCGTCAGCAACGACCGGTATCTGGAGGCCACGCAGGAGGTGCTGCAAGCGAACGGCGGTTTGTGGTTCCTGGACGAATCCTTTGTGATCTCCCGGCGACGGGATTGACGGCCCATGGCGACAACCCCGGGACCATCCAGTCCGGACGCAGGTCAGGCTGAGAAAGCGGCGATCATGCAGTGGATGCGTGACGTCTCGCTTGAGGCCACGCGACCAACCGCTGACGAAATCGACAAACTCGCTGGCCTGCTTCCGGCCGGCGCGCGCCTTTATCTCACCGCGGCGCCGGGGCGGGCGCTGGACGAACTGGAAAGGGCCGCGGCCCTTGCGCGGGCGCGAGGCCTCACGCCGGTCCCCCACCTCTCTGCGCGGCATTTCATTAGCTTCGATCAGGTCGACAATCACCTGCGCGTCCTTGCAGCAGGATCAGCCGCAGGCGAATTGATGCTCGTGGGCGGCGACATTGCGCGTCCCAAGGGCGAGGTGGCCGATGTCTTGAGCCTGATCGAAAGCGGCCTGCTCGAAAAGCATGGGGTGCGACGGGTCGGTCTCGCCGGCTTTCCTGACGGGCATCCGCACATGCGGGAGGAGGAGCTTGAAGCAAACCTGCTCACAAAGCTCGCCGCACTCCAGCAACGCGGCGTCGAAGGCGAGATCGTCACCCAGTTCTGTTTCGATAGCGGCCCCATCCTGCGCTGGCTAGAATGGCTGCGCGCGCGCGGCGTTCACGCGCCTGTGCGTGTCGGTCTCGCTGGCCCCACAAGTCTTCTCTCTTGGCTGAACTATGCGCGCCGCTGCGGAGTCAAGGCGTCGGCGGAGGCCTTGGCCTCCCGCAGCGGATTGATCAAGCAGGCTTTCAAGCCGGTCGCGCCCGATCCGATCATCAGAACCCTGGCGCGAGAGCTGAGCGCGCAGGGCCTCGCCAACGTGCGGCCGCACCTTTTTGCTTTCGGCGGCATCGAGCAAACCGCCCGCTGGGCGCTCGCGCCCATGCGTGGCGAGATCAGGCTCACCCGGGATGGCGGCTTCGATCCGCAATGACATGGATTGATCGCTCAAGCTCCATGCGTCGGCTGGACCGCTGCATCACACACGCATGGGCATGAGCACGTAGAGCGCCGCCGATCCTTCCCGATCCTGAATCAGGGTGGGCGAGCCGGGGTCCGCCAGCCTGAAGAGCGCCGTATCACTGTCGAGCTGGGCCGTGATGTCCAGCAGGTACTTGGCGTTGAAGCCGATATCGAGAGCGGTCGAGTCGTAGTCGACCTCCAGCTCCTCGAGCGCCGAGCCCGAATCCGGATTGGTCACGGAGAGCGTGAGCTTGCCGTCACCGAGCGCCAGCTTCACGGCGCGACCGCGTTCCGAAGAGATTGTCGAGACGCGGTCCACCGCCTTGGCGAAAACCTCGCGCTCCACCACAAGACGCTTGTCGTTGCCGCTGGGGATAACGCGACTGTAGTCGGGGAAGGTGCCGTCGATCAGCTTGGATGTCAGCACCACAGCGCCGAACGTGAACCGCGCCTTCGTGGTCGACATCTCGATCACCACGTCCGCCGTCAGATCCTCAATCAGCTTCTGGATTTCGGCCACCGCCTTGCGTGGGATGATGACGCCCGGCATGCCGCCCGCACCGGCGGGAGCCGGGATTTCGACCCGGGCGAGACGATGTCCGTCCGTGGCTACGGCGCGCAACATCGTTTGCCCGTCCACGTCAACGGTGTGCATGAAGATGCCGTTGAGGTAGTAGCGGGTCTCCTCCGTCGAGATGGCGAATTGCGTCTTGTCGATCAGCTTCTTGAGATCCCCGGCGGCCAGCGTGAACTGATGGGACAGGTCGCCCGTCGCCATGTCGGGGAAGTCGGTTTCCGGGAGCGATTGCAGCGTGAATCGTGAGCGGCCGGAGCGCAGAAGCAGCTGACCTGCGTCCGCCGCCCCTTCCAGCGAGACCTGCGCGCCGTCGGGAAGCTTGCGTACGATGTCGTAGAGGGTATGCGCGGGAAGAGTGGTCGCGCCGGCCTGCCCAACGTCGGCCGCAACGCTCTCCGTGATCTCAAGGTCAAGATCCGTAGCCTTGAGCACGAGGGCGCCGCCGTTCGCCTGCAACAGGACGTTCGACAGAATCGGAATCGTATTCCGCCGCTCGACGACCCTGTGGACGTGGCCCAGCGACTTCAGGAGCGAAGCCCGTTCGAGAGTGACTTTCATCGATTCGATCCAATTCCTTCAACCCGTCCGCGGGTCGGATCGCGGCGGAAAAAGAGGCGAACAGTCGCTTGCATGAAGCGCCCGCGCAACCCGTGGGGGGAAAACAATCCCCAGATTTTCCCCTGCTTGACCGGCTGCGGCAAGTGCTAACCGACCATTAATTCCGAACCTGTACAAAGTGAGGCGGCCTGTGTTTCCGTGGACAAGGCCATTTGGAGAACCAATGGCGCGGCGGTCTTCTCAAGAGCTGCGGGCCGATCCCGGCGATCGGATCGGCGGGAGAGGATCCAACGGCAAGCGCGGGGGCCGCACCAAGCGCGCGCCGCAATCCCTGTTGGGACGGATCTTCAGAAGCCGGCGGCCGCGAGATGACGAGCCCGAGCCGCGACGCCGGCGCTCCGTCGCCGGATTCCTCGTTTACTGGACATGTGTGGCCGCCCTTTGGGCCGTGATCGGCGTTGTTGGCGTCCTTGCCTGGCACGCCGCCCAACTCCCCCCGATCGATCAGTTGTCTGTTCCCAAGAGGCCCCCAAACATCGCGATTTTGGGCGATGATGGCGCGCTGCTGGCTAACCGCGGAGACACAGGCGGTCCAGCGCTTAGCATCCACGATTTTCCGCCATATCTCCCCAAGGCCTTCGTCGCCATTGAGGATCGGCGATTTTATCAGCACTGGGGCGTAGACGTGCTCGGCGTCGGCCGCGCCTTCGTGCGCAACGTGACCGGGAGCGGCGCCTCCATGCAGGGCGGCTCCACGATCACGCAGCAACTGGCGAAAAACCTGTTCCTCACCCAGGAGCGCACCCTCTCGCGAAAGGTCCAGGAGCTGATCCTCGCGATCTGGCTTGAGCAGCGCTACTCGAAGGATCAGATCCTCGAACTGTACATGAACCGCGTCTATTTCGGGGCCGGAGCATATGGCGTCGAGGCGGCCGCGCAGCGCTATTTCGGGCGCAGCGCCCGACAGGTTAGTCTTGCCGAAAGCGCTGTCCTCGCAGGGCTCATGGTGGCCCCCTCGCGGCTGGCGCCAAATCGCAATCCACGGGGCGCGGCCGAGCGCGCGGCGCTTGTCATCGCCGCCATGGCCCGCGAGGGCTTCATCACCGAGGCGATGGCGAAGATTGCGCTTTCGAATCCCGCCGAATCGGCGCGGGCTGGCGGCGCGGGATCCGTGAACTACGTGGCTGATTTCGTCATGGACGCCCTCGACGAAACGATCGGCGCCATCGACGAGGACATCGTGGTGCGCACCACGATCAATCCACGGTTTCAGGCGCTGGCTGAGCGTGCGCTGGCAGAGGAATTGGACAAACAGGGCGCAAAGCTTGGCGTTTCGCAGGGCGCGTTCGTCGCCCTGGCCCCCTCGGGAGAAATCCTCGCCCTCGTAGGCGGGCGGAACTACTCAGAAAGTCAGTTCAACCGCGCCTCGTCTGCCCGTCGGCAACCGGGCTCGGCGTTCAAGCCGTTCGTCTATCTTGCTGCGCTCGAAAGAGGCCTGACGCCTCAGGACATCCGCGAAGACGGGCCCGTGAACGTGCGTGGCTGGCGGCCCGAGAACTCGTCGCGCGAGTTTCAGGGCCCTGTGACGCTGACCCAGGCGCTGGCCCAGTCCCTCAACACGGTGGCTGTTCGGCTGACGCTTGAGGCCGGCCCAAAAACAGTCGCCGCGACTGCCCATCGCCTCGGCGTGCAGTCGGAAATCCAGGCGAACGCCTCCATCGCGCTGGGCACATCGGAGGTGACGCCGCTTGAGCTCGTCACCGCATATGCGCCCTTTGCGAACGGGGGGATCCGCGTTCAGCCGCATGTCATCTTGCGGATCGAGACGGCGAAAGGGAAACCGCTCTACGTCCGGCGGGGACGCAGCTTTGGGCAGGTGGTCGATCCCGTTCACGTCGGCATGATGAACGCCATGCTGCAGGAGACGCTGGTCACGGGCACTGGCCGACGGGCGGAGCTGCGTGGCTGGCAGGCGGCAGGCAAAACGGGCACGAGCCAGGATTACAAGGATGGCTGGTTTGTCGGCTACACGAGCCAGGTGGTCGCCGGCGTGTGGCTGGGCAACGACGACGCCTCGGCGACCCGGCGGCTGTCGGGTGGAACCCTGCCAGCTGAGATCTGGGCCAGATTCATGCGTGAGGCCCTGCGTGGAACGCCCTCATCGCCCTTGCCGGGGGAACCGCGCCAGCCAGAGGCCGCGCGAGCGCGTCAGGAGCCGGCGCATGTCGCCCGGCCTGCGTTGCCGGGGGCTTCTGCGCCGGCCACCGCATCACGGGCGCCGGCGACCGATCTGCTTCCCCCCGCCGAAGTCGGATCCGCCCGGTCCGCACCACCTGCAAGAGAGCGGGGCCTGCTGGAGAGGCTGCTGGGAGGATAGAGGCGCGGCTTCAGTGCAGGCTGACCGTCTGCAACTCATGTTGCCATGCGTTGGCGATGGCCGCGTCGCGCGAGTCGGTCAGCATGATCGGGCTGCCGTCGGCGCCGAGGAGCGCAAACAGCTTCATGCCGGGCTGCAAGCCCTCGATCTGAGGGAACAGGCGGGCTGCATCTTCGGAACGCAGCGGCTTGACGTAGGCGATGGCGCCCCCACCCAGGTGGGCGAACTGCTCCGGGGTGAGCGGTGCGTGTGGCGTGGTCATCTTGTTAATGGTCGTCCTCTCTTTTGCGTCCCTGATGGGCCCGCGATAGGCGCGCCGTTCAGCCGCGCGAGGTGATGTTGATCCGTTGCACGATCCTCTCCGGCTCGGGCCGGGCGAGATCCACCGAAAGGAGCCCGTTCGTCAGTTCCGCGCCCTGCACCTGCATGCCTTCCGCGAGCAGAAATGTGCGCTGAAACTGCCGCGCGGCGATGCCGCGGTGCAGGAACACCCGTTCCTTGTCCTCCTGCTGGCGACCGCGGATCATGAGTTGCCGCTCCTCCAGTGTGATGTCGAGCTGATCCTGGGTGAACCCCGCCACAGCGAGGGTGATCCGGAGGCGTTCAGGCGCGGAATCGCTCTTGGGAAGGCGCTCGATGTTGTAGGGTGGATAGCCATCCGATCCGCTGCGCGTGACCCGGTCGAGCGCTCGCTCGATGTCGTCAAACCCCAGGAGGAAAGGTGAATTCAAACTCGGAACCCGTGACATTGGCGAAGCCCTCGTGAGGCGCCTCGCTTCAGGACCCTGACGGCGACCTGAAGGCAACGACTGCGCTTCCAGATATGGCGACGGCGCGAAGGCGTTCAAGAGGCTGCGCCGGGAGGCCGGCGTCGCGCCTTGCGCGGGGCGTCGTTCATGGCATTCTGGGCGCGTGAGGGGTTCTCCGATGCTGAAGCTTCTTCGTTGCGCGTGGCTGTGCCTGACCTTGGCCTTTTTCGCCGCATGGCCTGCAATTGGTCCCGCGCATGCGAAAGACGGCGAGGTCGAAGTTGACCTTGAGCTTGTTCTTGCGGTGGACGTGTCCTACTCCATGGATCCGGAAGAACAGCGCCTGCAGCGCGAAGGGTATGTGCAGGCGCTTCTCTCACCCCAGTTTCTGAAAGCGGTCGCGTCTGGCCCTTACGGGAAGATCGCAGTCGCCTACATGCAATGGGCGTCCGACACGGATCAGGATGTGCTTTTGCCCTGGACGGTCATCGACGGCGCCGAGAGCGCGCGGGCGGTGGCCGACCGTCTTTCGGAGGCGCCGTACCGGCGCGCGCGCCGCACCTCCATTTCCGGGGCGATCGATGAAGCGATGCGCATGTTCCAGAACAACGGTTTTCACGGCCTGCGTCGCGTGATCGATGTTTCCGGCGATGGCACCAACAACGCCGGCAGGCCGGTGACCCTCGCCCGGGACGACGCTGTCCGCGCAGGGGTCATCATCAACGGACTTCCCCTGCTCCTGCGCCCCTCGTCGTGGGGTTTCAGCGATATCGCAAATCTGGACGAGTACTATGAGGACTGCGTGATCGGTGGTCCGGGCGCCTTCTCGATTCCAATCCGCAACCGCGACCAGTTTCTGGAAGCGACTCGCAACAAGCTCGTGCAGGAGGTCGCGTGGCGCTCGCCCGTGCGGATCGAAGTTCCCGTAGGTGACTTCATTCGGGTCCAGGCGCGCGCGCCCCGCGTGGACTGCATGGTCGGCGAGTCCCTCTGGCGCGACCGCTGGGGCAACTGACGCGTGAAAAAATCTTCGATTTCGGCTGTTCTGGCGGCGCTGCTGTGGTGCGCGGCCCCGATTAGCGCGTCGGCCCAGGCCCAGGCCCAAGCTCCGGAGCCGCAGCCGATCATTTCCGGGTGGGCCCGGGCGCTTCCGAGCCTGTCCCGCAACGGCATGGTCGTGTCGCAAGAGCGAACGGCGTCTCAGGTCGGCCTCGACATCCTCAAGGCGGGCGGCAACGCCGTCGACGCGGCCGTCGCAGTCGGGTTTGCTCTCGCTGTCACATTGCCCCGCGCCGGCAACATCGGCGGCGGCGGCTTCATGCTGGTGCATCTGGCGGGCTCTGCGAAAACCGTTGCCATAGACTACCGGGAGACAGCGCCCGCCAGCACGTCGCGCGATGTGTTTCTGGACGAGAACGGGGCCTACTCGGCCCAGAAGGCGCAATCGAGCGGGTTGGCCGTCGGCGTGCCGGGCACGGTCGCCGGGCTCGCGATGGCGCACGCGCGATACGGTTCGGGCCGATTCAGCCTTGCGGACCTGATAGCGCCGGCCATCGCTCTCGCCCGTGAGGGCGTCCTGGTCGATGACGACCTTGCCGATTCCCTGCCCCACGCGGAGCGCCGCCTTGGCCGTTGGCCAGCAACCAGGAAGATTTTCTTTCGGCCCGATGGCCGCGTCCTTGGCCGCGGCGACCGCTTGATGCAGCCCGAGCTTGCAGAAACTCTCGCAGCCATCGCCCGTCTCGGACCGTCGGGCTTTTACGAGGGCGCAACGGCGGAGCGGTTGGTCGCGGCGGTCGCCAGCGCGGGGGGCCGAATGACGCTTGAGGATGTGCGCGACTATCGCGCCGTTGAGCGCGAACCTGTGCGGGGGCGGTTTCGCGGACGCGAGATCCTCTCCATGCCCCCACCATCTTCGGGCGGTGTGCACATCATCCAGATTCTGAATGTGCTCGAAGGGTTTCCGCTGGCCGAGTGGGGCCAGAACTCCGCCCGAACGATCCACGTAATGGCGGAGGCGATGAAGCATGCATACGCGGATCGTGCCGAGCATCTCGGCGACCCGGATTTCGCCACAGTGCCCGTTCGAGGACTCACATCGCCCGCCTACGCAGCGCGCATTCGCGAGCGCATTTCCCTCGAAAGCGCCACGCCCGCCAAGCAGATAAGGCCTGGCCATCCACACGCTTTCGAAAGCGACCAGACCACGCACTTCTCGGTGGTTGATAAGGACGGGAACGCGGTCTCCAACACCTACACGCTCAATTTCTCCTATGGCCTCGGCCTTGTTGTTGAGGGCGCAGGCTTTCTACTCAACAACGAGTTGGATGATTTCGCCGCCGCGCCAGGCGCCGCGAACGCGTATGGGATGCTTGGAGGCGCCGCGAATGCCCCGGGTCCAGGCAAGCGACCGCTGTCCTCCATGAGCCCCACCATCGTGCTGGAGAACGGCGAGGTGGCGCTGGTCACGGGCTCGCCCGGCGGCTCCCGGATCATCACCATCGTCCTGCAAGCTCTGCTCGACATGATCGAGCACGGGATGAACCCTGCGGAATCAGCGATATCTCCTCGCGTCCATCACCAATGGAGCCCGGACGAACTGCGGACGGAGCGCGGGCTTTCTCCGGACACGATCAGACTGCTGGAAGGTAAGGGGCACGCGGTGCGCGTGCAGCCGACAATCGGCTCGATCCAGACGATCCAGCGCCGTGAGGGGTGGCTTTATGGCGCCTCCGACACCCGCCAGCGCGGCGGCGGGGCGTTGGGTTATTGAGGGTCAAGCCAAGAGACGCCGGCAGCTGTCGGGCCCAAGCGCAAGTGCGTTGCTACGGTGGCGCCGATGTCGGCGAATGTGGCGCGTCGGCCGATCGTGTTTCGCCCGCCACCGCGGTGAAACTGCAGCACCGGCACATTTTCGCGCGTGTGATCGGAGCCTGTCCACGTAGGGTCGTTGCCATGGTCGGCGGTGACTACGCACAGGTCGCCGGGGCGCAGGCGTTCAAGAAACACGGGCAGGCGCGCGTCCAGTCGCTCGAGGCCAGCGGCATAGCCCGCCACATCGCGTCGGTGGCCAAAGTTGGTGTCCAGATCGACGAAATTGGCGAACAGGAGGCCGCCGTCTGCGAGGCCGTCCATGGCCGCCAGCATCTGGTCGAACAGGTCCATGTCGTCGCGGCCCTTGAGCAGACGCCCCGTGGCGCGGTGCGCAAAGATGTCCCCGATCTTGCCGACAGAGATAATCTGGCGTCCTGCGGCGTCGGCGCGATCGAGCACATTGCCTTTGGGCGGGGGCAACGGATAATCCCGCCGGTGAGACGTGCGTCGAAACGCGCCCGCGTGCGGTCCTGTGAAGGGGCGGGCGATGATCCGGCCGATGCACATCGGGTTCGTGAGTTCGCGCGTCAGCTCGCATACGCGATAGAGGCGATCGCGCCCGAACATCTCTTCGTGAGCGGCGATCTGGATTACTGAATCGGCTGATGTGTAAATGATCGGCTTGCCTGTGGCGACGTGCTCCTCGCCCAGATCCTCGATCATCGCGAGCCCATCGCCATGGCGCAGGCCGATGAGCCCGGGCACAGCGGCGCGCCTCGTTATCTCATCCACGAGATCTTCCGGAAACGCAGGGCCCGAGCGAGGCAGATAGCCAAGGGGCCCTTCCAATGGGGCGCCTGCTATCTCCCAGTGCCCCATCAATGTGTCCTTGCCGTGAGACGCCTCGTACGCGCAACCGGCGGAGGCGTCCGCCGCAAGCGCCCGCGCCACGCCGGGCAGGCTTCTGCCAGTGGAATGCTCCGCAGCGATAGCCAGACCCAGCGACGCCAGCATTGGAACGCGCAACGGGCCGCTCCGTCCTGCCGCGTCGGCCAGCCCGCGCGCGCAGGCCTGCGCGATGTGGCCGAGCGTGTCGGCGCCCGCGTCGTCGTACTTGTCCGCGTCAGACGCCCCGCCGCAGCCAAGGGAGTCGATGACGATAATGAACGCGCGCGCCATCTACTGGCTGACGACTCCGGTCGGGTCTGCTTCCATGTTGAACGCAGCGGCGAACAGCGCGCGCGTGTAGGCCTCCTGCGGCGCGGCGAACACCTCCGAGGCGATTCCCTGCTCCACGACCTTTCCATGCCGCATCACCATCACCTCCGAGGCCAGCGCGCGCACAACCTTGAGATCATGGCTGATGAACATGAACGCAAGCTTTCGACGCGCCTGAAGGTCGCGCAGAAGATCGACGATCTGCGCCTGAACGGACATGTCCAGCGCTGATGTCGGCTCATCCAGCACCACAAACCGGGGCTCCAGCGCCATGGCGCGCGCGATGGCGATGCGCTGGCGCTGACCGCCGGAGAACTCGTGCGGGTACCGGTCCATGGTCGCGGGATCGAGCCCGGTGTCCGCCAGCGCGCGCGCCACGATCTCGCGCCGCGCATCATACGTCAGCCCGGGATTCTGGACCTCGAGACCTTCCGCGACGATGTCAGCGACGGACATGCGTGGCGAAAGCGAACCGTACGGATCCTGGAAAACGATCTGCATGTGCTTGCGCAGTGGACGCATCTGTGAAGACGAGTGCGCGTCGATGCGCTCGCCCAGAAACAGCACCGGGCCCTCGGAGCGAATGAGGCGCAGAATGGCGAGGCCAAGCGTCGTCTTGCCAGAGCCGGATTCGCCCACCACGCCGACGGTCTGGCCTTCACGCACGCGCAGGGACACACCGTCCACCGCCTTTATGTGCCCCACGGTCTTGCGCAAAAACCCGCGCTTGATGGGGAACCAGACCTTCAGGTTCTCGACCTCCGCGACGACTGGCGCGGTGTCATCGTACTGCGGTGCGACGCCTTTGGGTTCTGCGGCCAGTAGCGCGCGGGTGTAGGCGTGCTGCGGGGCGCTGAAAACGCGCTCGACTGGGCCCGCCTCGACGATGCGGCCCTTCTGCATCACGCAGACGTCGTCGGCGATCTTGCGCACGATGCCCAGATCATGGGTGATGAAGAGCATCGCCATGCCCAGACGCGTCTGCAGATCCTTCAGGAGCTTCAGGATCTGCGCCTGCACCGTGACGTCGAGCGCCGTGGTCGGCTCATCCGCGATGAACAGGTCTGGTCGGTTGGCCAGCGCCATGGCGATCATCACACGCTGGCGCTGTCCGCCCGACAACTGGTGGGGGTAGGCGTCGAGGCGTGTTTCAGGGTCCGGAATGCCGACGTCGGTGAGCAACTCGATGATGCGCGCCTTGACCTTTTCGGCGCCGCGCAATCCATGCAATTCCAGTATCTCGCCGATCTGCCGCGAGATGGGGTGGAGCGGATTGAGCGACGTCATGGGCTCCTGAAAGACCATGGTGATTTTGTTTCCGCGCACCGCGCGCAGCTGGTCTTCCGAGGCCTCCAGCAGGTTGCGGCCCTCAAAGAGAATCTCGCCCGAGGGATATGTGGCGGACGTCGCGCCAAGCAGCTTGACGATCGACAGCGCTGTCACCGACTTGCCAGAGCCCGACTCGCCGACAAGCGCCAGCGTGCGGCCCCGCTGCAGCGTGAAGGACACGCCCTCGACAGCGACAGAGGTTTGGCCACCCTGGTGAAATGCTACCGAGAGATCGCGCACGTCGAGGAGGGCGGTCGATGCGCTGGTGTTGTCATCGGTCATCGCTGCGCCCTCACGCGAACGTCTTGCGCGGATCGAAGGCGTCGCGCACCGCCTCGCCGACAAACACCAGCAGCGACAGCATACCGGCGATCACGAAAAAGCCCGTCAGCCCCAGCCATGGCGCCTGAAGGTGCGATTTGCCCTGGAGCAGCAGTTCGCCCAGCGAAGGCGAGCCCGGCGGCAGTCCGAACCCAAGGAAATCGAGGGAGGTGAGCGTGGTGATCGACGCGTTCAGGACAAATGGCAGGAACGTCAGCGTCGCCACCATGGCGTTCGGCAGGAGATGCCGGAACATGATCTTTGCGTTCGAGAGGCCAAGGGCGCGGGCGGCGTTCACGTACTCGAAGTTGCGCGCGCGCAGGAATTCCGCGCGCACCACATGAACGAGGGTCACCCAGGAGAACAGCAGCAGGATGCCAAGCAGGATGAAGAAGCTTGGCATTATGATCGAAGAGACGATAATCAGCAGGTAGAGGTGCGGCAGCGACGACCAGATCTCGATGAAGCGCTGGAAGATCAGATCCGTCCAGCCGCCGAAGTAGCCCTGGATCGCTCCGGCGAACACGCCGATGATCGAGGACAGAACCGCGAGAATGAGCCCGAACAGCACGGATATGCGGAAGCCGTAGATGAGCCGGGCAAGCACATCCCTTCCCTGATCGTCAGTCCCAAGCCAGTTCCATTCAATGTGGCGGCAGCCGCCGTTCTCGACGCCGAGTTTTGCCGCCACCGGAGCGCATTGCCCGTCCGAGAGCATCCATGTGGGCGGTGATGGAGCCGGCGTCGGCAAATCGTAGTTGTGCGTGCGATGGGAAAAGCGCACCGGCGGCCAGAGCATCCAGCCATGGGCTTCGATCTCCCGGGCGATCACGCGATCCCTGTAGTCTGTCTCTGCGAGAAACCCGCCGAACTTCTCTTCCGGATAGTTTTTGAAAACCGGCGACAGGAGCTCGCCCTTGTAAGACACCAGAATCGGACGATCGTTGGCGATGAATTCCGCTCCAAGCGAGAGGACGAAGAGCACCGCGAAAATCCAGAATGATACGTAGCCGCGGCGGTTGGCGCGGAAGTTATGCAACCTGCGTCGATTCATGGGCGACAGGCTGAAGCGCCCGCGTGTTGAAGCCAGCGTCTTGTCCGCTGCGGCGCGGGCGACGGGATCGTTCGCAGCGATGGCCATATCAGACCTCCCGCGTCTCGAAATCGATCCGCGGATCGATCCAGGTGTACATGAGGTCGGAGAGCAGGTTCACCACGAGACCCAGCAACGCGAAGATGTAGAGATTGGCGAACACGACGGGGTAATCGCGATTGACGATGGACTCGAACGACAAGAGCCCCAGTCCGTCCAGACTGAAGATGTTCTCGATCAGCAATGAGCCCGTGAAGAACGCATGGATGAACGCGCCTGGGAAGCCGGCGATGACGATGAGCATCGCGTTACGGAACACATGCCCGTAGAGCACCTGCCGCTCGGTAAGCCCTTTCATGCGCGCGGTCTGCACATACTGCTTGCGGATCTCGTCGAGGAAGGAGTTCTTGGTGAGGAATGTGGACGTGGCGAAGGCGCCGATGGTCATCGCTGTGATCGGCAGCGCGATGTGCCAAAAATAGTCCGCGACCTTTTCCAGCGCGCTGAGTTCGCTCCAGTTGTCGGATGTGAGCCCGCGGAGCGGAAAGATCTGCCAGAATGAACCGCCCGCAAACAGCACCACGAGAAGCACAGCGAACAGAAAGCTCGGGATCGCATAGCCCACGATCACCACAGCCGACGTCCACGTGTCGAAGGGCGTGCCGTCGCGCACGGCCTTGCGGATGCCCAGCGGGATCGAGATCGCATAGGAGAGCAGCGTCATCCATAAGCCGAGCGAAATGGAGACGGGAAGCTTCTCCTTGATAAGTTGCAGGACCGGCGCGTCACGGTAGAAGCTCTTGCCAAAATCAAGGGTGATGTAATCTCCCACCATCTTGATGAAGCGCTCGTGCGCGGGCCGGTCGAACCCAAACTGCCGGTTGAGCTCTTCGATGAGTTTCTGGTCCAGACCCTGCGCGCCCCGATAACCGGTGTCCGCCGCCTGCATCTGGGCTGAGCCGATGTCGCCGGCGCCGCCGCTGAAGCGGGAGGTCGCGCCCGCGTCCATGCCCTGCAACTGCGCCATGATGCGCTCGACCGGCCCTCCGGGCGCGAACTGCACGATGGCGAAGGAGATCAGCAGGATGCCGAGCAGCGTCGGAATCATCAGCAGGATGCGACGCGAGATGTAAGCGAGCATCGGCTCCGTCTTTCCTTCGAGGTCTCAGCCGGGATAGCCGATCTTGCGGGCCTTGTCGGCGTCCCACCACCAGATGCCGGGAGCGCCATTACCGTACTTCGGCGTCGTTTCCGGGCGTCCGAAAACATCCCAGTGCGCAATCAGCGCCCGGTCCTTGTACCACATGGGCACCCAATAGCGGCCCGCCCGCAGAAGCCGGTCCAGGACGCGTGCGGCGATGGTCAGCTCTTCGCGGGTCTGCGCACGGGCGATCCGGTCGACGATAGCGTCAATCGCCTCGCTCGCGACGCCGACCAGGTTGCGTGAGCCCGGCGTTTTGGCGGCCTGCGACGAATAGATGTTGCGCAATCCCTCGCCCGGCGTGAGCGATCCGCCCATGGCCGTGGTCACGATGTCGAAATCGAATGCGTCGAGGCGTCGCTTGTATTGCGCCGCGTCCACCTGCCGGAACGTGGACTCGATCCCCAGGCGCCGCAGGTTCGCCTGGAATGGCTCGGTGTGGGGACGCAAGGCTCCCGACGAATCAAGGAATTCGACCTCGAAAGGCGCGCCATCGGGCAACCGCAGCCGGGCGCCGTCCCGCTTGCAGCCGGCGGCCATCAGCAACTCGTTGGCGCGTCGCAGCATGGCGCGGTCGGAGCCGGAGCCGTCAGAGGCGGGCGGAACCCAGGGATCTGCGAACGCCTCGTCTGGAATCTTGCCGCGAAATGGCTCCAGAAGGGCGAGTTCTTCCGGCCCCGGTTTGCCGTCCGCCTTCATGTCCGAGTTCTCGAAGTAGGAGGTCAGCCGACGGTACGTCGAGTACATGATGTTGCGGTTGGTCCACTCGAAATCGAAGGCGTGGCTGAACGCTTCCCGGATCCGTGGGTCGGCGAACTTCGAGCGACGGGTGTTGAAGACCCAACCCTGCGTGCCCACGGCTCCGCCGCTGGGCAGTTCTATCCTTTGCACCCGCCCGTTGCGCACCGCCGGGAAATCGTAGCCGGTCGCCCAGAACCGTGCGGTGTACTCCTCATGGAAATTCATTTGCCCGGACTTGAACGCCTCGAACGCGATCTGGCGCTCGCGGAAGTAGTCGTACCGGATGCGGTCGAAGTTGTTTTGACCCACGTTCACGGGCAGCGCTGCGCCCCAGTAGTTCGCCACGCGTTCGAACTCGATAAACCGGCCCTGTTCGAACCGGGAGACGCGGTATGGGCCGGACCCCAAAGGCGCCTCCAGCATCGCGCCTTCGAAGTCGCGCCCCTTCCACCACGCTTGCGAGAAGATCGGCAGGCTGGCCACAAAAAGGTGGATGTCGCGCCCCCGTCCGGGCGCGAAGCGGACGATGAGCTCGTTGTCGCCGGCCGCCTCGGCGCCAGCGAGATCGCGCAGCAGCGTGCGGTACAGCGGATGCCCCTTCTCCTTCATAATGTTGAAGGAGAAGGCGCAGTCCTGGGCGCGAACCGGCGAGCCGTCGTGAAACCGCGCCTCGGGCCGCAGCAGGAATCGATAGGTGAGCTTGTCGCTTGAGACCCGCACCGACTGTGCGACCAGCCCGTACATGGAGTTGGGCTCGTCGGCGGTCCCCGCCATCAGCGTGTCGAACGTGGCGTCCATGCCCGCCGCGCCGTCGCCCCTGAAGGCGTAGATGTGCAGCGTGTCGAAGGTCTCGAAGTTCTGGTTGCCTGACGTGCTTTTGATCTGGAGCCGCAGGGTTCCGCCTTTGGGCGCATCCGGGTTCACGTAGCGAAAGTGTTTGAAATCTGGGGGCAAAGCCAGTTCGCCGAAGGTGGAGAGCCCGTGGCTTTCCACCTCTTCGCGGGCCGCCGATGCTGCCGGAAGCAACAAGCCGCCGGTGGAGGCGGCGGCGATCTTCAGGGCTGTCCGGCGGGAAAACATCATGCGGCGCATCTCCGGGCGATGGGTCTCTGGTCGGTGCTTGCCGGGCGCTGTGGCCCTGGTCCGGCGCGATTCGTCAGATTATGTCGCTTTTCGCCGCCCTCGCCACCTCGAGTCCCGAATGAAAAAGGCCGGCGCTGGGGCCGGCCTTGATGACGCTGATTTATGACCCGATCAGGGCGCCGGAACGGGCGGGGCGTCCTTGGAGATCGACCGCAGGTAGGCGATGAGATCACCCCGGCGCGTGTCGCTCTTTTCGCCGGCATACGCCATCTTCGTGTTGCTGGCGTAGCCTTTGGGATTAAGGATGAAGGCGTTCAGGTTCTCGTAGCCCCAGACCTTGTCCGTCTTGGCGCGCTCGACCAAGGAAGAGGAATACGAGAAGCCGGCGACCCCGGCGATCTGGCGACCGAGTAGGCCGCCCAACGTCGGGCCGAGCCTGGACGCCGCGCCTTCCTCGAAGGCGTGGCAGGTGCCGCAGGCCTGCTTGGCCACGCCTGCGCCACGCCCGGCGTCCGCAGCGGCGAGCAGCTGGGCCACTGGCGTGACCTGAGCCGCTGCGGGGGCTGCAGCCTGAACTGGCGCCGCTGCCTCTGGCAGCGCGTATCCCGCCGTCTTGGGCTTGGGCGCGTAGTAGATTGTGCTGGAAAAGATGCCCAGGAACATCAGGAAAACGAGCGTGCCAAGCACCGAGCCGGCGATCTTGTTGAATTCGTAGGAGTCCATCATGTCTCTCAAGGCTCCGCCCTGGTCTCCGCTCCGCAGGCCCGCGATTGTCTATGACATGATTCAGTGACCGCGGGGGCGGCAAGTCGCCGCGTTGGATACAGGGATTGCGCCCCGCTTGGCAACACGTAATAACCGTTCGCAGATTGCTACCTTTTGCCGCCTCGGGCGGCGCCCAGACGGATCTGTCCGTGAATCCACTCGTTTTGGTCCCCGCGCGCCTTGCGGCCACCCGCCTGCCGCGCAAGCCCCTCGCCGACATTTGCGGCGAGCCGATGGTCGTCCACGTATGGCGTCGCGCCATGGAGGCCGATGTGGGCCCTGTGGTGGTTGCGGCCGATTCCTCGGAAATAGCAGATGCGGTGCGCGCCGCTGGCGGACGCGCCGTCCTCACGCGCCCAGATCATCCCTCCGGCTCAGACCGCATCCAGGAGGCCCTTGCGGCCGTAGACCCCGACGGTCGTTTCGACGTGGTGGTAAATCTTCAGGGCGACCTGCCCACCATCGATCCTGCGTCTGTGCGTGCCTCCCTCACGCCGCTCAGGGATGCGGACGTTCATATCTCGACCCTCGTCGCTCTGATCAGCGCGGAGGAGGAAAAAACCAATCCCAACGTGGTGAAGGTGGTCGGCTCCCATATCGCTCCGGACCGCTTGCGCGCGCTCTATTTCACCCGAGCGACGGCGCCTTGGGGCGACGGGCCGCTCTATCATCACATCGGCCTGTACGGTTACCGACGCTCGGCGCTCGCCGCCTTTGTCGCCCTGCCGCCCTCGCAACTGGAGCAGAGGGAGCGGCTGGAGCAACTCCGCGCGATTGAAGCCGGCATGCGCATTGACGCGATGGTTGTCGGCGCTGTGCCCCTGGGCGTGGATACGCCAGAGGATCTCGAACGCGCCCGCGCCGCGCTCTCGAAGCCGTTGTCCTTGAGGCTCCAGGGAGCCGCGGAGAAATCATGATGAAATCCAGAACCGCGCCGAGGGTCATCGCCTATCAGGGTGAGCCGGGCGCAAACTCCCACATCGCCTGCCGCGATGTGTATCCTGACTGGGAGCCGCTTCCGTGCGCCACGTTCGAGGATGCCTTCGCGGCGATCACGGACGGCGCGGCGGGCCTTGGCATGATCCCGATCGAGAACTCGATCGCCGGGCGGGTGGCGGACATCCACCATTTCCTGCCCGGCTCGGGCCTGCACATCATTGGCGAGTACTTTCTGCCCATTCACTTCCAGCTCATGGCTGTGAAGGGGGCGTCGCTGGCGACGATCAAGTCGGTCTACAGCCACATCCACGCGCTGGGGCAATGCCGCAAGATTACACGCCAGCTGGGTCTCACCCCGGTCATCGCTGGCGACACCGCCGGCGCGGCCCGGCAGATCGCCCAGTGGGGCGATCCTGAAAAGGCGGCGTTCGCGCCCGCGCTGGCGGCTGAGATCTACGATCTTGTGACGCTCATGCGTGATGTGGAGGACGAAAAGCACAACACCACGCGGTTCATCGTGCTGTCGCGCGAGCCCCAGTGGGCGGAGTCGGACAACAGGCCGATGGTGACGACCTTCGTATTCCGCGTGCGCAACGTGCCGGCCGCGCTCTACAAGGCGCTGGGCGGCTTCGCCACCAACGGCGTCAACATGACCAAGATCGAGAGCTACATGGTGGAGGGCGAGTTCTCAGCCACCATGTTCCTCGCCGATGTGGAGGGGCATCCCAACGATCCCCCGCTCGCCCGGGCGCTTGAGGAACTCGCGTTTTTCTCCCGCGAATTCCGCATTCTGGGCGTCTATCCGGCGCACGCCTTCCGCGCCTCGATGGCCAGCGAGGCGCTGGAGACGCCCTAAAACTCCGGCGTCTCGCCCGCAACCCACGCGCGCACCAGATGGTGCGCGATAGCCACCGGGTTCGGCGCCAGGAATCCTTGCGGATGGGCGCCGGCGAGCATCGCCTCCACGTCGGCGCGCGAAAACCAGCGGCAGTCCTCCAGTTCGGCGCGGTCAATTTCGATGGCGTCCGAAAGCGCCTCCGCGATGCAGCCGATCATGATCGAGGACGGGAACGGCCACGGTTGCGAGGCGTGATAGGCGACGCGGCCAACACGCACGCCGGACTCCTCGCTGATTTCGCGGCGCACTGCGTCCTCAATGGTTTCGCCCGGCTCCAGAAAGCCGGCCAGGGCTGAGTACATGCCCTTGTTGAAGCGCGGCTGGCGGCCCATCAGGCAGCGGTCCCCGCGCACCGCCAGCATGATGACGACCGGGTCCGTGCGCGGAAAATGCTGGGCGCCGCAGGAACGGCACTCGCGCCGGTACCCGGCGGACGCCAGCTCCGTGCGCCCGCCGCACATGCTGCAGTACCGGTGCCGCGCGTGCCAGTTCAGGAGGCTCTTGGCCTGCCCCAGAGCGCCAATCTGCTCGACGGGCAGCAGGCCTTCCATGGTGATCGCGCGCAGGTCCTTGAGCAGGACTTCGGGACGCGCCGTGACGATCAGCCGCCAGGTCTCGATGAATGCGCCCTCGTCCGCCGCTTCGCGGGAAATGATGGCGCCATCGTCCAGTTGCGCCCCAAACAGCGCCCGCTCTCCGTCGCGGCCCAGCAGCACAATCTCGCGCAAGACGCCGAGGGCTCGCGCCTCCTCCAGCGTGAAGAGCGGATCGACGCCCGCCGCCGTGATCTTGAGGGCCGGCCGGTCGCGCCCGATGACGAAAAGTCGCGTCTGCGGCGCCGCCAACAGGTCGGCGATGAATGCAGGGTCGTCGCGCCGGGCGGCGCACCGGTCGAGAGGGTTGAAGGCGTAGCCGGTGAGGGCGGAAGGTTCTGGGAAGCGGTTGTTCATATTGGCGACTTTAGTGCGAGACCGTCGCTCCTGCTACGCCATGGGGCCCGGCGCAGGCGGAATTCTTCGGTCGGCGCTTGCGAAACTGGACGGCGACTGCCAAATAGGGGCGGGAGGTTGGCGTTGGACGCACCACTCGCCAACCGGGTCAGGTCCGGAAGGAAGCAGCCCTAACGAGAACGGACGGGTCATCGTCCAGCCTCCCACCTGAACGGCTCGGGCGCAGGTGTCCTTGGCCTCCACAAGCCTTCGGACGATATCCATGGAAGAAGGTCGCCCTCTGGAGCACCAGCCGGACATGGTTGCGCAGGGTCGCTTCGACGTCGAGGCGCCCTCTGGGCAGGGTTCCAGTCCCTACCGGGTGCTCGCGCGCAAGTATCGTCCCTCCACCTTTGACGATCTCATCGGCCAGGATGCGATGGTCCGGACGCTGCGCAACGCGTTCGAGATCGACCGGATCCACCAAGCCTACATTCTCACGGGCGTGCGCGGCGTGGGCAAGACCACGACCGCGCGCATTCTTGCCCGCGCCTTCAACTACGAGCTCCCCGCGCATAATGGCGCCCCCGCGATCACGCGGCCGACCATCGACATGCATGCACTGGGCGTCCACTGCCCGGCGATCATCGAGTCGCGCCACGTCGACGTGATCGAGATGGACGCGGCGTCCAACACCGGCATCGACGATGTTCGCGAGATCATCGAGAGCGCCCGCTACAAGCCGGTGATGGCCCGCTACAAGGTGTTCATCATCGACGAAGTTCACATGCTGTCGAAGGCCGCCTTCAACGGCCTGTTGAAAACGCTCGAAGAGCCGCCGCCGCATGTGAAGTTCCTGTTCGCGACCACGGAGATCGACAAGGTTCCGATCACGGTTCGCTCGCGGTGCCAGCGGTTTGACCTGCGTCGCATTGATGCCGGCCTCATGATGTCGCACCTTGCTTCCATCTGTGATCGCGAGGGCGTGCGCATCAGCGACAAGGCGCTGGCGCTCATCGCCCGGGCGGCGGAGGGTTCCGTTCGCGACGCCTTGTCGTTGCTGGATCAGGCGATTGCGCACGGCCCGGGCGTCGCCGGGGATGCGATCTCCGAGGAGACCGTGCGCGATATGCTCGGCGTCGCCGACCGCACGCGCGTGATCGACATCTTCGAGGCCCTGATGAAGGGCGATGTCGCGACGGCGCTCTCGATCCTGAAAGAGCAGTTCGATCAAGGCGCTGAGCCTACGTTGCTGCTGATCGAACTTGCTGAATTCGTGCATTTCGTAACCCGCCTGAAGCTTGTGCCGGGTCTGCGGGTGGAGGCGTCCGTTAGCCAGGAAGAGGCTGAGAAGGGCCGCGCTTTCGCCGGCTCGCTCGGTATCCAGGCGCTTTCGCGGGCATGGCAAATCATCATGACAGGCCTGTCCGAGGTGCGTGAGTCGCCGCGCCCTCTCGCCGCCGCCGACATGGTGCTGGTGCGCATCGCGCACGCGGCCGACCTGCCGCCACTGGACGATGTGTTGCGGCGACTCTCGTCAGCCGGCTCGGATGGGGGCGGCCAGCGGGTCTCCGCAAGCGCTCCCTCCGCGGGAGGCGGCGCCTCCGCGGCGTTGCGCGTGCAGGCTTCGCCGCAGCAGCAAATCGCGCCCCAACCACGCACCGAGGCGTCCGCCGCGCCCCGCGTGCAGATCGCCCGGTTTGAAGATCTGGTGGCGCTCGCCCAGACGAATCGCGACATCCAGTTGCGCATCGCTCTCGAACGGGATGTGCGACTGGTGCGTTTTGAAAGAGGCGCCATCGAGTTTGCGCTCGCCGAGGGCGGTTCGCCGCAACTTGCTGCAAACCTCATGCGGCGCTTGCAGGAGTGGACCGGCGAGCGTTGGCTCGTGGCGATTTCCTCGGCCCAGGGCGCGCCCACCCTGCGGGAACAACAGGATGAACGCGATCGCGTCCGGGCGACCGGCGTGCGCGCTGACCCGCTGGTGCGCAGCGTTCTGGAGCGCTTTCCGGGCGCTGAGATCGTTGCCGTCCGTTCGCTTGGGCCTGAGTCCGCCGAGCCGGCCGTGGGCATCGACGCCCCGGATGAGGTGACCTACGCGGACCAATCGGAAGACGAAGAGTTCTGAGGGAATCATGAAAGATATCATGGGACTGATGAAGCAAGCGCAGGCCATGCAGGCGCGGATGCAGGAAGTTCAGGCCGAGATGGAGCAGACAGAGGTTGAGGGTCAGTCCGGTGGCGGGCTGGTTCGCGTGACCCTGACTGCGAAAGGCGCCATGCGCGGCGTCGCCATCGACGCTTCGCTGATGAAGCCCGACGAGGGCGAAATCCTTGAGGATCTGGTCATCGCCGCTCACGAGGATGCCCGCAAGAAGGCTGAGCGGCTGCTTGAGGAGAAGATGAAGGCGGTGACGGCCGGCCTTCCCCTGCCTCCGGGCATGAAGCTCCCATTCTGACGGCTCCGCGATGCCCGAGCGTATTGCAGGCCCCGAGATTGAGCGCCTGATCCAGTTGCTTGCGCGCCTGCCGGGGCTTGGTCCCCGATCGGCGCGGCGGGCGGCTTTGCACCTCATTCGCAAGCGCAACGAGCTGCTTGGACCTCTCGCTGACGCGATGCAGGTCGCCAGGGAGCGCATCGTCGTGTGCTCGTCGTGCGGCAACATCGACACCAGCGATCCATGCACCGTTTGCAGCGATGCGCGGCGCGACACATCCGCCATTGTTGTGGTCGAGACAGTCGCTGATCTCTGGGCGCTGGAACGCGCTGGGGCCATAAACGCCCGCTATCACGTGCTCGGCGGCGTTTTGTCGCCGTTGGATGGCGTCGGGCCTGACGACATCAATATCGCCTCCCTCGTCGGTCGCGTCGTCGAAGGGGCGATCTCCGAAGTGATCCTCGCCGTCAACGCAACCGTAGACGGGCAGACGACGGCCCATTACATCACCGACGTGCTCGCCCATACCGGGGCGCGAATCACGCGTCTGGCGCATGGCGTGCCCGTTGGGGGCGAACTGGATTACCTGGACGAGGGGACTCTCGCCGCCGCTATGAGGCAGCGGACCCCGTTCTGACAGGGAAAAGCAGCCGCCTGTCATTGTGTCGCAACGCACGGCGCTCCGGGCGCCGTTGTTTGGCCAAAAATGACCTGGATCATGGCAGTTGATCCGAGGTGAGTGGGTTGATGTGCGCCGGTTTCGCGTCGGCCTGCCAAGGTTCGGGTTATCGGGGTTCGCGTACCGCTCGCGGTCCCCTCCATGGTGCAGCGCACAAATTGCTTGTTGCGGTGCAAGAAATCGGGCATGTTGAATAAACGCTGGAAGGAATTGTTGTCATGAAGCGCGCCGGGACAAAGCGCACGGTGGACCCGAAGACCCTGCCCCCGATCAGGATCAAGAAGTGCCCACCCACCATCGAGGAGGCTATTGCGGCGGCGCAGGGTCTCGCCGATGAGCTCGACGCGCAGGTGGAGATCGCCGCAGGCTTCATGGGCGTGAGCGTTGATGAGGTTCGTCCGCTCGTGCTGCAGGCCGCTCAAGAGGCAAAGGGCATTGAGAAGCGCGTGGTCGCCGACCGTCGCGGGGCGGAGCGCGCTGTGATTGTGGAGCGCGCGCGCACGCGCACGCCCGTCGTGATCGATCGCGCGCGTCCGGCGGTCGTGGTGGAGCGTACCCGCCCGCGCATTCAGTTGACGCCGCGCGTCCGCACTTTTGACCTCACGCGCCGGCCGGTCGGCGTCAGCTGAGGCCGCATTGGCGCCCGATTGATTCCCGCAGCCCGCCTGATTATGTCAGGCGGGCTTGCTTCTTTTGAGACGACGGACGCTCCACGCCATGTCCCTGATGCCGATCCTCACGCTTCCCGACAACAGGCTTCGGCTTGCGTCCGCCCCGGTGAGCGGGGTCGATGGCGACGTGCGGACGCTTCTCGATGACATGCTGGAGACCATGTACGACGCGCCGGGCATCGGTCTGGCGGCCATACAGGTGGGTGTGGCCAAGCGCGTTGTGGTTGTTGATGTGGCCAAGCGCGAGGGTGAGGAGAAAGAGGAGGTCAAGAACCCGATCTTTCTCATCAATCCTGAGATCGTGAAGGCCTCGGACGAGCGCTCCGTTTACGAGGAGGGCTGCCTCTCGATCCCGGACTACTACGCGGAAGTGGAGCGGCCCGCCCGGGTGCGCATGCGCTATCTGGATCGCGCCGGCGCCATGCAGGAGATGGACGCCGACGGCCTGCTCGCCACGTGCATCCAGCATGAGATCGACCATCTGGACGGCGTGCTGTTCATCGATCACCTGTCGCGCCTCAAGCGCGACCGGGTCATCAAGCGCTTCGTCAAGGACGCGCGCCTGCGCGGCGCCTGACGCCGCCCACGAAAGGGATCCGCTTGCGCGTCGTCTTCATGGGCACGCCCGCCTTTTCGGTCGCGACGCTCGCCGCGATTGCGGACGCGCATGATATCGTCGCCTGCTACACCCGTGCGCCGAAACCCGCCGGCAGGCGCGGTCTCACGCTCACCAAATCGCCGGTGCACGAACTTGCCGACACGCGCGGCATCCCGGTGTTCACGCCGCGCTCGCTGCGCGATTCCGAGCAGACCGAGCTGTTTTGCTCCCACAACGCCGATGTGGCCGTGGTGGTCGCCTACGGGCTGATCCTGCCCAGGCCGATCCTCGACGCGCCGCGCCACGGCTGCCTTAACCTCCACGCGTCCCTGTTGCCGCGCTGGCGCGGAGCGGCTCCCATCCAGCGGGCGATCATGGCTGGCGACGCGCAAACCGGCGTGATGGTGATGCGCATGGAGGAGGGTCTCGACACGGGTCCTGTGGCGCTCACCGCGCGGCTGCCCATTGAGCCCGACGCCACGGCGGGCGATCTGCATGACGCGCTCATGGGTGCGGGCGCTGGCCTCGCGGTCGAGGCGCTGGCCGCGCTGGGGCAGGGGCGGCTGTCGTTCACCCCGCAGCCCGAAGAGGGCGTGCTTTACGCTCACAAGATCGAGAAGGCGGAGTGCCGCATCGATTGGGCGCAGGACGCTGCCGCTGTGCACAACCGCATCCGGGGTCTCTCCCCATTCCCCGGCGCGTGGTTCGAGGCGGACTTTGGCAAAGGCTTGGAGCGGGTGAAGGTTCTGCGCTCGACGCGCGCGGCCGGCTCAGGCGCGCCTGGTGCGGTTCTGCCCGGCGGGCTCGTCGTCGCCTGCGGGAATGGGGCTGTGCGATTGACGCAGGTGCAGCGCGCCGGCGGCAAGCCGGTCTCGGCGGATGAGTTTTTGCGCGGCGTGCAGGCGTTGCCGGCCAGCGTGCTCTGAAAGCGAAAGGGCGGCCCGGGAGCCGCCCTTTGCTGATTACGATCCCAGCTTGATCGTCATCTCATCAAACAGCTCTTCTGGCCGATAGAGCTTTTTCACGACCTTCTGCTCGTAGGCGTAGCGGGCGATCAGTTCGAGCGACTTGCGGCAGTGCTCGAACCCGAACGGCAGCTGGTCGATCTCGCCCGCCTTCGGCAGGCCGCCGGCGGTCTTGCTCTCGTGCAGCACGCGATAGATCTCGCGCACCACATCTGGGCGTTCCTTCGGCAGATCGCGATGCACCGCGAACATATGGTTGATGTGACCGCAGCCGTATTTCTCGCCCCAGCGCCGGCCCGCCTCGTCGGGGTTCTCCACGACGGTGCGCATGTCCGGGTGCGCCAGCAGGTCGGCGGCCGGAATCACCGCGTCCGCCTCGCCCGCAAGCGCAATGTCGTTGAGCGCAGGCCCATCCTTGGGCGCGCGCTCCACCAGCTCCGGCGGATCGGTGTATTCGGCCAGATGCGGGTCGTCCCAGCATAGCCACTTGAGCTTGTTGAGGTCGACGCCGTACTCGTCCTGCAGGATGCCGCGCACCCATACGCCGGTCGTCTGCGTGTAGGAACGCACCGCGACGCGCTTGCCCTCCAGCGTCTTCGGGTCCATCGGCGCGCGCTCCTTGCGGCACACGAAGAACTGATGCTGGAACCGCCCCACCATGGTGGCCGGCAGCAGCACCAGCGGCTTGCCATAGTCCAGCGCCTGCATGAACGTGACGATCGCGAGTTCGCCCGCGTCGAACTTGCCCTCGCGCACCATGGGCTTGAAGCCCTGGTTCGCAGTCTTGGGGCCGCAGAAGTCGAAGTTGACGAGGTCTGTGGAGACCTCGCCTGTCTTCAACCCATTCGCCAGTTGCGAGTCGGCGAGGTTGGTGCGCAGCGTCACCGGGCCGGTCGCAGGGAATGTGGGCATGAACGCTCTCCGCTTAGCGGCCGGCGGCCGCAAGACCCGCTTCGAGCGCCTTGAACGTGCGCTCGGGCGCTGGCATCAGGAAGCGGTAGCCTTCGTCGAGCACGCGCTGCACGTTCTTCTGGTCGACGTGCGGATGGCCGACGACCACGTTGTTCGCCTTGGCGATCTTCACGATCTCGGCCATGTGCTTCAGCACCACCGGGTGCTCGTACTGGCGCGGGTAGCCCAGCTCCTGGGAGAGGTCGCCTTCGCCGATGAGGATGGCGCCGATGCCCTTCACCTTGGAGAGCATTTCCTCGAGGTTATGGATGCCTTCCAGATCCTCGATCATGAGCATGCAGAAGATCTCGCCCTCGGGGTTCAGCGGCCACACGTCGGCCTT
>JAIXSM010000080.1 GCA_027484655.1 Hyphomicrobiales bacterium | reverse complement strand
TGGATGCCGGCCGTCGCCGGCATGACGCGCCTGCGGCGCGGGCGCCTTTCGCGTCATTAATGCGCAGAAAACTTACCGACGTTGTTGATCTATGCGCGGCGCCTCCCCCGTCATGCCGGCAACGGCCGGCATCCACGGCAGGCTACAGGCGCTATGTATTCGATGGTGAAAACCCCCTCCCGGTTTGCTTCGCAAACCGCCCTCTCCGTCAGGAGAGGGAGTCGCGCACAATGATTTGCGCATAATTATACAGCTGCAGTGCAGCGACGTTGGCGCCCCTCTCCCGCTTTAGCGGGGGAGGGTCGGCGCCGGATGGCGCCCGGGAGGGGGCGGCTGCCAGCGGGCGGCCCTTTGCCTATCGTGGATGCCGGCCGTCGCCGGCATGACACGCCTGCGGCGCGGGCGCCTTTCGCGTCTTTAATGCGCAGAAAGCCTACCGACGTTGGTGATCTATGCGCGGCGCCTGCCCCGTCATGCCGGCGACGGCCGGCATCCACGGCAGGCTGCAGGCGCTATGTGTTCGATGGTGAACGCCCCCTCCCGGTTTGCTTCGCAAACCACCCTCTCCCAAAGGAGAGGGTTTCGCGCACGTTGGTTTGCGCATAATTATACACGCTCGATGATGGTCGTTAGCATCCCTCTCCCGCTTGCGGGGGAGGGTGGGCGCCGGATGGCGCCGGGGTGGGGGTGGTCACCAGCGGGCGGCCCTTTGCCTCTCGTGGATGCCGGCCGTCGCCGGCATGACGCGCCTGCGGCGCGGGCGCCTTTCGCGTCATTAATGCCCAGAAAACTTACCGACGTTGTTGATCTATGCGCGGCGCCATCATCGGCCGCCAGTCCAGATACTCCTTGATGCGCTTCTGCAGCACGTCGCGCACGCCGCGATAGGCGTCGAGCATCTGGTCGCGCGAGCCCTGCACGGCGGTGGCGTCGATGGTGGGCCAATAGATGACGTCCACTGCCGATGTCCGTGTGTATTCGAGCGCGGTGTGATGGGCTTCCGGCGACAGGGAGATAATCACGTCGAAACTATCGTCCTCGAGGTCGGCGAAGGCGTGCGGCTTGTGCTTCGAAACGTCGATGCCAATTTCGTCCATGGCGGCAATGGCGAAGTGATCGCACTCGCCGGGACGCACCCCCGCCGACGCAAAATAGATTTCGCGCCCGAACAGATGGCGGGCGATCCCTTCCGCCATGACGGAGCGCACCGCGTTGGTGGTGCATGCGAACAGAAGCGACTGCGGACGACGCACGGGAGCGCCGCGCGGGGGTCCGCCCGGCGGACCGCTGTCGTCCCCCCCTGCGCGCCCCGTCACTGTCAACCCTTCCAGTGCAGGGCGGTGATCAGCGTAAAGAGCCGCCGCGCCGTGTCGAAATCACATTCGATCTTGCCGTCCATACGCTCGGACAGCAGCACCGCGCCTTCGTTATGGAGACCACGACGACCCATGTCGATGGCCTCGATCTGCGCGGGCGTCGCAGTGCGAATGGCTGCGTAGTAACTCTCGCAGACGAGGAAGTAATCCTTCAGCAGACGGCGAAACGGCGTCAGCGACAGGATATGCCGGATGACAGGCTCGCCATCGTGGGAGCGGACATCGAAGCAGAGCTTCTTTTCCTGAAGCGCGATATGCAGGACATACGGCCCGCCATCGTGCCCCGGCAGCGCGAACGAGTTCAGCTCCACAAGGTCGTAGATCGCGATGAGCCGCTCGTGCTCCTGATCCGGACTGCCGCGCCCGATGGATTCCTCGTCGAGGATCACCTTGACGAGGCGCCGGGTCGAGGCCACGTCGCTCATCAGATCAACGCAGGTTCATACGAATGGCGACGGAACGGGCGTGGGCGCCAAGCCCCTCCGCCTCGCCCAGCGCAATGGCGGCGGGCCCCAGTTCACGCAATGACTCCGGCGTGCACTTGAGGATCGACGTGCGCTTCATGAAATCGAGCACGCCAAGCCCTGATGAGAACCGGGCCGAGCGGGCCGTGGGCAGCACATGGTTGGAGCCGCCCACGTAATCGCCGATGGCTTCCGGCGTGTGGCCGCCGATGAACATCGCGCCGGCATTGCGCACGCGGGCGGCGAGACCTTCCGCATCCTCGCACATGATTTCGAGATGTTCGGCGGCGATGCGGTCAATGAGCGGAATGGCGCCGGAGAGGCTCTCCACATCGATGATGCAGCCGAAGTCGCGCCAGCTTGCGCCGGCGATGTCGCGGCGCGGCAGGGTGGCGAGTTGACGTTCGACAGCCTGCGCCACCGCATCGCCAAGGGCGCGGTCGTCGGTGAGGAGAATGGCCTGCGCCGCCGTGTCATGCTCCGCCTGGGCGAGCAAATCCGCGGCGATCCAGTCCGGGTTGGCGGAGCCGTCGGCCACCACCAGCACCTCGGAGGGGCCAGCGATCATGTCGATGCCCACCGTGCCGAACACGCGCCGCTTTGCGGCGGCCACGTAGGCGTTGCCGGGCCCGACGATCTTGGCGACCGGCGCGATTGTGGCCGTGCCATACGCCAGCGCGGCGACGGCCTGCGCGCCGCCAACGCGGTAGATTTCATCCACGCCCGCAATGCGAGCCGCCGCCAGCACCAGCGGATTGATGCGCCCTTCCGGCGCCGGCGCCACCATGACGATGCGCGGCACGCCGGCGACCTTGGCGGGCACGCAGTTCATGAGCACCGATGAGGGATAGCTCGCCGTGCCGCCGGGCACGTAGAGCCCGACGGATTCCAGCGCGCTCCAGCGCCACCCGAGTTCGACGCCAAGCGCGTCGGTGAAGCGCTGATCGACAGGCTTCTGGCGCTCGTGGAAGGCGACGATGCGCGCGTGCGCCAGCTTCAATGCGTCCAGCGCCTGCGCATCGCAGGCGGTCATCGCCGCGTCGATCTCCGCGTCGGTGACGCGCAGCCCAATCGCGGCGAGATCAACGCGGTCGAACCGGCGCGACAAATCGACAAGGGCCGCGTCGCCGCGGCCGATCACGTCGGCGATGATCGCGCGAACGGCGTCATCCACATCCTGGGAGACCTCGCGCTTCATGGCCAGGAAAGCCTGGAAGGCGGTCTCGAAGTCGGGCTGGCGCGTGTCGAGGCGCAGGGGCATGGATCTCGGTCTCCGGGCGGCAGGCGCTCAGGCGTCAGCCGGTGATGGTGTCGTCTATGGCGTGGGCCGGCGCAGCGCGCGCCTCCCACCGCTCTCCCATATCGCGCATTTGCGCGTCGAGACACTCCACTTCAAGCCGCAGGGCCGCTCCGCCGGAAAAAGTGACTGTCACCGCGCCGCCGGGGGCGTCGGTTTCGTCGAAGGCGATGCTGAGCACGTTGAGGATCGTGTCTGGTTTGGCCGGATCAAAGCCGGTGCGCTGGACGCGGCGCACGCTATCGAAGTGCAGGCCGGTGCGGGCGCGCTCCACCTTTCCGGTGCGGGCGCTCTCGCACCAGTCGAAGCGGGCGCCCACGAAGGCGAACCGGTGCGCCGCGGGAATGAAAGCCATATCGCCGACGCGCACGATGGCGTCCTGCATGTGGCAGGACACCACTTCAAGGTCTTCGCGGTCGAGCGCCACAAGGCGAAGCTGCTCGCACTCTTGCGCGCACGGGGCATGGGTCTGGGGTTCGCGGGTCTGCATGGGCGGTTCCTGACGAACGCTTAGCCGCCGCCAGCCGGCGGGGCAATGTGGAAGCACCGGCGCACGCAGGCCCCCCGCCGCGAACGCCTGAAGCGGATGTAGGAACGCCACTATAGAAATACGAGCTGTGAGCGCCGATGTTCAGCCGGGATCCGAGATGCGCTCGATCTGCGCGCCGCACGCCACCAGCTTCTGCTCCAAGCGCTCAAAGCCGCGGTCAAGGTGGTAGACGCGATGCACCGTGGTGTCGCCCTCGGCCGCGAGCCCGGCGATCACAAGCGAGACCGATGCGCGCAGGTCCGTCGCCATCACAGGCGCGCCCTTGAGGCGGCGCACGCCCTCCACGATGGCGGTGTCGCCGTCGAGGCGAATGCGGGCGCCCAGACGCGCCAGCTCCTGCACATGCATGAAACGGTTCTCGAAGATCGTCTCGGTGATGCGCGATACGCCTTCGGAGCGGGTCATGAGGCCCATGAACTGGGCCTGCAAATCGGTGGGGAAGCCCGGAAACGGGGCCGTCGTCACGTCCACCGGCGCGATGCCGGCGCCGTTGCGGACGATGCGCAAACCGGCGTCCTCCGCCGTCACGGTGGTGCCGGTGCGCGCGAGGGCGTCCAGCGCGTTCTGCAGCAGATCGGCGCGGGCGCCTTCCAGCAGCACGTCGCCGCCGGTCATGGCCACCGCCATGGCGTACGTGCCGGCCTCGATCCTGTCAGGCAGCACGGCGTGCCGCGCCCCGTGCAGGGAGGCGACGCCCTGCACCTCGATGGTGGGGGTGCCGGCGCCGGAAATCTTCGCGCCCATGGCGATGAGGCAGGCCGCAAGATCCGTGACCTCCGGCTCGCAGGCGGCGTTGCGGATGAGCGTATCGCCGTGGGCGAGCGCGGCGGCCATCAGCGCGGTGTGGGTGCCGCCGACGGTCACCTTGGGAAAATCAATCTCGCCGCCGCGCAGGCCCTTGGGCGCCCGGGCCACCACGTAACCGCTCTCGATGTCGATTTCAGCGCCAAGGCGCTCAAGCGCCATGAGCAGAAGATCAACGGGCCGCGTGCCAATGGCGCAGCCGCCCGGCAGCGAGACCCGCGCCTCGCCCATGCGCGCGAGCAGCGGCGCCAGCACCCAGAAGCTGGCCCGCATCCGCGAGACGAGCTCGTAGGGCGCCACGGTATCGACGATGTTTTTGGCGGAGAAGTGGATGGTCTGGCCGGCGCCGGGCGCGTCGCCCGTGCGCTTGCCGTCGATGGCGTGGTCGACGCCATGGTTTTCAAGGATGCGGATCAGCAGGCGCACGTCTGCAAGGCGCGGCACATTCTCCAGCGTCAATGGTTCCGGCGTCAGGAGAGACGCGATCATCAGCGGCAGGGCGGCGTTCTTGGCGCCCGAAACCGGAATGACCCCGCTCAGTTTGTGGCCGCCGACGATGCGGATACGATCCATGCTGGTCCTCACTGGCGCGCGGGGCGCAATTGTCGTTCAGTGCCTTGCGCGCAGCCACGCTGCGCGATCAGTCCGCCTCAGGCTCCCCGGCTCCGCTGGTGCGGGCGCGCTGCTGGGCCTTGCGTCGTCGAAGGTTCTCCCGCAGCGCCGCCGCCAGGCGGGCCTCGCGCTCGAGCTTCGCTGGACTGACGGACGAAGGCTGCCCCTGCTTCGGTCCATCCGCGCCCGATGGGGCCGCCGAAGGACCGGCTGAGGTGCTGGAGCCTGCAGAGACGGAAGACTTGTCCGAACCAGTCTGCGACACCGCCATGGCCCTCGCCCAACCTCCGGGCCCGCTGGCGCCCGACGCGCGCCCAGGCACGCAAGCAACCGATATCGGCCCCAGCCGAGCATCAGGCTCCAACGCCTTTTAGGCAGTCGCGGCGCGGTCCGCAACCACTCACTCAAGGCGTTGAACTGCCGACGCCTTCGGACGCAAACCCAGCCTTTTTCAGCGTTCGGTGACGGTGAGGCTGTCCATGAGCGCCTCGAACCGCGCGGCGTACTCCTGATCCGCCTTGGGGGAGGCCCAATAGGTGAGCACTATTTTGCGGCCTGACGGCAGCTTGAGATCGAGGTCCATGTAGTAGAGGACCGTGGGCTCGCCGTTCCACAACGCATCGACCTGCGTGATGGAGAAGATGCGGCCGTCCTTTTCCTCGGACTGCTGATTGCGCCCTCGAATGACGATCCCTTCTTTCTTCCAATAAGCGTTGTGCTCCGCGATCACCGCGTTGAGTTCGCCGTCGCGATACACCTCCAGCCAGACAAAAAGCTCTTCGTCTCTGGTTTTGATCTGCACGCCGCGGGAAATGCGGGTGCTGATCCAGTCGGACGGCGTATTGACCCGGACCGATGGTCTGGCTGGCGACACCTCCACCGACGCAGCGAGGGTGGGAACGACAAACACGCCAAGCGCAATCATCAGCGCGACAAAGCCGGCGAGGCAACGGGAAAGACGGGTGGACAAAAGCGTCATGGAAGCGATCCAAAGCCGGCCGGCACTATCGCCAGGGCGACGCTACAGTATCCCGCCGGCAGCGCAATGTCACGCTTGTGCATCGCGAGCGCTGCATCCAATGGATCTGGCGCGCAATTGAAAGGTAACGGGCCTTGCGCCCCGCGCACGCGTGTGGCACAAGCCGCTCGTTCGCGGCGTACGGGCCTTCGCCCGCGCCGGAACTGCTGCCGTAGCTCAGTGGTAGAGCACTCCCTTGGTAAGGGAGAGGTCGAGAGTTCGATCCTCTCTGGCAGCACCATCTATCCTGCTGTTTTCGCGCAAGTATCTGTCGTTCTTGGTGTTTTCTCGGCCCAACTGCTATACAGGGCTGCGATACACATGGTTCTACGAATGGCTCGCCCGACTAAGCGCAAAGGCACCCATAACGTCCAGTTCCAGAAGCGGGTACCCGCTGACATCAAGAAGGTGCTGGACGCCCTCCCCAGACATTACCGGCCCGCAGGCTGGGGGAAGGAGTTCATCACGATCAGCACAGGGACCGCCGACCAGCGGAAAGCTCAGGCCGAGTTCGCCCGGATCGGTGCCGAAGTCGAAGAACGGTTCGCCCGCCTTCGCTCTGGTGTGCGTAGCCTCACGCACAAGGAAACCGTTGCCCTTGCCGGAACAGTGTATCAAACGTGGTCGACGATCCTTGAGGACAATCCGGGAACATCCGCCCTATGGAGTGGCGTTCTCTTGAACAATCTGAAGGCGCGGGCGCGCAAGTATGGTCGAGGTCCGCTGTTGATTGGCGCAGAAGCTCAGCGAAAGGCGTCGATGGAAGAACAGTTCGGACCGCTCGTCGATGCCGTCCTCGTTAAGGAATGTTTGCTCACCGACGATCAGTCCCGGCTTCGACTGCTGGAAGAAGTTGCCTTGGCACTCGACCGTGCGGCTCTCAAGCTGCAGCGGAACGCCGAAGGAGACTATAGCCCGGACGACGTAGCTTCCCGTTATCCAGCTTGGCAGAACCCCGCATCCAAGACGAAGCCCGCCCGCAAACTCGGGCTGATGGACCTTTTTGAGCGATGGGCTACGCATCCGGAGCAGAGCCAGCAGGCTCAACGGACGGTCAACCGTTACCGGGGTGTCTTTGATAGCTTCGACAAGTTCACGAAGCACGCCGATGCAAATGTTATCACCATCGACGATGTCCGCCGCTTCACGGATGCGCTGATGGTTGAGAGCCAGATGGCTCCGAGGACGGTTCGGGATGTCTACAAGGCTGCGCTAAGTTCGATCTACAACTGGGCGGTTGGGAAGGGTATCGTTCAGTCCAACCCTGCTGCGGGGGTCATGATCAAGGTCAAGAAGGCTGCTGCCCTCCGTCCGCTTGAACTAACAGACGCGGAAACATCCGCTCTCGTTGCGGCCTGCATGACCATCGTCGATCCGAAGCCAAAGACGCTCACAGCCGCTCAGCGATGGTGTCCGCTAATCTGCCTATACACGGGGGCTAGGATCGGCGAGGTAACGCAGCTTAGGTGTGAGGACTTCAAATATCATGATGGGGTCTGGTTCATGCGGATCACGCCAGAAGCAGGCACCGTGAAAGATCGTGAGTATAGGGACGTACCTATTCATCAAAGGTTGGTCTCGCTCGGCCTCCGGGCTTTCACCGAAGCCGCGTCTCGCGGTCCTCTGTTCTACGATCCGTCAGCGCCGAGGCGTGTAGCGGACGCCAAGACACGCCAAGGCGAACTGGTCGCCAATGGTGTCGTGGAATGGGCGAGGGACACGTGCTTGAAAGACCCCATGCTGAAGCGGCCTTTGCACGCCCTGCGCCATCGCTTCACTACCGTGGCACGGAAAGCGGGGATTGATCGTCAGTACATCGAAGCGATTACAGGCCATGCGCCAACGGGGCAGAACAGCCGGTATGGCTCGTTCGACACAAGCACGCTCATGCGGGAGATAGAAAAGCTCGACCCGGAACTCGTGGAAGGGCGACCGAAACAATAACAAAAAATCCAAGCCCCCTATCGTATCAGCGGGACCAACTTTTTCCCCCCGGCGCCACCTCCCCGCTGCCATATGGCTGTCCTCCGCCTCAAGACAGCGCATCCCCAATGATCCGGTAGACGCTCGCCCTTCCCATTCCGGTCAGCGCAGCGATCTCGGTCGCTCCCTTGCCTTGCCTCCTCAGGGCCAGCACCTCGTCAGCTTTGGCTCTCGCTGTGGCTGCACGTCCTTTGTATTTGCCTTCGCTCTGCGCCTTGGAGATACCCTCCCGCTGTCTCTCCAACATGATCTCCCGCTCGAACTGAGCTATGGAGCCAACAAGGTTCAACAAGAGACGCCCTGTAGGCGTGCTTGTGTCGAGGTTCATGTCGAGGATGCGAAGGCTCGCTCCCTTCTCCTCAAGGCGCTGGGTGATCTTCACAAGGTCAGGCACAGAGCGAGCGAGGCGGTCCAACTTGGTGACGACAAGGGTGTCGCCCTTACGGATGAACCGGAGAACCTTCTCCAGTTCCTCTCGGCGTTGCACTGAGGAGACCTGTTCCTCGAAGACCTCCTCACAGCCTGAGGCCAGCAAGTCCCTACGCTGGGCGACCAACCCTGCTGCCTGCTCCACGGTTGAGGTGCGAGCATACCCAATGAGCATTCCGAGACTCCAAATGTCTTGCCAATGTATGATATTGTGAGACAGCCTGCCTCAAAATGCAAGCACCACTCGTGTGAGACATAATTGGAGGGATGCTGGACTGACTCACTAGCGCAGGCTCGTGTGAGACGATCAGGCCTCTTAGGCCTGGCATTGAGTGGGCGCAAGGATTCGCGCCGAAGCCTCAGAAGTACGTGGGCGATGCTATTCACCTCACCAACGACGCGTACAAAAGGAAACGGGGCGGACGACTCAGTCACGTAAGCAAAGACTGCCGCTTGGCTCTGGCTGAACTTAGGTCTGAGGCGGACAATGCGCTTCGCCCGTCGCCCTATGTAATACCCTCTGAGCGGGCGGAGAAGACCTCAAGCTATGCTATAGTGAACAAGTTCGGCGCTTGGTATCGGGCGCTGGGGTTCGTTGGCGCTTCCAGCCATAGCGGGCGTCGAACAGCCATAACAAAGTGGGCTAGACAGATTTCCAGCGTGGGCGGCAGCTTAAGGGATATTCAGCTTTTGGCAGGTCATTCAGCTCTCACAACCACTCAGCGGTACATAGAAGGGAGCGAGGACGCCAAGAGGCGAGTGGTGGAGTTGGTATGATCGATGCTGCTGTATAATTGGTATTCCCAATCAGTTAACGACTTGTTAAGCAGCTTGTTGCGAGAAGTAGTTTAAAAAACTGCCTGCTATTTGTCACGGAGCAACCTAAAGATGCTTTTGTCCCGCCTGCTGCTCTCCGGCGCTTTGATCGGCGGTCTCTCCGCCTCCGCCCAATCTGCTGACCTCCCGTCTCGTGTTCCGGCGGCTGCCCCTTCCTCGGCTGCTCCCGTGTTCAGTTGGACCGGCTTCTACGCTGGTGGTAACATGGGTGCCGGGTGGAAGCGAACTGCTCAGTTTTTCCCCGGCCAAAACTATCTCTATTTGGGCTCGCCCACGTCTGATCCGGACGAAGACGCTGGCTCCAATGTCAGCTCGGCCTTCATCGGCGGATTACAGGCTGGCTATGATCACCAGATCGGTTCTTGGGTTTTTGGTGTACAAGCCAATGTCGAAGCGACCAGCATGAATGGTGTCAATTCGTGGCCAAGTATCCCAAACGAAAATGTTTCCTCAAAAGCAAAGGCTTTTGGTTCATTCACAGGTCGTGTGGGTTACGCTATACAGCCTTCCCTGTTGGTTTATGCTAAAGGCGGTATAGGCTTGAGCAGAGTTAATTACTCAGATGATGATGTAACTGTTCCAATTTCGCTTAAAGCCTCAGCGACGCATTGGGGCTGGACCGTTGGTGCTGGTCTTGAATATGCTTTGACATCGAACTGGTCGACGTTCATCGAGTATAATCACGCTGACTATGGTTCCAAGAATGTCACGATGACAGATGCCGCTCAGCAAAATCGCTGGTACTATAAATACTCCAATCGTATTGATACGGTGATGGTTGGTTTGAACTACAGGTTCGGCAAGTAAGATATTTTTAAACAGTCGCTACGGAGGGGTTCGGCTAATCACCTAGCCCTTTTCCGTTTGGAAATGGCTTAACACTTCGAACATTCACTCATTCAACGACAAAGAGCCAGATTACTCACTCCATCAACCAATCAACAGCGGTCGCTTTGTTCCCACTTTTAAACCGCCCGCCCTTGGTCAATTCCGCTGCTGATGCGACATTGCTGATGTGACCGTAGTGCTTCTCCAGCATTGCGGTGCTTGTCCTCATATCGCAGACGTAGTGGCCATCAGTACCGGGCTTTCTGACTTCTGGCCTCACCTTGACTATTACACATCATAATGGTGTGATTTAATGATGAGCCAAGTCTCCACCCCTTCCTCATGGTCTTCGGCCGAGCGCAACGCCGCTGTCGTCGAGGCTAACATCCGCTGCCATGCTGACGGGTGTGAGCGTCAGGCGACCCGGTGGTCCAATCTCTGCGGCCTCTGTGAGAAGCAGTGGCTGGAAGACCACAAGCCTGTCTTCGGGAAGCCTACCCCTGAGCAACTGAAGGCGGCACAGGCGGTCATCCGTGAGCATTACGGTCAGCAGATCGCGAACGGGGTGTTTGACGATTGGTCTAGCCAGATCGGCAGGGCGTTCTCCCGGCCTCTCAGCAAGCTGGTCAGCCCTGTTGGCATGAGGCGGTATAGGACGCCCAAGGAACGGTTCACGCCCCTGCTGGCAATGCGGACAAGGGACCGGGGGGTGCTGACTAGAAAGGGTGTCATCAATCTTCTGTCCTATTCATTGGTGATAGACGCAATGATCACCCCCATCATCCCCCAGCCTGTCAGGCGTGACTATATGCTGGCTCTGCTGGGTCAGCGGTTCCTAGGCCGGGAGGTCTACTCCAAGACCACCCTTCGCTACACGAGCCGACGGGAGAAGACAGGAGTGATCCGTTATGGTCCTGATGGTCCACAGGAGTTGACGAGGCGGGTTGAGGAGGAGGTCCCTGCGAAGGAATACTACCGGATCAGGCGTGCGGACATGAGGTACATCGGTAGGCAACTTTGGAAGGCGATGGAGAAGACCCTGTTGGCGGGTGGTAGGCAGGGTAACGAGTGGAAGCAGCTACAAGACAGGCTCATTGTCCAAAGCAGATCAACATGAACCCTGATCTCAACATCTCCCGCCCCCTCGACGTTCACCGGTGGTCTGAGTACCCGGAGGTCAACCAGTTCGTCCAGCAGGTCCATGTGGCTTGCTTGGGGAGCCTTCCCAACAAGGTCTCGGCAAAGCATTTCAAGGTCGTTCTGTTGGACCTGTACGTCGCTTGGCTCCAGAATCCTGACCTGAAGATCGCTATTCATCGTGGCTCAAACGCATACACCCGCTTACATCGCTACAACTCTCTCCACATCACCAAAAAGACCATCGATGTTGTAGATGTCCTGTTGGCAGGAGGGTACATCGGACAGGCGAAGGGTTTCTATGACGCCGAAACTAATGTCGGGAGAGTGTCTCGCATCTGGGCGACCGAGAAGCTGCTAACCCTGTTCAAGAAGGCTCAACTGGAGCCTCACATGGTGCAAAGGGCGGAGAACGAGGAGGTCATCATCCTCAAAGACGAACACAGCAAGATGATCGACTACGATGAGACGCCTCAGACCCAAGCCATGAGAGCATCAATCAGATGCTATAACGACCTTCTCAGCAACCAGTTCATCGACATCAGGCGACTGAACGACCCTTGGATTGAGAAGAGCGATGGCTCAAGGCTGTCCATTGGTTATCACAGCCAGCGTGTCAGACGGGTGTTCAACAGAGGCTCCTTCGACAAGGGAGGGCGGTTCTTTGGCGCTTGGTGGGAGGGTTGCCCCAAGGAGTGGAGGAAAGAGATTTTCATCAATGATGGTCCAACCATCGAACAGGATTACTCCTCGCTCCACATTGCCCTGCTCTATGCTCGCAAGGGCGTGAACTACTATCAGTCGAACCGGGGAGACGCCTATCAGGTGGAACGACCAGACTTCCTGTCCTCTGATGAACTAACAAGGAAGTACTGCAAGCTCCTCCTGCTGATGGCGGTTAACGCCAAGTCAGACAAGGCGACCTTCTCTGCGTTCAGGAATGACAGACGAGAAGATGACGATACCCTTGGTGCAAGCCTGAAGGACAAGCAGCTAGAGATACTTCTGACAAGGCTCAGGGCAAGACACCCCCTCATTGCAGACAGTCTTGGTTCTGACGCCGGGATCGACCTTATGAAAGTCGATAGCGAGATAACCGAGTACATAGTCAAGACCTTCACCCGACAGGGGATTGCTGTACTGACCATACACGACAGCTACATCGTCCATTTCGCTTATGCCCAAATGCTCCAAGACACGCTGACAGAGGCTTACCAGCGTATCACTGGTCTGGACGGCATCAGGTCAGCAATAACAGGGGTCATATTGGGCGATGAGATGTCTTGGAAGACCCAGAAGCTCACAGCGGAGGCTATCACCCGAAGCAAGGGTTATAACCAGAGGATGATTGACTGGATGGCTTACAGGAAGGACCGTGAACAGGTGCTGGACCAAAAGGAATAGACAATAATCATCATCCTTTTTTTTCGTGCAGGAATGTCTGCTAGACCAAGGCGTACAGGGTCCACATGATGCTTACATACTACCTGTAGACCTTCCTCTTTATCTTCCTCGTCTTCTTCTATCATTATCTACCCTCACACATGTCTACCTCCTACTGCTCTTCCTACTCCTCCCTCCTCCCTCCATTACTAGTACAGTTTTGAACTTACTCGTTCCGTCTTAGGAGGACCTTCTCTTGCTCGACAAACGCCGGGTGGAAGAGCCGCTCATAGCGGGGGTCTGTTGCAAGGACTTTGAGCATCCGTTCCAGATCATTCCCCCCGATCCACACGGACCGGTCCTCTCCTAGGACCTTGAAGTCGAAAGAGACAATGCTCTCAGAACCCGCCCAACCACTACTTATCTTAACCGGAGTGTAGCCCCGTGGTTTCTGAAGCACCTCCTTACCGTTCACATAGGCTCGTATCGACATGGCTCTAATCTCCTATGGCTCTAATCTCTTGAGGAAAAATCATAGTTCATCAGGTCCCTGATCGACCAATTTTTTAGCAATGGTCTCAGCCCTCAGGTGGGTGTAGCGGAAGAGCATCCTAGTGTCCTTGTGGCCGCTGATGAGCGCCACCTCAGGGACGGACAGCCCCATCTCGAAGAACCGGCTGATAGCTTCGTGGCGGAGGTCATGGAACCTGAGGTCTGAAATGCCAGCCCTATGCTTGACCCGCTCCCATGCCAGTCTGAAGACGTTGGCTAGTATAGAAAAGACAAGGCCACAAGATGCACCTGCAAGCCCCTCAGGCGGTCGCTGACGGGCGTCTTGGATCTGCCGTAGGCATTCGAGGGCAACAGGGCTTAACGGCACCCTGCGAGGCTCTCCGTTCTTGGTCATAGGCAGGAAGGCGACCCGGTTGTCCCAGTCTATGTTACCTTAGGTTAGGGATTGCCATGAGCTACTAAAATGCGATACAAATCACACATACGGCTGATGTTAACACAAGAATATCAGATACTTGTGTCGCAATAGGGAGAGTTCGATCCTCTCTGGCAGCACCATTAACTTTCTAAGCTGGTTGTAAGGCCCTGCTTTGAGGCCAAGTCGCGGCCCCGCTCTGGTCACACCGGGCGCGGCAACGTCACGAGCTGATGTCGACCGGGCTGCCCGTCAAGCGGATCGACGCCTACAACCGATTCTCTTCGCGGGGGTGAAGCCGCCTCACCTTCGAGTTCCTGGATGGAGACGCCTACCGCGTCGACTTCGAGCAGTACCACTGAGAGGAACGGACATGGCCGAGATTACCGCCCGCCGTAACCCTCACCGTTCCCCCACGCACCCCAGCGTATTGCTGAACGACACGGTCCTGCCGGCGCTCGGGCGTCCGAAGACTGAGATCGCTCGCCTTCTCGGCATCTCCCGCCAGTCGCTCTACGACATTCTGGCAGGTAAACAGCCGGTGACGCCGACGACGGCTATCAAGCTCGGCAAGCTCTGCGGTAACGCACCGCGTCTATGGTTGAATATGCAGACGGCGTATGACCTGTGGGCCGCGGAACGGGAAGTCGATGTATCGAACATTCCAACGTTGAAATCGGCGTAAAGGGAAGCCTGACGCCTTTCAGGCAGAAAGTATGCTGCAGAAAAGTACGCTACTTTATAGATGCTGCGTATGAAGCTATCAGCTCGTCCGCTCTAAGCGCTACGTGAGTTGCTCCACCAACACCACGGACTGACCTGCCGCTGCGTTGCTCCCAACGCCCTTTACCAACCCGCGAACGTGTTCACGACCGCGTAAGATGACGTGCTGGCTGGGCGTTCGGTCGTCACGACAAATGGGCTGCGGCGCGGCTGAGACGCTGCAATAATTATCCACCGCTCAAGCGCTGCTTTCAGATACTTGCTCACAGGAGCAACGTCGCTTCAGCAGCGGAACTGACCAAAGGCAGTCGCTTCAAGAGCGCTGGGAAAGTGACAGGGGTGGATTGGTTGATGGAGTGAACAAAAAACCCAGCGCCGAAGCGCTGGGTCTGGGTTGCTTTTGCTCGCTTAGAAAGCAGCGCTCGAATCAGACCGAACCGCCGCCTCCGCCCACGCGAATTGTCGGCGGGGCGAGCGAGCGGAAGGGATCGAGCGAAGCGCCCGAGCGATCACGCTGGAAGAGTGTCTGGGAACCGAAGTTCCACTTTGCACCAACCATAAAACGCTGGTCGGTCTCATCACGGAACGACCTGAACAACCCGCGACGATAGTCCGCCTCAGCGAACAGACTGATGGGCGACGCAGCGAGGCGGTACTCTGCCTTAGCGCCAAATGTCCAGGCATTGTGGTCATAGCCAGACGCAGAGCCATCGAAGTTCAGGGCAGAGTATCCGCCCTTGAGCGCCAGCATAAGATTTGGCGTAGCGAAGTAGCGAACCTGACCAGCCAAGGCGAAGCCGCCAGCGTTTTCATTAAGAGAGCCGGCGCTGAGGTTCTGATAGGCGACCTGACCGTAGAGGGTCACATTACCAATGAAATACTGAGCCTCAAGACCCAGGAAATAATGGCGGTCAGAGCTGATATCGCTGCTCTTGGCGTTACCCTGAGCAATCACACCGAACAGCCCGGCGGTGGAATCACGCCAGAAAACGTGTCCAGCGGCAGAGCCTGTATTGTTCGCGACCGTGAGGGTACCGAAATCGTAACTGGGACGCCCAAAAACACCATCGACCTGAAAGCCGAAGGCGCCCGAAAGCGCGGAATAGTAGGTAGCGCGAGCCTCAACATCTATTCCGTCGGCTGTTCTACCCCTGTCGTCCCAACCACTGTAACCGACGGCGAGGGAGCCGAAGGCGTCAAAGGTGGGAGCATTCGTAAAAGCGGGAGCCGGAGCTGGGGCACGCTTAGGCAAGTCAGCAGCAACAGCGCTGAGTGGCAGCAGCACTAGAGCGGTGGTGGCAAGAAGCTGTTTCATTTTTTTCCCCAAAACCTTACGCCCGTTAACCATTAGCATGGCTTTGGTTGTTCCGAGATCATACAGGCGAGGAAATACTGAGAGTGTCATTAATCCAACACCTGCCCAATTACATGAGCTCCACCACCGTCTCTTAGCGTCTTCGCTTCCCTCTATGTAGCGCTGCGTTGTTCCCAGCGCGGAGTGACCCGCTAGGAGCTGAACATCCCTCAGCGACCCACCTACCGAACTGATTTTCCTCGCCCATCCCGTGACTGCGATCCGTCGCCCGCTGTGGCTGCTGGCGCCCACAAATCCCAGCGCGCGGCGCCAGCCAGCGAACTTGTTCACGACCGTATAGGAGCTGGAGCGCGTCGCGCGCTCGGTTGTGATCACGTATGCGCTTGGGCGCGGCTGAGACTGAGCCAGCGGCATCCAAAGCGCGAGCGCTGCTTTTAGATCTTTGCTCATCGGAATCACCCTGCCCG
>JAIXSM010000012.1 GCA_027484655.1 Hyphomicrobiales bacterium | reverse complement strand
TCGTTTCCTGCGGGCATTTCTGGCGCACGCCTTGACTCCGCAGCGTCATGCCGACGACCGCAACAAGCGCCCCTTGCATCCACGACAAGCCAACGCTTCGGCCCTGCGGCCTACCGTGGATCCCGGCCTTCGCCGGGAGGACGGCGACGTTGGCGCCAGCTGGACCGCCCGCTATTCCCGCCCGCTATCCGCCCGCCGCGAGCCGCTCGGCAAGCTCCACGTCTTCCGGCGTGTTGGCGTTGAAGAACGGGTCCACGGGATCGGCCGGCCATTCAACCGTCACAACCTTGTAGCGCGCGGTCCAGCGGTCGATCTTGCGCATGTTCTCCACCGTGAGCGCGCGGCGAAGATCCTCGCGCAGGGACACGCGCCAGAGCGCTATCACCGGGTGCGCCTGTCCGCCCGAGGCGGCGACGACGATATCGGCGTCCGCCTTTTCACGAGCCGCTTCAAGACGGCTCTCCAAATCTTTGGGAAGAAACGGACAATCAGCAGCGACGCTGAGAATAAACCCGGCGTCGGGACACGCGCGCGCCGCCCAGTCCATACCGGCGAGCACGCCCGCCAGCGGGCCGGCGAAGCCCTCCACCGTATCCCCGACCACCGGCAATCCCCACGGCGCGAACCGGGCCGGATCGCCGTTGGCGTTAAGCGCGAGCGCGCAGGTCTGGGGCGCCGCGCAGTCGATCACCCGGTCGATAATGGCGCGCCCGGCGACCGTCTTGAGCGGCTTGTCGCCGCCCCCCATGCGCCGGGCGAGACCGCCGGCGAGGATCACGCCCGCGGGCTTCATTCGATGACGATCTTCGGCGCGGGCTTCGCCGCCGAACCGCTCTCGAGGGTTTCCCAAACCTTGCGCGCGATGGCCAGATAAGCCCTGGAATGCGGGCCCTCCGGCGCCGTGGCGACGACGGGGCGGCCCTCATCGGACGTGGCGCGGATGTCCATGTGCAGCGGGATTTCGCCCAGGAACGGAACGCCGGTCTTCTCGGCCTCCGCCCGCGCGCCGCCATGACCGAAGATTGGCGACACGTGCCCGCAGTTGGGGCAACAGAAGTTGGCCATGTTTTCGATGATGCCGAGCACCGGCACGTTCACCTTGCGGAACATGGCGACGCCGCGCCGGGCGTCGAGCAGCGCCAGATCCTGGGGCGTCGACACAACGACGGCGCCAGCCAGCGGCGTTTGCTGCGCCATGGTGAGCTGGGCGTCGCCGGTGCCCGGCGGCATGTCCACCACCATCACGTCGAGATCGCCCCAGGCGACCTCGCGCAGCATCTGGGTCAGCGCGCTCATGACCATGGGGCCGCGCCAGATCATGGCGGTTTCTTCATCGACGAGGAAGCCGATGGACATGACCTTCACGCCGTAGCGCTCCAGCGGCTGCAACTTGCGGTCGGCGGTCACCGTCGGCTTGCCGCGCAGGCCGAAGAGCTTGGGCTGGGAGGGGCCGTAAATGTCGGCGTCGAGAATGCCGACCTTGAGACCGAGCGCCGCAAGCCCGAGCGCCAGATTGCACGAGGTCGTGGACTTGCCGACGCCGCCCTTGCCGGACGCGACCGCGATGATGTGCTTTACGCCTGGCACACCGGCGAGCTTCGAGGTGGCTGGCGCCTCGATCTTCGGGCCGCTGCGCAGGGGGGTAGGGGCGGGGGCTGCGGGTTTCGGCGCGCCTTGCGGGCGATCTGCCGTGAGGCCCACCAGCGCGCCCGTGACGCCCGGCAATCGCTTCACAATGGCCTCAGCGGAAGCGCGCGCGCCCTCCAGCGCGTTCACCTCGGAGGGATCGATCACGATTGCGAAAATCGCCTTGCCGTCCTTCACGACAATGTCGGTGAGGCGCCCCGACGCCGGCAGGGTTTTCCCGTCGGGCAGCGTCACGGCTTCAAGGGCGCGCAAGATCTCGTCGCGGGTTGCGGACACGGTTATTCTCCAGAAAAATCAGGCGATCAGTTCAGGCGGTCCTTACCAGCCTCGCGCGCCTTCAGGTAATCCTCGGTCGTCATCACTGGCGGGCGCGCCGGAGCGCCGTGGGGATCGAAGCCCTCGTTCACGACCGCCTCGACCCGGCAATCCTCGCACATGCGGATCACGTCGATGCGCTTGGCGTTGGCGCCGGTGAACATCCAGTGGCGGTTCTCGAGTTTCGCTGCGACTTTCTCGATGGCGCTGCGTGTGCCGAAGGGCTTGCCGCAGGCGATGCAGGGGAAGGGCTCTTCCTCCTTCATCACCTTGTGGCCGGACGCCCACGCCTCGAAATCGATGCGTGGTTCCAGCGTGATGACTTTCTCCGGACAGGTGGACTGGCACAGCCCGCACTGCACGCACTGGCTCTCCGAGAAGCGCAGCATCGGCTTGTCGGGATTGTCCGCCAGCGCGCCGGTGGGGCATGCCGCCACGCAGGCATGGCACAGGGTGCAGCCGTCCGCCTTGATGTCGAGGCCGCCGAACGGCGCGCCCTTCTCAAGGGCGATGACGGGAACTGGCGCGGGGGCCGCATGGTGCAGCTCACGGAACACGGTCTCCAGCACGCCGCGCTTGGCGCCTCGCGCCGTCATGCCCGCCGGATTCGATGAGGCGACGCCCACGGGCGCTGCGACGAGCTGCGCTCGCAGGTCGTCGGGATCGTCCGTCTCGATCAGCGAAACGACGCCGGCGCCGAAGCCCAGGCCCGCGACGATTGTCTCGCAGGTCTCGACCACGCGCCGCGCGCCAGAAATGTCGTGCTTCGGCTTGGCCCGCGCGAGCAGCCGCGCTCCGGCGCCGCCGTACGCGAACACTGAGGCGAGTGTCTCCGGGCCGAGCTGCGTGACCTCGTTCACGCGCACCGGAATGACGTTTGCTGGCAGGCCGTCGCCAAACCGCGCCAGCGCGTCGATGAGCGGCTCGCCGTGGTCGCCGTCATGGAAGAGGATCACGGCATCCTTGCCGCCGGCGGTTCGGTACGTGTGCAGAAGGGTGCGCACCTTGCGGATCACCGCGTCCGCCGGGGGCAGCGCGTAGCTGGCGGCGCCGGTGGGGCAGGCGGCGGCGCAGGAGCCGCAGCCCGCGCAGATTTCTGGATCAATCGCAACGTGATCGCCGGCGGGCGCTATGGCGCCCGTTGGGCACAGATCAAGGCAGCGCGTGCAGCCCGTCACCTTTGAGCGCGAATGCGCGCAGAGGTCCGCCTTGAAATCGATGTAGCGCGGCTTGTCGAACGTGCCGACGAGATTGCCGGCCTCCGCAATCGCCCGCTCCACAGCCGCTGGATCGCGGGGATCAGGCCGTAGGTAGCCGGCGCGCAGGTCGTGGGCGGGGAACAGGGGCGCGCCGCCGGTGAGGTCGAGCACCACGTCGCACCTCGACGCCGCGCCGTTCTTGCTCGCGCCCCACGTAAGGCTGGCGCGGGAGGACGGCGAGGGCAGGGCGAAATCGTCGATGGTCAGTTCGAACCGTCCGAGGCTGCCTGTCGCCGTGCGCACCATGCCCTTGAAGATAGGGAACTCGAAGTCGCGGGGCGGGGCGACGTCGCGCGGGGCGGCAAGGAGCACGGTGACGTCGAGGCGGTCTGACAGGCGGCGCGCCGCCTCTATCGCCTGCTCGTCGCGCCCATAGATTAGGGCCACGCCCTCGCTCTTGATCGAGACCAGCGCGATGGGCGGCATGGGCTCGGCCACGGCGGCGATCAGCGCGGCCATTTTGGGCGCCGCGTTGGGGCCATCGACGGACCAGCCGGCGGTCTCGCGGATGTTGACGAACGAGAGGGATGCGGCGTCCCCCATGTCCTCAGCCGCCTCGCGGAACAGGGGCGCCTGCGCGGTGCAGGCGATTGTCACGTCGCCCGGCGCGCCCAGCGTCTGGCGCAAGCGCTCAAGCTCGACGCCGCAGAACTGGCGCCCGGCGACGACCTTCCCGCCGCCAGCCTTGCCGCAAGCCTTGCCAATGGCATCGAAGTCGACGTCCATCGTGCCTTCGCAATCACAAACGAAAATCGTGCGCCCGTCGCCGGCCATTGAACCCCTCCGGCGCCCTCTCGCGCCCCGTAACGCGGAGCTTGATGCTCTCTGCGCCCGCAATCAGGCGCATGCGGAAGGCTTGGCCTGACTGATGGAACACCTAAATAGTAACCCCAACGCGAATGCAAACCCCCGCAAGGGCGTGTATCAGGGCCCACCATGAACAGAAACGGCTTGGACCTTCCTCCCGGTTATTCGGTGATCTCCCTCCGGGAGAGCGGCGACGCTTTCGACCACGCTTGCGCCATTGCAGGCGAAAAAGGCGCCGGCGCCTTCGTGCATGTGCGCCGCTATGACCTGTGCGAGTTCGCTGTGGTGCTGGAGCCCTGCGAGCCATTGTCCAGCGCCCGGCGCGCGTTCTTTGCGGGGATGCACGCAGTGGCGGAATCCATCGCCGCCCATTGCCCGCCCGAGCGCGATGTGCAGTTCCGCTGGCCGGACGCGATCATGTTCGATGGCGGGCTCGTCGGGGGCGGTCGCCTCGCCTGGCCGCAGGATTGCGGCGAGGATCAGACTCCGGACTGGCTGGTGTTCGGATGCATGCTGCGCTCGGTCGATCTCAGCCATGTGGAGACCGGGTTGCACGCGGGCGCCACGTCGCTGGTCGCGGAAGGGTTTGAGCTGGTGGACGTGGACTCCATCGCCGAGAGTTTCGCGCGCCATTTGATGACAGCGTTCGACCTGTGGGGCGAGAAGGGTTTTCGCGCGGTCGGCGAAGATTATCTGGAGCGCCTGCCGAAGAAAAAGGCCGGCGAGAAGCGCATCCTCGACGCCAATGGCGACCTGCTGACCACCCTGCCGACGGCCGGCGCGGCCGCGGAGCGCCAGTCGCTTGTCGCAGCCCTTCGCGAGGCCGCCTGGTTCGACCGCGCCGTTGGCGCTCCGAAGCTGGGCTGACGCGATGAAACTGCCGCGCGCCATCCGCCTCGATCCCTCGGACACTTTCGTATTTGAACGCGCCGCCGAGCCCGGCGAATGGGCGGTCTCCGGCGCTTTTCTGTTTGGCGAGACGCCGACCGAGGCGCTCGGGCCCAAGGAGCGCCATGCGTTCCGGTCCGGATTTCTCGGTGTGCGGTCGCTGGGCTTCTCAACGCTCGTGACGGTGAGCGAGGCGAGCGAAAGCGAGCGGGAGGAGGCGGTTCAGGCGCTGACCAGCGGTTTCCTGTCCCTTGGCGCCCCGGACGCCGGCGAGGCGAGGCGCGCCGCGGAGGAGGAGATCGCCTTCGCCGCGAGCCTGTGCGACCATCCCGAAGGCACGCTGATCGCAGTCGAGCGCCGGCGCGATGACGCAGGCGAGTTGCGCGAACGCTTCCGGACGCTCCGGCCCCGGGAGACGGTCCCCGGCGCCGACCAAATGCATTCGATTTCGCGCGCGTTCACGTTTCACGAGGTAGACGGCGAGGAGGAAGGCCCGGAGGAACGGGTGGACCTCGTCTCCATGCTTGACACGCAACACCCACAAGGAAAGAAAAACACATGAGGGAATTCTGGGTCTCCTCCGGCCATCAGCTGTCGCGGCAGAACGCCGACGGGACGCTGGCCGTCACGCCCGAACTCCTCATGGCGTGGCTGGCGCGGCCTGAGCTTGCGCCTCCGCGCGAGGCTTGCGACGCCGAGCGCGCCCTGCACGCCAGCCTGATGGCTGATCCGCTGCGCACGGTGACGGCGGCGGACATTGCGGCGCTGGCGGACCCGGACGCCCGGGAGAACTGGTCGTTCTTCATCCGCTTCCGCGACCGCCTCACCGCCGCGCCCTCCATCGAGGCGGCGTATGTGGAACTCGCCCGGGCGCCGCGCATCGACCTGCCGCCGCTGTTCCTTGACCAGCTCGCTCACCTTATCCTGCGCAACGCGCTGGACGCGTGCGAGGATCCGTTCACCCTCCGGGCGGGCGAACTGTTCTTCCGCGCCCAGAAGGCGAGCGTCCACGATGGGGTGCTGACCCTGGCCGACGCGGATCTTGTCGAGGAAATCGAGAAAGGGCGCGCGCAGATGATGCACGTGGCGCCGCTCACCGCGATGCTCGACAAGGACGAGCTTGACGTCATGGACGACGAGAACGCCTGGACCTACTGGTCGCGCTCCGACGCCAATTCCATGGCCATGAATTTGGGCGGAAATCCCCACGCCCGCGAAGGTCTTGCGAACGCCATCGCCGCCTGGGTGCGCCATCTGGCCGGCGAGAAGGTCTCCGTGGAGCCGCTGGCGAAGATGGAGGACAAGGACTGGCGCTGGTTCGTCGGCCTCGACGCGGAGGGCACCCGCATCGGCAACGCGCTCTGGCGCGGCGAAAGCCTGCGCGCGGAGGACATGGAGCGGGTGATCGCCCTGTTCCGGCTGACGTTCGCCAGCGACAAGCGCGTCGACAAGCGGGTGCGCGGGCGCCCCGTCTACCTGATCCTCGGAATGGGCGCTGACCGGACGGTGCGCATGAAGCCCCAGAATCTGGTCGCAGGACTGCCGCTGGTCGATGCGCGGCAGGCGAAGGAATCGGTCCAGTGAGCGCGGTGCGTCGCATCGGTGTCGTCGTACGCCGGTCAGCGGTCGATAACCCGTGGATTGATCACGTGTGGTCGCCGGCGGCGGTGCTGGCTGAGGAGCCGCAGACGGCGCCGTGGACGAAGCTCTCGTCCGCGCAGGGGGAGGAGCTGTTCTACGCCGGCCCCGGCGTGCTCGAGCTGCATGTGTCGGAGACAGGCAACTACCGCGACAACCTGATCGATGGCGATCCCCAGCTCTGGATCGCCATGAAGGAGGCGGAAGGCGGGACCGAGATTGAGCTGGTCGCCGTCACCGCCGACCCAACGGAAGGCGAGGCCCTGTTCGAGGCCGGCCTGCCCATCGTCGGAAAGGCGCCCATGCCGCCCGAAATCGCCGGCTGGATCGCCGCGTTCGTGGATGAGAATCACGTCGAGCGCGTTTTCCTTAAACGCCAGCGCGACAAATCCGGGCCGGATCCGCGCAAGAATCCGGGCGCGCGCCGCAACGCTCCGCGCGGAACAGATTCGGGAGACGCGCCATGAGCCGCGGTGCGGATCACGATGATGCGGACGGCGCCGGCGGCTTCCTCGGCAGGTGGAGCAAGCGCAAGGCCCATGCCCGGGAGCGTCCCGAAAGCGCGACCTCTGAGCCACGTGAGCCGTCTGCCGAGATGGAGGCGGGCGAGCCGGCCGCCGAGCTAAACAAAGAGTTGAAGAAAGACGCAGAAGTATTTGATCTATCGAATCTTCCTAGTCTCGACGAGATCACCGGCCAGACAAGTCTGTCCGACTTCATGCGCAAGGAAGTGCCCGCCGCCTTGCGCAATGCGGCGCTGAAAAAGGCCTGGGCGCTTGATCCCGTGATTCGCGATTACGTGAATCCCGCGATGGAGTACGCCTACGATTGGAACGCGCCCGGGGGGGTGCCCGGCAACGGCCCCATCGATACCGCGATTGAGACTTTGCGGGAGATGGTTGCGTCCGCCCAGTCCGCGCCAACGGGTCATACTTTAGGCGAACGTGAGTCTACGGATGTGACTGCAGAGGGCGCGGAAATCGACTCGCCAACCGACGAACAAGAGCCCTCCGCCGTGCGCTTGAGCGACGTACGCGAAAGCGGCGAAGCGGTTGAAAAAACGTATGTTTCGGAGAATGTCCCTGAGGTTGCCACGCCCGCCCGGATAGTCTCTGTCGAGGAGGCGCAAAAGCCGCGCCGACGTCATGGCGGCGCAGCCCCGGTTTAGTCGCGCCGTCTGCTGACAAAACGTCGCATAGGCGATGCCTATGAACACTTGAAGCCGCAAGCGAGTTTGGCATAATGCTAACTCTAAGAGCGTTTCAAATTCCATGAAGAAACAAACGGAAGCGCAAGGAAGGGTTATGAGGGACGAAGGGCTTTCTCGCGCCATCGAGGCGGCGGGGGGCGTTGCCGCTTTGGCGCGCGGACTCGGCATATCGCAGCCGTCTGTTTCCGGCTGGACGCGCGTTCCTGCGGATCGCGTGGCCGCTGTTGAAGCGCTGACGAAGCTGTCGCGCGCCACGCTTCGTTCTGACCTGTATGGCGGCAATTCCGCGAGCGGCGAGGGCGGTCTGGCGAAGGCCGAGCGCGCAGAGGTCGATGAGATCGACCGCCTGCGTGCAGCCGAGTGGGGTATGCTCGCCGTGCTTCTGGGCCGCGCGCCTGACGCCGATACGCTGCGCCAGGTCGCCGCAATCACCGGCGACGCCACTGAGCTGGGTATGGCGCACATTGCGCTTGGCGACGCCGCGTCCCGTGCAAACGCCGACGATGTCAGTCGCGAGTATTTTGACCTGTTCATCGGCGTCGGGCGCGGCGAGTTCCTGCCGTACGGCTCCTACTATCTCACCGGTTTTCTGCACGAGCGCCCGCTCGCGCGCCTGCGCGCTGATCTTGAGCGGCTGGGCGTGGAGCGCGATGGTCCGCGCAGCGAGCCGGAGGATCACATCGCGATCCTGTGCGATGTGATGGCCAACTTCGCCTCTGGCGCGATCGAAGCTGACATCGCGACACAGAAGGCGTTCTTCGAGGCGCACATCAAGCCTTGGGCGATCCGCTTCTTTGCGGATCTCGAGGTTTCGACGCGCGCTGGTTTCTACAAGACCGTGGGCCGTGTCGGCCGCACGTTCCTGGAGTTGGAAGGCGAGGCGTTCACGCTGCCGTCGTGAGCGCGCCTTCGTGGGTTTGGAAGTTGTTGACTGGAGGGTCACATGAGCAACGAAACTGAAAAGAAGGCGGTCAACAGACGCAGCTTCTTTCGCGGTCTCGGCGGCGCCGCCGCTGTCGCGGGCGCTGCGGTCGCCGGGCAGGTGACGCCGGCGGAGGCCAATGAAAGCCAGGCTGACCGTCGCAAGACCCGTTATCGCGAGACGGATCACGTCAAGACGTTCTACCGCACGAACCGGTACTGAGGGGGGCATCCATGCTCATCAAGAGAAGAGACGCGGCCGCACGGTCTCCGCGCCTGCAGGCAGTGGCCGCCGGCCTGGCCTCCGGCGCCCTTGACCGCCGCACGTTCCTGAAGCGCTCCGGCCTTACGGCCGGCGGCGTCGTCGCCATCGGCGCTTCGCTTGGCAGCGTGCGCAAGGCTGAGGCCATCGCCGCGCACGACCATTCAAAGTCGGCTGAGCGCAAGATGAACATGTGCACCCACTGTTCGGTGGGCTGCTCGATCGTCGGCGAAGTCCAGAACGGCGTGTGGGTTGGCCAGGAGCCGGCCTGGGACAGCCCGATCAATCGCGGCACGCACTGCGCCAAGGGCGCTGCGTCGCGCGAGCTGGTGTTCGGCGACCGTCGCCTGAAGTATCCGCTGAAGCTCGTCAACGGGCAGTGGCAGCGCATCTCGTGGGATCAGGCGATCAACGAGGTCGGCGACAAGATGATGGAGATCCGCGGCAAGTCCGGCGCCGACTCCGTCTACATGCTCGGCTCGGCGAAGTTCACCAACGAGGCGGCCTACCTCTTCCGCAAGTTCGGCGCCTTCTGGGGCACGAACTCGGTCGACCACCAGGCTCGTATCTGCCACTCGACCACGGTCGCCGGCGTTGCGAACACCTGGGGTTACGGCGCCCAGACGAACTCCTACAACGACATCCGCAAGGCGAAGACCATCGTCTTCATGGGGTCGAACGCGGCCGAGGCCCATCCGGTCTCCCTGCAGCACATCCTGACCGGCAAGGAGACGAACCGCGCGAACGTGATCGTGTTCGATCCGCGTTTCACGCGCACCGCCGCCCACGCCACCGAGTTCGTGCGCTTCCGCGGCGGCACGGACATCGCGGTCATCTGGGGCATGATGTGGCACATCTTCCAGAATGGCTGGGAGGACAAGGAGTTCATCCGCCAGCGCGTTGACGGCATGGAGCAGATCCGCGCCGAAGTCGCGAAGTGGACCCCCGACGAGGTGCAGCGCGTCACCGGCATTCCGGGCGAGCAGCTGAAGAAGGTCGCGGAGACCTTCGCCAAGCAGCGTCCGTCCACGTTCATCTGGTGCATGGGCGGCACGCAGCACACGGTGGGCACCGCGAACGTGCGCGCTTATTGCAACCTGCTTCTGGCCACCGGCAACGTCGGCGCCGAGGGCACGGGCGCGAACATCTTCCGCGGCCACACCAACGTGCAGGGCGCGACCGACCTTGGTCTCGATATCGGTACGCTGCCGCTGTACTACGGCCTCGTTGAGGGCGGCTGGCGGCATTGGGCCCGCGTGTGGGGCGTTCCCTACGACTACTTCGTGTCCCGCTTCGACGAGGTGCCCGCCAAGGGCGGTCGTCCGGCCCGGACGGCGAAGCAGAACATGGAGACGCCAGGCATTCCGTCGACCCGCTGGTTCGACGCCGTCACGCACAAGCCCGACGACGTCGACCAGAAGGACAACGTCAAGGCGATGTTCGTCTTCGGCCACGGCGGCAACACGATCCCGCGCATGCCGGACTCCGTGAAGGCGCTCGAGATGCTCGACCTGCTGGTGGTTGCGGATCCGCATCCCACCACGTTCGCCGCGCTCTCGAACCGCAAGAACGGCACCTACCTGCTGCCGATCTGCACCAACTTCGAGACGGATGGTTCGCGCACCGCGTCCAACCGCTCGATCCAGTGGGGCGAAAAGTTCGTCGAGCCGATCTTCGAGTCGAAGGACGACTACGAGACCCTGTACCTGCTGGCGAAGAAGCTCGGCTTCGCTGACCAGATGTTCAAGAACTACAAGATGGTCGGCAACAAGCCCGTGCCGGAGGACATCCTTCGCGAGATCAACCGCGGCGGCTTCTCCACCGGTTACTCTGGCCAGTCCCCGGAGCGCATCAAGGCGCACATGGCCAACCAGGGCAAGTTCGACGTGGTGACGCTGCGCGCGCCGGCCAACGAGGCCAGCATCGGCGGCGACTACTACGGCCTGCCGTGGCCGTGCTGGGGCAAGCCGGAGATCAAGCATCCGGGCACGCACATCCTCTACAACACGAACCTTCACGTGAAGGACGGCGGCGGCACCTTCCGCGCCCGCTTCGGTGTGGTTCGCGAGGAGAAGCAGGCCGATGGCACAGCGCGCCAGGTGAGCATGCTCGCCGACGGCTCGTTCAGCCAGGGTTCTGCGCTGACCGACGGCTATCCGGAGTTCACTTTCGGCCTGTTCAAGAAGCTGGGCTGGGACAGCGATCTCACGGCGGCTGAAGTCGAGCAGATCACCGCGATCGGCGGCAACAACCCCGATACGGTTGGCTGGGCGACGGATCTGTCCGGCGGCATCATTCGCGTCTGCCTTGACAAGGGCGTTCTGCCCTATGGCAACGCGAAGGCGCGCGCGGTGGCCTACAACCTGCCGGATCCGGTGCCGGTGCACCGCGAGCCGATCTACACGCCGCGTACCGATCTCGTCGCGAAATATCCGACGCGTCCGGATGGTCGTCAGTTCCGTATGGCCAACATCGGCGAGACGTTCCAGAAGCGCGCGCTGGAGCAGGGGGTCGCGAAGCAGTTCCCGATCATCCTCACCTCCGGTCGTCTCGTCGAGTACGAGGGCGGCGGCGAAGAGACCCGTTCGAACAAGTGGCTGGCCGAACTCCAGCAGGACATGTTCGTCGAGATCAACCCGGCCGACGCATCCGAGCGCAACATTCGCGATGGTCAGTTCGTGTGGGTCTCTGGTCCTGAGGGCAACGCCCGTGCACGCGTCAAGGCGCTTGTTACGGAGCGTGTCGGCAAGGGGGTGGCGTTCATGCCGTTCCACTTCGCCGGCTGGTTCCAGGGCGCAGACCAGCGCGGGAACTATCCGAAGGGAACTGACCCGATCGTCCTCGGCGAGAGCGTCAACACTGTCACGACCTACGGCTATGACCCGGTGACGGGCATGCACGAGGGCAAGGTCACGCTTTGCCAGATCCGGGCTGCGTGAGGGGAGCAAGACAATGGCTCGTATGAAATTCCTCTGCGACGCTGACCGCTGCATTGAGTGCAACGCCTGCGTCACCGCATGCAAGAACGAGCACGACGTTCCGTGGGGCATCAACCGCCGTCGCGTCGTGACCATCAACGACGGCAAGCCCGGCGAGCGTTCAGTCTCGATGGCGTGCATGCACTGCACCGACGCGCCTTGCGCGGCGGTTTGCCCGGTGAACTGCTTCTACACGACCGCCGACGCGGTGGTCCTTCACTCGAAGGATCTGTGCATCGGCTGCGGCTACTGCTTCTATGCGTGCCCCTTCGGCGCGCCGCAGTATCCGCGCGTGGGCAACTTCGGTTCGCGCGGCAAGATGGACAAGTGCACCTACTGCGCCGGCGGCCCCGAGGCCGACCTGACGCAGGCGGAGTATGTCAAGTACGGCGCGAACCGCCTCGCGGAAGGCAAGCTGCCGATCTGCGCGGAGATGTGCTCCACCAAGGCGCTCCTTGCCGGCGACGGCAAGATCATCGCCGAGATCTACAAGGAGCGCGTCACCCGCCGCGGTTATGGCTCGGGCGCCTGGGGCTGGAAGACGGCCTACAAGGAAACCGTCGCCATCTGACGTCTGCACAAACGCGGCCCGGCGTTGTCCGGGCCGCGCCTGTCGGCATCCAACAAGAGAGCACGCCTATGAAAATGGCGATTAACGCCCTTCGGGCACTCACGTTCGCACTGGCGCTCGCCGTGCTGGGGCAGGCGGCGCCCGTCGCCGCCCAGCAAGCGCCAAATCCAACCGCCCAGTCGGTGAAGGAAGAGCAGCTGCTCAACGCGCTGCGTGGCGGCGACGCCGTCGCTGGCCGCATCACCATCCCTGACCGCACTGCCGCGTCGCTCATCCAGCCTGAAGGCAAGTCGTTCCGCGACTTCCATCAGGGCAGCCTGTGGTTGATCGGCGGCGTGTCGATCCTCGGCATGCTTGCGCTGCTCGTGGCGTTCTACGGCACCCGCGGCCGTATCACGATTGACGCCGGGTTCTCGGGCCGGACCGTCACCCGCTTCGGCGGTTTTGAGCGGTTTGTTCACTGGCTCACCGCCGGATGCTTCGTCATCCTCGCCCTGTCGGGCCTGAACCTGACCTTCGGCAAGGCTCTCGTGGCGCCGGTGTTTGGCGACGCCGCGTTCGCAGCGCTGGCGGGTTGGGGCAAGATCGCCCACAACTACCTGTCGTTCCCGTTCATGCTTGGCGTCGCCCTGATGTTCCTCGTCTGGGTGAAGGACAACATTCCCTCCAAGCTCGATGTTGAATGGCTGAAGGCTGGCGGCGGGATCCTCAAGAAGGGTCAGCATCCTCCGGCGCCGCGTTTCAACGCCGGCCAGAAGGCGATTTTCTGGATCGTCATCATCGGCGGCGTCGCCATGTCCATTTCGGGCTGGTATCTGCTGTTCCCGTTCGAGAGCGGCCACACCGTGGGCGACCAGCAGTTCTGGCTGAACGTCCACGCTGTGGTGGCGATGATCTTCATCGCCGTGATGCTGGCGCACGCCTACATCGGCTCGGTTGGCATGGAAGGCGCGTTCGACGCCATGGGCTCGGGCGAGGTCGACGAGAACTGGGCCAAGGAGCACCACTCGCTCTGGCTCGCCAAGGAAAAGCAGCGCGCTGGCGCCACGCCGCCGAACGCTGTTCCGGCAGAGTGACGCCACTCGCCCCGCCGTTGGCGGAGCGCTAGATATTCGCGTGGCCGGGTGCTCCCCGGCCACGTCTGTTTTTCGGGTTGCGGGTAAGGCTTATGAAGGTGGTTGGTCTGGCCGGTTGGAGCGGGGCGGGGAAGACGACCTTGCTGACGAAGCTCATTCCCGCGCTCGGCGCACGCGGGCTTGCTGTGTCCACGATCAAGCACGCCCACCACGCGTTCGACGTGGACAAGCCCGGCAAGGATTCATGGATGCACCGGCAGGCGGGGGCCCGCGAGGTGCTGGTCTCGTCCGCCAATCGCTTTGCGCTGATGCACGAGCTGCGCGGCGCGGCCGAATGGACGCTGCCGGAACTGCTGGGGAAGCTTTCCCCCTGCGATCTGGTGATCGTGGAAGGCTTCAAGCGCAGCGGCCATCCGAAGATCGAGGTGCATCGCGGGGAGAACGGCAAGCCGTTCCTGTGGCCGGAGGATCCGGACATCCTTGGGCTCGCCAGCGATGTGGAGGCGGGGCCGGGGGCTCCGGAGCGGCGGCATCTGGACGACGTCGCCGGCGTGGCCGATATGATGCTCAGCGCGGCGATGGAGATTGACGCGCTGCAGGCGCGACTCGCCGCAGGCGGCGTTTAGGACAGGGGCGCAGCGCATGGCGCAGCTCAGCGACGATTGCTTCGCGTTTGGCGGCGCGCTTCTGGCGGTCGAGGACGCCGTTGCGCTGATTGCAAGCCGCGTCCGCCCCATCGGGCGCACCGTTCTCGCGCCGCTCACGCAGGCGGATGGGCGGGTGCTCTCCGCCGATCTTTTTGCCCCGATCCCGCTGCCGCCTTTCACCAATTCCGCCGTGGACGGGTACGCCGTCCGGCACGCTGATCTGCAGCCTGACGGGGCTACGACGCTGCCGCTGTCGGGGCGGGTTGAGGCCGGCGCGCGTGCGGGCGCCCACGTTGCGGGCGCTGCCGCGCGCATTTTCACCGGCGCGCTGATGCCCGAGGGCGCCGACACAGTGTTCATGCAAGAGGACGTGCGCGTCGAGGACGGGCGCGTGATCCTGCCGCAAGGTTTGAAGCGCGGCGCCAACGTGCGGCCAGCGGGCGAGGACATCGCGCGCGGCGCTCTCGCCATCCCGAAGGGACGGCGGCTCAAGCCGCAGGATGTCGCGCTGGCCGCCGCCCTTGGTGTCACGCAGCTTGAGGTCGCCACGCCCGTGCGCGTGGCCGTCTTCTCGACCGGCAATGAACTGGTGTCGCCGGGCGAGGATCAGGCGCCGCCGCAGATTTACGATTCCAACCGCTTCATGCTGTTGGCGTTGCTGGCGCGGCTGGGCTGCGAGGCGCACGATCTCGGCATCCTGCGCGATGATCGCGACGGGCTCGCCCACGCGCTCGCGGGCGCGGCGGGGCGGTTCGACCTTATCGTCACCTCCGGCGGCGTCTCCACCGGCGAGGCGGATCACGTGAAGGCCGCCGTGGAGAGCATCGGCTCGCTGGCGTTCTGGCGCATGGCGATCAAGCCGGGTCGTCCTGTCGCCATGGGCGTCATCGCCGGCACGCCGTTCGTTGGTTTGCCGGGAAACCCGGTCGCGAGTTTCGTGACCCAGGCCTATGTGGTGCGCCCGCTGGCGCTCGCGTTGATGGGCGCCCCGGCGCCGGCGAGCCTGCCCGTTCCTGTGCGTGCGGCGTTTTCCTACAAGAAAAAGACGGGCCGGCGGGAGTTTGTGCGCGTGAGCCTCGCGCGCGGCGCGGATGGCGTCGTCGAGGCGCGAAAGTTTCCGCGCGAGGGGGCAGGGCTTCTGTCGTCGCTCACGGAGACGCAGGGGCTGGTCGAACTGTCGGAGGATATCACCCGCGTCGAACCCGGCCAGATGGTCGGTTTTCTTGATTACGCGACGCTGATGTAGGGCAGGGAGTCGGGCGCCTTGCGCGCATCGATGAGCGCCCATTTCCCCACGGCGTCATCCCCGGACGCGGAGCGATCCGTGGCCTCGTGCGCAGGCCTCGAACTTTCCGCGCGTGGACAGGGGCGCCGGGTTCGCCCTATAAGCCCGGCGATGCGGCGCCCCGCGCGCCGTGGGAAAAGATGGACCCGTTCAATGTCGCGCGCATCCGATTACCTGACCGATCCCCGCTCCGTCGAACACCGGCGCACTATGGTGGATCGACAGCTTCGGACGTTTGACGTGACGAACCCCGAGGTGCTCGCCGCTGTGCTCGCCACCCCGCGCGAGCCCTTTCTGAACGGGGAGAGCGACGCGCTGGTCTACAGCGACGCGACCCTTGAGGCCCGCGAGGGCGACTCGCGGCGCCGGCTGCTCGTTCCCATGTTCGTGGCGCGGGCGTTACAGGCGGCTGAGATCACGGCCACGGATCGGGTGCTCGATGTGGCCGGCGGCGCCGGCTACTCTGCGGCCATTGCGGCGCGGCTGGCGGGTTCAGTGCTGGCGTTCGAGGAGAGCGCGGCTTTTGCAGACCGCGCTTCGCGCATTTTCAGCGAACTGGGCCTCGCGAACGCCTGCGCCGCGGCGGGCGACCTGGCGGCTGGACCAGCGCAGGGCGGTCCGTTCGATGTGATCCTGGTCAACGGCGCGATCGAGCAGCGTCCCGATAAGCTGATCGCCCAACTCGCGGACGGAGGTCGTCTGCTCGCGATTGAGGCCGGGGCCGGTGGATCCCGGGGCGCCGGGCAGTTTGTGCTCTACGCCCGGACCGGAGATGCTGTCAGCAGCCGGACCCTTTTTGGCGCCGCGGCCGAATCGCTGGCGGCGTTCGCGCGGCCGCCAGGGTTCGTTTTCTGACTTTTCCACGTAATGCCAAGTAATTGCAGAGTTTGTCCGAGGCCCAAAATGTCGCATTTATGCGTCATGGCGCACACAAATCCACAGCGCGCCCACGTAACGCGTGCGCCGATCTGCTAACTCATGTTAACTGATAAGGTGAGGATTGCGTTCTGGCGACGGTAACTGGATAGGGTGGCACGTGGGGGCAGCTTCAGGCGCGCGGGACAACATTCGACTCGCTCGGCTCGCCGTATCGGCGGCGCTCGGGGCGTTGCTGGCGGCAGGCGCATGCGGGTCCGCATCGGCTGAGACGATTTCGAGCGCGCTTGCGAAGGCTTATGTGTTCAGCCCGGACCTGAACGCGGCGCGGGCCGCGACGCGGGCGGTGAATGAAAACGTGGCGCGCGCCATGTCCGGGTACCGCCCCAGCATTGCGGCCACCGCGGATGGCGGCTGGCGCGAGCGTGAGGCGATCACGAGCGGGGCTTCGGGCGGCCCAGTAACCACGCAGCCGCGGGGTTACGGCGTCGCTGTCACCCAAAATCTGTGGAACGGCAACCGCACGGCCAACAGCGTGCGCCAGGCGGATTCGCAGGTTCTTCAGTCGCGAGAGCAGATGCGGCAGACGGAGCAGACGCTGCTCAACAACGCCGCCACCGCCTATATGAACGTGCTGCGCGACACGGCGATCCTCAACCTGCGGCGCAACAACGTCGAGGTGCTCGAGCAGCAGCTTCGCCAGACCCAGGAGCGCTTCAACGTTGGCGAGGTGACGCGCACCGACGTCGCCCAGTCCGAGGCGGCGCTGGCGCAGGGGCGTTCGGAAGCCTTTGTCTCCCAGTCCAACCTGCAGGCATCGCTCGCGAATTTCCGTCAGTTCATTGGTGAGGCCCCGCGCTCGCTGTCGCCGGCCCAGCCGCTGACTGCGCTTGTTCCTCGCTCGATCGACGTCGCCATCGCGACCTCGCAGCGCTCTCATCCGCTGATCCAGGCCGCCCTTCACAACGTGGACGCGGCGGCGCTCGCGGTGCGTCTGGCGGAAGGCCAGCTTGCGCCGACGGTGAACCTCACGGGCTCGTGGAGCAACCGGTGGGAAGATTCGGCGCAGAACCAGCGCATCAACACGGCGCAGGTGATCGGGAGCCTGAATATCCCCATCTACGAGGGCGGCGCTGTCTACGCGCTGGTGCGGCAAGCTAAGGAGCAAATGGGGCAGGCGCGCCTGCAGGCCGACCTGCAGCGCGAGCAGGTGCGGTCGCAGGTCGTTGCGGCGTGGGGCGTGTGGCAAAACGTCGGTCCGCTCATCCAGGCGGTTCAGGCGCAGGTGCGGGCGGCGGAGATCGCCCTCAACGGCGTGCGTGAGGAGGCCCGTGTCGGGCAGCGCACCACGCTTGATGTGCTGAACGCACAGCAGGCGTTGCTGAACGCGCGGGTCAATCTCATCACAGCGCAGCGCGAACGCGTGGTTAGCTCCTATTCGCTCCTATCGACGGTTGGTGAACTCAACGCCCGCCGACTTGGTCTTGCGGTCGAGTCCTATGATCCGACGATCCATTACGATCAGGTCAAGGGCAAGTGGATCGGAACGCGCACGCCCGACGGACGCTGACCGCAGATTGCCTGCGAGGGTGGATCGCCTTCGGGCGGAGAAATTGCTCCGCCCCGACTTGCCGTCGCGCGGCCTAGCGTTCAATCTGTTGGTAACTTGATTCGTTCGCGTAGTAGCCATTTCAGACTAATGTTATTCGATGGTTCGTGGAGGCGCGGCGTGAGCCTCCGGAAAAGGCGGCCAGGACAATGAACGCAGTCCCATCTCCTCTGCAGAGCGGGTCGGGCGACGAGACGGATCCTTCCATGGAGGAAATCCTCGCGTCCATTCGCCGGATTATCGCGGACGAGCATGGCGCCCCCATTCCGTCACGGCCGTCGCCTTTGGCCGCGTCTGAACCGCCCCGGCTCAAGCCGGAACCGCGCGGTGACTTTCCCGAACGTATGCCGCGGTTCGAGGCCGGCCCGAAGCCGTCGTTCGCCAGCGCGCCCGGTCGTTTCCCGCCGGACCCTTCCGTGCGTGCGGAACGCCCCGAGCGCGCGGAACGTCCTGAGCGCGCGGAACGCCCCGAGAGGTCGGAGCGTGCTGAGCGTCCCGAGCGCGCAGAGCGCCCGCCGCCGTGGCCTGCCGGCCAGCCCGCGTCCCGGGCCAGCGCCGCGCGTCCCGCGTTCGGCGGCGAGCGGCTCATGTCGCCCGATGTCGATTCCAGCGTCTCGTCGGCCTTCGACAGGTTGTCCCGTAGCTTGTCGACCACGGGCGCCGGCTCCATGGACGATATGGTCCGCGATATGTTGCGCCCGATGTTGAAGCAATGGCTCGATGACAACCTGCCCACGTTGGTTGAGCGGCTGGTCCGGGCGGAAATCGAGCGGGTGGCGCGCGGCGGCCGCTGAAGCGTGCCGACGCCGTCAGGGCAGAATCCACCATAGACAAACGGCGAGCCCGGCGATCCACAGCGTGACGATCACCGTCGCGCCAGCGCGGCTTGCTGGCGGTCGATCCATGTCCTGTGCGCGGGCGCGGGCGTCTGTGAAGACCTCCCGAGGGATCATTCTGACGACCAGCCAGATGCCGAGCGGCACGAGGATGACATCATCCAGTTGCCCCAGGATCGGAATAAAATCCGGGATCAGGTCCAGCGGGCTTAGCGCATAGGCCAATACGGCGAGCGCGAGGATGCGGGCGCCAAGAGGGGTGCGTGGATCCCGCGCGGCCAGGTGCAGCGCCACCACGTCACGCTTCAGTGTTTTCGCCCAGGCGCGAAGACGCGCGACCGCCGCGCTCACTTGCGTGCGGCGAACCACACCCCGGCGAGGATCAATCCGCACCCGGCAATGTGGAACGTCATCAGTTGCTCGCCGAGCATGCTCGTTGCGAGCACGGCCCCGTAAAATGGGATCAGGTGGAGAAAGACGCCGCCTCGCGCCGAGCCGACGTCCTCGATCCCCTTATTCCAGCAGATGTAGGCAAGCAGGCCCGGAAAGATTGTGCAGTACGCGATCACGATGACGGTGAGCCACGTTGCCTGCAACTGGAAGCCGCTCATGTGCTCTATGGCCCAGAACGGCGTGAGCGTGACGCCTGCGATCAGCGCCAGCAGGAACGTGAAGGTGAGCGAATGCACCGGCGGCCGCAGCCGCAGGCAAGCGGAGTACACCGCCCATATCGCCATGTTCACGAGGAGCAGGATATCGCCGAAATTAAAGGAGATCGTGCGCAGCACGGCGAGGTCGCCGCGGCTGACGATCACCATGACGCCCGCGAACGAGGTGGCGATTCCGAGGATGTTCAGGAGACGCAAGCGGTCCGAGAAGAGCAGGGCGCCGACCAGTACGATGATTGCAGGGGCGAACGAGTTGAAGATCGACCCGTTCAGCGCCGTCGTATGCTGAAGCGCCGAGTACTGCATGCCGGAAAAGATGGTTCCGCCAAGCACGCTCATGGCGAGGACTGGTTTCCAGTTTGCGACGATCACCGGCCAGTCCCGGCGCACATGATGATGCACGAACGGATACATGATGGCCGCGCCCAGCAGCCATCGGAAAGATGCGAGCGCGAGAGGCGGAATGTGTCCTGCGCCCGCCCGGCCTGCAATATGGTTTCCGCTCCAGAACAGACCTGCCAGCGCCAGCATCACCCACGGATTGAGAACAGGGGTGGCCCACGCGCGCGAGCGCGCCTCCGTCTGCCGATCAGCCTCGGTATCCATGCGGTGGCGATGTCCTTTCGCCGCATGGTTGCGCGGGTTCGACGCTCATGGCAATCCCGGCCCGGCGCAGATCAGGCATTCCTGCCCCGCGGAGCTTTCGGAAAGACGCGCGCCCGCCCGCAAAAACCGTGTCGGGTCGACGGCCTCATCGTCAATACGCACCTCGTAGTGCAAGTGCGGCCCGGTCGAGCGGCCGGTCGAGCCGATCCGGCCGATGCGCTGGCCGGCGGTCACGGTCTGGCTTTCCTTCACGTGAATGCTTGAAAGGTGAGCATAACGGGTGGCGAGCCCGCCGCCGTGTTCGATCTCCACCATCAGGCCGTATCCGCCGTTGTGGCCGGCGGAGGCCACGGACCCGGAGGCCGCAGCGAAGACGGGCGCCCCGTACCAGTCGCGGAAATCAACGCCAGTGTGAAAGGCCGGCCGACCAAGGAAGGGATCGATCCGCGAGCCGAAGTTGGAGCTCATCTCGGCAGTGGGCGACACAGGTCGCCCCACCGGCACGTGCGTCAGGGCGCGACGAAGTTGCTCGACGCGGCGCACGTCCTGATCAAAGGAGGCGAGCTTGCGGCCGAACTCGGATGCGGCGGCTGCGGGCGGCAAGGGGACGAACGGACCTCCGGCTGCGGGCGCCTGCGGGGCGAGCCGCTCGGGCCTCAGTCCAATCTCGGCGAAAGCCGCCTGGAGCCGCGCCGCCTGCTGGCGCGCGCGCAACCCTATGGCCTGTACGGCCTCCACCTGGAGCCGATCGAGGTGCGCAACGCGTTCCTCAATCTCCGCCACGCGGCGCGCGTTGGGGTGGTTGGCGCCTCGGCCGCCATCCTCTTCAGGCGACGAATTGAAGAGCGAAGCGCCCCTCAGCCCCGGCCTGAGCTCTGGCGGCGGGACATCCGAGGGCGAGCCTTTCGGCTGGGGCGACGCTGCGCGTTCGAGCGCGCGGACAGCGTCCGCAGCGGGGCGTTGGCCTTGGGGAGCGAAGCCGAGCGGCGCCGGAGCGCCTGCGGGCGCGGCGGGCCCCGTGGTCGCCAATGGCGTGGGATTTTGTGTTCTGTTCGCGGGGACCGCGCCTTGCGGCGCGCCAAGCATTCCCGAGGACTGCGCGAGCGCAGCCAGCGTCACGCTGCGCGCTTCCAGCTCGCTCTGCCGGGACGACAGCTCCCGCACGCGCGCGCTGGTCGCCGCTTCCTCCACAAGGCGCATTGAGTTCACCTTGTCGAGTTCGCGCCGCAATTCGTTGATCCGCAGCTCGTAGGATCTGTCGACGGACTGCTGGCGGGCGCCGAGCGCCACGGGCGCTTCATCCCGCAAGTGGAGGTACCCCACGACCGAGACCATGCCCACGGCTGACCCAACCGTGAGAGCAACGAGCCCGAGAAAAGCCGCGTAGGGCAGGGTCACGCTGCGGGACCCGGCAAACGCGGACTTCGCAGACTGTTTGGCCACAAACGTGGTGCGCGCCATGGGACAATCCATTTGCGCCGGCGGAAATCCCGGCGCCTATGGTCCCAACACCACCACGTTAGGGTTAATACATAGCAAAGGTCAAGCCGACGAGCCGATCAGAGGGCCCGAGCCGCCTCCAGCACCTCCGCAGCGTGACCGGGAACTTTCACCTTGTTCCAGACGCGCGCGATCCGGCCCTTGCCGTCGATCAGGAAGGTTGTCCGCTCAACCCCCATGTACTTGCGGCCGTACATGCTTTTTTCGGCCCAGACGCCGTACGCTTCGAGCATCTCCTTCGATTCGTCGGACAGGAGCATAACGTCAAGTTCGTGCTTGGCTGCGAACTTCGCATGGCTCTCCACGGAATCCGGAGATACGCCAATCACAACGGCGCCGGCGGCCTCGAAATCCGCCTTGAGGCCCGTGAAGTCGATCGCCTCGCGCGTGCAGCCTGTGGTGTCGTCCTTCGGATAGAAATAGACGACAACCGTCTTGCCTTTAAGGCTGGCGAGGGACACGGCGGCGGCGCCCGCGCCGGGCAGTTTGAAGGCGGGCGCTTTGTCCCCCGCGCTGAGCTTGACTGTCATTGGCCTTCCTTTCGTCGTAAATGCGGATCACTCCGATATACGGAGGGACGGCTCCGCGGACCAATCGCCACGTTGTCGCCGCCCACGAATCGAAGCACACCCAAGGCTCCATTCCACGCTCGGTCAGAGACCCTGTTTGACGCAAGCCCGCCACGATAGCGCCCATTCGGTCGCCGACCGGAGCGCCGACGCCGTGCTCCCGGAGGAGGCTACGCTTGCGCGCATCCGCCGTCGGCGCGGCCGGGCGCGTCGTCCTCGCAACCGGTACGGCTTTGGTTTGGCTGCCCGTCTGCTGCTCACCGTGGTTTGCGTTGTAGCGCTGTTTGCGGCTGGGCTTGCGGTGCTCGCGGCGCGGGGGCCGATCGCCGTCCCCATGCTGGGCGACCGGATTGCCGCCGCGATCGATGCGCGGCTTGGAGACGGCTACGACGCCATCGCCGGGCGCACATGGGTGCAACTGGACGCCACGGGGTTGGTGGTTTCCGTCGATGACCTGCGGATTGTCAGCAGCGCAGGCGATGCGGTCATCGTCGCGCCGCGGGCGTCAGTCGCCATTGATCCGCTGGCCTTGCTCGCAGGCGTTGTCGCGCCGACGCGGATCGACATTTTCGACCTCGACATTGATCTGGCGTTGACCGAGGACGGCGCGGTCGCCGTTTCGGCGGGCGCTGGCCCTATTGTCCTGGGCCGCGCGGCTGCGCCCTCGTCCAGCATGCCGGCCATGCAGGAGACGGGCGGCGAACACGCGGCGCTGCGGCCCCTTGGCGATGCAGTCCGCTCCGTTCTGGCCTTGTCCCTCGGCGCCGCCTCTCCCCTCGGATCGCTGAAGCATGTCGGCGTCGCGCGGGGTCGCCTCATGTTCTCGGACCGGGCATCGGGGAGGACGTTCGCGTTCGACGGGTTCGAGGCGATGGTGGATCGCGACCGCGACGCGGCGCTTCTGTCCGTGTCTGGCGTCGGTCCGAATGGCCGTTGGACGGTGACCGCGCGGGCGACCGGAGAACTCGCGGATTCTGGTTTGCGCAGCCTCGACGTCGAGGTGCGCGACCTGTCCGCCGATGAGATTTTCTTGCTCAGCGGCGCGCGCAATCCGGCCGTGGACTTTGACACGCCTATTTCGGCGAGGCTTCGTCTGGGACTGTCGGAAACGGGCACCTTCGAGGCCGCGACAGGCCAGTTTTCTGTCGGTTCCGGCTTCTTCTACGTACTCAATCAGCACCATGAGCCGCTGCGTGTGGACGAGATTTCAGGCGCGTTCACATGGGACGGCGCCGCCCGCCGCTTCGATGTTGGCCCGGTGACGTATCTGGCCGGCCGCACGCGACTGTCGGCGTCCGGCAGCGTGTCTCCGCCCGAGGCGGGCGCCGGGTTCTGGGCCGTCAGTCTCACCAGCGGACCCGGCGTGCTGGGCGCCGAGCGGCCCGGCGAGCGGGATGTCCCCATTGATCGCGCGGCGCTCACGGCTCGCGTGGACGTGGCCTCCAAGACATTCGTGGCGGATCGTTTCGAGGTCGCGGGACCGGGCGTGTCCGTTTCGGGCTCCGGCGACGGGCGCTGGACGCCGGGCGACCGTCTCTTTCGTCTCGGTTTGAGCGCTTCGCAGACGGATGCGGCCGCTGTGCTGCGCCTGTGGCCTACTGTGTCCGCCCCATACGCCCGGGCCTGGTTCATAAGTCACGTGGAGGCTGGGCGTCTTGAGAAGGGGGAGCTCTTCCTTGATCTTGGCGAAGCGTCGCTCGTGGCCATGGCGGACATGCTTCCGATTGACGAAAACGCCGTTCGCGTCAGTTTCAGCGTGGCGGACGCCAGCCTTAGCTTCTTGCCCGGTGTGCCCTCCGTCACCGGCCTTGCCGGGGCGGGACGCGTCTCCGCGCGCAGCGCCGTGTTTGAGGCGAGGGCGGGCTACATGGAGGCTGGCGGCGACCGGCGACTCACGATCGTTGATGGTCGCTTTGACGCCGCTGACTTCGGCCGGCCGCCCGTTCATGGAACCTTGAACGTGCGTGTTACGGGGTCCATGGATGCGGTCGGCGACATTCTGGGTCGCGAGGGGATGAAGCCCTTTGGCGGATTCGCCATGGAGCCGGGCGCGTTCAGAGGTTCGGTCGATGGGCGCCTGACTGTCGATATTGACTTCGGTCTCAATGAAAAGCCGCTCGTGCGCGTCGCCGCGCAGGTCAGCAATCTCGTCGTCGAGCGTCTTGCGGGCAAGGAGAGGCTCGAGCAGGGCGCCCTGACCGTCACGGTCGATCCCTCGGGGTTGCGTGCCGCGGGGCAGGGCCGTCTGTTTGGAACCACGGCGAAGCTCGAATTGAAAAAGCCGCCCGGCGGGTTCACCGAGGCGACATTGTCCCTGACGCTCGACGAGAGCGCCCGGGCGCGGCTGGGCTGGGGCGTTCCCGGGTTCACCGGTCCTGTGGGCGCGCGGATTGTGACCCTGATCGGGGCTGGCGAGAAGGCGCGGCCCGCAGTCGAACTCGATCTGACGCGGGCTGCGATTGGCAATGTGGCGCCCGGCGTCTCCAAGCCGTCAGGGCGGCCGGGCAAGGCGTCGTTCACAATCGTCTCGGAAAACGGGCACGCCTCGCTCCAGTCATTCGTTCTGGACGCCGGAACGCTCTATGCTCTCGGGTCGGTGGATCTTGACCCGGCCGGGGGCTTTGCCTCCGCCAGCTTCCAGCAGGTGCGGCTGTCGTCGGGCGACGACATGAAGGTGGAGGCCGCGTCGGGCCGGGATGGCTTGCGCGTGAGCGTGCGCGCCACAACGCTGGACGCGCGGCCCTTCACGCAGGAATTGCTCGGCGGTGGCAGCGGCGGCGGTGGCGGTCCCGGCCCTGATCGGGGAGGGCAGCCCGCAGCTCCGGGCGGCGGTGTCGATCTCGACTTGCGCGCCGCGCTGCTGACCGGGGCGAACGGCCAGTCCCTGTCGAATGTTGAGCTGAGGCTCGCCACCCGCGGCGACGTGCTTCGTGATTTTCGGCTTGCCGCCCGCTCGGGCCGCGCGTCGGTCACGGGCGGTCCGCTGGCGCAGCAGGCCGGCGCCCAGCAGCAGTTTTTCCTGCGCTCGGACGACGCCGGCGCTTTGCTTTCGTTTCTCGATCTTTACCGGCGCATGGACGGCGGCGATCTCCAACTGACCGGCCTGAGCGGCGGGGGCCGTGCTTCCGGTATTCTGAGCGTGCGCGGGTTCACCCTTCGTAACGAAGCTAACCTCCAGCGCCTTGTGGCGGAAGGCGTTCGCGCGCCGGAACCCGGGCGCTTCCCCATCGACCCGAACGCCGTTCCATTTGACCGAATGCACGTGGCCTTCGCCCGCACCGGCGGCCGGCTCGACCTGCGCGAGGGAGTGGTCAGCGGCCCGAGCGTGGGCGCTACCATCGAAGGCATGATCGATTTCAGCCGCGATCAGGTTGCGCTCAATGGAACCTTCGTCCCGATTTACGGCCTCAACAACCTGTTCTCGAAGATCCCGTTGTTTGGTCCGCTGCTCGGCGGCGGCGCGAACGAAGGGCTTATCGGCATCAACTACCGCATCGCCGGGCCAGCCACTGCGCCGCTGATGAGCGTCAACCCGCTTTCGGTGATAACGCCTGGCTTCCTGCGCAAAATCTTCGGCGCCGTTGACGGACAATCGCCGCCGCCGCTGCCGCCCGAGCCCGCCCCCATTCGTCGGTCGCCTCCCGCGCCGGGCCGCTGAGCGCGACGGGATGTCACCGACGGCCCGCGCTCTATGTTAGTGCTTGTCGCCAACCGCTGCGCAACCGGACCACATCCCACATGCACATTCTTCTCACGAACGACGACGGCATTAACGCGCCCGGCCTTGGCGCTCTGGAGCGTATTGCGCGCGCGCTCTCGCCGCAGCGCATCACCATCGTCGCCCCCGAGTATGACCAGTCCGGCGTGGCGCATTCCCTTTCTCTCAACGATCCGCTGCGCGTGCGCGAGATTGCTGAAGGGCGGTTCGCCGTAAAGGGCACGCCGACGGACTGTGTCATCATGGCGATTCATCACATCCTTGGCGGACAACGTCCCGACCTCGTGCTGTCCGGCGTCAACCGCGGCCACAACGTGGCGGAGGACATCACGTACTCGGGCACGGTCGCCGGCGCGATGGAGGGCGTCATTCTGGGCGTGCCATCAATCGCCCTGTCGCAATCCTACATGTCGGGCGACCGCGAGAGTGTGCCGTGGGCCACCGCCGAGACCCACGCGCCGCCCCTAATCCGGCGCATCCTCGACGCCGGCGTGTCGCCGAGCACACTCATGAACATCAACTTTCCCAATTGCGGGCCGGATGACGTGACTGGCGTGCGTGTGTGCTCCCAGGGCAAGCGCGACGCGGCGCTTTTGAAAATCGAGGAACGGCGTGACGGGCGGCATATCCCTTACTACTGGATTGGCTTCGAGCGTCAGCGTTCAACGCCGGCGGAAGGGTCGGATCTTGCCGCGCTGGCGCAGCGCAAGGTGGCCGTGACGCCGCTCCGCGTTGACCTGACCGATTACGCCGCGCTGGGCCGCTTCGCTGATAATCTGGACACGGCTCCATGACCGAACCGCGCGGCCCCTATGGCATGGATGAGGAGGAGCCCTCGGATGTGCGCGCGCAGGAGCGCGTCGCATTTCTTCTGGGCCTCAGGGGGCGCGGCATATCCGATATTTCCGTCCTTCGTGCGATGGAGATCGCGCCGCGCGAGAACTTCGTGCCGCGCAAGCACGCAGACCTTGCATGGCGCAACGTGGCCCTGCCCATCGCCTGCGGGCAGACCATGCCTGAGCCGCTGCTCGTCGCGCGGATGATGCAGGCGCTGTCGATCCGCCCCGATCATCGCGTGCTGGAGATTGGCTCCGGGTCTGGGTACGCCACGGCGATCCTTTCCCAACTGGCCGGCGAGGTGGTGTCGTTCGAGCGCTACCGCTCGCTCGCCATGGAGGCGCGCACGCGCCTGGAGTCTTTCGAAATTCGTAACGCAACAGTGGCTTGGGACGATGGTCTCGCCGCGGCCCCGCTCGCCGGGCTGTTCGACCGTATTCTCATTCATGGGCGCCTTCCGGGCCTGCCAGGCAGTCTGGCGGCGTCCCTGAAAGATGGCGGCGTGATCGTCATGGCCCGGGAGCGGGAGGAGGGCCGTCGGCTTGTGCGACTGGTTCGCTCGGGGGACGGGTTTGCGGAAACTGTGATCGCGCCTTGTCGCGCCAGCGCGCTGGAGCAGGGACGATCTGCCTTTCTGTAGAAGGCAACCTGCCGGGAGCGAAGCGAAGACCGGTCCAAACTGCGCGGGAACACCAGATGCCGGGGTGGTCAGTCTGCTTCAGCCAGACCGACCAAAGCTACAGTCGCCCCGTGTGGGTCACGTTCGCCACAGGCGATTTTGGAACAACGTGAACAAAGTTGATTCCAGAACCCGCCTTAAACCGTCCCTTAACCGACTTCGCGCTTAATGGAGCCTGTTGGTGCGTCGAGTGCGAGTTGCGTAATGGGCGAGTTCAATCTGAATCAATCGGGTTTGTGTGTGTTGCGGTGGGCCGGGGTCGGCGTCGCCGCCATCGTCCTTGCGGGCTGCTCTTCCGATACCTCGCGTCTCGCCGCTGGCGTCGATCACACCCCGACAGCTTCGATTTCGTCCGGGCAGCTCGTTCCTCCTGAGACTGTCGGTCAATCATCTGCCGCTGCGCCTGCAGCCAGTTCGTGGTCCTCTGCGCCCCTCAGTTCTGCGCCGTCCTCCTCGGCCATCCAGTCTGCGCCGCTCGCGCCCGTCTCCGCGCCCTCCATGCCGACCCGACCCACCTATCAGGCAGCGCCTATTCCCGCCCGTCCCGCATCGACGCCGGCGCCTCAAGCCCAAGCGGGCTCTTTCGGGCCTTGGACCACAGCAGGCGGCACCCCCGTAACGGTGGGCGCCAACGAACCAGCGAGCGTCATCGCCGCCCGGTATGGCGTCCCGCAGGAGGCGCTGCTGCGCTCCAACGGCCTGACCTCCGCCACTCAGGTTCGCCCGGGAATGAAGCTCACCGTTCCGGTTTACGACGCCTCGCTGCGCGCTGCGCCCCCGAGCGCCGCGCCGGTCCGGGCGCCTGCGCCCCAGCGCCAGGGCGCTTCGAACGTCGCGCCGAATACCGCGCCCGCCGCCGCGTCGCAGGCGCGCAGCGCCGACGCCAGCCGCCCGCAGTCCCAGTCGGCAACCCAGCCGCAGCGCTCCGCGGCGCTCGCGCCTGCCTCCACCGCGCCTGCCGCTCGCGGGACCGATGTCGCCCGGTCCGCCGCGGCCGGGGAGGCCGCCAAGCCGCAGGCCGCCGCACGGCCCGCGCCGGCGCCACGGACGGAGCCAGCGCGCGCAGCTGTGCCGGCGCCGAAGGCTGAACCCGAAGCGCCCAAGACTGCGGCCCCCGCTGCGGATGACAAGCCCGAGTTCCGCTGGCCCGCTCGCGGTCGAATCATTCAGGGTTTCAAGTCGGGAGCCAATGACGGGATCGCCATCGCTGTTCCCGAGGGCACCGCTGTGAAGGCGGCCGAGGCCGGCGTGGTCGCCTACGCGGGCAGCGAGCTGAAGGGCTATGGCAACCTTGTGCTCATCCGTCACCCGAACGGCTTCGTCAGCGCGTATGCGCACAACGGCGAGCTGAACGTCAAGCGGGGCGATACGGTGAGGCGCGGCCAGGTGATCGCCAAGTCCGGCCAGAGCGGCAACGTCTCCTCGCCGCAGCTTCACTTCGAGCTTCGCAAGGGTTCGACGCCGGTCGATCCGACTGCTTATCTGGCTGGCCTCTAACTCGAATAGCCACGGTTTCCGCGAGACACGTCAACCGTGGCCATTGCCAGGCGGCAGGTCCCATGAAAGGCCTGCCGCCTAACAATTCTTTGGGTGTTTGTAACCAAAATAGGTATATGTTGCTGCATCTGATTTAGTGTAGCGTTTCCGCTCATGAAACATGAGCATGTCCTCCCCGCGTCCAGACCATCCGTGGAGGGAGCCTCCGACAGGTCGGGCCTGCGGGGCGGGGCGTTTTGGCTCCGCCTGTCCCCTCGCGCCATGGCGGCTGTCGTCATGCTGTTTGGCGCCCTCGCCACGTTCTGGGCATGGCGTCTGGTGGAGATCCGGGAAACGCGTCTGATATCCGAGCGCGTCGGGATTCTCGCGAGCCACCTGGTCGCGGACATGCAGCGCCATCAGGCGGTTCATGAACAAAGCCTGCGGGCGGGCGCTGCTCTGGTGAACGTCCTCGGCGAGGTGAAGGCCGCGCAGTGGCGCGCGATTTTCGAGAACCTAAGGATCGCAGACAAACTTCCCGGCGTGCAGGGTTATGGCTTTGCGCAAGTGGTCACCGCCGCCGAGCTGGAAGCGCATGTGCGCAGCGTGCGCGCGCAAGGTTTCCCGAACTATGGCGTGACGCCCGCCGCGGATCGCCCGTTCTACACGCCGATCACGTTTCTTGAGCCGTTCGACTGGCGCAACCAGCGCGTCCATGGCTACGACATGTTCTCCGACCCGGAGCGGGCCCGCGCCATGGGGCGGGCCGCCGAAACCGGGCTCACAGCCGCCACCGCGCGCATACGCCTTGCGCAGGAAGCAGACGTCGACGAACAGGCGGGCTTTCTCGTTTACACGCCTGTTTACGGAACGGCGCCGGGGTACGTGGAGCGCGCGGAGTTTCCGATGCTCGCGGGCTTCGTTTACAGCCCCGTGCGGGTGAAGGATTTCTTCGAGGCCATTGTCTCGTCCGCAGCGCCCCAACTCAACGACATGGCTTCTATCAAGGTGTTCGACGGTACGGACACAAAACCTGAGGCGCTTATCTTCAACAGCGCCGGCGGCGATGACGCGCTGGCGGGTCGATCCGTGACGCTCAGCCACGATCTCTTCGGGCAGACGTGGACACTTCAACTTAGCCCGCGGCCGGCGTTTATCGCCGGGGTCGATCAGAATGTCCGCACAGGGATTCTGCTGGGCGGCATGGCGATCAGTGCGATGGCGGGTGCCCTGGTGCTTGCACTGGCGCAGCGGCAACGGCAGCGGGAGGAGGCGGCCGAGCGCAACGATATGGTTGCACGGGAGATGTCCCACCGCGTGAAGAACCTGCTGGCGGTTATTCAATCCATCGCCTCGCGCACGCTGTCCGGCGACCGTACGCTCAAGGAAGCGCGCGCGGTCTTGTCCGATCGCATCGCCGCCCTGGCCCGCGCCCATTCCGCTCTCGTGGACGGACGATGGTCCGGGGCTCAATTGCATGAGTTGTTGCAGGGAGAATTGGCGCCGTTTGGAGAGCGGGTCTCCATGGTTGGCCCGCGTATGCGCGTGAACTCGCAGATGGCCCAGAACCTCGCCATGGCCGTGCATGAACTCGCCACCAACGCAACCAAGTACGGCGCGCTCTCAGTCCCCGAAGGGCTGGTGCGAATCCGGTGGCGGTTGCACCGTAAGCCGAATGGCGAGCGGATGTTCGCATTCACATGGGAGGAGAGTGGGGGCCCTCCGCCTCCGCCCGACGCGAAGACTGGATTCGGGCGCGTGCTCCTGCGCCGCCTGATGGGCTCTGCAATCGGCGGCGAGCCGGTGATCGAGCACCTGCCTGACGGGCTGCGCTACGCCTTCGAGTGCCCCCTCGAGCGCGTTGGCGAGACGGTGCTCAATCCCGCATCGGTCAGGCGCTGAGCTGCTTGTCCAGCTGTTTGCCCATCCGTCCCGCCAGATCCTGGATGAACTGCCACGCGGTGCGCCCGGAGCGGGAACCGCGTGTGGTCGCCCATTCAAGCGCGCTGGCGCGCACCTGCTCGCGATCCGCATCGAGGCCGAAATGGTCGCAGTAGCCAAACACCATGGCGAGGTATTCGTCCTGGCTGCAGCGGTGAAAGCCGAGCCAGAGGCCGAACCGGTCGGAAAGGGAGACCTTCTCCTCCACCGCCTCGCTTGGATTGATGGCCGTGGAGCGCTCATTCTCCATCATGTCGCGCGGCAGCAAATGGCGCCGGTTTGACGTGGCGTAGAACAGCACGTTGTCGGGCCGCCCCTCGATCCCGCCTTCCAGCGCCGCTTTCAGGGACTTGTACGAGGTGTCCTGACCATCGAACGACAGGTCGTCGCAGAACACCACGAACCGGAAGGGCGAATCACGCAGCAGGCCCATCAGCGTGGGAAGGCTCTCGATATCCTCGCGATGAATCTCGACCAGCTTGAGCGCAGCAGAAGGCGAACGCGCGCGGTTGATTTCCGCCTGCGCCGCCTTGACGAGGGAAGACTTCCCCATGCCGCGCGCGCCCCACAGAAGCGCATTGTTCGCCGGCAGCCCGTTGGCGAATCGCTCGGTGTTCTCGATCAGCAGATCGCGAACGAGGTCGATGCCGCGCAGAAGCGCCATTTCGACGCGGTTCACTCTCTGCGCCGGCGCCAGAACGCGACCCTCCGCGCGCCAGACGAACGCATCCGCGGCGTTGAAATCGGCCTGGACGGGGGCGGGGGGCGCCATCCGCTCGAGGGCGGCGGCGATGCGGGACAGCAAGGCCACGACATCATGGTTCGTGGAGCTGGCGACTTGATCGGACATGGGTTGCAACCTCGTTCTGCGCCGCTTTACAGCCTCGCCGGGCTGGCGTGCAACGGCGTGGGCTCAAAGGCGGGCGGTTCCGTTTGCTTTCGAGGCGGCCATCGCTATAGTCCGCCCACTTCTGCGGGGCGGTCCACGTTCGCCGGCCCTGGCGAAGCCATGCGGAGTCGTAATAACGATGTTCATCACCCCAGCCTGGGCACAGACGGCCGGCGGCAGTCAGCAGGATTTCCTCATCCAGCTCGCCCCCTTCGCCATTATTCTGCTGATCATGTACTTCCTGATCCTGCGGCCCCAGCAGAAACGGGCCAAGGCGCATCAGGAGATGATAAAGGCTTTGCGCCGCGGGGACACCGTCATCACCTCTGGCGGGTTCGTCGGCAAGGTCACCAAAGTCATCGACGACAACGAGGTCGAGATCGAGCTGGCGCCGGAGACGCGCGTCCGTCTGGTTCGCGCCATGGTCGCCGAGGTTCGCTCAAAGGGCGAGCCGGCCAAGGACTGAGTTTTCTTCAGGGAGGCGGCGTGTTCCGCCTCTCTTCGCCCGGGACCCGAATCGGATAGCCGCTCATGTTTCGTTTCGCTCGATGGAAGGTCGCCTCGATCCTCGCGATGACGCTTACGGCCTTCCTCGTGCTGGTCCCGAGCTTTTTGCCCGGCGACACCCGCGAGTCCATCGCCAAGCAGTTGCCAAGTTGGGTTCCGTTCAAGGCGATCACGCTCGGCCTTGATCTTCAAGGCGGCGCGCACATCCTGCTTGAGGTTGACGCCGCGGACGTGACGCGCACGCAGGTCGAGAATCTGCGCGACGACGTGCGCCGTATCCTTCGCGAGGAGCGTGTCCGCATCACGGGCGGCATTGGCGCGACAGGGCGAACGGTGCAAGTGCGCATCCCCGACGCCGCCGAGCGCGCCCGCGTGTTGCCGAAGCTTCGCCAGCAGGCGCAGCCGGCTGGCAGCGTCAACGCGCTTGGCATGGCGGCTCCGCCCATATTCGACATCCGCGAAAGCGGGGAGGGGCTCCTGCAGCTCACGCTCTCCGACACGGCGATCCTGGATCGCGTCCGCCGCGCGGTGGACCAGACCATCGAGGTCATCCGCCGTCGCGTCGATGCGCTCGGCACCACCGAGCCAAACATCCAGCGGCAGGGCGCCGACCGCGTTCTCGTGCAGGTGCCTGGCCTTCAGGACACGGCGCGTCTGAAAGACATTCTCGGCACGACAGCGAAGCTTGAGTTCCGGCTTGTGGCCGACCCGGGTTTCAATCCCACCGACGTGGACATCCTCAACGAGTATGACGCGCAGGGGCAGGCGACCGGCCAGTACCCGGTCGAGAAGCGTGTGATGGTGCAGGGCGAGGATCTGACCGACGCCCAGCCCGGCTTCGACCAGCGAAGCGGCGAGCCGGTGGTCAATTTCCGCTTCAACCTGCGCGGCGGCCAGCGCTTCGGCGAGGTGACGAGCGCCAACGTCGGCAAGCCTTTCGCCATCGTTCTCGATGGCAAGGTGATTTCCGCGCCGCGCATCCTCGGGCCGATCACCGGCGGCTCGGGCCAGATTTCCGGCCGTTTCACAGTGCAGCAGGCCAACGACCTCGCCGTGCTGCTGCGCGCCGGCGCGTTGCCCGCCAAGTTGACCATCGTTGAGGAGCGCACCGTTGGCCCGGGCCTCGGACAAGACTCCATCGACGCCGGCAAGATGTCGATCTACGTGGCCTCGGTCCTCGTGGTCACCTACATGTTGACCACTTACGGTCTCTTCGGCCTGTTCGCGAACCTCGCGCTGCTGGTTCACATCACCTTCATCGTCGCCGGCCTGATCCTGCTCAACGCGACGCTGACGCTGCCGGGCATCGCTGGCATTGTGCTCACCATCGGCCTCGCGGTGGACGCGAACGTGCTGATTTACGAACGCATTCGCGAGGAAGCCAAGCTCGGACGCTCGATCATTTCGGCGCTTGAGGCAGGCTTCAACCGGGCGTTTGCGACCATCATCGACTCCCAGTCTACGGCGTTCGTGGTGGCCGTGATCCTGTACTTCCTCGGAACCGGCCCCGTGCGCGGGTTCGCCATCACGCTCGGCCTCGGCATCGTCACGACCATTATAACCGCCGTCACCATGACGCGGATGATGATCGCGCTTTGGTACCGCTGGAAGCGTCCCACCTTCATCCCGATTTGAGAGGCGTCATGCTTCGTTTCCGGCTCGCGCCCGACAACACGAAAATCGGCTTCATGCGGCTGCGCCGCGTGAGCTACCCGCTGTCGGCGTTCATGTCGATCGTGTCGGTGGTTGGATTTCTTCTGCTGGGGCTGAACTACGGCATTGATTTTGCCGGCGGCACGCTCATGGAGTTGCGCGCCAAGCAGGGCCAGGCCGACATGGCGACCCTGCGCGGGTTGGGCGACAAGCTCGCCCTCGGCGAGGTGGAAGTTCAGGCGTTCGGCGGCGGGCAGGACGTGACCTTCCGCATCAAGCTCCAGCCGGGCGGAGATGCAGCGCAGCAGGTCGCAGTCGCCAAGGTTCGCGAGGCGGTTGGTGACGCCTACGAGTTCCGCCGGGTCGAGGTGGTCGGTCCGCGCGTGTCGGCCGAACTCGTGCAGTCGGGCACTCTGGGCGTGGTGCTGTCCATCATCGCGGTGCTGACGTACTTATGGTTCCGCTACGAGTGGCAACTCGCGGTGGCCGCCGTTATCGCGACGATGCACGATCTGCTGCTGACCATGGGCTTTTTCGCCCTGACCCGGCTGGAGTTCAACATCACGTCGATTGCGGCGATTCTGACCATTGTGGGCGTATCGCTGAACGAAACCGTCGTGGTGCTGGACCGCATCAGGGAGATGCTGCGCAAGTACAAGCGCATGGGAATGGCGGAAATCATCGACGCCTCCGTGAACGCCGTTCTCTCGCGCACCATCATGACGTCGACGACAACCATCATGGCGCTTGGCGCGCTGGCCATCTTCGGCGGGCATGTCATTCAGTCGTTCTCGTTCTCGATGATGTTCGGCATCACAATCGGCGTGTATTCGTCCATCTTCATCTGCGCGCCGATCCTGATCTACCTTGGCGCGCCCAGCCAGCCGGAGCAGGATCGCCCGGGCGCGTCCTCGACGAATGAAGCCGCCTGACGCAAGCGCTCTGTCTCTCCCGGAGTTCGTGTCGGGGACTGAGGAGCCATGGAGCGTAAGTACGAGGGTTTTCTGCCGGGTCGTCACGCCATTGAGGGCTACGGCTCGGGTGGGTTCCGGTTCGGGGGCATGTCTCATCGCGGGTCGATTCTCGCGGCTCCCTCGGGCGTGCGCGCCGTGGACATCGCCTCGCCCGATCAGATTGCCTAGGCGCTCCTGGCGCCTTTGTTCGACGAGCCCGCCGGCGAGGTGCAGATCCTGCTGCTTGGGACCGGAGCCTCTCTGGTGCTCCCCGCGCGGTCACTGCGCCTTGCGCTCAAGCAGCGCGGGATTGGCGTCGATCCCATGGCCACGACCCATGCGGTTTCGACCTACAACATCCTTCTGGGCGAGGGCCGCAAGGTCGCGGCGCTTCTGATCGCGTCCCCATGAGCGAGGACCAGCGCATTTTGGAGGGCGCTTACGCCGCCTGTGAGGAGAGCCTGCGCGGCGGCTCCGACGCCGACCGGGACATCTGGCTTGCGACCCTGTTCGCCCCCTCCCAAACGCGTCGCCATATCCATGCGCTGTACGCTTTCTCACGCGAGATCGCGCGCATCCCGGAGATTGTCTCCCAGCCGACGCTCGGCGAGATTCGCATCCAGTGGTGGATCGAAGCGCTGGAAGGCGCTCGCGCGGGCGAGGCGGCTTCGCACCCGGTCGGCGCCGCGGTGCTCGACACCATCGCCCGGTTCCGACTCCCGGTCGCCCCTCTCGTCGCGCTCGCAGAGGCGCGCCGGGCCGACCTGTACGCAGACCCCATGCCGAGCCTCAATGATCTGGAGGGTTACTGCGGCGAGACGGTCTCCGCGCTCTTTCGTCTGGCCTCGATCATCGCGGCTGGCGGCGAGGATCCCGGTGGCGCCGAGGCCGCCGGTCACGCGGGCGTCGCCCTCGGCGTTGCGCGAATCATTGCGGACCTTCCGATGTTTGCTGCGCGGGGGAACTGTTATCTCCCGGCCGACGTGCTTGCGCGCCATGGGGCGCTGCCCGAGGCGGCGGCAGCGGGCCTGTCGTCGCCCGCGATGATCGCGGCCGTGGATGAACTGCGACAGATCGCGCGCGACCACGCAACCCGGGCGTGGAGCGCCGCCCGCGCGATGGCGCCAGCGGGACGCGTCGCGCTTTTGCCGCTCGCTCTGGTCGATCCGCTGGTGAAGCGCGGCGCGGGAGAGGATCCCTTCCGCCCGCGCTTGTCTCTGCCGCAATGGCGCCGGCAATGGCGGCTGTGGCGGGCGTCCCGGCGGCTTTGACCCGCCGGAAGCTCAGCTGCGACCCGGATTTGCGATCCATGCCTCCAGATCACGCTTGGCGCGGGCGGTGAGCGCGCGCTTGCGCGCTGCCGCCTTGTCGGCGCCGCGCAACCTGCGGCCCTCCGGCGACGTGACAGCCTCCGTGAGGGGCGGAAACAGCCCGAAGTTCACGTTCATGGGCTGAAAGGAACGGGGGCCGGCGTCGATGGTCTCGATGTGCCCGCCGGTCAGGTGGCCGATGAGAGCGCCAAGGGCGGTTGTCGGCGGCGGCGGGGAGAACGCCGCGCCCAGACGCTCGGCGGCGGCGATGCGACCGACGACAAGGCCGATGGCTGCGCTCTCCACATAACCCTCGCATCCGGTGATCTGGCCCGCGAAGCGGATGCGCGGATCAGCCTTCAGTCGCAACAGCGGATCCAGAAGGCGCGGGGAGTTGATGTAGGTGTTGCGGTGGAGCCCGCCGAGGCGGGCGAACTCCGCTCCCTCCAGACCCGGGATCATGCGGAACACGCGCTTTTGCTCCGCGTGCTTCAGCTTCGTTTGAAAACCGACCATGTTGTAGAGCGAGCCCAGCGCATTGTCCTGCCGCAGTTGGACCACGGCGTAGGGCTTCACGGTCGGGTTGTGCGCGTTGGTCAGGCCCATGGGCTTCATGGGGCCATGGCGCAGGGTCTCCCGGCCGCGCTCGGCCATGACCTCCACTGGCAGGCAGCCGTCGAAGTAGGGCGTGCCCTCCCACTCCTTGAAGCTGGTTTTCTCGCCGGCGAGCAGGGCGTCCACAAACGCCTCGTACTGCTCGCGCGTCATTGGGCAGTTGATGTAGTCCGCCCCCGAACCGCCCGGACCCACCTTGTCGTAGCGGGACTGGAACCAGGCGACGTTCATATCGATCGACTCGCGGTGGACGATCGGCGCAATGGCGTCAAAGAACGCCAGGCCCTCGTCGCCGGTGTAGCCGGCGATCTCCGTAGCAAGGGCGGCAGACGTTAGCGGGCCAGTGGCAACTATCTTTATATCGCAATCAATTGAGCTGGCGATCTCAACCTCTTTGCGAACAACTTCAATCAGCGGATGAGCTTCTAGTGCGGCCGTCACGGCCGCAGAGAAGCCGTCGCGGTCCACCGCAAGGGCGCCGCCGGCGGGCACCTGATTGGCGTCGGCGCAGCGCATGATGAGCGAGCGAAGTCGGCGCATCTCATGGTGGATGAGGCCCACGGCGTTCTGGTCCGAATCGTCGGACCGGAACGAGTTGGAGCAAACAAGCTCCGCAAGCCCGTCGGTTTGGTGCGCGTCGGTTTTGCGGTGGGGCCGCATTTCGTGGAGCGTCACGGGGACGCCGGCCTCTGCGATTTGCCATGCGGCTTCGGAGCCGGCGAGCCCCCCGCCGATCACGTGAACGGATTGGATGCTGTTGGTCATGGGCGGGTTGTGTCGCCCTGCTGGCGCGGGGTCAAGCCACGAGGCGGCCCAAAAAATAAGGCGCCCGCCGGGGAGGGCCGGCGGGCGCGTAGGACGCAGGGACCGAGGGAGGGGGAGGGAAGTCCCTGCGTCAAACCTTGGTGTTCAGAGGCCGGCGCTTTGGCGCGCAACCTCACGGATTTCCTCGCGGGTCATGCCCAGTTCGGCCAGATCGCGCTCGTCGAGCTGTGACAGCTCAGTCACCGCGGAGCGGTACCGGCGCCAGGCCTCAAACCAGTGAACGATCGACTTGATGGACATTTGAACCTTCTTCCAGTGGGAGCCGACCGATTTATCGAGCGGTTTGATGAAAACGAATATGTCCTGCTGCACTGCAAAAGAGTAGTTCAGCCTTCGCAGGACAGATATGCGTTGTACGCATGAGTGGTTCACATTTCGTCAATCAACTGGGCGGGAATGAGGCTCAACGGCGGCGTTTCCGCCAGGTTTCGAGTCCTCTCAAACGCTGAAAATCAGTGAAGGATGCGTGCGGTGCAATGCGGCGCTGCGGTACCGTAGATGTACGACAAGTGCGGCGCACTGTCGCGGGGTGGCCGAGCTTGAGTTCTGCGCCCTGCGCTGCGCCCCGCCACGCGGGCATCCGCTTCGGCGATCACGAGGG
>JAIXSM010000031.1 GCA_027484655.1 Hyphomicrobiales bacterium | reverse complement strand
TGGGTCCCGGATCGCCTTCGGCGTCCGGGGATGTGGGGAGAGTGGTGCGCGCTTTCTGGACCGCGAGCGTCCTCGCTCGCAAGTTTGGAGCCATGCGCGCGGGGCCCCGGATCGCCTTCGGCGTCCGGGGAGGTGGCGCGCGGTCCAGTGCTGGCTCCTTCCACTTTCCCGGGACGCGCAAAGCGCGGACCCGGGACCCAGGCCTCGCGCAAATGTCTAGGCCCCGGATCGCTTCGCGTCCGGGGATGTGGAGAGGGACGCGCGCGCTCGAGGTTTGGCTCTATCCTCAAGCCTTTACGCGCACGTATTCGCCGGGCGCGTCGCACAGGGGCTTGAGCTTGCCGCCGCCGGGCTCGCGCGCGGGCACTTTTTCCGGCGCTTGCGCGGCGATCCACTTGACCCAGTCGAGCCACCACGTGCCGGGATGCTCGACCGCGCTGGCGACCCAGTCCTCAAAGGTTCCGTCCGGCGGGCCACCGAGCCAGTATTGATACTTCGGCTTGCGGGCGGGATTGATGACACCGGCGATGTGGCCCGATCCTGCAAGGACGTAATGCACTGGTCCGCCGAAAAACTTCGCGCCCGTGAATACCGAGCGGGCAGGGGCGATGTGGTCTTCCTTGGCGGCGAGATCGTAGATCGGGATCTTTACGTCCTTCAGGTTCAGACGATAACCGCCCATGTCCATCTCGCCGCGCGTCAGCTTGTTGTCGAGATAGCAGTTGCGCAAATAGAACGAGTGATTGGCGGCTGGCATCCGCGTGGAGTCCGAGTTCCACGTCAGCAGGTCGAAGGGCATCGGCTCCTTGCCCTTGAGGTAGTTGTTGACGAAGTAGCCCCAGATCAGCTCGTTCGGGCGCAGCATGTTGAAGGCGGACGCCATCTTCGCGCCTTCCAGATATCCGGTCTGGCGCATCTTTTCTTCCAGCGAGCCGATGCGCGCGCTGTCCACGAACAACTTCAGATCGCCGGCGTCGGTGAAATCAACCTGCGTGGTGAAAAGCGTTGCGCTGTCGATGCGGTCGTCGCCCATGGCGGCCATGAGCGCCAGCGCGATGGAGAGCAGCGTGCCGCCCACGCAGTAGCCGATGGCGGTGACCTTGCGCTCGCCGGTCGCCTCGCGGATGGCGTCCAGCGCGGCGAAAACGCCCTCGCGGATGTAGTCCTCAAAACTCTTGTCTGCGTGGCGCTCGTCCGGGTTCACCCACGAGATCACGAAGACTGTGAGGCCCTGCTCGACGCAGAAGCGCACGAAGCTCTTGTCCGGGTTCAGATCGAGCACATAGAACTTGTTGATCCATGGCGGCACGATCAGCAGCGGGCGCCGATACACATCCGGCGTGCTCGGCGCGTACTGGATCAACTCCATCAGGTCGTTGCGATAAACGACCTTGCCGGGCGTGGTGGCGAGATCGCGCCCCAGCTCGAACTTCGTTGCGTCGGACTGGCGAATCTTCAGCGCGCCCTTGCCGGCCTCGATGTCCTCGGCCAGCATCTTCATGCCGCGCACCAGATTTTCAGCGTTTTCGGCGAGCGTTGCCCGCAACAGTTCCGGATTCGTGCCGATGAAGTTCGAGGGTGACACCGCGCCCGCGATCTGCCGCAGGTAGAACGCGGCTTTCTCGCGGGTTGCGGGATCGACGTCCTCGGCGCGGGCCACCATGTCGTTGGCCCACTGTGTTGTGATGACGTAGGCCTGCCGCAGGAAATCGAACAGCGGATTCTTGCGCCATTCCGGGTCGGCGAAGCGCTTGTCGCCCGCCTCCTCGCTGGCGACGGGGTGCGCCTCCTCGCCGGCGAACCGCCGCATGGTCATGCCCCACAGGGACATGAGATTGCTGGTCAGCCTGGTCTGGGCCTCGACCGTTCGCGCGGGGTCTGCGAGCCAGTACTCCGCGACGCCGCCGAGCGTCTTCACGGCGTCCTCGACGTGTTCCGCCATGTCAGGATTGGTGCGTCCCTCCTCAAGGGGGCGCATGTAGGCGGCGAGCGCCTTGCCGCCTTCCTCGACCACGCGGGCGAGGTTCACCGCCATGGCGTTGAAATCCACATGCCTGACGCCCGCTTCGGGAGCGGCGCCAGCGCGCGCTTCGGGCGTGGGTTTCTGCGCGGGCTTTTGCGGTTCCGCAGAGGCGGTGGCCGCAGGGGCTGGCTCCGGAGGCCTTGCGGTCGCAGCCGGCGCGGCTTCGGCTTTGGGCGGCTTCGGCTTCGGCTTCGGCTTGCGGGGAGCGGCCGCTTTCTTCACCGGGGCCTTTTTTGGCGCAGGCGCGTCCGCGGGCGCCGGGACCGGCTGTTCCGAGCTTTTGCCCGCGCTTTTGCCTGCGCTTTTGCCGGCGGGTTTGCGCACGGGCGCTTCCTCCGAGGGAAGTGTTGCGGCCGACCGTCGCGCGGTCCCCGCCGATTTGCGTCTTGCCGCGCCCTCGGACATATCCTTAGTCTCCCGACGAGCGGCTGGCCGTCGTCTCGTTTGAACCATATTAGTGGCCTAGGCAGCATGTGCGCCACTGGCCAAAACGCAAATCACCAAATGGAATGAAGCGCCGCCGACGGGATGATTGACATGCAATCGAGACGATATCGAGACATATCCCAGGCGTTGCGCACCGTCGCCGCCACGGCGTTCATCCTCGCGTGCGCGTCCTTTGGCGCTTCGGTCGATGCGGCGGCGCAGGGCGGCGTGCAGATCCAGGACGCGGCGTCCACGCCCGGCACGGCGGCAAAACCAAAACGCCGGCTGGGAACGCCGCAGCTAGGCTCCTCCACGTCCGGCCAGAAGCGTCAGCCGCGAGGCTTTATCGACACGCTGCTTCAGGGACCGCGGCTGACGACCACCACCTCGGAACCGGCGGATTGGGTGCGTCGCACACGGCCCCCGGAGGGCGCGCAGGCGCCCCAGCGGGCGGCGACGCCCTCTGCGCCAGCGCGTCCCACGCTCTCGGCGGACGAAGTGCGCCGCCGGGAGGCGGCGCTTGACGCCGCGCGCGCTCGGCATGATCGGCTCGCGGGCCGGAAAGTGCAGGGCGGACGTACGGCTCCGGCGCCCAAGCCGGAACAGAAGGCGGAGACGGCGCCGGCCGGGTGCGTCATGACATGCGCGGCGCCTATCGGTGTTCCCAACAGAAGATGATAAGCAGGCGGCTTTCGCGGGCGAGAGTCGCTCCACACAAGAACCGGATACGACCATGGCGGACTTTTACAGGGTGCGGCGACTGCCGCCTTATGTCTTTGAACAGGTGAACCGTCTGAAGGCGAAGGCCCGGGCTGGCGGCGCCGACATCATCGACCTTGGCATGGGCAATCCGGACCTGCCGGCCCCCCGCCATGTGGTCGAGAAGCTGGTGGAGACGGCTGGCAAGCCGCGGACTGACCGGTACTCCGCCTCCAAGGGCATCCCGGGGCTGCGGCGCGCACAGGCGGCGTATTACGAGCGCCGATTCGGCGTGAAGCTGAACCCGGACACCCAGGTCATCGCCACGCTGGGCTCGAAGGAAGGCTTCGCCAACATGGCGCAGGCGATCACCGCGCCCGGCGACGTGGTGCTGGTGCCCAACCCGTCCTACCCGATCCACGCGTTCGGCTTCCTCATGGCCGGCGGCGTGATCCGCTCCGTGCCGGCCGATCCGACGCCGGAGTTCTTCGTGGCGCTGGAGAAGGCGGTCGTTCACTCGATCCCCAAGCCCATCGCTGTGGTGGTGTGCTATCCGTCAAACCCGACGGCGATGGTCGCAAGCCTCGATTTCTACAAGGATCTCGTCGCGTTCGCGAAGAAGCACGAGATCTTCATCCTGTCGGATCTGGCCTATTCCGAGGTCTATTTCGACGACAACCCGCCGCCGTCCGTGCTTCAGGTGCCGGGCGCCAACGACGTGACGGTCGAGTTCACGTCCATGTCGAAAACCTATTCCATGGCTGGCTGGCGCATGGGGTTCGCTGTGGGCAACGAGCGGTTGCTGGCGGCGTTGGCCCGCGTAAAGTCGTACCTTGACTACGGGGCGTACACGCCGGTGCAGGTGGCCGCGGCCGCCGCGCTCAATGGCCCGGACGATTGCATCGCCGAGATGCGCTCGATCTACAAGAAACGCCGTGACGTGATGGTCGAAAGCTTCGCGCAGGCGGGCTGGAACATCCCCGCGCCGGCGGCGTCGATGTTCGCGTGGGTTCCCATCCCGGAGAAGTTCCGGAGCCTGGGCTCGCTGGAGTTCTCGAAGCTGCTGATCGAGAAGGCGGATGTCGCGGTGGCGCCGGGCATTGGCTTTGGTGAGCACGGCGACGAATACCTGCGCCTCGCGCTGGTGGAGAACGAGCAGCGTATCCGTCAGGCGGCGCGCGGCATCCGCCGGTTCTTCGATCAGGCCGACGAGGTGCTCCACAACGTGGTGGACCTGAAGTCGGACGCCTGACGACGCAACCTTGACAGCTCCGGTCCGTTGATGGCCGGAGTCGTCCCGTTCGAAGGACGCGCGCTCCAGCGGGGCGCGCCGGCCGCTTTCCTTGATCGCCCCGGAGAAATGGGGCATGAACCGGGCCGCTGCGCGACAGCGCGGGCACATGGGTGCGATTCGAATGACCACGTCCTTGCGCGTCGGAATTGCCGGTCTCGGCACGGTAGGCGCTTCCGTCATCCGTCTTCTGGAACGTCAAGCGGAGGCCCTGCCGGCGCGAACCGGGCGGCGCATCGTCGTCACTGGTGTGTCCGCTCGCGACCGTTCGCGGGATCGCGGCGTGGATCTGGGCGGGGCGAAGTGGTTCGATGATCCCGTCGAACTCGCCCGCTCGTCCGACATCGATCTCTTCGTCGAGCTGGTGGGTGGCGATGAAGGCCCGGCGCGCCTGGCGGTCGAGGCGGCGCTGTCGTCTGGCAAGTCCGTTGTCACCGCCAACAAGGCGCTCCTCGCCAAGCATGGGCTCTCGCTCGCCCGGCTTGCGGAACAGAAGAAAGTGGCGCTCGCCTTCGAGGCGTCCGTCGCTGGCGGCATTCCCATCGTCAAGACGCTGCGCGAGGGCCTCGCCGGCAACCAGATCAGCCGCGTCTACGGCATTCTGAACGGCACCTGCAATTACATCCTGTCCCGCATGGAGCAGGAGGGGCTGTCCTTCGAGGAGTGCCTGAAGGACGCCCAGCGGCTTGGCTACGCAGAGGCAGACCCGACGTTCGATATTGGCGGCTTCGACACCGCCCACAAGCTCGCGATCCTCACTTCGCTGGCGTTCGGCACGGCGGTGGACTCAGAGGCGATCCACGTGGAGGGGATCACCTCCATCCGGCTGGAGGATCTGCGCTCGGCCGATGAACTCGGCTACCGGATCAAGCTGCTGGGCGTCGCCCAGCGCACGCCCGATGGCATCGAGCAGCGCGTTCACCCCACCATGGTGCCGAAGTCGTCTGCGATCGCGCAGGTGATGGGCGTCACCAACGCCGTCACCATCGATGCCGACGCGGTGAAGGAGCTGACGCTTGTTGGCCCCGGCGCCGGCGGCGACGCCACGGCCTCGGCCGTGGTCGCAGACATCGCCGATGTGGCGCGCGGCATCCGTTCCGCGCCGTTCGGCCTGCCGTCCGATGCGCTGGAGGTTGCGCCGCGCAAGGCGATGCAGCGCCACGAGGGCGGCTACTACATCCGCCTGTCGGTTCACGACCGGCCGGGTGCGGCGGCGGCCATCGCCATGCGTATGGCGGAGCGCCAGATTTCCCTTGAAAGCATCATGCAGAAGGCGTCCGCGAAGCAGCGGGCGGGCCTGCCCAGCGGCGCGCCCGTGCCCGTGGTGCTCATCACGTACGCGACGACCGAGGCGACAATCCGCGAGGCGCTCGACGCGGCCATGGGTGACGGGCACATCGCCGCAAAGCCCCAGGTGATCCGCATCGAGCGGGAATGAAATACGGTTTTTGAGATCGGATTTGGAGAGGACTATGCCTGACCTTGTCATCAAGCAGCAGGATATCATCGAGCGCATTCTGACGCTCGAACTCGTGCGCGTCACGGAGCGCGCCGCTGTGGCGTCGGCCCGTTTGCGTGGCCGTGGTGACGAGAAGGCCGCCGACCAGGCCGCCGTGGACGCCATGCGTCGCGAACTTAACCGCCTGCCGATCGACGGCACGGTGGTGATCGGCGAGGGCGAGCGCGACGAAGCGCCGATGCTCTTCATCGGCGAGCGTGTGGGCACCGCCACAGGGCCGAAGATGGATATCGCCGTTGATCCGCTGGAAGGCACGACGCTGTGCGCCAAGGACATGCCGGGCTCTATCGCCGTCATGGCCATGGCCCAGGCGGGCTCTCTGCTGAACGCGCCCGACGTTTACATGGACAAGATCGCCATCGGCCCGGGCTATCCGCAGGGCGTCGTCGATCTCGACGCAACGCCGGAGGAGAACATCCACGCGCTCGCACGCGCCAAGGGCGTGAAGCCCGGCGATATCACCGCGCTGATCCTTGACCGGCCTCGCCATGCCGAGCTGATCGCCGCCTGCCGTCGTGTCGGCGCTTCCGTGCGCCTGATTACCGATGGCGACGTGGCCGGCGTGATTTTCACGGCGCAGTCGGAGTCGACGGGCGTGGATATCTACATGGGCACCGGCGGCGCGCCTGAGGGCGTGCTCGCGGCGGGCGCGCTGCGCTGCGTTGGCGGCCAGATGCAGGGTCGCCTCATCCTCGACACCGAGGCCAAGCGTGAGCGGGCGCGGAAGATGGGCATCATGGACCCGAAGAAGAAGTACGATATGAAGGAGCTGGCCTCCGGCGACGTGATCGTCTGCGCCACCGGCGTCACGGACGGTCCGCTGCTGCGCGGCGTGAAGTTCAACGCCGACCTCATCGAGACCGAGACCGTGATTTATCGCTCGGTCACGGGCACGGTGCGCCGCATCCAGGCGGAGCATCGCGAAATGGGCAAGTTCCGCCTCGATTGATTTGGGCCTGCGGCCTGTCGTGGATCCCGGCCGTCGCCGGGATGACGGGGTCGCGCCGACCCGGACCGCGCGCGTCCCCGCGCGCATTGCGTATGCGCGTTGCGGTCCCTCATCCGGTTTGCTCCGCAAACCACCTTCTCCCGCGTGCGGGAGAAGGGCGCGCCCGTTGGTTTGTGCTTCAATGAAAATCATTGGCGAATCCCTCTCCCGCTTGCGGGAGAGGGTCGGCGCCAGATGGCGCCGGGGTGAGGGCGGCCATGACGGCCAAATGGGCGCCCACCGCGCCGTCATGCCGACGAAGGCAAGAACGTCCTTGCATCCACGATAGGCAAACGCTGCGGCCCTGCGGCCTGTCGTGGATCCCGGCCGTCGCCGGGATGACGGGGTCGCGCCGACCCGAACCGCGCGCGCAACCTTCCAGCTTCAATAATTATCATTGGCGGATCCCTCTCCCACTTGCGGGTGAGGGACTCACCCTTTCTCTTACTTCCCGCCCAGCAAGACGCGGGCGCGTTCAATCACCTTCGGCGGCGCCGTCAACATCGATTCCGCGACCGCCTGCGCCTGTTCGCCGGTGGAGGGGCTGATATCCATCTTCTGCTTGTCGGCTTCGGCGAGGAAATCCGCGTCCTTCATCATGGTGTTGAAGGCCTGACGCATGGCCGCGAGCCTGTCCGCAGGAACGCCGGGCGTGGTGACGACGGCGCGCGAGATGCCCATGTCGGAGGAGATGAACCGCAGCACCGCGCGGTCTTCCTCGTTCTTGGCGAGTTCGTGCATCAGCGGCACATTCGGCAGGTCGGGCGCGCGCTCCAACGCCACCTGCACGAGAAGATGGATTTTCTTCTCCGCGATCCAGTGGGGGTGGTTCGCCTTCCAGGAGTGCCAGGAGTTGGAGCCCCGGCCGCCCACCTCGCCGCGCTCCATGGCGAGGTTGACATCGTTGCCGCCGGGGTAGCCGGTGACCACCTTGAACTTCGTGCCGAGAATCGCGTTCATCGCCAGCGGATAAACGGCCGACGTAGAAGCGGCGCCCGGCGCCCCGACCACCAGCTCGCGGGTGAACACATCCTCGATCTTCGTGATGCCGGTCGTGTGCCACGCGTTGATCACGTTGGGGCTGTTCGTGGTGTTGCCGATCCAGCCGAATTCACGCACGTCGAACTGGATTTCCTTGGCGCCGATGGCCTGCAGGGTCGGCATGTTCTGGAAAATCGTGTGCATGACCGAGCCGTCGCGGGGCGCGGCTTTGGCCAGAAAATTCGCCGCCGCGATGCCGAGACCGCCCGGCATGTTGCGCACCACCACGTTCGGGTTGCCCGGCAACAGGCGCGGGAAGTGGCGCGCCATCAGGCGCGAGCGCAGGTCGTAGTCGCCGCCCGGCGAGGTCGGCACGATGTAGTCGATGTTCTTGCCGCGCCAGAACTCTTCCGGCGTCTGGGCGTGCGCTGCGACAGGCGCGCCGAGCGCGGCGGCGACGGCCGCCGCCGTGATGAGCAGTCTCATGATCCCTCCCTTTGTTCTCACCGTGAGGCTCGCAGGGAGAGTGGGATGCGGGCGGGCGGATTGCAAGTCTTGGGGGCGTCTCGCGGGAGGGGCGCTGGACCCGGTCGGACCCGGCGCCTACAGTCAGGCGCGAATCTGGACCCGCTGCATGAGCGCACCAACCTTCTACGAGTTCTTCGCCGGCGGCGGGATGGCCCGTGCGGGGCTCGGCGCTGGGTGGGCGTGCGCCTTCGCCAATGATTTCGATGCCTCCAAGCGCGACGCCTATACGGCGAACTGGGGCGAGGGCGCATTCAGGCTCGGCGATATCCACTCTTTGACGGCGTCCGATCTTCCTGGCCACGCGGACCTCGCATGGGCTTCGTTCCCCTGTCAGGACTTGTCGCTGGCGGGCGCGAAAGCGGGCCTCGACGGCGCCCGTTCCGGAGCGTTCTGGGGCTTTCGCAACCTGGTGGGGTCTCTCGCGCGCGAGGGCAGGGCGCCGCGGATTCTCGCCCTTGAGAATGTGGTCGGGGCCCTCACATCCCGGGGAGGGCGCGATTTTGCAGCGCTCTGCGCCGCGCTGGCGGAGATCGGCTACCGCTGCGGCGCCATGGTGATCGACGCGGCGGACTTCACGCCGCAGTCGCGGCCCCGTCTGTTCGTCATCGCCGTGCGGGCGGACGCTGTCCTTCCCGAGGCGGTCGCCGGACGGGAGCCCGATCCGCAGCTTGCGTCCGGCGCCCTGCTTCGCGCGCATGCGCTGCTCGAGGGGCAGGCTGCCCGCGGGTGGGTCTGGTGGCGTCTGCCGCCGCCCGCGTCGCGCAACAACGACCTCGCCAGCATCACCGAGGAGCAGCCCGGCGACGTGCACTGGCGCTCGGAGGCGGAGACGCAGCGGCTTCTATCGCTCATGGCCGACAATCACCGCGCCAAGGTGGAGGAAGCCCGCCGCGCGGGCGCCCTTCGCGTTGGCGCCGTGTACCGGCGCACCCGCGCCACGCCGGGTGGCGGCAAGGCGCAGCGGGCGGAAGTGCGCTTCGACGGGCTTGCTGGCTGCCTTCGTACGCCCGGGGGCGGATCGAGCCGGCAGTTCCTTCTGTTCGTGGAGGGGGATCGTGTTCGCTCCCGGCTTCTGTCCGGTCGCGAGGCTGCCCGGCTGATGGGCCTGCCAGACGATTATCGGCTGCCGCGCAGCTACACGGACGCTTACCATCTGCTGGGCGACGGAGTGGCGCCGCCTGTGGTGCGCCACCTTGCGGCGCATCTGTTTGAGCCTTTGCTCGATCAGGGTTGGCCGGATCGCGCGCGCGACGCCGCATGAGCGGGCGGGAAGATCCCGCTCTCCGCTCCGCCGTCATGCGGGCGGTGAAGTCCCGGAACACGTCGCCCGAAATGAAGGTCCGCGCGCTCTTGCGCGCCATCGCGCCGGGCTATCGCGTGCACCGCGCCGAGCTGCCCGGCAAGCCGGATATTGCTTACGTTGGGCGCAAGCGGGCGATCTTCGTTCATGGCTGTTTCTGGCACGGGCACGATTGCGCCCGCGGCGCCCGCGTGCCGAAAGCGAACGCTGCGTACTGGCGCGCAAAGATCGATCGCAACCGCGACCGCGACGGCAGAAACCTTGAGTCCCTGCAAGCGCTTGGGTGGCGCGCGATGGTGGTGTGGGAATGCGAGCTCAAGGACGAGGCCGCCTTACGGGCGCGCCTCGCCGCGTTTCTCGACGATCAGGGCATGCGGATCGTGAACGAGTAGGCGACTGTCGTGCCCACCGTGAACTGGTTGGGTGAGCCGGTCACGCGCGTGATCGCGCTGTCGGCGGCGTCGCCCACGAGACGATCCCACCGCGCATAGCCGGTGACGGCCCACTCAGGCGAGAACCTGTAGGTCGCTGCGCCCGCGAGACCCACCGAGCGCACCCCGCCGCCTGCTGCAAATGCTGTAATCCCCGGCGCCGCAGCAGCGGCTTCGGCCGCCGTCACGCCAAAATAGGCGCTCATGTATCCGGTGCTCGCCAGCGTCATGCGCGGGCCTGCTGAGAATGTCCACGCGCCCATGGGCGCAACCAAATCGCCCCCGAGGTCCGCCACAACGCCGCGGTGGCCGCGGAAGCCGTAGCGGATGTCCGCACGCGTGCGGAAGTTGGGCGAGAACCAGTATTCCGCGAAGGCGCCAGCCTCCAGCGTCCAGTCCACGTCGCGCAGGCCCACCAACTCGGCGTTGTCCGAAGACTTGCGCGCGCCCACGAACTTGAGCGAGGGGCCAAGCCGCAGGCCGCCGGACCGAATCAGGGCGAAAGAGGCCGGATCATCCGGCGCGCCGAACGTCTCAGCCTCGCCGGGACGGCGGAAACCGAGGCTCGGGTAGGCGGTCATGCGCATTTCGTCCGCGCCGGGATACTTCGGGGTCGCGGCGATGTTGCCCTTTGCCGTGACGAGCCATTCGCCGGACAGGAACGAGAACGACTGCGCGTGAGCCGCGGCGGGCGCGAGAAAGGCAAGCAGGCCGAGGACGTGACGCGACAGCATGAGGACGACGCTCCGGGATGATCTGAACTTAGCTGTCTGACCCTAGCGAGAGCGCTCGTCAGTGTCTAACATTCAACGTGCGGCGTACGGCTGATTCCGCCATATGGTTTCCAAATGTTGCATGATCGCCGCACAGGCGGGGCCGTTCTTCCTTTGTGCTCCAGCCCGCGCTAGAATGGCGTATGCTGCTCTCTCCTCCGCCCCCCGCTTTTCTCGGCGTCGAAACCTCGCTGCTTGGCCGGACCTGGCGCGACAGGCTGGACGGGGCCGGCCGCGCCATGGCCGAAGCCATTGTGCAGCATCATGGTTTGCCCGATTCGCTCGCCCGCGTGCTGGCCGCGCGCGGGGTCGGTGTTGACGATTGCCTGCCGTATCTCGAGCCGACCATCCGCGAGTTGATGCCGGATCCCTCGAGCATGTCGGACATGGACGCCGCTGCGCAGCGACTGGCGCGCGCCGTACAAAGGCGGGAAACCGTCGCCATCTTCGGCGACTACGATGTGGACGGCGCCTGTTCCGCCGCGCTGCTGGCGCAGTTCCTCGACGCCTGCGACGTCCCGCGGCTGATCCATATCCCGGACCGGATTTTTGAGGGGTACGGCCCCAACGTTGACGCGATTCGCGGCTTGCGGGAGCGGGGCGCCTCCCTGCTGGTGACCGTGGATTGCGGCGTGACCAGCCATGGTCCGCTCGCTGAGGCGGCCGCCATGGGCCTTGATGTGATTGTGCTTGATCACCATCAGGCGCCGGAGGAGTTGCCGCCCGCGGTCGCCGTGGTGAATCCAAACCGCCAGGACGACCTGTCGGGGCTGGGGCCCCTGTGCGCGGCGGGCGTTGTGTTCATGACGCTTGTGGCGTTGAACCGGGCGCTGCGCGCCAGCGGTTTCTGGTCGCCCGCACGGCCGGCGCCAGATCTTATGGCGCTCATTGATCTCGTCGCCCTGGCGACGGTGGCGGATGTTGTTCCGCTCAAGGGTCTCAATCGCGCCTTCGTGCTGCGCGGGCTCGACGTGATGCGCTATCGCGGGCGCCCGGGCCTGCGCGCCCTGTTTGATGTGGCGCGGACGAACGGGCCGCCGCGCAGTCAGGCGCTGGGCTTCATGATCGGCCCGCGCATCAATGCGGGCGGGCGCATCGGCGATGCGGCGCTGGGCGCCCGGCTGCTGCTGGAGACCGACGATATCGAGGCTGATCGTATCGCCGCCGAACTCGACCGCCTGAACAAGGAGCGGCAGGCGATTGAGGCCGAGGCTGTCGCCGACGCCGAGGCTGAGGCGCAGGCGGCGCTGGGCTCGCGCGAGGATGCGGCGGTCATCGTCACCGCGATGGAGGGCTGGCACCCCGGCGTTGTCGGGCTCATCGCCTCGCGGCTGAAGGAGCGGTTCAACCGGCCGGCGTTCGCCATCGCTCTCAACGGCGGCGTGGGCACGGGCTCCGGGCGGTCGATCCCTGGCGCTGATCTGGGCCGGGCTGTGCGGGCGGCGGTGGAGGAGGGCGTGCTTGTGAAGGGCGGCGGGCACGCCATGGCCGCTGGGCTCACGGTGGACCCCGCGCGGCTGGGCGATCTGCGCGCGTTTCTGGAGGTGCGGCTGGCGGAGGCGGTGGCGCGGGCGCGCAAGGACCAGGCGCTCAAGATCGACGCCGCCATCACCGCCGGGGGCGCCCGCCCGGAACTGATCGCCGATGTGGAGCGGGCAGGGCCGTTCGGCTCGGGCAACCCCGAGCCCATATTCGCTTTTCCCGAACACCGGGTTGCGGATGTCTCTGTAGTTGGCGGCGCGCATGTGCGCGTGCGGCTCGAATCACGCGACGGCTCGCGGCTCGACGCCATGGCCTTTCGCTGCGCTGAGGCGCCGCTTGGTCAGGCGCTGCTTGCGGCGAGGGGCGAGCGTCTCCACGTGGCCGGCTCCCTGTCGATTGACCGGTGGGGCGGGGGCGAGAAGGCCAGCCTCAAGGTGGTCGATGCGGCAAAACCCGCTTGATGCGGGCGCTCATCGCACAGGCCGCGGTTTTTCCGCCGCGCTCGCTTGCAAATCGGAGGGCCTTTGCGTATATCCGCGCTGGTCACGGTGGTTTCGCCGATGACGCCCGCGCCCATCGTCTAGCGGTCTAGGACGTCGCCCTTTCACGGCGAAAACAGGGGTTCGATCCCCCTTGGGCGCGCCAATCAAATTAATACGGCACAAGTGAAAGCTTCTTCGATGTCAATAATGCATCGAATAAGCGGTTTTCAAAGTGCGCCCTTCAGCGAATTGCGGCGCTCAACCGAAAGCGCGGTCGTGTCGATCGTGACAGCCTGCATCTGAACCGGCCCCCCCCCGGGGCGGCTAGACTCAAAACGCCGGGGGTCATGCCACCCTGAGGCGGCGTGAGAGCGGTTCTTGAGGCCCAGCGCTACAATGGCGGCGTTGCCAGCCTCCCCATTGGCGAGGGCGACCTCCCGGATGCGGGGGTGGACGATGTGGACTGGCGATAGGGGGCTGGAGCATAGATTGCTTCGTCGCTTGCGGGGCGTGGGTTGGGAGAAGGGCGAAAAGCCGCTGGGCGAGCGTGCGACGGAAGTGCTCGCCAAAGGCACGAAACTCGTCAAGAAGCCGCCGGTGAGGCCTGATCGAACCCACCGCCTGCAGCGGCGCCCACGATGAAGTCGACCGCGCGTCCTTTGTAAAAGTCCGCCACTGATTGCGCGCGCGGCGCGCTGCACGTGACGCCGAACGCCACAGCGGCAAGCACGTGCGCGACCAATGCACCGTGCATCATCGAACTCCTCCCTGCGATCCTTAGTTGTCAGCTTAGGAGCGGCTACGCGCCCGCCGCAAGACATGTTGCGCGACCACAATCGGGGCTCAGCGCATCTCGCGCGCGCTGACACGAAAGATGAACGTCGCGCATCCGAGAAGCACGAGGCATCCAATCAACCCGCCTTGATATCCAAGTCCCGCATGGTCGCTCAAAAGGCCGGTCACAAGCGGTCCCAGGATCAGCGACAGATCCTGCATTGTCCGCAGTAAGCCCATAGCAGGGCCGCGCAACCCTTCCGGCGCGACTTCAGCCACGTACGCGTTCAGCGTGGGCGAGGCGACGCCCGCCGCCACGCCAAAAAGGATCGAAGCGATCCAGAGGTACGCCGACGCGTCGCCGAAAGCCAGCAAGGCGCAGGCTGCCAGCGTCACGAGCCCGGACAGCGTAATTACCTCGACACGGCCGAGAATCCGTACAAGCGCCCCGACGGACCACAGCACCATAAGGTTCGCCAGGGCGCCGCACGTCAGGACCAATCCAATGCTGGTGAGATCGAGCCCGAACTTCGACTGGGCGATCAGCGGCAGCAGAACCCAGTTTGACGCCACCCGCACATAAAAGATTGCGAAATACATCAAGCCGACGCCCATTCCTTGCCTCGCCAAGCGGCGAAGACCGCCGCTGGGCGTTGGCACTGCCGGCGCGCGCGGCTGCGATTTTGGCCACGGCATCATCGCGAACGCAACAACACCGGCAAGGGCCACGAGACCGTTGATGAGAAACGGCGCGCCAAATCCCCAAAAGCCAGCAACAATACCGCCGATCGCCGGCCCCATGCTGGCGCCCACCATATTTGCGGCCTGATACATCGACATGTCGCGTAGGCGTCTTCCGGGCTCGCCAAGGTCCGCCACCGCAGCAAGCGCAGACGTCATGAAAATAGCTGATGCGCCTCCCATCACCAGCAAGCATAGGAAGAATCCATCCACGCGCACGAAAGTCATCGCTGCAAATGACGAGAGCGCAATCAGGGCGCAGCCCGCGCTCATCATGGCGCGCCGACCAATTTTCTCAGAGACGTAACCCGAAGGGATGTTCACAATCAGGCGCGCCCCGCCATAGGCGGAAATCATCAGACCGACGACAGCAGCGCTAGCGTCAAGGCTCTGGCCGTAAATAGCGAGCACTGACCAGACCATTCCATTTCCAGCCTGTTTAAGAAAAACAAGCAACAACAGAACCGAGAATGGCCTCGATGGGGGTGACGGAAAGAGATGCCGAAGACTAGGCCAAGAAGGCAATTGTGAACGTTCCAGTATAAGGGCGTGCGATGAATGGCGCGCCAACAGACGACCCACGAGCACCTTGGGCGGTTTGCATTACCGGGTCAATCGTTGTTTCGAACTGTCAGGCAAGCGCATCGAGTTTGGTGCGACGCCAATACCCGGGCAGCGCCTCGGACGCTGGGGTTTGCTGCCTCCGGCGCGAGTTCACTGAGAACCGTTGTCATGAAATCATCGCGTCCCTCGAGATGGCAAATGGCGCCGCGCGCGCCGATCCCCGCCCGCGGCTTGGTGTCGATGGCGAGCATTTCGATGGCGAAATCCTCAGGAAGGGGAACATCCTGACCCTCGGCCCATTCGAGATGAGGCTCCAGCATGTATTTGCGGACCTTATCGTGGATTGTCGCCATATCAGTATGGTGGTCCTTAGTTATGATGTTTCCCAGTGGGAGAGAGGTCTGTCACTCAGCAGGTTGCGCAGCCTTGCGGGCAGTCCGTCGAGTGTCAACTGAACCAGCTAAGTGATTACTTGTCCTGCGTTGCAGTCCGCCTTGCGCGTCTAGAGTGACGACCATGAGCCGGCGCCGATCTCGTTCGCGCTCTTCTCAATGGCTACGTTGATGTCGTCGCTGGCGCGATATCCCGAGATCACTTTTAGTTGCATGCCCAGAAGTCTGTTCGACAGTCGGGTGAACAGGGCGCTGTCGTCAGAGTGTCCGGTCACTGCGAGGCAGAAAGGGTTCAGTTCATTATGGTCGTACATCCCGTCTTCACGACGCCTTGGGCGATTTCAACCAGGAGGGTTTTGGCAACGAGGTGGACTTTTGCTGTCCGGTGCGCGGGTCGCTCGCGCGCTTGATCGGATCATCGAATGACCCGGAAGAACGGTCAATATACGAGCCGACAACGGCGCTGAATATGTCAGCGGGACGTTGGTAAGTTGGGTGGAGAAGAAGGGTATCGCTCTCACATTTATCCAGCCGGGAGCTCCCAGAAGGACGCGCGTGTAAAACGCTACCACCGGACCGTTCGGCACGAATGGCTAGGACTTTATCTGTTCGAAAACATCGAGGAGACGCTGCAAATCGCAACGCAGTGGCGATAATTTACAATCACGAACGGCCAAACCTGGGCTTTAGCGGTATGACGTCCGCGCAGATAAGCTAAAAGGACTGCATGGATTCTACGAAGCCGCCCCGCCAAAAACGGGAATTACCGCTTCGTTTCCTTGCGGCGTTCGATGTGCGGTTCGTTGGGTCGGTTCTTGCTGGCGCCTGTCTATCTTTTGCAGATGTAAGCGCAGTCCATCATTCGAGTTTGATGTTGGAGTTTCGAATGACGTCGGTCCACAGGCGCCGCTCAGAGTTTATGAAACTCTGAGCGTCAACCGGGTTATTATCGTCCTTAAAGAGCAAGACTCTCCATCTGCCCGGCAAGAACCGAAGCTGCGATCTTCTCGCCGATCATCAACGTCGGTATGTGCGTGTTGGCGCAGGGCACTGTTGGCATCAGTGAAGCGTCCGCCACGCGAACTCCGCTCACGCCATAAACAAGTCCGTTGGGATCTGTCACCGCCGCGGAATCGTCTTCGGCGCCCATGCTGCATGTTCCGCTGGCGTGCCAATGCCCATGCACAGCAGTCTTGAGCCACTCACGGCAGGTCAATTCGTCCCCGGCGAGATCCTGCAGTGAAGGCGCATCGGCAATCATGGTCTTGATGATGAGCTTGCGAAGACTGGCTGACGCATCCATGAGCGCGGCGCCGACGTCCGTCTGCAGCTTGTTCCATTTGCTGTACAGAGAGAGCTGCCGCGCGCGGTCGCTGTAACTGATGGGGAACACTTCTTCCACGCAATCCTGTATGGCTGGGTGGGCCTGCAGTTTCACCATGAGGCGCACGCCCTTCACGAGCCGCGCAATGTCGCGTTCGTCCGACAGCATGTTGAAATCGATGTCGAGCCGCCCGGATGGATCGGCGGACTTGAGGCGCACCCGTCCCGATGAGAACGAACGGTTTGCCCACATCATGATGAGGCCGATGCGCGCGCCGATTGCATGCCATTGCGCCTTATTGGCGGGGATGATGTACATGTCTCCCGCCGGGCATCCGTCCATGCCGGACGACCAGCGCAGGCCGGCAAACATCTGTCGTCTGAGCTCCGCGGGCAATCGCGCCGGGCGCTTCATGAAACAGCCGAAATTGACGCCCGGATGCTCCGTGAGATTTCTCCCCACGCCCTCGCGATGGGCAAGAGGCGTGACGCCAACCGCCTGAAGATCGCGCGCGGGACCAATGCCCGATCGCATCAGAAGCGCGGGCGTATGAAGCGCGCCGCAGCTCAGGATTACTTCGTTCGCCCGGAAGAGGACTTCGGAGCCCTTGCTGTTCGCGCGCACTCCGATGCAGCGCAGGCCGTCAAATTCAAGGTGCAGGGCGCGCGTATCGCCAATGATCTTCAGATTGCTCCTGCGGCGCACCTCTCTAGTGAGGTAAGCCCAGGCGGCGCCGATCCTGCGTTCCGCCGTGTGATTATACGCGACCGGGAAGTAACCGTCGCCGAAGGCTCCGTTCTGGTCCTTGATGTTCGTCCAGCCTTCCGCCTCTATGGCCTCAATGACCGCTGCCGTAAATTTCGGCCAGACTTCTCTTGGGTATCGTTGCAGCCTTATCGGTCCATCCTGGCCATGCAGTGGGCCGTCAAAGTCCGTGTCCGTCTCAAGCTTGCAGAAGAAGGGCAGAACGGAATCCCAGTCCCATCCCTTTGCGCCCATCGCGGCCCAATTGTTGTAATCAGACGGCAGGCCACGGTTTGCGGCCATGCCGTTCACGGATGATGAGCCGCCGATGACGCGACCCTGCGTGTATCTGCGCCTTGGCCTGTCGTCTGGCGCGTTGCTTGGCGTGGGGCCAAAAGCGGCGCTCAATCCGTCCCATGTGAAAGCGGGATTAGCATGCGCGGTCGCCGCGAAGATATCGAGGATTTCTGGCGGCTCCGTCCCCGGCGCGTAATCCTGTCCCGCCTCCAGTAACAGGACCTTGTTTGCGGGGTTTGCGGAAAGACGGTTTGCAAGCACGCAGCCGGCCGCGCCAGCTCCAACGATGACAAAATCCCAGGTCTGTTCGGTTTTGCTCATAATGGCGCTGGTCCCTTGCGTATTTTGATAGCTGGCGATGATCGGCCGCCATCGCGAAGACGGCTCGGCGAGAGGGGTTTGTCAGCGCGAGGATGGCGCGGAAGCTCATGTTATCCTCCCTGCAAATCGCCGCGCATATTTCTTCAGAATGTGCTGAACGGCGCCGGGCCGGGCGCTGAGAAGCCAGCAAGTGCGAAGACTGCCCGATCCTCAAAAGACGTGCAAGCCGTGGCGTCGGGTTCGTGTGGCGTGACTTCGCGCCATGGGGCGACTATTTGACCAACTAGCGCCCGCCGGCGCCGGCTGCCGCGGTCGAGGTAACCGGCCAACAATCCAACCGCGCGGGAAACTATCTGCCTAGTGCAGCGCGCGGCTGGGTGCTCGGTTGAGGTAAGGTTGCGATGGCTTAACCACGGCCGGAGGGCGGCAATGACCGATGACAGAATGGCGCTGGCTGACCTCATTGAAAAGGACGCCGACATCGAGCTTGTGCGCGAAATGTTCGCGCTCGACGATGCTCGCCTAATGGAAGTAGAGGTCGAGGAGGTGCCTGGGCAGCGTTAGGCGCCAGAACGGCTCCCCGAGAGACGCATCGCTACGTTTACCCGGAGCGCGGATGGGAGACGCGGATCGGGCGCATTGATCTGGCGATCCCGAAGCTGCGCGGAGGGTGCTGCTTGCACAGTTTCCTCGATCCCCGCCGGACTGCGGAGATCGACGAGCGGGTGACTTTCTCACTGAGCCGACCACGTGAAGTCTCGTGGCCCTCTCTGTAGCTGGACGCTGGCTTAATCAAATCTTGCCTGGGCGGCCGCATTCATAGCAGCGTCGTGATTATAGCTGACGCGGTGAACGAGGATGGTCGTCGCACGGTCCTCGGTGTAGCTCTTGGACCCTCCGAGGCCGAACCCTTCTGGATGGTTTGCCCTCGGTCGCTGGCGGATCGCGGCTTGCGCGGCGTCAAGCGAGTTATTGCCGACGATCACAAGGCGCTGCGCGCTGCCGCACGGCGCCTTTACGACGCGACCCATCAACGCTGCTGGGTCCACTGAATGCGCAATTGGCTCGCACACGCCCCCGCCAAGCAACGCGCCGAAGTCGCTGCAATGCTGAAGATGGGTTTGCGCAGGAAACGAAGATGGAAGCCGAGCGACAGTTGGATGTCGTCGCCGACCTTCTCGGCAAGGCGGCGATGGGCGGATTCGCCGGCGGGAGCAACAATTCGGTGCGCGGGCAGATGCTCAATCCGTTCAATGTAAAGCGCGCGACCAGCGGATCGAGTAGCGGTTCCGGCGCGGCGATCCATGAGGCGCTGCCGCGACCGGACTCGACCCCAGCTGTGACTTTCTTCTGGTGGACCGCTGGAAACACGAACGATACGCTATTAACGTTGGTCGCAGAAGTCTCCGATGCTATTGGCTGGCGCGAGATGGCGAACGAGATGGCGGAAAACGCCGTAAGACGGGTTCAAACAGTGCGCAATGCTCCGCTCGTTCGGCTCGGAAGCAGGCGCTTGTGAATAAGGCGGGCGATAATATGAAGTCTGGTCGTTATGATATGTACAACGACAATAAGTTCAAGATCGGGCTCTTCGGCGCGAATTGCTCTTCTGGCCGGGCGATCGTGAAAGACATTCCCGAGCGCTGGCGGGCTGACTGGGACAGCTGTTCGGAAATGGCGCGGTTGGCTGACGAGGGTGGATTTGACTTCATCCTGCCGATTGGCCGCTGGAAGGGTTATGGCGGGGAAACCAATTTCCAGGGCTCGACCTACGAGACGGTCACGTGGGCGACGGGCCTGCTCGCGCAAACCCGGCGCATTACGATTTTCGGCACGGTTCATGCGCCGATCTTCAATCCGCTCGTCGCCGCCAAGATGATGGTGACCGCCGACCATGTGGGCCATGGCCGTTTCGGGCTTAATATAGTTGTGGGCTGGAACGAGCCAGAGTTCCAGATGATGGGTCACGATCAGCGCGAACATGACGCGCGTTACGATTACGCAGACGAATGGATCAGCGCGATGAAGCGCATGTGGACCGAAAGCCACGCCTTCGATTTTGATGGGGACTTCTTGCACCTCAAGCAAGTGGTCGCCGAGCCAAAAATGACCCATGTGGAGCCGCCGCTGCTTATCAACGCGGGCGCCTCCGACGCCGGGCGCGCCTTTTCACTGCAGCATTGCCATGGCTTCTTCACCAATTTTGTTCGCCGGCAGGCCAGTGAAACAATGGAGTTTGTGAAGACGTTCAAGGCGGACGCCGCCGCCATTGGGCGCGAGATCAATATTTTTACGCAAGGCCATGTGGTGTGCCGCCCCACGCGCAAGGAGGCAGAGGACTATTATCACTACTTCACAACGGAGGGCGCGGATTTCGAAGCGATAGACGAGATCCTGCGCCTGAAGAACATTACGCGCGAGAATACGCCCGATTATGACGAGCGCAGGCGTGCGGTTCCCCTCCGAAACATCGGCTTTCCCATCGTCGGCACTCCCGACGACGTGGTTGAGAAGCTCGCCGAAATCCATTCCATCGGCATATCGGGCATCGCCTTCTCTTTGATCAACTACGTAAAGGAGACGCCGTATCTGGTGCAAGAAGTGCTGCCGCGCCTCCAGCGCATGGGCCTGCGCGTCTGAGCGGCGGGATTACATGACACCGGCGCCGGCCGGCTTACGGGCCGGTGCGCGCGATCACCTTGCGAAATGACTCGATGACCGGGGCGGGCGTAGCCTTCGCCTTGGCCAACAACGCCTCAATCGTCTCATGGCCGATGGGGCTGTCATCGATCTCAAGTTTGCGCGCTTCCGCGCGGTAGTCCGCATCCTTCGTCATTTTCATGAAAGCTTCGCGCAACGCCCTTGCGCGATGGGCGGGCACGCCCGGCGGCGCGACGAAGGATTGCGCCATAAAGAAGGGGAGTTCCGCGAATTCGATGAGCGCGCGGCCGGCGTCGTCGCGCACGAGCTCCTGTCCCGTGGGCACATCTGGCAGAATGGGGTGGCGTGTGCGACGCGCGAATTGCACGAGCGGGCGCATCGCTTTCGACTCCCACAGGTGACGTTGGCTCGCCTGGACGGAGACGATGCCCATGAGCTGTCCATCCACTTCTCGCGCAGTCATCGCAAGCGAGATTTTAGCGGTGCCCGCATAGCCGGAGATCGCCTCAACATTGAGGCCCAGCACCTCTTTCGAGATGAGCGCGAAGGTGAGATTGGTCGAGCCTTGCTGGCTTGCGCCGAGCCGCGCCTTGGCCGCGCCCGAGCGCAAGTCTTCGACGCTGCGGGCCGGATGATCGGCGTTCACCAAAAGCATGAATGCATCGTTCTGATAAGAAGAAAGCGATCCGAGCCACGTGAGCTTGAGTGGGTCGAAATGCACATTGGCGTCGCCCATGAACGCGAGCTGCGGAATGGCGCGCTCCATGGTGGCGAATTCGCTTCCATCGCGCGCGGCGACATTGGCGATGCGATTGGCGCCGACAAGGCCGCCGCCGCCCGGTTGGTTTACAACTACTACGCCAGGCTGGCCCGGCACATGTTTGCCGATGTGACGCGCGAGGAGACGGGCCACTATGTCCGTGCCGCCGCCGGCAGATGAGCCCACCGTCAAACGCAGGTTCTTGCCGGCATAGAAGGACGCTGAGTCGTCGGCTTGCGCGACTGCTGCGGTGGCCGCGAAGGCGGACAGAAGAAGGACCGTGATCCGCATTTTGTGCGCCCCGATACGTTAGTTTTGCTGGTCCAGCATCGCGCGCACGCGTTGTTTCACGCTCGCAGGCGCGTTCTCCATCTGCTGCATAACTTCGCGCATCCGCTCTGGGCCGAACCACCGCGTCTCAACGCTCACCTTCTCGGCATCGGCCTGGAACTGGGGATCGCGCATGGTCGCCTCGAAGGCTTTCGAAAGCACGTCCGCGCGCTCCCTGGGCACCTCGGGCGGCGCAAGAACAGGCCGGCCGAGGACGAGCTGCGCAAACAGAAGCTCAAGCGACTGACGGCCTGCGTCGTCGCGCGCGAGTTCAAGCGCGTTAGGCACGTCCTTGTATTTTGGATGACGCGAAAGCCCCATTTGCAGGACGACGCTGAGTTTGCCTTCCGCCAGCGGCTGTCCGAACTGGGCCCCGAGCGTGGAGACGAAAATCCCGCAGGAGCCGAACAGCTCGCCGCGCTCCATCGCAGTGGTGCGCACTTGCGCGCCGCCTGAATAGCCCGGAATGGTCTTGAAGCGCGTGCCTATGACCGCGTTCATGCCGAGCGGAAATGTATGCGAGTTTGACCCCACGCCCGCAGTGCCGATGATGACGTCGCGCGAACGCAGATCGTCAACTGTGCGGATGCCCGTAGTGTGCCAGACCGAGCAGGTATCGACCTCCTCGTTCATGTTGCCGATGAAGGTGAAGCGCAGATTGTCGAACTTCGTGTGCTGATCGCCAATCGCCGCCAGCAGAAAAGTGCTGGAGGCGAGAAGGCCCATGGCGGTTCCGTCCTTGCGCGACAAGCCATAGAGGGTGTTCGCCGCCACGATCCCGCCGCCGCCCGGGAGATATTGCACGGCGAAGACGGGATTGCCGGGGATGTGTCGTCCGTAATGGCGCGTGAGCGTGCGGGCATACATATCGTAGCCGCCGCCCGGTCCTGACGCCACGATGAAGCTGATCGTCTTGTCGGCGAAGAAGCCGCCCGCTGCCTGCGCCCGTGTGTCTTGCGCGTGCGCTGCGGATGATAGCGCGAGCGCCGGCGCGGCAAGTGCACATGCCCGCGCGAAAAACCCAAGGCTTACGCCAAAGCGTAACAGCGAAAGCATGATTGACCTCCCCGTAGCGATTATTTTTTTTCAGTAAAGGCGAGCGCTCGGCTTTTGGCAAGGCCGACGCGCGACAAACCGCGTCGCGCAAGCAAACGCGTGCTTCACGAAGGGGGTGGCTTTATCGCGCTATGCATGGAGAATACCCGGCGCACGAGAGCGGTTCATAGGGTCATGTGGGCCTTGGCGTAGTCGAGGAACGCCTTCGCGCGCGCTGATTGAAGGCCGCTTGGGAAGTAGGCGGTCACCACCTGGCCCCAAGCCACGAGCGAGTCAAACAGTACAACAAGGTCGCCGTTGGCGATGTGCGTGCGCGCGGCGTAATCGGCAATGCGGCCTATGCCAACGCCCTCGAGCAGGGCCTTTTCCAGCGCCAGTGCGTTATTCGTGGCTAGCGCGCCCTTGATCTTGATCGTCGTCGTCGCGCCGCCGGGCTGCGCAAAGCGCCAGTCCCGCGCTGCCCGCTGCGTTTCTTGCACAAGGCAGTTGTGGTGGATCAGATCCCCCGGGGCGGCGGGCGCGCCGTGGCGCGCGATGTAATCAGGAGAGGCGCACACGAGATAGCGCACCTGCGCCAACTCCTCCGCCTTGAAACGGGCGCCGCGCATTTCCCCTCGGTGCGTCACCGTGACGAAGACGTCAGTCTTGGTTGAGACCGTGGCTGCGCTCACGCTGCCGATTTCTAGATGGATTGTAATCTGCGGGTGGGCCTTCATGAATGACATCACGATGGGCACCAGAAGCCGCTGCCCGACGCCCGGCGTCGCCTGAACCCGCAATGGGCCACGCAAATGCTGGTCGAAACTTTGCGCTTCCTCAGTCGCGGAGCGGATTTCGGACAGGGCGATCTTGCACCGCTTGAACAGCGTGGCCCCGGCTTCCGTGAGGGTGAGGGACCGCGTCGTGCGCACAAGCAGCCTGACGCCGAGAGCGCTTTCAAGTTGCCCTATGTTTTTGCTGACTGCGGACGGTGTGAACCCCAACTCCGCGGCGGCGGCGGAAAAGCTGCCAGTCTCCACCACCTTCAGGAACATGGCGATGTTGTTGAGGTTCTCCATCGGCGTTTCCCATTGCAATGTTTTTGGAACAAGTATTATTCCGATTATCGATCTAAACACAAAGAATGCGATGGGATAGCGTTTCCCCATAAAAATGACGCCCGCCGTGAGCGGGACACGAGGAAACGCCATGCTGGACGATCTATCGGAGGAGATGACTCTCCTGCGTGACACCGTGCGCCGGTTCGTGGATCGCGAACTGATTCCACTGGAAGGCAAGAGCATCGTCGATGGTGAGTTCGACAAGGCGCTTGAGGCGCGGCTGACCGCACGTTGCAAAGAGCTTGGGCTTTGGCAGATCGACGTGCCGGAGGAGTTTGGCGGGCAGGGCCTTGGACTCGTTGCGCGCACAATAGTCTGGGCCGAGCTGGGGCGCACTGTGGCGCTGCCGACGCGCGGTGTGCGCATTCTCGGTCCAGAAGTGCGTCCGGTTCTCTATGCGCTTACGGGCGAGATGCGGGAGCGCTATCTCTACCCGGTGATGCGCGGGGAAAAGGAGTCCTGCTTCGCGCAGACGGAACCCGATGCCGGATCGGATCCCGGCTCCATGCGCACCACCGCTGTGCGCGACGGCGACCACTACGTCATCAATGGCGTGAAGCGTTTCATCACAGGCGCCGACAAGTCGGACTTCATGATCCTGATGGCGGCCACGGACCGGTCGAAAGGCTCTCGCGGCGGCATCTCCTGCTTTGTTCTCGATATGGACACGCCCGGCGTGCGCCTCGGGGAGAAGTACCACACGCTCACCGGCGAGACTCCCTGGGAGGTGGTTCTCGACAATGTTCGCGTGCCCGCCGAGCATCTTGTGGGCGAGGAAGGAAAGGGCTTTGCGCTCGGCCAGAAGTGGTTGGGCGCGGGGCGGCTCAAGCAAGGCGCACGCGCCCTTGGAGCGACGCGGCGTTGCCTCGAACTCGCCGCCACCTACGCCAAGCAACGCGTCACCTTTGGTAAGCCGCTGTCTGATCGCCAGAGCATCCAGTGGCGGTTGACCGACACATACGTGGAACTTGAGGCGGCCACCTTGCTCGTGCATCGCGCTGCGGCGCGTGCGGACCGCGGCGACGATATTCGCAATGACGCTTTCACCGTGAAGCTCTTCTGCACGGAGATGGCGTGGAAGGCGGCCGACATGTGCCTTCAAGTGCATGGCGGCGTGGGGCTCACAACGTCCCTTCCTGTCGAACGCCTGTGGCGCGACCAGCGCAGCCACATGATCACCGAAGGCACACCCGAGATCATGCGCATGGCGATTGCGCGGCATGTGCTGAGAGAATTCGCAGCCTGACCTAAACAAGGGCGGAACCCATGACAGACAAGACATACGAGAACATCAAGATCGAGCGCGACGGCGGCGTCACGTTCCTCATCCTCAATCGCCCGGAAAAGCGCAACGCGATGAGCCCCGGGCTTCATTACGATGTTGAGGACGCGCTGACATGGCTTGAGGATGATCCGGAGACCAAGGTTCTTGTCCTGACGGGGGCAGGCGAGGCGTGGTGCGCGGGGCAGGATCTCAAGCTGTATTTCCGCGAGACCTCCAAGAACCCGGCGGAGCGCAAGAAGTCCAACACGGCGAGCCATCATTGGCGCCATGAGATCCTGTCGCGCTTTTCAAAGCCAACAATCGCAATGGTGAACGGCTACTGCTTTGGCGGGGCCTTTACGCAGTTGTGCGCCTGTGATTTCGCCATTGCGGCGGATGACGCGATCTTCGGGCTCTCCGAGGTCAACTGGGGCATCATCCCCGGCGGCATCGTCAGCTGGAACCTGACGGATATGCTCCTCCCAAGGCACGCCCTCTACTACGCTGTCACGGGCGAGCCCTTCGACGGCAAGCGGGCTGTCGAGATCGGACTTATCAACGCATCCGTTCCAAAAGATCAGTTGCGCGATAAGACCATGGAGCTTGCGCAAAAGCTGCTCAATCTCAATCCCGGCGTGGTGAAGTTCACCAAGCAGGCCATCCGCTCGGTGCGTCATATGAATGCGGAAGAGGCCCGCGATTATCTTGGCGCCAAGCAGGACTCGCTGCATCGCGCGGATAAGGAAATCGCCGACAAGGTTGGCATGTCCAAGTTCCTCGACGAGAAGTCTTACCGGCCAGGTCTTGGGCCGTATCAGCGTCCGGGTTCCTGAACGTCGGGAAGGCGGCGCTCAGGCGCCGCTGCGCACGAGAGACAAACATGGCGAACACGAAGAACATCGACGCGCTGTTCGCGCCACGCAATGTGGCGCTGGTCGGCGCATCCGACAAAAATTGGTCCGCCCGCGTTTGGGAAAACTTGCAGCGGTTTGGATATGCGGGAGGTGTGTTCCCGATCAATCCAAATCGCGACTCTATCTGGGGTACAAGGTGTTACCCTGCGATTGAGGCTTTGCCGGAAGCCGCTGACCATCTGGCGCTCTTCGTGCCGGCGGATCAGTCTCTCGACATACTGGAGCAGGGCGCCCGCGCCGGCGTGCGCAGCGCCACGCTTTACGCAGCAGGTTTTGGCGAGGGCGGCGATGCGCGCGGCCTTGCCCGCGCAAGACGACTGAAGCGCATTGTCGATGAGTACGGCATCGTCGCAACCGGCCCCAACTGCATGGGGCTCGCTTCGGGCCTGTCCAACTTTTGCACTATTCCTGATGAGCAACTGGAGCCGCCGGCGCGCGGCTGCGTTGCTGTTTTGACCCAAAGCGGGATGCTTGTTCAAACTCTCAGCCGTGGACTTTCGGATGCGGGTCTGACGCTGTCCTTCATTGTTTCCTGCGGCAATCAGACCGTCCTCACCTTCGCCGACTATATCGATCGCCTTGCGGACGAGCCCGAACTGCGGGTGATCGCTTGCTACATTGAGTCCGTGATTGACGGACCCAGGTTTCTGGCCGCAGCAGAGAAAGCGCGTCGCAACGGCAAGAGCGTGCTTGTGGTCAAGTCGGGGGAGTCGGAGGCCGCGCGCGCTGCGACGCTCGCGCACACCGGCGCGCTGGCCGGCAGCATAGCGGTTTTCGACGCGTTCGCCCGCGAGGCGGGGATCGTCCGGTTCGACAACATCGAGGATCTTGTCGAGGCCGCCGCGTTTCTCGCGAAGACTGATCGTCCTGCGGGGCCGGGCGTTGCTGTGATGACGAACTCCGGCGCCATTCGCTCCATGGCCACCGACGCCGCCGACAGGTTTGGGCTCCAGCTTGCGAAACTGTCTGCGGAAACCCGCACAAAGATCACGGCCGCCTTGCCTGACGCCGACGTGACGAATCCGTTCGATTGCAAGCGCACGCTGAAGAGCGAGGAGTACATCGCCTGCATCGATGCTCTGCACGCGGATCCTGCCGTCGATGTCTTGCTGCTTGCGGAGGAGTTGCCGCGCGCGCCCGGTATCGAGCGCAAGATAAGGAACATGAAAGCGCTTGATGATTGGGCGGGTGCAAGTCGGCGCAAACCGGTCGCGCTTTTCTCGCCGCTCAGTCTGCGTGAAACTCCCTATATGCGGGAATTGCACGAAGCCTTCCCGCGTTTGCCGATGCTGCGTGATTTAGGAAAATCGCTGCGCACCGTCGGGCGCATCGCCGCGTTCACGCCATCAGGCGCACGTGCGTCTGGTGCGCCGAACACGCCTCCGGCCATCGCCGCCGCGCTGCGCGCGCGCGCTCAAACGCTGCGGGAGCCTGCGGCGCTGAATGAGGTCGACTCGAAGCAACTTCTCGCCGCCTATGGAATCGCGACGCCGCGTGAGGAGGTTGTTGCAACCGCCGCGCAGGCCGTGGAAGCCGCGCGGCGCATCGGGTTCCCCGTCGTGCTGAAGGGCGTCTCAAGCGCAGTGCCGCACAAGACCGATGCGGGGCTTGTGCTGCTTGGATTGGGCGATGCGGCTGCGGTCGAAACCGGCGTGGGTTTGATCCAGCAGCGTTGCGCGGCTCTTGGCGCCTCGCTTGAAGGCGTGCTCGTCGCGCAGCAAGTCAGCGAGGGCGTCGAGATGGTGCTTGGCTTGCACCGGGACGCGGAGATGGGGCCGGTGGTTATGGCCGGGCTTGGCGGCGTCTGGCTCGAACTGTTCAAGGACGTGGCCTTCGCCCCTCCGGTGTTGGACAAGGATCAGGCGCGCGCAGCGATCATGGCGACCAAAGCCGCGCGTTTGCTTGAGGGGTATCGTGGTTCAACGCCGTGCGACATAGACGCGCTCTGCGAAGCTATGGTCGCCGTTGGCCGCATTGCGCAGGATCTTGGCGATGCGCTTGAGGCGCTGGATGTGAATCCCCTCAAGGTGACGCCCGATGGCGTCGTCGCACTTGACGCTTTGCTTGTTCTGCGTCCTCCTGACGATCAGCCTGCATGACAGGCAAGGCCGCGCGAGACGGCTGTTATCAAGAGGTGCGGAACCGATATCAAGGGAGCGAAACATGCGGAAAGCAGCGGGTATCCTGATAGCCATGTGCGCGCTTGCAGGCGGCGCGCGTGCTGACGCCGTGTCTGATTTCTACCAGGGCAAGACCGTCAATCTTTACATCGGTTATGGGCCCGGCGGCGCTTACGACACGTACTCCCGCCTGCTTGCGCGCTACATGCCGTCCCACCTGCCAGGCAACCCCACCTTCGTTCCGCAGAACATGCCGGGCGCAAGCAGCATGCGCATGGCGAACTTCCTCGCGCGCGTCGCGCCGAAGGATGGGACAGCGTTCGGCGCTGTCAATTCGGCGCTGATCTTTGATCCGCTGTTCGCTGGCGCCCGCTCGCAAGCGCAGTTCAAGGGCCCCGACATGACCATGATCGGCAATGTCGTGAGTTCGGCCTCCGTCCTCGTCGCGTGGGCTGCAACGGGGGTAAAGACACTGGATGATGTGCGCGAGAGAGGCCTGACCATCGGCGCGACTTCGCCCTCTGGCGACACGTATCTTCTGCCGCTCTCGGTGAAGAACATTCTGGGGCTTGATCGTCTCAAGATCGTTATCGGCTATCCCGGGACGCGCGAGGCGGCGCTGGCGCTCGAGCAAGGCGAGATTTCCGGGCGCGTCTGGGACATGGAGGGGATCAAGGCGTCGCGTCCGGACTGGTTGCGCGACGGCAAGATCAACATCGTTGCGCAACTTGCGCCGCAAAAGATGCCGGAGGTGCCGGCGCACGTTCCGCTCATCAAGGATTACGTCAAGAACCCCGCTGAACGCGCGGCTCTCGATGTGATCTTCATGAGCACTGTTCTTGCGCGGCCCTACATAGCGCCCGAGGGCATCCCAGCTGAGCGCGTCAAAGCGCTTCGGTCGGCCTTCATCAAGGCGCTCGAAGATCCCGAACTGCTGGCGGAAGCCAAGAAGCGCGATCTGACCATTGATCCGACTTCGGGAGAGCGGATGCAGCAGATTATCGACGAGGCTTATCGCCTCCCTGCTGCGACCGTGGAGACGGTGCGCCGCGCGTTGACGACGCCCTGACAGCCGGGGCGAGGCTTGCGAACAAGTGCGGGCAGGCGGCGGGGCGCGCCGAAAAGGCAAGCCCCGATCTGCCGGGGCTGTGTTTGAGAGGCGGCGCGGGGTTGAGCGCCGCCTGTTGGGTCAGGCGACGTCTTCCAGCATAGCCGCGAGACGCTCCAGCGCGGGCACGGCCTGCGGATTGATGACCAGCCAGTACTCTTCCTCGTGGGGCGGCTCCGCTGCGGGTTCCGCCACCACTTCGAGGAGTCCCTTCTTCTTGAAGCCGACGATGGAGTCCACGAGGCCGCGCAACTGCAGGCCCGTTGTTATCTGGACGTCCAGCAGGGAAACAGCGGTCAGCGTACGCCCTTCGAGGATGCCGCCGGTGAACTGATGCGGCGCGTACTCTTCCATCGAAATGATGAAGCACAGGAGGTCGCGGTCATCCTCCGACAGGTCCATCAGCAGGCTGGAGAAGGGGTCGTTCTGGGGCGGCCTTGCATTGCGACGGTTGGTCTGCCCGGCGATCGCCGCGAGCGCCTCGTCGCGTGTTTCGAAGACGTTATTGACGTCGTTCGTGATGGTGGAGTGCGTCACGAGTCGCTGGTCATCGTCATGGACGAGGAGGAACACGCCCTTCAGGTGCTGCTGGATCTCATAGACGCGCAGCTCCGCGGCGTCGTCGCCGCTGTAGACGTAGTAAAGTCCGAGAAAGTCAGCCCCGTTCATGAGATAGTCCCGCCTCCAGTCATGGTTAACGTAGAGCTTGCTGACTGAGTCGCGTCTATGGCGCCAAGTGGTTTTCCACTGCTACGTTCGCAGTTGGTCATGGTTTCGACGGCTCAGCGCCGCTTTGTGCGCGCATCTGGCGCAGGCAGCGAGCGGGTTGCGTTTCAATCGCGGGTTTTGCGCGGGGACTTTCCCCCCATCGGCGGATGCATTAACCCCTGCAGCGTCATGAAACTTGCGGGTGTTGTCGTCAGATGATTCGTCTCGAAGCCGTCAGCAAACAGAACGGGCAGCAGCTTCTGTTCATTGAGGCCTCGGCTGCGCTCCAGCGCGGAGAAAAGGTCGGGCTTGTGGGGCCTAACGGCGCTGGCAAGACGACGCTGTTTCGCATGATTACCGGGCAGGAGCCGCCGGACGAGGGCCGCGTGAGCGTCGATCGCGGCGTCACCATTGGCTACTTCAGCCAGGATGTTGGCGAGATGTCCGGTCAGAGCGCTGTCGCCGCCGTCATGGATGGCGCCGGACCGGTGAGCGGCGTTGCGGCCGAGCTGCGCGATCTTGAGGCCGCGCTGGCGGATCCCGACCGTGCGGACGAGATGGAATCGCTGATCGAGCGTTATGGCGAGGCCCAGGCGCGCTTCGAGGAGCTTGGCGGCTATGCGCTGGAGGGGAAGGCGCGCGAGGTTTTGGCGGGCCTGAGTTTCAGCGAGGAGATGATGGACGGCGACGTCGGCGCGTTGTCCGGCGGCTGGAAAATGCGCGTCGCGCTCGCCCGCATCCTCCTCATGCGCCCGGACGCCATGCTGCTCGACGAGCCCAGCAACCATCTGGATATCGAGAGCCTGATCTGGCTTGAAGGTTTCCTGAAGACGTATGATGGCGCGCTGCTGATGACCTCGCATGATCGAGAGTTCATGAACCGCGTGGTGGGCGGCATCCTTGAGATCGACGGCGGGTCGCTAACCGCCTACTCCGGCGACTACGAATTTTATGAGCAGCAACGCGCGCTGAATGAAAAGCAGCAGCAGGCGCAGTTTGAGCGCCAGCAGGCGATGCTGGCGAAGGAGATCAAGTTCATCGAGCGCTTCAAGGCGCGGGCGTCCCACGCGGCGCAGGTGCAGAGCCGCGTGAAGAAACTTGAGAAGATTGATCGCGTCGAGCCGCCGCGCCGGCGCCAGACCGTGCTGTTCGATTTTCCCGCGGCGCCCCGCTCCGGCGAGGATGTGGTCACCCTGAAGAGCGTTCACAAGCGATATGGGTCGCGGGCTATTTTCGAAGGGCTCGACTTCTCCATTCGCCGCAAGGAGCGCTGGTGCGTCATGGGCGTGAACGGCGCGGGAAAGTCGACGCTGCTGAAGCTCATCGCCGGCGCGTCGGAGCCCAGCGACGGGATCGTCAACATCGGCGGCAGCGTGAAGATGGGCTACTTCGCCCAGCACGCCATGGAGCTTTTGCAGGGCGACGAGACGATCTTTGAGTCGCTTGAGCGCTCGTTCCCGCAGGCGGGGCAGGGGTCTTTGCGCGCGCTCGCCGGGTGTTTCGGCTTTTCAGGCGACGACATCGAGAAGAAATGCCGGGTGTTGTCCGGTGGCGAGAAGGCGCGCCTCGTCATGGCGAAGATGCTTTACGATCCGCCGAATTTTCTCGTGCTGGACGAGCCGACCAACCATCTCGATCTGATGACCAAGGAGATGCTGGTCACCGCGCTGTCCAACTACGAAGGTTCGATGCTGTTCGTGTCCCACGACCGTCGCTTCCTCGCCGCCTTGTCGAACCGCGTGCTCGAAATTACGCCGGATGGCGTCCACAAGTACGGCGGCGGCTATACCGAGTATGTGGCGCGCACTGGGCAGGAGGCGCCCGGCGTTCACAGTTGACGCCCGTCGCGCGGAATAATGGATAGCATGCCGAAGGCAGCGCGCCAGACAGGCGCTAGCTTCGGCCGCGTATTTGATATCCGTAAATTTACGGATGAATAAAAAGGGCAGTCGTCAGGAATAAAAACAAAACCAGATTCAGTCTCCCAATGGGGTGCTGATGAAAGCTAGTTTTATTCATTCGAGCGATGCTGAATTGTTCGCGACGCCGGGGTTATGGGATCTGCGCGCCTACAGTGTTACTCCCATAACCTTCCAGTTCACTTTGGCCTCTCTGGAGCTTGCGCCCGGCATCCGGATAAGTCGCACGGTCATTGATGGCCACCTGCGCGCCCGGGGCGTGTTTTGTGGCGAAGGCGTCCATCTCGAGTTTGTGGAGATGCGCTCGCAGCGCGCCTATCTGCAATCTCTGAGCGAAGTGCAATCGGCTGCTGTCATCACCTCGGCTGGCTCATCGCGGGATACGCTGAGCAGCGAGTGGGCGGAAAGTTTCTCCATTCACCTCGATGCGGCGCGCACGGCCGCCATTCTCGATGCTGATTTGCGTGCGAAACTTGACGCCCTGATCGCAGGCCCATCGGGGCGTCGCGCCCTCGTCGCGGGCGTTACGCGCGCCGGCCATCAGCTCAGGCGACGCATCAGGGAAATGCTCGCGCATGTGGAGGTGGAGGCTGGCGCTGTTGCGCCTCCCGGCGCTGCGCATGTTTTCGATCTCTGCGCTGATGCGCGGCAGCTCTTCTCGGGCTACGGCGAGGCGTTGCTTGAAATGACGCGCACTGTGATCGAGCAGGCGTGCAGCGGCGCCTTCGCGCCCGTCGCCAGGCCGGCCTCTGTCCGCGTGGAGATTGCACGTGAGATCGAAGCGTTGTTGTGGGAGCCGCCCGCGCTGGACCGGGACGAGGACGTTAGCCTCGACGAGATTGCGCAACGCCTCAGGATCTCCCGGCGAACGATTCAGATCGCGCTTCAGGAGTTCTTTGGCCTCGGCTACGTCGCCTATCGCAGGCTTGTGCGACTGCATCAGTTGCGCGACGCCATCGCGCGTCGAGGCGGGAAGACGTCTCTGGCCCGCCTCGGCTACGATTTTCATTTCTCCCATTTCGGTCGCCTTGCAGCCGACTACAAGGCTTTGTTCGGTCGCCTTCCGTCCGACGACCTGCGGAACAGATCCCGAAGCGCCGCAGTCACACCCTGACCGCAGCCGCGTGGATCTCCACCGCAAGGCGAACCAGCGCCCGGTCGCTTCCCGCAGGGCCCATGAGCGAGATGCCGAGAGGGGCGCCGTCGGGCGCGGTGAACGGCATGCTCACCTGCGGCAGGCCGGCAATTCCGGCGATGCAGGTGACCGCCATGGTCCGCATCCTGAGTGCGTCCACGGTGGCCGCGTCCGCCGTGCGCAGAGGCGCAAGGCCTGCGGCGGAGGGCAGAACCGCCACGCAGTCACTCTGCATGATCGCCCGCACATGGGCGCGGATGCGCGCGCAAACCTCGCGCGCCGCAGCGGCCGCCTCCGCCGTCACTTCGCTCGCCGCCTGCCACCGCCCCGCGATGGCTGGTGCGAACACGGGGTTGCAGCGCCGGATCCACTCGCCGTGGATCGCCCATCCCTCGTACGCGCCGGAGGTTGCATACGCCATGCGCCACGCATCGAAGCCGGCGCCGTCGTTGACGGTCACATCCTGCGCTGGGCCTATGGCGTCCGCCAGCGCGGCGAACACGGCGTTGGCGGGCTCCGTGAAGAGCGGGTCCGCATTCGCGAAGGCGTCCGTCACGCGCAGCACCCGGGTCGGGTGGTAGTCCGCCGCGGGCAGGAGGACGTCCGCCACCTTCAGAAACGTTGCGGGATCGGCCGCGAGCCATGTGGGCGTGTCGAACGACGGATGTAGTGGAACCAGCCCCTCGGAGGGTAGCAGGCCGTGGGTCGGGCGCAGGCCCCAGAGGCCGCAGTAGCTCGCCGGCACCCGTGTCGAGCCGCCCGTGTCGGTGCCCAGCGCGAAGTCCACGAGGCCAGCGGCGGCGGCGGCGGCAGAGCCGTTCGACGAGCCGCCCGTAACCCGGTCCGGCGCGCGGGCGTTGATTGGCGCGCCATAGTGCATGTTGTCGCCATGGAGGCTGAACGCCATCTCATCCGTGAGCACTTTGCCTACCAAAGTGGCGCCGGCGGCGAGCAGCGCGTCCACGATGGGGCTTGAGCGCTCCGGGACAGGGTGTGTCGCCAGCCAATCTGGATTGCCCGCGCCGGTGGGCCTGCCTGCGACGTCGAAGAGATCTTTCGCCGCGAAGGTTAGGCCCGCCAGCGGTCCGCCCGGGGCGCCGTCCACACGAAAAAGCCCGCCGGGAACGAACGCCCCGACCGTGTCCTTGATATCCATCGCGCTCACTTGCCAGCCTCTCTCGCATGGTAATGGCGGGGACATGCACAAGCGGCGCCGCGCGTTGCGCGGACCCTTGCCCATCGCCGCCAAAGCGTCCAAAGAGACGCATGAAACAGCGGCTTGCCAGCCGCCCGAAAGGGAGAAAATACGTGACGGACGTTTCCAACCCGGCCATTGACCACGAGGCTGCCGAAGCCGCCATTCAGACGTTCAGCTTCAAGGCGCCGGAGTCCTATACGCGCCGCAAGGCGATCGTGCGCCTCACCTCCAACGAGCGCGGCCAGACGGCGGTCCATTGCCTCGGGCAGGGCGGTGAGAACAACCTGCATTACCATGCGGGCGTGGACATCACGTGGATGGTGATCAAGGGCCGCGCCCGCTTCTATGGTCCCGAGGACGTGGTGCGCGGCGAGTTCGGTCCCCAGGAGGGCATCCTCATTCCCGCAGGCGCGCGCTACTGGTTCGAAAGCTGCGGTACAGACGATCTCGAACTGCTGCAGATCAAGACGTTCCACAAGGGGCGTGGGACGGACAAGCGCATTGATGCGGCGGCGCGCAATTTCGACATGGCCGAAGGCGCGAGCCACTTCGAGGCTGCGAAGGTCTGAGTCAAAGCCGCATGGCCTGCGACAGCGCGTAGTCGGGGCCATGCGTCAGCCGCGCGTGGTAGGAGGCGTGAGCGTCGCTCCCCTCCGGCCATTGCGCGAGAAACGCGCGCATCACGGCGTCGGCGTTTGTCTCGATGGCGATGGCGTCCATGTGAATGTCGCCGCGACGGGCGCCGAACCTGCGCCCGCGCCCTTCGAATGGCCGCACCGAGACGCGCGTCACCAAGCCCGCCAGATCGCCCCTGAAGTTGGGCATTCCCGCCGCGCCGTTGTTCAGCACCCACCGCTCCAGCCCGTCGTCGGCGGCGAAGCGCTGATAGATCGGCAGGCAGGTGTGCGTGCAGGCGAAGGCGTCGACCCGCGCTGTCTCGAACCACTCTGCAATGCGCGCTTGCCCGTCCCGCGCGCGCATTTCCTCTTGCGAGAAGCTCCAGCCGGCGAGAGAGGCCGCGTCGCCATGGACGATAGCGACCTGCATACCGCCCACCTCGGCGCGCAGATGCATGGGAAGTCCGGCGAGGCGCGCGCGCAACGGCGACGGCGCGCTGGCGCGCAAACGCGAGAGGATGCGGTTTGACCGGGCGACGGTTCGCCCGTCCACCCATGCCGGGTAGGCGCAACCGCATCCCGCCTGCTCGTCCGCCGTCTCCGACGCGAGTTCCGTCTCCACGTTGCCCCGGATCGCCACATGGGCCAGCACCGCGCGTTGCACGCGCTCAAACACGCGCGGGTCGGTGTCGAACCAGTGGAAATCGCCGTTGAAGACGAGGGCCGCATGGCCGCGTTCGCGCTCGAACAGACGCAGGAGCGCCTCCAGCGCATGTTCGTTTCCGTAAAGCCCGCCTGCGACGTAAAGCGTTTCGAGACCGCTCAATCCCGCATCGGCCCGACGAGCGAAAACGCCCGGCGAGTAGCGGTAATGCAGCGGGCACGAGCGGCCCGGAGACTCATCGAAAACGCGGGATGTCTTTATCACAGCGCCGCGACACTACAGACTCAGGCGCGTGTCGTACAGCCAAGGTTCTCGATTATCTTGGCGCCGCCGCGCAATGGGCGCCGCCTGCGCTCTGTCCGGAGCCCAGCGCGAACAATGGCGGGGCCTTGAACGGGTTCAGCGGCTTGCTGCCAGCCGCGTCGAGCCACAGGCCCGTGGCTGCGACCACCGCGAGAAGGGCGACGATGGTTCTGCGCGTCATCCTCACGCCTTTCCTTCGAAGCCGAGCGCCGCGCGCCAGCGCACGCCCACGACCGAGCCCGCGAACGCGGCTGCGAACCACGCCCAGCCATGCAGCGAACCTGTTGAGATGCCACTGAAAAACGCGCCAACGTTGCAGCCGAACGCCAGCCGCGACGAGTATCCGAGCGCGAGCCCCGCCACCACCACCGCAAGCCATGCTTGCGCCGGAAGCTTCGGCAGCCCCGCCCTCAGGTCTGCGCGCCAGAGCGCAACCGCGCATGCGCCGCCGATCAACCCCAGATTGGTCAACGACGTCACGTCGGTGAGGATGCTTTCAGCCAGCCGGGTCGCATTGCCCGGCGCGCTCCAGAACGCGGACCCGGACAGGTCGGCGCCGAGCGCCTGCGCGCCCTTGGCCGCCCACAGACCGAGGCCATAAACGACGCCCCACGGCTGACCGGAAACGACAAGATTCAGAATAGCCAGCAAAGCCACCGCGACGGCCGCGAGGATGAGCCGGCGCGGCAATGCGCGGCTGCCTTCGGGCGCAAAGCGCAGCGCGAGCCCGCCCACCGCGCCGAGGGCGGCGAGGGTCGCGATCACGCCGCCGACGGGGCCAAGCAGGCCGGCCGCGGTGACGACAGGGGCTGTCCCCAGGCCAATCCACCAGTCGATATGGTACGCGCCCAGAAAGCTGCCGATGGCGAAGAAGGGCAGGGCGAGCACGGCGACCGGGTTGCCGCTGCCCGCGTTCACCAGCGTGCCCGAGCCGCAGCCCAGCACGATCTGCATGGCTGCGCCAAATACGAAGGCGCCGCCGATCATCGCGACGCCCACCGGCGCGTGGGCGCCGATCAACTCGCCCGGATGAGCCGCAAGGAGCGGGATCGACACCGCGGCCACAAGCCCGATGGCGATGAGCTGCGCTATGAGGCCCGCAGGGTCGCGGCGCACGATCATCGCACGCCACGGCCCCACAAAGCCGAAGCGCAGTCCCTCAAGGACAGCGCCGAGGCCGAGGCCGATGAGCAGCAAAATGCCGTAGCGTGCGCCAGCGGCGGCGGCGACAGCCACCACCGCCGCCAGGGCGCCCGCCACCACGGCGAAGCGGGTGAGGAGCCCCGGGCGGGAAGATGCCTGCGTCATGAAATCAGAACCAGCCTTTGACCTGCTTCCAGAGGTTCTGCATCAATCCGGGAACGTTGGCCATGGGCAGCCCGGCGTTCGACCAGTCGACCATGGATTCCGGATAGAGCTTCACGTTCTCGGCGCCCGCCAGTTCGCTCAGGGCGAACCAGTTTGTCGCCGCCCAGTGGCCCGTGTTGCAGAACGAGACGAGGGTCGCGTCCTTCTTGAAGCCGGAGTCCGCGAGCAGCTTCTGCGCGGACGCGGGATCAATGGCGGTCGGCCCGGAGGTGAACCAGCGGCTGTGGGTGAAGAGTTTTGCGTGGGGCAGGGTGCCCGGCCGGCTCGCCGCCGCATGGGCGGTCTCGCCCTTGTAGAAAGCCTCGGGACGCGAATCGATTAGCGTTGCGTTGGACTTGCCGTCCACCACGGCGCGCACCTCGTCGCGGGTCGCAAGCCACTTGCGGCTCAGGGCGACGGTGTAGTCGCTCGTGCGCGGCGCCACGGGCTGGCGGCTGACCTCGCGGCCGTCCTTCACCCAGGCGTTCATGCCGCCGTTGAGAATGGCGAGCTGGCTGACGCCAGCAGACTTGAGCGTCCAGTACACGCGGGCAGCAGCCCCGAAGTCGGTCTCATCGGCGCCCTGATGGACGACGACAACAGGGCGCTTGCCGTCGATGCCGACGGAGCGGAACAGGGCGGTGAGCGCCTCGTCGTTGGGCACCTGGCCGGGGTTGTTGTCGGGCCCGCGCCAGCGGCCATACGGGGCCGGGACAGCGCCGGGAATGTGCCCGTTCTCAAACGCGGTCTTGCCAGCCGCGTCGCGGCCCGCGCGGATGTCGAGCACAAGCGCATCGGATGCGGTTTGCGCCTCGGCCACCTGAGCGGGACTGACGAGCGGCCCGAAGCCTGCCTGTGCGAGGGCGGATGCGGCGGAGCCGGCGAGAATGAGGCCGGCCGCGACGACCGAACGAATGCGTGACATGTGCGCCTCCCGGAGCAAACGTGATCGCATTCTCCTAAAGACTTTGAACGCGACCTGCAAGTAGATTGAATAAATCAACATTTATTCTGTGTTAAATCCCACGCCAGCCTTCGCCGGCGCGGGATCGCCTGTTTGCGGACTGCCCGCGAAATCAGCGCAGTTTCAGGCCGGTTTCCTCGATCAGGCGACGAACGCGGGTCGTCTCCTGGTCGAGCGCCTGCCTCCACGCGTCCGGTCCGGCGCCGACTGCCTCCACGCCCAGCGTGGTGAGCCGCTGGATCATCTCGGGCTCCTTGGCGATTTCGGCGACCTCGGCCGCGATTTTCTTCACCGCTTCGTCCGGCGTCTCGGCGCGTCCGTACATGCCGATGATGACCGAGTAGTCGTAGCCCGGCGCCTTTTCGGCGATGGACGGCAGGTTCGGGGCCAGCGATGAGCGTTTGGCGCCGTTGGTCGCGAGCATTTTCACCTGCTTGGTCTCGTTCGCGCCAATGAGCGAGGGATACGCCGAGAACAGCGCCTCCACATGGCCGCCGAGCAGGGCGGGGACAGACTCGCCGGTGCCCTTGAAGGGAACGTGCGTCATGTCAAGCTTCAGCGCTGCGGCCAGCGCCACCATGGAGAGGTGATGATTGCTGCCGACGCCCGATGAGCCGTAGTTCAGCTTGCCCGGCCGCGCGCGCACGAACTCGATAAACTCATCAAGGGTGTTGGCCTCCACCTTCGGATGCACCGCCAGGAACAGCGGCGCGTTGGCGAGGTGGGCGATCGGCTTCAGATCCTTGACGGAATACGAGAGCTGCGGGTTGATGATCGGGTTGATCGACCAGATCGCGCCGTCGGTCACCACGAACGTGTAGCCGTTGGCGGCCGCGCTCTGCATCCCGTTCACCGCCACCGCGCCGTTGCCGCCGGCCCGGTTCTCCACCACCACCGACTGCCCGGTGCGCTGTTCGATGCGACGGCCGTAAAGACGGGCGACCGTGTCCGGCAGGCCGCCGGCCGGGTGGGTGATGATGAAACGGATCGGCTGGTTGGGGTAGGCTTGACCCTGCGCGTTTGCCGACGCGGCGGCCAGACCGGCTGCAAGCAGGCCCGCCGATGCGGCCAGCACGTTTCGGAACATCGTTTTCATTATTCGTTTCCCCCTCTTGCGAGTGTCACAGTGTTTAGGCTTCCGGCGCCTTTTTGCAAGGCTGTCCCCGTGTTCGCTCCGGTCGACCTGCTTGCCCGCGCGCCGGGCGCCCCGTAGGTTTGGCGCCATGAACCGGCGCGCCTGCGACCGCCGGACACATCCCGGGATGGAAGATGACGCTTATCATCAACAACGAAGACGTGGCGAAGGTTCTCACCATCGAGGACACCATGGCCGCGCTGGAGGACTCCTATCGCAACCTCGCCCTGGGCGAGGCGGTTTGCCGGCCACGCATCGACATCCGCATTCCCACAAGCGATCCCACCCGCAACTACCAGTTCGGCTCCATGGAGGGAGGTTCGACGCGCGGCTATTTCGCAGTCCGCATGAAGTCGGACATCATCTACGAGCAGCGCGACGGCGCCGTGGTCACGCAGGAGAAATACTGCACACGGCCGGGCCTTTTTTGCGGCCTCATCTTCCTCACCAGCATCGAGAACGGCGAGCCGCTGGCGTTCATCAACGACGGCGTGCTCCAGCACATGCGCGTCGCCGGCGATGGCGGCATCGGCGTCAAGTACATGGCGCGCAAGGATGCGAAGGTTGTCGGGATGCTTGGCTCCGGCGGCATGGCGCGCGAGCACATGGCGGCCTTTATGGCCGTTCGCAACATCGAGAAGCTTCAGGTCTACAGTCCCACGAAGGCCAACCGCGAGGCGTTCGGGCGCGAGATGGCGGCCAAGTACAATATCGAGGTGCAAGTGTGCGAGCGCCCGGAGGACATCTACAAGGGCGCGGACATCGTTGCGGCGCTGACAGACTCCGCCGTTCCCGTGCTCGACGGCCGGCTGATCGAGCCGGGCGCCCACGTGCTGAACATCGGCGGCAGCGGCGTGCCTGACGCCGAGACGATCCGCCGTGCCGACGTTTACCTTCGTTTCGGCGATGCGCCCGCGCCCATCGGCCGGCCGGAACTTGCGCTGGACGATGAATACATCGCCTGGGAGGCCCGTCCGAAGACGGCGAAGTTCGGCGACGGACGCTGGGGCAAGAAAGCCCACGGCGTCATGGCGCCGGAAAAGCGCATCACACTTGCCGGCATCATGAGCGGCGCTACGACCGGGCGCACGTCGGCGGAGCAGATTACGTGGTCCGAGCGCGGCAATCTTCAGGGCGCGCAGTTCTACGCCGTGGCGGGTCGCGTGTACGAACTCGCGAAGGCCGCCGGCCTCGGATACGAGATCCCCACGGAGATGTTCTTGCAAACGATCCGGAATTAACGCGCGCACACTTGAGCGCCCGCCTGCGGCGCGGTAGTCAGGTATTCAACAAACCACAACAGGGAGGTTTATCCATGCCCCATGATGATGCCGGCGGCCATTGGCACGAGCCCAAAGCTGGCGAGAACGCTGGCTTTGGCAAGTTCAAGCGCGTCGCCATGCCCTACGACCGGTTCATGGAGGACGAGGGCGTCCCGTGCTACCGCGGCATCGGCGTACGCCGCGTGCAGGATCTGCCCATGGCGCCGTGGAAGCGGCTGGGCGGCAAGGGCTCCTACATTCAGCTCTACGGCACCGAAGGCCTGTGGGGCATGTATGTGATCGAGGTGCCGGCCGGCGGCGCCCTCAACATCGAGCGGCATGTCTACGAAAAGCAGGTTTTCGTTATCGATGGGCGCGGCTCCACCGAGGTGTGGAACGAGGGGCAGGCCAAGAAGCAGACCTTTGAATGGCAGCGCGGCGCGCTGTTCTCCATTCCGCTCAACGCCTACCATCGCTTCGTCAACGCCACGAACGCGCCTGCGCTGTTGCTGTGCGGCACGTCTGCGCCCAACATCATCAACCTGGTGGACAACCTGCGCTTCGTGTTCGACTGCCCGTTCAACTTCACGGAGCGTTACGCGGGCGATTCCGACTACTTCCTGCAGAAGGATGACATCGAGCCCGATCCGGTGCGCGGACTCGCCATGAAGCGCACTAACTACATGGCCGACATCATCAACTGCGAGCTTCCGCTCGATAACCGCCGTTCGCCCGGCTATCGGCGCATCCAGCCCGAAATGGGCGCCCAGCGGTTCCACCTGTGGATCGGCCAGCACGAGAACGGCCGCTATTCCAAGGCGCACAAGCACACGTCGTCCGCGGTGCTCATTTGCGTGAAGGGCAAGGGCTACACCTACACGTGGCCGGATCCCCTCGGCATGACGCCATGGAAGGACGGCAGGGGCGACAAGGTGCTGCGGCAGGATTACGAGCCCATCGGCCTTGTCTCGGCGGCGCCGATGAGCGGAGACTGGTACCACCAGCACTTCGGCATCTCGAAGGATCCGCTGCGCCTCACCGCGTGGTTCGGCCCCAACAACCACGACGCCATGCGCCCGGGCGTTCCCGGCGAAGCCATGGCGGACGTGTGGGCGATGGATATCGACAAGGGCGGGAAGGCCGTTCCCTACCACCTTGAAGATCCCTACATCCGCAAGGAGTACGAGGAGACCCTCGCACGCGAGGGCGTTGTCTCGCGCATGGAAGACAAGCTCTACCAGCCGAAGTGACGCAACGCGTCTTGCGCTGACCATTGGGGCGGGCCGTTGGTCCGCCCCTTTGCGTTCTGGCGCTGGAATGCAAAGCTTTCCGCTCTAATGAGCGCGTGGAGCAAAGATCACGCGAAGGTGCGCCGCGCTTGATCGCATGCTTGCGCGCAGCGCAGGCAAATCTGGGCGCAGAGCCGGCAATGCTCATGGTGGCTCGCGTGCCGGTGACACTCCTCGCCGCAGATCCGGCAAGCGGCCGCGCAGGCCTCCAGCATCATGCGCAGCGTTTGCCCGTTCGCGCCGGAGCGACGGGAGGCGAGGGCGCCCGTGGCCGCGCACACATCCGCGCAGTCGAGGTTCAGCCGGATGCACTGGGTGAGGTTTGGCGATGTATCCTCGCCGACGCACGAATCCGCGCATGACGTGCAGGCCTGGGCACAGGCGTAGCATTCCTCCACGCAGGCGATGAGCGCATCATTTGGGTCGCCGTTCACGTTCGGGTGGGATGAGATCATCTCATGGGCGTGCATGGGGACCCCCGTGTTAGGCTCGGTCGGCTCAATTGAGTTCAACGACGCCAACGCCAGGCGGTTCCCGCGGGCTGCGCGAGGTGGAGAACATGAACGAAGACAACGTGATCCTGGCCATGAACGCCGCCTACTACCAGGCGTTCCGGAGCGGCGACGGCGACGCCATGGCTGCGCTGTGGGCTCACGCAGGGGCGACCTGCATCCACCCCGGCTGGCGTCCGCTCACGGGCCGCGAGAGCGTGGTCGCCTCCTACCGCGACATTTTCGCGAACGCGGGCCCCACACCAATCGCATGCACCGATGAGCAGGTGATCGCCACCGGCGATTTCGCCCGGGTCATTTGCATCGAGCGGATCGGGCGTCTTGCGCTTGCCGCGACGAATTGTTTCGTGCGTACGCAGGAGGGGTGGAAGATGGTTCATCATCAGGCCAGCCCCATGGCGAAAGAGACGTCCAGCGAGCCGGCTCCCCGCAGGGTGTTGAACTAGGCGCGGACCGCGCACGGGCGCATGCGGGCGCTGTTGAACTGGACATGGGATTTTGGCATGGTTCGCCTAACGAAACGGGAGGAACACATGGCCATTCGCCTTCGCCGCGCATTGCTTGCCACTCTGGCGCTGGTCGCCGGCGCCGGGTTCGCCAGCGCCGCTGACGAAAACGTCTACAAGGGCAAGACGATCAACATGGTCATCGGCGGAACGCCGGGCGATGGCTACGATCTCTACGCGCGTATCCTCGGCCAGTATCTCACCAAACACGTGCCCGGCAATCCGCGCGTGGTGCCGCAGAACATGCCGGGCGCCGGCACGCTGGTGGCCGCTAATTACATGTACGAAGTCGCGCCCAAGGACGGCACCGCCATCGGCACGGTGGGCGGCGGCACAGCGACGGGCCAACTGTTCAAGACGCCGGGCATCCGCATCGATCCGCGTCGCTACAACTGGATCGGCAGCCTCAACAGCGAGGTTGGGCTTGTGCTCGCGTGGCACGATACGCCCTTCAAGTCCTTCAAGGACATCACCGAGCGCGAGTTCGTTGTGGGCGGCGGCGGACCGACGTCCGGCACGGTGATTTTCCCGCTCGTTCTCAACCGGATCGTGGGCACGAAGTTCAAGATCATCCCGGGTTACAAGGGGACGGGCGACATCGCGCTGGCCATGGAGCGCGGCGAGGTGCAGGGCACCGGCAGCTACCATTACTCCAGCATGATCCAGACGAAGCCGCACTGGATCCGCGACAAGCAGGCCGTGCCGCTGATCCAGCTCTCGCTGGTCAAGCACCCGCTGTTCCCGGACGTTCCCAACATCCCGGAACTCGCCCGCAACGAGGAAGAGCGCACGATCCTCGAACTCGTGTTCGCCCGTCAGGCCATGGGCCGTCCGTTCATGCTCCCGCCGGGGGCTTCGGCGGACGCGACCCGCATCCTGCGCACGGCGTTCAACGCGATCCTCAAGGATCCCGAGTTCACGGCTGAGGCCGAGCGCCGCTCCATCGACCTGACGCTCCCCATGACCGGCGCGGAGATCCACACGCTCCTGGACAAGCTCTACGCGGCCAAGCCCGACGTCATCGACAAGGCGATCGCCGCGAGCGACACCTCGGACCTGAACAGGCGCTGAGAACCGGTTCGGACAATTCGCTCGGCTTGAGTTGCGTGACTCTTGAGTTAAACGACTCCAGCCGAGCCTTGATTTACGCATTATCCGCAATTCGGGCGCCAAACGGCCGGATTTTCGGGTAATCAGATCGGACTGGGTGAGGCGTGCGCCACGGAGGCGTCCGGACGGACCCGTGGTCCCGCCGGCGCGCCGGCCTCATGAGCGCATCACAATGACAGAGATCGCGTCCCCGTTGCCGCCGGACTCATGCCGCGATGAGTTGGTTCAGCATTACCGCGTGCTTCTCGCCACGCCGCGGTGCGATCCTGCATGGGTCGAGATGCGCCGCCTCGCGCGCGAACGCCTTGCAATACTGGGCGCATCCAGCGCCGAGCAGCAGCCGACCCGTCGTCGCCGCTGGACCATGACATCCCACTTCCGCGCAAAGCTGCCGCCCGCGCGTATCAAGCGCGGGTGACAGGAGCCTGGGCGTCGAGGGGCGGGGTCAGCCCCCGCCCACCGCCTGGCTGGCTTTCTTGATCGCCTCCGGCGGCATCGCGTAGAGGCGCCTCACGAGCTGGGCGATCTCCTCGCCGGGCATGGGTTTGTTCAGTTCCAGCTTCATCTTGTCAGCCTCGGCAAGGACGCTCGGGTCACGCACGAACGCGTCGAACGCGCCGCGAAGCGCCTTCAGCCGGTCGGCGGGCAATCCGGGCGGCCCAAACACCGGGCGGCCCATGTCCTGCTGCGCGAACACCAGCTCCAGCACCGCGCGCTCCTCGGCGTTGCGGGCCAGATCGATGATGGTGGGAACGTTCGGCACGTTCGGGTGCGGCTTCAGCGCGAGCTGCACGAGAACGTTGATCGATCCGTCCTGAAGCCATTGCGGCTTGTTCACGCTGATCGAGGAGTAGTGCCAGCTTCCGGTTCCGTGGATTTCGCCGCGCTCCATGGCCAGCGAGACGTTCGTCGTCCCGCCGTAGCCCGGGATCACCTTGAATTTCGCGCCGAGCACCTGGTTCATGGTTCTGGGAAAGATCACGTTGCCGTCGCTCGCCGCCGAGCCGCCGACGATGAACTCCTTCTCGAAGATGTCCTTCGTGGTCTTGATCGGCGAGTCCTTCCACGACACCACAAGGCCAACCTCGCTGTTGAGGCTGCCGATCCACGACAGTTCGCGGGAGTCGAAGCGCGCCGCCGCCATGCCGAAGAGCGGGGACGTGGACACAGAGCCCGCAGCGGCGCCGATCACCGTGCCGTCGCGCGGCTGCTGGGTGGCGAGGCTGTTCGTCATGACCACACCGCCGGCGCCCGGCATGTTCTGCACCGTGACGCTGGGATTGCCCGGCATGAAATCAGGCAGGCGTCGCGCGAACCAGCGGGCGTACGTGTCATAGCCGCCGCCGACCGGCTGGCCGATCAGCATCTTGATTTCTTTGCCCTTATAAAAGTCAGCGACCGGATCTGCGACGGCGCCCGGCGCGGAAAGCGCCAGACCCGCCAAGCCCAGGGCGACGGCGCGGCTGCGGGAACGATCCATGGGGTTTCTCTCCTCGTGTGCAGGCGACATGCGGCGCCCGTGTTATTGAACGCGAGCTTATGCGATCCCCGCTTGTGCGCCAAGATGAGGCGTCTGCGTCCGGCGCGCAGGTTCAATGTTCGACGTGGCGCGCTCCGTCGCTGTTTTTTCCGGCGAGCTTTTGCGTGCTCCGGCAGCCTTGCTCCCGGCGCATGGCTCGAATGCCGCGCCGCGCTTGCTTCTTCGTCTGTTGCACGTCTATCTGAGGCGACTTCTCGTTTCGCTAGTGGGCGGCGCGGGACATGTGAAAGGCGCGGGCATGAACGCAGAAG
>JAIXSM010000073.1 GCA_027484655.1 Hyphomicrobiales bacterium | reverse complement strand
GGGATCCACGGTAGGCCGCAGGGCCGAAGCGTTGGCCTGTCGTGGATGCAAGGGGCGCTTCTTGCCTTCGTCGGCATGACGCTGCGAAAATGCGGACCGCGGGCGTCCTCGCCCGCAGCAAACGAGCGCGCGGGGCCCCGGATCGCCTTCGGCGTCCGGGGAGGTGGCGCGCGGTCCACAGCTCCACTTTCCTGGGGCGCGCGAAGTGCGAACCCGGGATCCAGAGTCAATGCAATCACCGCTGGACCCCGGATCGCTTCGCGTCCGGGGATGTGGTTGAGTATAAATTACGCTCGAACGTGGTTTGCGAAGCAAACCGGGTGAGGGTGTTCTAATTAGCGACTGAAAACGAGTTGCGCGCGAGGACGCGCGCGGTCCATCCTCTACGCTGCGGCGCCCACCTTCGACACCGCTTCAGGCGAGCCCGTTGACGCCGCCAGCTCGCGCACGCGCTCGGCGAACGCTGCGATCTGCGACGCGTCCGTCACGTCGCAGGCTGCAGCCGCGTAACGGTCGGGCCGCACGACAATCAGCACCTCGCGGCCCTTGGGCAGTCGCACCTCAAAGAAATCCTCCACAGCGCGCACCGCTGTCAGCGATGCATCCGCTGTACGGTCGATGTTCGTGTCGTGGGGCAGAACCGCGATGCGCCGCAGGTTTGGCAGGCCAAAATCGTGATGCGCGCAGGCGCCGAGTGTGGCCTGCGCATTCTCGCCGAACGCGATGAGCGCGAAGCCGTTGCCCGCCAGTTCATCCAGCTTGACCCGTGAGCGGTCGAGAAACTCCACAAGCGGCTGGGGCTGCATGCGGCCCACGACGTTGAGCCCGCCATCGTCGGGCAGCACGAAGCCTGCGTTGTAGAACGGCTTCGGCTTGTACTTCATCTGCGCGAAATACGCGTGCAGCGGCGGGATGAACCGCATCAGCCGGAACGCGGCTTGCACGGCGAACGCCTGAATGGCGGACGTCGGCATCATCACCTTGCCGATGTTCACCGCCATCTCGATCAGCGACCACGCGTGGGGCGACCGCTCCGGGTGGTAGCTCTCCAAAAGGCGCGGGCCCAGTTCGCCCTTCACCACAGCGGCGAGTTTCCAAGCCAGATTGTGCGCGTCGCGAATGCCGCTGTTCATGCCCTGGCCGGCGAAGGGCGGCGTGAGATGCGCTGCGTCGCCGCCCAGGAAAATCCGCCGCGTGTTCCACTTGTCGGCCATGCGCGCATGGAAGGTGTAAACCTGCCGGCGCACGATGGGAGAATCCGCATCCGGCCCGAACATGGCGAGCAGTTCACGCACCTTTTCGGGCGTTGAAATCTCGTCGTCGCTTTCATGATTATGCACCATGAACTCGTAGCGCCGCCGCCCGTCAGGGCCTGGCAGGCAGATCGTCGGGCGCTTGGGATTGCACAGCACGCGCGTGAGACGGAAGCGCTCTTTCGTGTCCTTGAGGTCCACGATCAGCCAGCGTTCGCGATAGGTTGAGCCGCTAAGCTGCGCGCCAATCATCTTGCGGATGGGCGAGCGGGCGCCGTCGGTTGCGGCGAGATAGCGCGCGCGGATCGTCTGCGGCGCGCCGCCGTCGCCCTTCACGGTGATCGTGACGCCGTCGTCGTCTTCCTTCACGCCCTCGCAAATACTCTCGAATACCTGGCGCACGTTGGGAAAGCGCGCGAGGCCTTCGCGCAACGCGGCTTCAAGCTCCGGCTGGGTGAAGGCGTTGCGGCGCGGCCAGCCGTATTCGCGCGCGGTGGGCTCGATGTGCGCGAACACCACATTCGCGCTGCTGACGTATTGGTAGCCGTAATCAAGCGCGACGTTATCAAGCACGCGTTCAACCAGCCCCACGGACTGCATGGTGCGCAGCGATTCATCATCGATCGAGACCGCGCGCGGCGCCTGCACCGTGGTGGCGTTGCGCTCGATCAGGATGACGCTGACGCCCGCCTGACCGAGATAGTTGGCGAGCGTGAGGCCCGTGGGCCCGGCCCCGACGATGGCGACGTCGCAATCGAAAGTCTGCATCATTTCACCAGTCTCTGGCGTGTGTCGTTGAGGATGGGCGGTTGCAGCGCGTGGCGCAGCGCCTCGGCGACGAGGCTGGCTGCGGACACGACGAGCAGAATGAGCCTGCGCCGCTGGGCTTCATCGAGCTGCGTATCGTCGGCGACGAGGCTCAGGCTGGCGATGACGCCAGCTTCGCGCACGATCACCGGCGCGGCGATGCCGGCAAGCCCTGCATCGATCTCGCTGGCGGTGGCGCAGAAACCGCGCTTGCGAATGTCCGCGAGTTCGCGCCGCAGCGCGCCGTCGCGGTTGTCGCGCTCTTTGGGAGCGCCGAGGAGCCTGTTGAGTTGGCGCGTCGGCACATGGGCGAGAATGACTTTCGACGTCGCGCCTTGCGTGAGCGGCATGGGCCGCCCCCGCTCATAGCTGGGGCGAAACGCGGTGTCGCGTGCGGCTTCATCCGCCACGCACATCACCTGATCGTTGTAGAGGCGCGACAGCAACGCGACGCAGGGCGTGCGCGCCTGCGCCACAACGTCATGCAAGGCGCCGCGCCCGGCAGACACAAGCGGATCGGTGAGGCGCAGCAGGCGGTCGTATTCGATGAAAGCGGGGCCGAGGCGATACACGCTCTCGTGTGCTGCTTCGAGAAAGCCGCCCGCGACGAGGTCGCGCACGGTGCGGTACACCGTGCTCGCCGGCACGCCCAACGCGTCCGACATCGCCGGAACGGTCCAGGCGTTCGCCGTGTCGTCGAACAGCCGCAACACGGCGAGAAAGCGGGCGAACCCGGCCATCGACGCCTCCCTCGAGCCGCGGGGCGCACCCCGCCATTGGGGCTGCTCTAATTCCAGCCTGACCGCCTGTCAAACCAATTCTCAAAAAATGAGAATATTGACTATTTGCGCGGCGCCGCGCTATTTGAATGTCTGAGACAAGAGGGAGGGCGCAGGCCAATGTGCACGCCGGGGCATGGTTTCAACGACGATCCGGGCGGCGTCGCCGCGCCCGCGCCCGATGCCGGCGCACCGGGGCCGGCGGCGGACCCGAAGTTGATCGAAGATCTTGTCATCGCCAATCGCATCCTGTTTCGCGAAGGCGTCCTGGATGCGTTCGGCCATGTGAGCGTGCGCCACGACAAGGATCCCAATCGCTTCCTGTGCGCGCGCAACATGGCGCCCGGCCTTGTGACCGCCGACGACATCGTCGAGTTCGGCATCGACGGCGAGCCGGTGAATGCGCGTGGTCGCGCTGTTTATCTCGAGCGCTTCATCCATTCCGAGATCTATCGCGCGCGGCCTGATGTGATGAGCGTCATTCACAGCCACTCCATGGCAGTGATCCCGTTCGGGCTCGTGAAGAGCTATCCGTTCCGCGCCGTCACCCACATGGGTTCGTTCATCGGCACATGCGCGCCGGTGTTCGAAATCCGCGACGTGGTGGGCGAGGACAACGATCTGTTGATTTCCTCGCCCAAGCTCGGCGCCGCGCTGGCCCAATGCCTCGGCGAAAGCACGGTCGTTCTCATGCGCGGGCATGGCTCCACTGCGGTTGGAAACAGCCTGAAACAAGCGGTTTTCCGCGCGGTTTACACCGAGCAGAACGCGCGCGTTCTGTCAGAGGCGTTGCGCATCGGCCCCGTCACGGCGCTCAGCGAGGGCGAGACGGTGACCGCCACGCGCACCATCGACGGGCAGTCGACGCGTGCTTGGGATCTCTGGCGCCTGCGCGCCGAGGGCAAGGTTTGAGTTTGATCTGCGCCATGAAAGCGGCGCGGGGATGCACGTAGACTAATCGCGCAACGCATGAGGAGAAGCCTGCCATGACCGCAACAGAAGCCGTCGCGCCGGCCAAGGACCGCCAGAAGTTTTACGACAAGATCGCGCCCAAGCATCTTTCGCCCCTGTGGGAGGCGCTCAAGGGCCTCGTGCCGCCGGAGCCCAAGAGCAAGTTTGTGCCGCACGTGTGGCGCTTCGATGAATGCCGCGCGCTGCTGATGGAAGCCGGCGATCTGCTCACGGCTGAAGAAGCCGAGCGTCGCGTGCTCGTGTTTGAAAACCCCGGCATGCCGGGCGGCTCGCGCATCACATCGACCATGTATTCCGGCATGCAACTCATCCTGCCGGGTGAGATCGCGGCAGCCCATCGCCACACGGCCTCGGCGCTGCGCCTCGTGCTGGAAGGCAACATGGGCTACACCGCAGTTGCGGGCGAACGCACCAACATGGAGCGCGGCGATTTCGTCATCACGCCGAACTGGGCGTGGCACGACCACGGGCAGGAGAACGACAAGCCCGTGATCTGGATCGACGGGCTCGACCTGCACATCATCAACTTCTTTGAGACCGCGTTCAGCGGGCACTCGAACGACAAGACGCAGATTGAAAGCCGCAAGCTCGGCGATTCCCAGGCGCGCTGGGGCACGAACATGCGGCCCTTCCATACGCCTTCGCCGTTCGGCGCCACCACGCCGATTTTCAACTATAAATACAAGGCGAGCCGCGAGGCGCTGATGGCCATCGCCGGCGTAGACAAGCCGGATCCGCACATCGCCCATGCGCTGCGCTACGTGAATCCGCTCGACGGCGGCTGGCCCATGCCGTTGATCGCAGCGTGGCTCACGCACATCCCGCAGGGCTTCGAGACGACCGAGATGCGCGCCACCGACGGGCAGACGTGGATTGTCATCGAAGGTGAAGTGCAGATCGAGGCCGGCGACAAGTCGTTCACGGCGGGCGAGGGCGATGTCATCGCGCTGCCGAGCTGGGTGTGGCGCAAGGCCCGCGCGTCGAAGGATGCGGTGATCTTCACGTTCTCCGATCGCAGCGCGCAGGAAAAGCTTGCGATCTATCGCGAAGAGCGGCGGTAGGCTCTAGAGGGCAAGCCCCCTCCCGGCTGGCGGAGCCAGCCGGGAGGGGGCTTTCCAGCAGCAATGTAAATAACCTGCGCGCGAGGACGCGCGCGGTCCAGGTTGGCGCCTTCGGCTACTCCCTAATCCCCCACCCGCGGGCGATGTGCGCTAGCCGGTCTGCGGTGAGCGCCGGATCGGTGCGCACTACGTCGTGGGGCGCGTCGAACTCGGAGGTGTCCCACCCTTCCGTTCCCTTCACCTGCGCGGCGAAGCCGTGGAACGGCGAAGGCTTGTAGGCGGTGCAGAGGATGTAGTGCCGGCGCGGCCATGTGCGCGCGTCCTCATCGCGCACGGAGACCCACGGCTGCGACATCGTGCCGATGGGCTGCGCGGTGAACAGCGGCCCCCATGAGGCTGCGAACTCCGGCGCCAGGGGCGGAACCGCGGGGCGGGGCATGGAATGTCCGCCGTCATGCGCGGCAGCGGCTTTTTTCTGCAGCTCCACCCGCTCTGGCCCTGCCAGATCCCACAGCGATTGGCCGCTGGTGGGCAGAAACGCGTCGAGATACACCATGCCGGCGACGCGCGCTGGCTCGCGATCGGCCGCCCCGGTGATCACCATGCCGCCGTAGGAGTGGCCGACGAGCAGCACATTCTCTAGTTCCTCGTAGCGCATCAGACCAGCGATGTCGGCGATGTGCGTGGAGAGCGTCACCTGATGCGGCGGCACGTGACTGCGCTCGGCGATGCCGGTCATGGTCGGCGCGTACACGTCAAAACCCTGCTTGCGCAGCAGGCGCGCCGCATCACGCCATGACCACGCGCCGGCCCATGCGCCATGCACCAGAACGATCGGCATGTTTCCCCCCAACGATAATTGAGGCGATGTTTTCGCACGCGATGGCGGGCGTGATCAACGGTTGCCGATGCCGCGCATGTAGAGCGACCCGTAGGCTGCTGCGGACTCGCTCCAGGAGAAGTCCTGCCGCATGGCGTTGAGCCGCATCTTCGACAGCGCGCTTCTCGTGTTGAAGACGCGGAACGCGCGCGTCACTGCGCCCATCAGTCCCTCGACCGTGAGAGAGCGGAACTGGAAGCCCGTGCGCCCGTCGCGTACGGTGTCGGCGAGGCCTCCGGTTTGATGTACGATGGGTAAAGCGCCGGCGCGCTGGGCGAACATCTGGCTCAGGCCGCACGGCTCGAAACGCGAGGGCATGAGCAGGAAGTCGCTGCCCGCGTAGAGGCGGCGCGCAAGACTCTCGTCGTAACCGATGAAGGCGGCGAGGGATTTGGGGCGCTGCGCGAATTGCGCGCGCACAGCGTCCTCGATGTCGGGTTCGCCTGCGCCAACCACCACGATCTGACCGCCCTGGTCGGCGATGTCGTCGGCGGCCTCCAGCACAAAGTCGATGCCCTTTTGCTGCACGAGCCGGGACACGATGGAGAACAGCGGGCCCTTTGTCCGCCCCAGCCCGAAGGCGTCGCGGATGGCGTCCTTGTTGACCTGCTTGCCGGTCCAGTCCCCGGCCTCAAAGCCGGTCGCGAGCGAGGGATCGGTCGCCGGATCCCACGAGTCGATGCCGTTCACGATGCCGCACAGGCGACCCTCCGCAGCGCGCTGGCGCAGCAGCCCGTCCAGACCGCAGCCGTGTTCGGGATGGGTGATTTCCCGGGCGTAGGTGTCGCTCACCGTGGTGACGTGGTCAGCATAAAAAATGCCGCCCTTCAGGAACGAAAGCTGGTCGTAGAACTCGACACCATCCACCCGAAAGGCGTTCTCGGGCACGCCGAGCTGGGCCAGCGCCTCGCGCGCAAACAGTCCCTGATAGGCGAGATTATGGATCGTCAGCACGCTGGGCGTGCGCGCGCCGGACCAGCGCAGGTAAGCGGGCGTCAGCGCTGAAGGCCAATCGTTCGCGTGCACGAGATCCGCCGCCCAGAACGGGTCGATGGCGCCGATGGCGATCTGCGCGGCCGCCGCGCTCAGGCGCCCGAACCGGATGTGATTGTCGAGCCAGTCGCCGCTGCGGTCGCCGTAGGGCGTGCCGTCTCGTTCGTACAACTCCGGGCTCAACAGCACGTAGACGAAGAGCCCGTCGCTGGTGCGCGTGCGGCCGAGCCGGCAGGCGGGGAGGCCAGCAAGCGCTGGAACGTCGGCGATTACGCTCAACTCCCTGTGGCTCTGGAGAACCTCGCGGTATCCGGGGATCAGCACGCGCACGTCGAACGCGTCGGCCAGGGCGCGCGGCAGGGCGGCGGAAACTTCCCCCAGCCCGCCGACCTTCACATAATCCGTCATTTCCGACGTGATGAAGAGAACCCGGCGCCGCAGCGATGAGGGCCGCCCGACCACCGCCTGTTCGCATGCGGGACAAAGCCCGTCGCTGTGAGCGCCGGGACTGTAGGCCTCGGTCCGTCCGGTCATCTGGGGTCTCGCTGGATTCTGGGCGCGCGCAAGCGGGAGCCTTCGGCACGCCAACGGACGCCCCCCTTGTTGGTTCCAGCAGGCCCGCAGATTCAGTGCGCTGAGCGGGTGCGCGCGACTCAATGCGCAGGCCTTTTGCGCAGTTTCATGCGAACGCCGTTCGCTGGCGTCCCTGTTCTTGACAAGCGACCTGCGCCGTTGATGCTGCGGGTCACTCAGGAGGAGGAACGCTCTTATGAAAAGACGCGCACAGATTGCGCTCGCCGGGCTCATGGCGACGGCTGAGGCAGCGCTCGCAGGCCCTGCTCACGCCCAGTTCTGGGCCGGCAAGCAGATGACTTACGTGGTCGGTTCCGCCCCGGGCGGCGGCTACGACAATCTGGCCCGCCTAACAGCGCGCCATGTCGCCCGTCATTTGCCGGGCAACCCTACGATTGTCGTCCAGAACATGCCCGCCGGCAACTCCGTGGCGGCCGCCAACCATATCTACAATGTGGCCCCGAAGGACGGTACGGCGATTGCGCTGCTCCAGCGCGGGATGCTGCTTGCGCATCTCATCAGTCCCGGCAGCATCCAGTTCGACGTCACGAAGCTCAACTGGCTCGCGAGTCTCAACAGTGAGACGGGTTTGGTGCTGGTTCTCTCGAACTCACAGCACCAGACCACGAAGGATCTGTTCGAGAAGGAGCTGATCGTCGGCGCGTCCCAGGGCATTGATCCAGAGCTGTCCCCGCGCATCTACAACGCGCTGCTCGGCACAAAATTCAAGATCGTCTTGGGCTATCGCGGCACCACGGAAATTGGCCTCGCCATGGAGCGCGGGGAAGTGCAGGGCATCGGCGACTGGTCGTGGTCAAGCCTGAAGGTGCAGCGCCCGCAGTGGATCGCCAACAAGCAGGTGCGCATCCTCATGCAGGGCGCTCTGGAGCGTGATCGCGAACTGCAGGATGTGCCCAACGCGCTTGACTTCGTGAAGAACGAGACGGACCGCAAGGCGCTGGAACTCTACTTCACGCAGAAGACTGTGGCGCGTCCCGTCGTTGCGCCTCCGGGCACGCCGGCTGAGCGCGTCGCCGAACTGCGCAAGGCGTTCATGGCGCTGGATACGGACAAGGCGTTCACCGAGGAGGTCGAGAAGTCGAAGATCGAAGTCGATCTTCTGCCGGGGGAGACGGTGAACAGGGTGATCGCCATGATCGGCGAAGCGTCTCCCGAGGTGCGCAACCGTTTTCTCGAGGCGTTGAAGCCGTAAGCGGCGGTCCCGTCCGCGCCTGAAGCGCGGCGGTTCTCTTCCCTCCACGCCTGCGGCCCGCTACAGATGGGGCGGTCGACGGCGTGGAGATAAATGCGCCGCGGTGCATGGAGGGAGACATGAAGGGCGCGCGTATTCTTTTGGCTACCGCTATTGCGCTCACGGCCGCCCCTGCGGCGGCGCAGGGCGTGGCTGAGTTCTACAAGGGCAAGACCTTCACAATCGTCGCCGGATCGTCTGCTGGCGGCGGGCTTGACGTGTACGGTCGCCTGCTGGCGCGGCATGTAGGGCGCCATATTCCCGGCGCGCCCACGGTGATCGTGCAAAACATGCCCGGCGCCGGCAGCCTCACCGCTGCGCGCCATCTGTATTCGGTGGCGCCCAAGGACGGCACGCAAACCGCCATTGTCCTTCCCGGCGCGCTGCTCGATCCGCTTTTGACCGGCGCCGATCTCAAGACCTACGATCCCACGAAGTTCAACTATATCATCAATGCAAACGCCGAGACCCTCGTGTGCGTGGTGCGCAAGGACGCGCCCGTGCAGGAGTTCGGACAGGCTTTCGAGAAGGAGCTGGTGGTTGGCGGCACTGGCCCCGGCAGTTCGCTCGTGGATTACCCGCTGATTTCGCGCCATCTGCTTGGCACGAAGATCCGTCTCATTCCCGGCTACAAGGGGTCGCGCGAGGTCAGCCTCGCAGTGCGCCAGAACGAGGTTCAAGGGGTGTGCGGCCTGGCGTGGTCGTCAGCGAAGACCCAGTACCCGGAAGTGTTCGACCCCAAAAGCGACCTGAAGGTTCTGGTTCAGGAGGACGCGAAAGCGACGGCGGAGCTTCAGAAGCTTGGCGCCCCGCTCTCCATCGATTTTGCGAAGACGCCGCAGCAGCGTCGCGCGCTCGAGGTCTTTTATTCGCAAGGGCAGATCAGCCGCCCCTTTATCCTGCCGCCCGGGGTGCCGGCGGATCGCGTCGCGGCCCTGCGCAAGGCGTTCGCCAGCGCGGTGGCCGATCCGGAACTGCGCGCGGACGCCGAGAAGCAGAAACTGGACGCCGAGCCGAACTCGGGTGAGGAGGTGCAGGCGCTGATCGAACGCATCTACGCCACGCCTGCCGAGGTGGTCGAGATGCTGCGCAAGGCCGCCGCCATCAAGTAGCAGGCATCAACTCGCAAGCATCAAGTCGCAACCTCTTGGGGCCGCGCGCTGCGTCGTGCGGTCCTGACGCTGTTCATCGGGGGGCTTCGCCGGCGATCTCCTTTGTATTTTCCCCAGATGCGGCCGGCCTAGACGCCGGCGCCGCGGCGCCGTATCACCAAACTGTTCCTCCGATGCGCCGTGCACAGGCTCCCGATGAAGGCTGAACCAGAGGTCACCAGCGACCGCGCCGGCGATGCTCTTTTGGTGCGCCTGAGCGGGCCGTGGACGATTGGCGGCGATCGCGCTCTGGAGGACGCCGCCGCCGAGATCGAGCGCGCTGGCGAGCGGTTTGGCTCGGCGATCATTGATCTTTCCGACGTGACTGCCCTCGACACCGCTGGCGCGTGGGTCATTGACCGCGCGCGGGCCCGTCTGGCCGGGCGCGGCGTGGCGGTTGACGTCCGCTGGGCGAACCCGCGCCACCAGACGTTGCTGGAGCAGGCCGGCTGGCGCCCGTTCGAGCGGGAGAAGCCTGCCCGGAGGGGCGGCGTCATCGGGTTGCTGGCGGGCGTGGGGGCGGGGGCTGTCGCCGTCCTTCGGGATTTCGTGCGCGGTGTGGCGTTTCTCGGCGAGGTGATGACCGCGCTGGCGCGCTGCGCCCGTAACCCGGCGCGGTTGCGGCCGACCTCTGTTGTCTTTCACGTCGAGCAGTTCGGCTTCCGCGCGGCGCCGATCATTGTGCTCATCAACTTCCTTGTAGGCTGCATTGTCGCCCAGCAAGGCGTCTTTCAGCTCAGCCGGTTCGGCGCAGCGACCTTCGTGGTCGATCTCATCGGGATCCTCGTGCTGCGGGAGCTGGCGGTGCTCCTCACGTCCATCATGGTCGCCGGCCGGTCAGGGTCGGCGATCACGGCGGAGGTTGGCTCGATGAAGATGCGCGAGGAGATTGACGCGCTGCGGGTCATGGGGCTCGATCCCGTCGAGGTGCTGATCCTTCCGCGCATCATCGCGCTGGTCATCAGCCTGCCGCTGCTCACGTTCCTCGCGGACATGGCGGCGATCTTCGGCGGCCTTCTCGTGACGTGGGGATACGGCGGTCTTTCGCCCGAGATCTTCATGGCGCGCCTGCAGTCCGCCATCTCCCTCAACACCTTTCTCGTGGGGCTCATCAAGGCGCCTTTCATGGCGCTCGTCATTGGCATGATCGCCGCGATTGAAGGCCTCAAGACTGAAGGCTCGGCGGAATCCCTTGGTCGTCAGGTGACGGCTTCGGTGGTGAAGGCCATCTTCATGGTCATCCTGATCGACGGCCTGTTCGCCATGTTCTTCGCAGCGATTGATTACTGACATGGCCGACGTGGCGCCAACCAACCCCGACACGCTCATCGCCAACGGCGACCCGACGCCAGCGATCCGCGTGCGCGACGTGGTGGTGGGTTTTGGTTCGAAGATCATCCTCAATGGCCTGAGCCTCGACGTGCGCCGGGGCGAGGTGATGGGCTTTGTTGGCGGATCGGGCACGGGCAAGTCTGTGCTCACGCGGGCGATCCTCGGTCTCGTGCCAAAGCGCTCCGGAACCATCGAGGCGTTCGGGCTGGATCTCGCCGTCCTCGCGCAGCGAGAGCGGCGAGCCATGGAGCGGCGCTGGGGCGTCCTGTTCCAGCATGGGGCGCTTTTCTCCGGGCTGACCGTTCGTCAAAACATCCAGGTGCCCATGCGTGAGTACCTCTCCCTCTCGCAGGGGCTGATGGACGAACTGGCCATGCTCAAGCTGGACCTCGTGGGGCTTCGGCCGGACGCGGCCGACAAGCATCCAAGCGAATTGTCGGGCGGCATGATAAAACGAGTGGCGCTCGCCCGTGCGCTCGCGCTCGATCCCGAGATCCTGTTCCTTGATGAGCCGACGTCCGGGCTTGATCCCATCGGCGCCGCGGACTTCGATGAGCTCATTGCGACCTTGCAGAAAACCCTGGGCCTCACGGTGTTCATGGTGACCCATGATCTCGGCAGCCTGTATTCCATTTGCGATCGCATCGCTGCGCTTGCAGAGGGAAAAGTGATTGCGACGGGAACCGTCGCCGACATGCTGGCCATCGACCATCCGTGGGTTCGGTCCTATTTTCACGGGGCGCGGGCGAGTCAGATGATGCCCCCTGCGCGCCTGACCTGAGTCCGTCTGCGTGGCGGCAGGCCATGGTTTGCGCGTGATTCTGCGTTTAATGTCTCAAGTTGGGCGACTCGGCCGCCGCCCTGAGGATGCTAGATGGAAACCCGGGCAAACTACGCTCTGATTGGCGCCTTCACCCTCGCGGTGCTGGGCGCGGCGTTCATGTTCGTGTTCTGGTTCTCCAGAGCGTCGCAAGAAGGGTCGCAAGAGATCCGCGTAATGTTCACCTCTTCGGTGTCCGGCCTCTCCCGAGGGTCTAACGTCACGTTCAACGGCGTGCGCGTGGGGGAGGTGAAGTCCATCGAGCTTGCTCCCAACAACCCCTCCGTCGTCTTCGCCACCATTGAGGTCAGCGACACCGCGCCGGTGAAGCAGGACACGCGGGCGCGTCTTGAGTATCAGGGCCTCACCGGCGTCGCCTCCATCGCCCTGAGCGGCGGCGCCAGCGCATCGCCGCCGCTGCGCAGCGAACGTGGTCTCCCTGTGATCGAGGCGGTGCGCTCTGACTACCAGAACATCCTCGAAACCCTGCAACGGCTCGCGGGCCGCACGGAGACGGCCCTCGACAGCATCAACGCGCTGATTGCCGCCAACGCAGACTCCATCCAGCGCACGGTCAGAAACTTCGAGGAGTTTTCGTCGGCGCTTGAGCCTGAGAAAGTGAAGTCGATCATCGCCAGCGCCGATACCCTCGGCAAGCAACTCACGGCGTCCGCCGATCGTCTCGACAAGCTCATGGCGTCCCTCGACGGCGTTTTTGGCTCCGGCGACATACCGGGCGTGGTGTCCGAGGTGACCGACGCTGCGAGGTCGTTCCGCAAACTCGCGGATAATCTCGATGCGCGCACCAAGGAGATGTCAGCCGGCTTGTCTCGGTTCACTGGCGCGGGCTTGCGCCAGTACGAGGCGCTCGCAGCTGATGGCCGGCGTACGCTTGAGGAGATCAACCGGACGCTGCGTTCGCTTGAGCGTAACCCCCAGCAACTGTTGTTCGGGCGCAAGCCTGCGACGCCGGAATACTCCGGCAGATAGCTTATGCAGGCGTGTGGCTTGCCGGGCCGCATAGCTTGCCCCTAACATATACGTTGGAGAATCCGGCGCCGCGCGCCTGACGGGAGCACCACATTGTCCGCATGCGCGCTCGTGAAAGGTTCGCCGCACACGCTCGTGCGCCGCTTCGTGCTTGGCGGCGGGCTGGTTGCGGCGGCGCTCTCGCTGTCGGCTTGTGGGCCGTCGCCTTTGCTGACCTACGATCTCAGCGCGCCGCAGGCGACCCCCGTTCGCCCGATCTCGCTACAGATCATTATTCCTGAACCGTCGGCTGTGGCGCCGTTTGATGCTGATCGCATCGTTGTTCGCTCCCCGACGCAGGGGATCACAGTCCTTCCCGGGTCGCAGTGGAGCGACCGCCTGCCGGAGTTGCTCCAGTCGCGGATGATCCAGGTGTTTGAAAACGCGAAGCTTCTGCGAGCTGTTGGCCGCCCCGGCGACCACATCGTCGCTGATTACAGCCTCGTGTCGGAGATTCGCCGCTTCGAGATTGACGCCGGGGCGGGCGAGGCGGTGGTGGAGCTTTCGGTGAAGCTCGTCGGCGAGCGTTCCGGTCGCATTGGTCCTGCGCGGGTGTTCGAGGGCAGGGCGCCCGCCACCGGGCGCGATGGGGCCGCTGCATCCGCCGCGCTGGATGTCGCCTTGTCGTCTGTCCTGCGCAGCCTCGTCACTTGGGCCGCGCAGGCGCGCTAGAGCGGAAGCCGACCTGATTGCATCAGGTCGTCCGCTCTAGATTATTGTTTTTACGCATTTTCTTACGTCCAACCGGCATCTGCTTGGACGGAAAATGCTCTAAGCCTTCCGCGCCAAACTCCCGCCTTCGCAACTCTCCAGCGCCGCAAAAGAAAAGGGCGACGCTTTCCGCGCCGCCCTGTTCGTTCGTGGTTCAATCCCGGGCTTACAGGCCGTCGAAGCGCTCGGCCGCGTGGGAAAGCATGGTGTAAGCCTTGCCCGCGTCGGACACGAGCTGGCCCCGCACCACGGTCCCGTCCCGGTCGTCGCGCCCCATCTTCTGGAGCCGCGCCTCGAAGTTCTGGACGAACCCGGTCACCGCCGCCCGGAACTCGGGCTCGCCGCGATACCGCCGGCGCACCTCGTCGAACGCTTTCTGGCCGGCGGGCGTGTAGATGTTGCGCGTGAACACATTGGCGTCGCCGCGATAGTAGCGGTCCCACAGGCTCACGGCGCTGTCCTGGTCGAGGAACCGGGCGATGTTGCGCAGCAGGTCGTCGAGCATATCGCCAACCTCCCCCTCGGCCTCCTCGCGGGAGGCGCGGGCGAGAAGATCGGAGAGCCAGCCAGCGCCGCGCTCTTCCGGCTCGGCCAGGCGCGCAGGCGCGCGGGGAGCGGGCGGCGGCGGAGCCATTGCAGGCGCCGGGGGCTGCGGCGGTGGCGGAGGCGGGGGCGGCATCGCCGCGGGCGAGCGGGCCGGGCGCGAAGCTGCGCGCGGCGGCTGGAGCTGCGGCGGAGGCGACAGATCCGGCAGATCGAACGGCTTGCCCGAGCGGGCGACGATGTCGGTCAGCTCGTTGAGCGCGCGGATCTGGTCGGAGATCACCTTGCGCATGGCCGAGGTGTGCTCGGTTGTCTCCTTCGGCAGCTCCAGGGCGCCCCGGCGCAGCTCCTCGCGCGTCGCGTTCAGCTCGCGATGGATCTCGGTGGTCACGTAACGCATCTGCTGCGCGGACTCCCGGAACTTCTGCGTCGCTTCGGAGAACGAGCTGTTCATCTCGACCACCGCTTCGCTGTAGGCCGCCCGCATCGCAGCGATGGTGCGCTCCCGCTCCGCGTCGGACGCGTTGCGGACCGCCTCGTACTGCTCCTCGATGATATCTCCGACCTGACGGGCCTCGGAGGCCAGGAACATCCCGATCTCGCGCGAGCGCATCTCTGCGTTGCGGAACGCGTCCTCGATCACAGTGGTGAAGCCGCGCATGGCGTTGTCGAACGCCTGCGTGCGGCCGGACACTTCCGAGAGCACGCGATCAAGGGACTCCTGGCGCGTGGCGAAGCCGGCGTCGAGTTGCAACTGCGTCTGCGCCAGAACGGTGGCGGCTTCCGCCAGCTCGCGGCTTTGGCCCTCGAGGCGCGTGGAGAGGGAGCCCGCGGTTTCGACGGCGGCCTCCGCATTCTCGCCAAGGGTGGCGACCTGAAGGGAGATCGTCTCCAGGGAGTGGCGGAAGTCTCCGATGCGGTTGCTCAGAGCCTCCTCGAATCCGCCCAGATGCTTGCCGGCGTCGCCGACCAGATCCTGCAGCCAGCTGGTGGCGTCCATGATCTTGGCGATTGTCGTCTCCACGTCGGTCCGCAGCTCTTCGCGCACCGCGAGCAGCGAGCGGGCGGAAGCGGCGGCGTCCGTCTCGAGCGTGGTGCGCAGGACTTCGCTGGTGCGAGCGATCTGCTCCACGGTCTCCTGAAGGGCGTTCGAGCGCAGTTCCAGAGCTTCGTCGATCTCCGTGATGCGCGATGAGAGAACCGCCCCGAGCTCGGTCGGATCGAGCGCTGTCTCCACCGCCTTCGCGCCCTGGAGGAGCGTGTCGAGCAGTTCCGCGTTGCGCTGGGCCACGGCTTCGTTCAGTTCGCCGATGCGGGCGCCCATGACGATTTCCAGCTTCTTCGGGTCGATGGCGGCGTCGAGTTCCGCCGCGGAGCGGGCGACCGTCTCGATGATCGCCTGGCTGCCGGCGGCCAGCGTCTGCTCGATCTCGCTGATGCGTGCGGTGAGCGACTGTTCGAGTCCGCTTGAGTCCACCGCGTCCCGCACGGCGCGCACATTCTCCGAGAGGCGGTCGGCAATGGCCCGGGTGTGCTCGGACAGAGCTGTCTCCACCTGCGAGATGCGGTCGCCGATCGTGGCGTTGACCGCGTCGGCGTCGAGAGCCTTCTCCAGCTCCTTGGCCCCGGCGCGCAGGCTCTCCAGCACGTCGCGCGTGCGCTCGGCCAGAGCGGTGTTGAGGTCGGTGATCTTCGAGGTGATGGTCGCCTCGACGAGGCTCGGATCCAGCACGTTGCGAACCTCGGCGGCGCTCGTGTTGAGCACCTTCGAGGATTCGATGGCCTGCTGGGCGAGGGCCTGCGTCATGGATTGCGTGCGCGAGGTGAGGCTCGTGTCGATGCGATCGATGAGGCCGGTGAGCGTCGACTCAAGGGCCGAGGCGCGCGTGGTCGCCGTCTCTTCGAACAGCTCAAGCCGCTCTCGAACGCTCTCGTTGAGCCCCGCCGCGGCGCGGTCGGCGACCTCGGCGAAGTTGAGCGCGCTGGCGTCCAGCGCCTCGGAGAGCGTCTGCGCGCGCAGGCCCGCGGTCGCTGCGAACTCCTGGATGTAGCGCTCGAACGACTCGGAGAGATTGCGCGTGCGCGTCGCGGCGGCTGCGTCGAAATCGGCGATCTGCCTTTCGAGCAGCGTGGCGGCCTCGATGGCGCGCTCGGTGATCCGGTCGCTGACGGCGCTGGTCTGGGTCGTGAACGCCGTCTCCACCGCGGTGATCCGCGAAGAGAGCACATCGGCCACGCGCTCGCCATGGGTGCCGATGGCGGAGATCGCCTCGCCGGCCACACTCGTGACGCGGTCGTAGACCTCCGTCGCGTAATCGTCGAGGCGGGAGGTGAGATCCTGGGTGCTTTCCTGGAAGGAGGCGGCGACGGCGCGCGTACGCTCGGAAAGCGTGTGGTCGATGTTGCGGCTGGCGGCCTCCAGAACGTTCTCCATGGCGCCGCTGTGCAGGCTGACGCTCTGGGTGATCTTCTCCGCGTTCTCCCGGACGCTCGTTGTGATGCGATCTGCAGCATCGTCAACGCGGCGGGCGAGATCCTCGCCGCTCGTGCTGATCGCGCTCGTGATGCGCGCGCCCGCGCCCTCGATGCGCGCGGCCACATCGACGCTGTTCTGCGTGATCTCATGAGTCACGGTTTCGCTGGCGGCCCGCAGCCGGAGCTGGACTTCTTCGGCGGCCGATGTGAGGCTGCCGGAAACCAGCGCGCCCTGCGCCTGCAGGTTCGTCACGACGACATCGCCAACGCTGGAGATGCTGGTGGCGGTCTGCTCCGACACCCTGCCGATCTCCTGTGCGAGCCGCGAGCCCGTCTCTGCCAGCCGGTCGATCACCTCGCCGCCGCGGGCGTCGATACGATCCACCAGCGCTTCGCCACTGCGACCCAGCAGTCCGTTGATCTCCAGGAACTTATCGCTGAGCGTCGTGGTGACGTTATCGCCCATCTCCGTGAGCCTGTTCGTCACACGCTCACCCACAGTGCTCAGATCGGTCGAGAGCTTCTCCTGCGCGCCGGTTATGGACACGCGCAGGCGCTCGGCGTTGCCGACGATGGCCTCGCGCTCGGAGGCGAGTTCGTCGATCAGCGCGCGCACGCGGCGCTCGTTGTCGCTGTACGAACGCTCCAATGCGCCTACTTCGGAACGCAGCACTGTTTCGAGTTCGCTGGCGCGGGCCAGCGCCCGCTCGATGCCGTCGCCGAGCGAGGCCACCTCGCGGCGGATGGTCTGCGAAAGCGTGACCACCTTTTCGGACGCGGCGGACTCGGGCTCGGCGAGACGAATGGCGACCTGCTGCATGGAGCGGGCGGTCAGCCGCATCTCCTGCGCCCGCCGCGCAAGGCTGGCGGTCGTGAAGAAGAACGCCACGGGCCCCAAGGCGCCCAGCGCGAAGAACGCCATCTGCGGCAGGGAAGGGGGCGGCGTTTCGGACAACGCGCCGTAACCCACGACGACGGCGAGAAGCAGCCAGGCGCTGCTCGCGGCGGCGGCGATCACCAGCGGCATGTTGCTGGGGCGTTCCTGCAGGGCCTGCAGGATTTGCCCAACGGAAGGGCGATCATCGTTGGCCGCGGCGCGGGTGGTTGCTGCCTCGACGGCCGCCGGCGCGGATTGGTCGGCCGTGCGCTGCGCGCGGGAGCGGGGCGGGGCGGGAGGCACGGGTGGTTGGGGGGCCGGCAACTCGTCGCCGGCGACGCTTGGCAGGCGCGCGTCGGCGTCGGCGGCCTTCCCATCGTCCTTTCGAGCAGGGGCGTCTGTAAGGCTCAAGGCCTGCTCGATCGCGCTCAACGCGGCCGCGGCCGGGTCTTGAACCTTAGATGGATTAGCCATTTTCCGCCTCACGCTCACGCTTTACTGGTAGGCCGACCGACGCTGCGCACCCCCACGATGGGCCTCGAGGATACGCGGACGCAACCATTAACCATTCATCAATCTACCCTTGGACGGTCCTCAAAGAAACCGCGCCGCGGGCTATTTCGCAAACGTCGTTAACGGCCCGTCCACCAATCTGAACCAACGTGCAGGGGCAGTGGCGGAAACGGGACGCTCGTCCCATCATGTTTGGTGACGCTGCGGGAGTTTTTTTCATGAATGGAATTGCATTGCCTCGTTTGTCCGATTGTGGGCAGTCGCACGGGGAGGCCGGGTTTTCCACAGCTTCGCGGCCGATTGACCTTGTTCATCTGTCGAAGCAGTCGCTCGGCGATCGTCAGGTCGAGCGTGAACTGCTGCAATTGTTCCGCACCCAGGCCGACCACATCATGGCGCGTCTCGGAAGCGAGATTGGGGCTGGGGACCGGCGTTGGCGTCGCGATCTTGCGCATACGCTCCGGGGCTCGGCAACCGCCGTCGGCGCGCATGTCGTCGCATCGTGCGCCGCAGCATACGAGGAAGCGTTGTTCTCCAGCGCGAGCGACCGGGAACTCGTGGTCTTGCGCGATAACCTGAGCGTTGCGGTCGGGCGCGCCCGCATGACGATTGGCGACCTTTTGAGCGAGGCCTGAAGCCAGGCGCGCCTGCGCGCCCGCCCCTCGCCAACGACCGCCGAAAAGGCTAGTGAGACGCGCCGGCGCCGCCCGGCGCTTTTTTCGTTGTGCCAAACGCGGAGCGCGAAGGCAAAATGGTCAAGATCACGTTTGTAGACGCCGGTGGGCAAGCCCGCACGGTCGAGGCCGATGAAGGTTCGACCGTCATGGAAGCCGCCATCCGCAACGACATCCCGGGCATCGACGCCGAATGCGGCGGCGCGTGCTCCTGCGCCACCTGTCACGTTTACGTGGACGAAGCCTTTTTGGACAAGTTGCCAAAGGCTGAGCCCATGGAAGAAGATATGCTCGACTTTGCCTTTGACGTGCGCACCAACTCCCGCCTTTCGTGCCAGATCAAGGTCTCGCAGGCGATTGAGGGGATTGTGGTGACCACGCCCGAGGCGCAGGGGTAATTATACATGGATCGAATGGAAAAATTGTCGCTTTCCATTCGTTTCATGTTGAATTAAGGACGCGGGCGAGCGCTGGCGCAAGCCGGCGCTACGGCCGCTTTCCAGGGACGTGATACGCATGACCGACATCATCAAGACGGACGCCGTGATCGTGGGCGCTGGCCCGGTTGGGCTCTTCGCCGTGTTCGAGCTGGGGCTCCTCGACATCAAGGCGCACCTCATCGACATCCTGCCGAAGGCGGGCGGTCAGTGCGCGGAGCTGTACCCGGAGAAGCCGATCTACGACATTCCGGGCTTTCCGATGGTGACCGGTCAGGGTCTCGTCGACAATCTCATGAAGCAGATCGAGCCGTTCTCGCCAACTTTCCACTATGGCGAGATGGTGGAGGCGCTTGAGTCCATCGGTTCGTCCGAGGCGCCGATGTTTCGCGTCCGCACCGACGCGGGCACGGTCTTCGAGACGAAAACCATCATCATCGCGGCGGGCGGGGGCTCCTTCCAGCCCAAGAAGCCGCCCGTGCCCGGGATCGAGGCTTTTGAGAACAAGTCGGTCTTCTACGCCGTGCGCAAGATGGAGAGCTTCCGCGGCAAGCGCGTGCTCATCGTCGGCGGCGGCGACTCGGCGCTCGACTGGACATTGAACCTGCACCCGATCGCGGAGCGCATCACCCTGATGCACCGCCGCGACGACTTCCGCGCCGCGCCGCACTCGGTGAACGCCATGCGTGAACTGGTGGCCGCCGGCAAGATGGACCTCTTGCTGGGGCAGATGACGGGCCTCAAGGGCGATGACGGGGAACTGAGCGCCGTCACCGTGAAGGGCAACGACGGCGGCGTGTTCGACCTCGCCTGCGACCGGGTGATGCCTTTCTTCGGCCTCACCATGAAGCTCGGCCCCATCGCCGAGTGGGGGCTGAACCTGAACGAGAACCTCGTCCCCGTGGACACCGAGAAGTTCGAGACGAACGTTCCCGGCATTTTCGCAATCGGTGACATCAACACGTATCCGGGCAAACTGAAGCTGATCCTTTCGGGCTTCCATGAGGCGGCGCTCGCGGCCCAGAAGGTCAACCGGTACGTGTATCCGGACAAGAAGGTTGTGTTCCAGTACACGACCTCGTCCACCAGCCTGCAGAAGAAGCTGGGCGTCGCCTGACGGCGTTGCTCGCGCATCCGTGAGCGGGACGCGGGCTGGGCGCGCGCTATAACGCGTTCATGACCCCCCGCGCCCATTTCCCCGCCATGACCTGGCTGCCGTTCACAGATCGCGCCGGCCGGATCTCTGCGCTCAAGCTGATTGTTTTTGTCGCGTGCTGCGCTCCGGCGGTCTGGCTGGCGTGGCGCTGGGGCGCGGGGCAGCACTCGCCCAAGCCGGTGACGGCGATCCTGCGCGAAACAGGCGACTGGGCGTTGCGCTTTCTCGCCGCGACGCTGGCTGTCAGCCCCCTGCGCCACGCGACCCGCTGGAACCGGGTCTACATCGTGCGCCGGATGCTCGGCTTGACGGCGCTCTGTTATACCCTCGCGCACCTGGGCTTCTGGTTCGCCCACGAGAACTTTCGCTGGGGCGCCATCCTCTCTGAATCCGTCCTGCGCTTGTACCTGATCGTCGGCTATGTCGGTCTATTCCTTATGGCTGTGCTGGGCGCAACGTCCAACGAGGCAAGCATTCGCCGTCTTGGCGCCGCCGGTTGGCAGAGACTGCACTGGTGGGTTTATCCGGCCGCTCTCGCCAGCCTCGCGCATTATTTCATGCTGATCCGCCTCGACGCCACGCACGCCGCGTTGCTCGCTGGCCTATGCGCGCTGTTCGCCGGTTTCCGGCTGCTGCGGCGCGTGAGGCCGCAGTTCGGCTGGCTCGATCTGCTGGCTCTTGCGGTGGCGGCGGGGTTGGGCACGGCGGCCATCGAGATCGGCTACTACGCCTTCGCCACCGGCGTGAACGCCAGCCGGCTCATCGATGCGCACTTTGATTTCACCTATCAGGTGCGCCCGGCGTGGTGGGTGCTGGCGGTTGGGCTGGCGTTGGCGGTTCTCATGGCTGCGCGTGGGAGCCTTCGAAGGGCCTTGGCTCCTTAAAGCACAAGACCCCGCCGAGGCGGGGTCCGGGACTGACAATATCTAGGCTTGCCCGAGCTTGTCATCGCTCATTGGGAGCCTGCCCAGCAAGCTGGGTCTTAATGCCCGACGACCGGGTAGGATGAATATAGCTCACTCGACGTCCTTGACAAGACGGTCCAGACCAAGGCCGCACAGGAGGGCTTTGCGAACACCGAGCAGATCCTCCGCAGAAAGCGTGGGGTAGGTGTAGGTGCGGCGCCCGGTCTTGAAGGCGCGAAGGCGTTCGATGCTCAGGTTCATAACCATGTCAGCTTTTGCCCAGCACGGTAAATCTTTCGGTTCTTCAGGATGATAGTTCTTGGATAATTGAAAATGGTACGGCATCTGGCGATGCGGCGGCGTCAAGCTGATTGGCACTATCGCCACAATGTTCGAGCGATACGGAAGCTTGGGTGAAACCACGATAACGGGACGAAGCTTCGTCATTTCAGGCTCTTGGAAGCCTCGGAAATCGCAAACGAAAATTTGCCCAGCGCGAGGGTGAAACAGCAGACCCATGAATTTCCAAGCATCAGCAATTAATGAATGCTGACGAGGATGCTACCCGGAGCGCCTCTTGGCAAGCATGCTCAGGGCTCCTTGTTCCCCCCAAACACAAACGGCGCCACCTCCGCCAGGCCGGGCGCTTTCTGGGCGCCGAAGGGCATTGGCCGGCACACCGCCATGGCGGAGAGCCCAACGCGGGCGGTGAGCAGCCCGTTGAGCACGCCTTCGCCAAGGCGCGCAGACAGCCGCGCCGCCAGTCCGTGGCCCAACCACTGCTGGAGAATGCTGTCTCCCACCGCCATGCCGCCGGTTATGGCGAGATGCGCCGTGACGGACCGCAGGATGCGCAGGAAACCGAGCGAACCGGGCCGGCTGCCATAGATCTCCGCGATGCGCCGCACCAGTCGCACCGATTGCGCGGCTACAAACAGAACATCGACGATGGCGCGCGGGCTGATGGCGGTGACGACGGAAACGCGCTTCGCGGCGTCGGCGATTTCTTTGGCGACACGCGCGTCGAGCGGATTCATCAACTCGCGCTCTGCGATGTCGATGAGGTCGCGCCCGTCGACAATCTCGCGTGTGAGATCATCGAGGTGGGCGCGGGCGCGGGCCGTGTCGGCGCGCCCCGCGTACAGGTCGATCAGGCGCGCTGTGAGCAGGCGCGCGGCGTCGCGGTCGTCCCGGGCGCGGGCCTCCGCCAGTTCCATGTGCAAGGCGGCGATCCCGCGCTGGCGAAGCACGCCGCGGGCTTCGCGTACAAACAGCGCGATCAGCGCCAGCGCCGCGAGCCCGGCCAGCGCCAGCCCCACGTATCCGAGCGCGGGCGCGCGCGCGTACAATCCTTCGAGGAACGAGACCACCCAAACGCAGAAGGCGAGCAACAGCAGGCTCGACAGGGCGGACCAGAACAGGCCGCCCCAACTCAGCAAGGCGCGCGCTGCGACGCCGCGCCGCTGGGCGATCTGCACGGCCTCCTCGGCGCTGGGTTCGCCCTGCGCGCGCGCCAGCGCCTCGCGTTCGTAGTGGTCGGGCTGCTCTTCAATGATCGGGGCGGCCTGGCGGGAATCATCCTCCCCGGGGCTGTGGCCGCTCTCCAGTTTGAACGCGCGCGGGCGTAAACGTTCGTTGGTCACAGCAGCCGGTCTCCCAACAAAAATTCCATGGCGCGGTCGAGCCGGATGTGGGGGAGGGCGCCCGGTCCTCCGTCCGCCCCGGGCCGCAGCACGGGCGGCCTGAAGCGGGCGAACCTCCACTGCGCCTCCTCGTCGGGAATGGCGATCCCGTCGCCCTGAAAGACGACGCGCGGCTGCGCCGGCAGTTCGCCGGGGAAAACTGCCGCTTCTGTCTCTCCGTCGAAGGTCTCTCCGGTGATCGTCTCCCCCGCGCGAGGCACCCCGATGATGGAGTCCAGCGTCTCGCTTCCGTGTTTCACGGACGCCTCGCGCGTCGCTCTGACGGCTGCGATCGCGATCGCGTCCACCAGCGCGCCGCCGCCCTGCGCGCGGGAGATCGCTCGCTCCACCAGCATCCGCAGGATGGCCTCAAGCCGGTCATGGCTGGAATGGTGCAGATGATCCGCCTTGGTGGCGGCGAAAAGAATGCGGTCGATGCGCGGGCGGAAAAGCTGCGACAGCAGCGTGGAGCGTCCGGCGCGGAACGCCGTCATCACGTCCGTCATGGCGGTTTCGAGGTCACGCACCGCAGCGGGGCCGGAGTTGAGCGCGCTGAGCGCGTCGATCAGGACGATTTGCCGGTCGAGCCGTGAGAAGTGATCGCGAAAGAATGGCCGCACCACATGGGTGCGGTAAGACTCATACCGCCGCGCCATCATCGCGGCCATGGTGCCGCGCTTCAACCGCGCGCCCTCGCTGATCGTCAGCGGCGAGAAGGTGAGCGCGGGCGAGCCCTCCATGTCTCCAGGCATCAGGAACCGCCCGGGCGGCAGGGTCGAGAGCGCGTAACGATCCTGGCGGCAGGCCCGCAGATATTGCGTAAACAGGGCGGCGACGTTGCGCGCCGTATCCTCGTCTTCCGGCGCATCCGGGTCGATGCTCGCAACGAAACCCCGCCACTGCGCAGCGATCATGGCGCGGGCGGGCGTGTCCGCCGCCTCGATGGTCTCCCGCGACCATTGAGTGAAGTCTTTGCCAAGCAAAGGCAGATCGAGCAGCCATTCGCCCGGATAATCGACGATGTCGAGGGTCAGCTCCGCCGGACCCTTGCGCCAGCCTTCCCGGCGCTCGAACTCAATGGTGATGCGCAACTCTGAGATGCGCCGCGTGGAGTCCGGCCAGCGCCGCGCCGCGGGCCCATCTCCGCCTCCGGTGAGCGCCGCCACGTGCTCCTCAAGGGTGAATCTGGGAATCTGGTCATCGGGCTGAGGCTTGAGTTTCGCCCGCAGCAGGCGGCCATCCGCATGGACGCGAAACACCGGGAAAGATTTCCGCGGCTCGGCGGCCGACTGGCTGGCGAGGCGCGTGAGGTGATGCGCCAGTGCGGTGATGAACACCGTTTTTCCCGAGCGCGAAAGGCCGGTTACGCCAAGGCGCAGCGATCCCCTGCTTACGTAGTCCACCAAGCTGCGCGCGACGCCGCCCGTTTCCGCGAAAAGGTTCGTGATGAAGCTCAACAGGGGGATCCTTCCGGACTGCTTCGCGGGAGCGCCCACGCGCTCGCGGCGGACCCTTGCCGGGAAGATATGGTCTGGCCCGCCGCGCACCAAGCCGCAGGATGCGGCGCGGGCTGAGGCTCCACGCCCGTCAGAGGGGCGGCCGCAGCGCCTTGGCGGTTAGGACGTGGTCCAGCCGTCCGTCGAGATCCCGCGCTTGGCTCAAGGGGGCCTCGAACGAGAAGACCGCCGCGGCCGATGTCGGGAAGGATTCCAGAAGACGCTCGACCAGCTCCGGGTTTCCGCGCCCTGTCAGCCCCACGGCGAGTTCCGCGAGACCGGGGTTGTGGCCGATAATCATGAGCCGCTCGCAGGGCGCCGCCAACTGGATGATGCGCAGGATATCCCGGTCCGAGGCGAGATAAAGGCCGTGATCGAGGCGCTCTTGCGGTCTGGGGCGGAACATCGGGGACACAACCGCCAGCGTCTCCCGCGTGCGTTGCGAATCCGAGGCCAGAATCAGGTCGGGCGCAAGATGCGCGTCGCGCAGGGCGTGGGCGACAAGCGCGGCGTCTTCGCGACCCCGTTCGGTCAGCGGTCGCGCGTGGTCGTCGAGGCCGGGGCGGCGCGCCGCTTTTGCGTGGCGCATGAGAATGAGCGTCGGCATGGGACAAACATACCACGCATGACTCCTCCCGCCACAATGTGGGGAAGGGTGACAGGCAGAGCAAACCGGGAGGGGGCTTTCGCCTCCCCCCGGCGCGTCATGATTCGAGCGGGGCTGTTGTCAGGCCCCGGCGCCGGCATGCCGGGGAGACGAGCTACGGAAGCGTCGCTTCTGCGCCTGGCCATCCCGCGCGGGCTGCGCGCCGCCGCCGGGCTTGCGTGCGCCGGCCCCTGCGCCCGCGCCATGGGCTGGTTTCCCGCCCTGGCTTGCGTGGCCGCCGTGAGACTGCGGGCGTCCGCCGCGACGGTTCTGGCGCGCGCCCGGAGGCGGGCCGACGCGATCACGCTCGGCGTCGCTGCGCTTGTCCTGCGCCGGGATTTCCTGGCGGGTGAGCCGCTCGATGGCGCGGAGCAGCGGACGCTCTGCGTTCTCCACCAGCGAGATCGCCTCGCCTTCCTTGCCTGCGCGCGCCGTGCGGCCAATGCGGTGCACGTAGCTCTCCGGCACGTCCGGCAACTCGAAGTTCACCACATGGCTCACGCCCGACACATCGATGCCGCGGGCGGCAATGTCGGTGGCGACGAGCACGCGGGCGCGCCCGTTCTTGAAGGCGTCGAGCGCGTTCTGCCGCTGACCCTGGCTCTTGTTGCCGTGGATGGCGACAGACGAAATACCTGCGGCGTCGAGGGATTTGGACACACGATCAGCGCCGCGCTTGGTCCGCGTGAAGACGATGGTGCGGGCGAAGTCCGGGCTGGCCAGCATTTCGGCCAGAATCGCTCCCTTGGCCCCGGCGTCGCACAGGATCACCCTCTGCTCGACGCGCTCGGCCGTGGTCGCAACCGGCGTCACCGAGACGCGCTGTGGCTTGTTCAGGAACTCCTCGGCGAGCGAGGCGATCTCCTTCGGCATGGTCGCCGAAAACAGAAGCGTCTGCCTAGTCTTGGGCGCCTTCGACATGATCTTGCGCACGGGCAGCACGAAGCCCAGGTCGAGCATGTGGTCAGCCTCGTCCAGCACAACGTACGTCGTCTGGTCGAGCTTCACATGGCCGCTCTGCATATGATCGAGCAGCCGGCCCGGCGTGGCGACGAGCACATCGACGCCGCGGGCCATGGCCTTGATCTGCGGGCCGAACGAGACGCCGCCGACGATGCACGCGACGCTCGCGCCCATGTACTTGCCGTAGTTGCGGAAGCTCTCGGCGATCTGGGCCGCCAGTTCACGGGTGGGGGCCAGCACCAGCACCTGGGCGCAACGGGGAGCCGCAAAGACGCGGTTCGCTTGCAGGCGGTGCAGGATAGGGAGCGCGAACGCCGCAGTCTTGCCGGTGCCGGTCTGCGCGATGCCGAGCAGGTCGGCGCCTTCCATCAGGATCGGGATCGACTGGGCCTGGATCGGGGTCGGGATCGTGTAGTTCTGCAGACGAAGCGCCCGCAGCAGCGACTCGGCGAGGCCGAGATCGGAGAAAGTTGTCACGTGGTCGAATCTTTCATGTGCGCCGCCCGCGCGAAAAGACGCTCGCGGCAGTTCGTTTGGGGACGGGCCCCGCGTAAAACGGGCTGTCGTGGAGAAAGAGAACCTGCGCTCAACGGTGACCCGCGGTAGGCCAACGGGCCTGGCGGTTTACGCGACCGGAACGCAATTGCTGCCCTGCAGCGAGAGTTGCAGTACGCGCTGGGGGCGCCGAAGTCAATGGCTGTGAGCCGCGCAGGAGCCGGTCGCGTCAGCGCCGCTCACGCCAGCGCCGCTCGCTATGCGGGGCCAGTTGGTGCGGACGGCGGGGATCGAACCCGCACGGGAAGCCCCGAGGGATTTTAAGTCCCTTGCGTCTACCAGTTTCGCCACGTCCGCCCGTGGGCAGCAGCGTTGTGCCCGAGGCCGGCGGCGCGCGCAAGCGCCGCTCCGTCGTGATGCCGCGCATTGATGGAAGCGTCTGGCCGGCGGGGGGCGCCTGTCCCATATTGCGCCCTTGAGATTTATGGCGCTATGGCTTCGGCCCGATCAGACAGGCAAGGCGTCACGCGTGTGCGGGCCGTTGCCCATCGCGCTTCTGAAGAGAAAGAGGATCAACGTGTTCAGGCTCTTCCGCCGCTCACCGAACCGGGACGTGATTGATCGGCTGCATGGCGAGGTCATGGCGCTGGCGCGTCAGCCCGCTTTCTTCGCGGAGTACGGCGTCGCGGACACGGTCGAGGGCCGGTTCGAGGTGCTCGCGCTCGTTGGCGCGCTCGTGGTGCGGCGGATCGAGGCGATGCCGGATCCCGGACGCGATCTCGCGCAGGATCTCACGGATTCGTTTTTTACCCATTTCGATGTGGCGCTGCGCGAAATCGGCGTTGGGGATCTGACTGTTCCAAAGAAGATCAAGAAGATGGCCCAAGGCTGGCTGGGCCGTGGCGTCGCCTATCGGGAGGGTCTGGACCAGCCCGACGACGCAATGCTGACCCTTGGGCTGGCTCGCAATGTGTACGGGGACGAGACTCGCGCCGGCGAGCCGCAAATCCTGCGGCTTGCGCGTTACGCTCGCAGTCTCGACGCCGCTTTCGACGGTATGGACGTTCCCACGCTGCTGCGTGACGGCGTGCCCCGCGTCGAGGCGGAATCGGTTTGAGGAGTTCGCACCCATGACCAAGCCTTCCCCGCAGGGTCCGTCCGCGCCGCCGTTCTCCAGGCCAGTGACGGTTGAAGAACTGCTGCGCCGGCCGGACGAGCCCTACGTCGTTCGCGCGGAGCCCGAGGAGCTTGAGGCGCTGGCCCGGGCGGACGGCCTGCCGGGAATCGCCGAACTTTCGGCTGAGTTCAAGGTCGAGCGTTCCGGTCGCGACCTGCGTGTGCGCGGCGAAGTCCGCGCCCGGGTCACGCAGGAGTGCGTGGTGACGCTGGAGCCTTTCGAGGTGAAGGTGGTTGAGGCCGTGGATGTGCGCTTCGCCATGGCCCCCGCGGGCCCGCCCGGCGCGCCGCGCGCTGGTGAGCGCATGTCCCGCCGCCGCGCGGCTGCCGTGGAGGACAAACGCAAGGCGCCGCCCCCGCCGGCGTTCCCGGCCCATGAGGAGGACGACCCGCCAGAACCCATCGTTGACGGACGCATCGACCTGGGGGCGCTCGCTGCCGAGTTCATGGCGCTGGGGCTCGATCCCTATCCCCGCAAGCCCGGCGCCGAGTTCACGCCCTTGCAGGAAGATGCAGGCGACGAGGACGAGTCTCCCTTCGCCGGTCTCGCCGCCTTGCGGAAGGATAGCTGACCATTCCGGATTTCCCCGGTTCAGACATTTGCCTTCGGCGCGCAAAAGGCTATTGTCCGCCGCCTCGCCAATAGGCACTGTCTGTGCTGGCGGCGGGTTGTCAGGAGCCGTGAAACAGTATGTCCACCGAAGTTCGGATCGCACTCGACGCCATGGGCGGCGATCATGGTCCGAGCGTCATTGTTCCCGGCGCCGCGATGGCGCTGCAGAAGCGGCCTGACCTCCGGTTCCTGATGTTTGGCGACGAGAGCGTCGTTCGCCCACACCTCGAAGCCTATCCGGCCCTCGCGGAACGAGCGTCGCTCGTCCACACGCCTGTTTCGATCCGCATGGACGACAAGCCGAGCCAGGCGCTCCGCAAGGGCAGACGCACATCCTCCATGTGGATGGCGCTCGAAGCCGTGAAGCGCGGGGATGCGGACGCCGCGGTCTCCGCCGGCAACACCGGCGCACTGATGGCGATGGCGAAGTTCTGCCTGCGGACCATGGCTGACGTTGACCGCCCGGCGCTCGCCGCGCGGTGGCCCACGTTGCGCGGCGAGTCCGTGGTGCTGGATCTCGGCGCCTCCATCGGCGCCGACGCGCAGCATCTGGTCGATCTGGCGATCATGGGCGCCGCCATGGCCAGCATCCTGCTCAATGTGGAGCGTCCGTCCGTGGGGCTGCTCAACGTCGGCGTGGAGGAGATCAAGGGCATCGAGGAGGTGAAGGCCGCGGGCCGTCTCCTGCGCGAGGCGAATTTTCCCCACATGGATTATCGCGGCTTCGTCGAGGGCGACGACATCGGCGCTGGCACTGTGGACGTGATTGTCTCCGAAGGCTTCACCGGAAACATCGCGCTCAAGACTGCGGAAGGGACCGCAAAGCTCATCAGCAGCGTTCTCAAGGAGGCGATGGGGTCTAGCCTGATGTCGCGCATCGGCTACCTCTTCGCCCGCAAGGCTTTCCAGTCGCTCAAGGAGCGCGTTGATCCCAGGCGCTTCAATGGGGCGGTTTTCCTCGGGCTCGAGGGCGTGGTCATCAAGAGCCATGGCGGCACAGACGCGCTTGGATTTGCAGGGGCGATTGAAATCGGACATGAGATGGCCCGTCAGCAGTTGCTGGCGAAGATCGGCGCGATGATCGCGGACGCCCACGAACTGCGCGCGCAAGCTGTCGAGGCGGAGCAGGCGAACGCCGCCTCCGGTCCGACCTGATGGAACGAGGCGGCACGTGAACGAATCCCGCAAGATCTGGCGCTCTGTGGTGGAAGGCGTGGGCGCGGCCCTCCCGGAACGCCGCGTGACCAACGCCGACCTCGAAAAGATGGTCGACACCTCCGACGACTGGATCGTGCAGCGCACCGGCATCCGCGAGCGTCGCCTCGCTGGCCCGGGCGAAACCACATCCGTTTTGGCGACCAAAGCCGCAGAGAAGGCGCTCGCCGCCGCCGGCCGCACCGCTGCGGACATCGACCTGATCGTGTTGGCGACCTCGACGCCGGACTTCACGTTCCCCTCCAGCGCGACCCAGGTGCAGGCGGCGCTTGGCGTCACCCGCGGCGCGGCCTTCGACCTGCAGGCGGTGTGCTCGGGCTTCGTCTATGCGATGACCGTGGCGGACAAATTCCTCGCGTCGGGTTCGCACGAGCGCGCGCTTGTCATCGGCGCCGAGACGTTTTCGCGCATCCTTGACTGGGAGGACCGCACAACCTGCGTGCTGTTCGGCGACGGCGCCGGCGCAGTGGTGCTCGCCCGTGCGCAAGGGCAGGGCGCGATCAGCGACCGGGGCGTGCTGACCACTCACCTGCGCTCGGACGGACGCCATCGCGAAAAACTGTTCGTGGACGGTGGACCCTCCACCACAGGGACTGTTGGCAAGCTGCGCATGTCCGGCAAGGAAGTGTTCCGCCATGCGGTCGGCATGGTCACGGACGTCATGACCGACGCCTTCGCCGCAACCGGAACGACCGCGGAAGACCTCGATTGGTTCGTGCCCCACCAGGCCAACGAGCGCATCATCGACGCCTCCGCCGAGAAGCTTGGCATTGCGAAATCGAAGATCGTCAAGACCGTGCACATGCATGGCAACACGTCGGCGGCGTCGATCCCGCTGGCGCTCGCGACCGCGTGCGAGGATGGGCGCATCAAGCAGGGCGACCTCGTGATGCTGGAAGCGATGGGAGGTGGTTTTACCTGGGGTTCTGTGCTCATCCGCTGGTAAAGACTGTTCACATCGGCTTTCGACCTTCCGATACGCTTGACTTGAGCGAGGCCTTGGCCATTATACCGCTATCAATTTTTGTTCCGTTTCCAATAACCATTCCAGTCACGAACATCGGCGGGCCATCATGAAAGACGGCATTTCTGCGGAGCGGCAAAACCAAACCATCACTCGTGCTGACTTGACCGACGCCGTCTATCGGCGCGTGGGGCTGTCGCGCGCTGAATCGGCTGAACTGGTCGAGGTTGTGCTTCAGGAGATGAGCGACACGCTCGCCGCCGGAGAGACCGTAAAGCTTTCTTCCTTCGGATCTTTCGTGGTGCGAGACAAAGGTCAGCGAATCGGGCGTAATCCCAAAACTGGCGTCGAGGTGCCGATCTCTCCCCGTCGCGTGATGGTGTTCAAACCATCGAACATCCTGAAGGCGCGGATCAACGGGGATACGGCGGACGCCGAGGATTGAGTCGGTTCTTCTTCATGGAGCCGGCGCCTGACGATGGCGAGGCCATGGACAAGAACGAAGACGCGTTCCGCACGATCAGTGAGGTCGCTGAAGACCTTCAGCTTCCTCAGCATGTGCTGCGCTTCTGGGAGACGCGCTTCGCGCATATCCGCCCGTTGAAGCGGGGCGGGGGACGCCGATACTACCGTCGTGAAGACGTCGAGCTGCTTCGGGCGATCCGGCAGCTCCTCTACAGCGACGGCTACACCATCCGAGGGGTGCATCGCCTGCTCAAGGAAAAGGGCGTACGCGCGGTGGTCTCTATGGCTTCGGGGGCGGGCGCTATAAACGCGGCGCCTCAGGTTGAGCTGCCGCTTCTCGCCCGTGGAGAGTTCGTCCCATCACCGGTGCAACCGGTCGCATTGCCGCCTCACGAGCCGACCTTTCATGACGATCCGCCTCTGCATTCCCGGACCCCGCAAGCGGCAGTGGGGGCGGAGGGCGGCTCCCTGTCTTCCGGTTCCGACCTGACCCAGTCCCGGGCTGCCGGGGATAGGGCGGGCGGACTCGCTCCGAGTGGCTACGCGTCGGTGGGGCAGGAACGTCCTCTTGACGCTCCGGCTGCGCCGGCGTTGAGCAGGCCGGGGTATCCGTCGCAGCCTTTCTCCACGCTCACCTCCGCAGACAGACGTCGCCTGGACGCGGTCTTGTTCGAGTTGTCTGAGTGCCGGCGTATTTTGTCGGCTGCAAGTGCGTGATGAAGCGCGCTTTCGGTTGCGCGGCGTATGGACCTTCTCTATAACGCGCGCAGTCGGAGTGTAGCGCAGCCCGGTTAGCGCACTAGTCTGGGGGACTAGGGGTCGTGGGTTCGAATCCCGCCACTCCGACCATTCACCTTCATCAGGTCTGAACCAGGGCGGCTGGCTTGTCAGTCTGGCGCCGTGGCGCCTCTTGCGTCTGGACCATTTATCATTCGACACTACCTTCAGCCATGCGCCGGCGTCGGCGCGCGGATGACGGAGTTGGACAGGATGAAGAAGGTTCAGGATATTGCATTGACCCGCCGCAGCGTTTTCGCGGCCGCCGCCGCGCTGGTCGCCGCGCCCGCCATTATCCGCTCTGCCGTCGCCCAGCAAGTCGACGCCCCGCCGCGTCTCGACGTTCCGTTCGTGCCGACCCCGCAACAGGTTGTCGACAAGATGCTGGAACTCGCCAGCATCAACAAGGGTGACTTCCTCATCGATCTGGGCTCCGGCGACGGTCGCATCCCGGTCACCGCGGCCCAGCGTTTCGGCGTGCGGGCGCTTGGCGTCGACATCAACCCGCAGCGGATCAAGGAAGCCAATGATCGCGCCCGCGAGGCGAATGTCACGGCTCTTGTCGAGTTCCGTCAGCAGGACTTGTTTGAGACGGACCTGTCCCAGTGCGACGTGCTGACGATGTATTTGCTTCCCTCCGTCAACTTGAAGCTGCGGCCCAAGATCCTGAGCACCATGAAGCCCGGCGCCCGCGTCGTCTCCCACGCCTTCGACATGGGCGACTGGACGCCCGAGCAGAAGGTGAGCGTTGATGGCCGCTCGGTCATGCTCTGGACCGTGCCCAAGCGCTGATCGAAGAATCACACCCTCCAGCCCAGGGGCTGGAGCATTTTCCGTCCAAGCAGATGCTGCTTGGACGTGAGAAAATGCGCAAAAACAAGAAGCTGGAGCGGACGGCCTGATGCAATCAGGTCGGTTTCCGCTCTACGCGCTTCCGCCGCTGAGACGCTGCGGGGGCGGGGCGCACGCGTGTCCCGCGCACGTAATCTGCCTGACTACGTGCGGTTGTAGCTGTCCTCGATGCGGACGATGTCATCCTCGCCGAGATAGCTGCCGGTCTGCACCTCGATCAGCTCCAGATCGATTTTGCCGGGGTTTCGCAAGCGGTGGACGCTGCCGATGGGCAGGTAGATCGACTCGTTTTCATGCACGAGCATCGTCTCTTGATTGCGCTGCACCTCCGCTGTGCCGCGCACCACGATCCAATGCTCGGCCCGGTGAAAGTGTTTTTGCAGCGACAGCGCCGCGCCCGGCTTCACGGCGATCCGCTTGACCTGGTAGCGCTCGCCCTGATCCACTGACTGGTAGTAGCCCCACGGCCGCGCCACGCGCCGGTGCTCGCGGACCTCCCGGCGTCCGGCCTTCGCCAGCGTGTCCACAAGCGTTTTCACCTGCGCCGCCGCGTCCGCGGCGATGACGAGGGTGGCGTCCCCCGTGTTCACCACGATGACGTCGTTCAGTCCGACAACAGCCGTTAATCCCTCATCGGACCGCACATAAACGTTGCGGGCGTCGAGGGCCATGGCCGCGCCGCGCAGCACGTTGCCGTTGGCGTCGGGATTGGACAGGGGCCGCACCGCGGACCACGAGCCGATGTCCGACCAGCCCACGTCGGCAGGCGCCACGACGGCCCGCGTCGTGCGCTCCATCACCGCGTAGTCGATGGAGATTTTCGGCGCGGCCGTGAAGGCCTCCTCGTCCAGAAGCAGGAAATCGAGATCCTGCTTGGCGTTCTCGACCGCGGCTCTCGCGGCCGCAGCCATCTGCGGATCGAAGGCTTCGATCTCTGCGCGCATCACGTCGGCGCGAAAGAAGAAGTTCCCGGAATTCCAGAGGTATCCCTTATCGATGTATTCTTGCGCCCGCGCGGCGTCGGGCTTCTCCGCAAACTCTTCCACCGCGAACGCGTGGGCGCCCCGTGGCGCGCCGGGGCGTATGTAGCCATAGCCCGTCGCGGGATGGTCGGGCTTGACCCCCAGCGTCACGATGTGCCCTTCCGCGGCGGTCGCAGCCGCGTCACGGCAAAGAGCGACGAAACCCTCGCGGTCCATGATGGCGTGGTCGGACGCGAGCATGGCTACGATGGTGTCTGGCGCGCGACGGAACGCGAATTCGGCCGCCACGGCCACCGCCGGACCAGAATCGCGGCGCACCGGCTCCAGCACGATCTGCCCGCCGGAGCCGACCGCCTGCATCTGCTCGCCCACGAGGAAACGGTAGTCGCGGTTCGTGATGACCACGGGCGGGTCGAAAACATCGGCGCTGGCCAGCATCGCCAGCGTCTCCTCAAAGCTTGATCGCTCCCCGAGAAGCGGGATGAACTGCTTGGGATGCGTTTCGCGCGAAAGCGGCCACATCCGCGTGCCGGAGCCTCCGCACATGATGACTGGCAGAATAGTGGCCATGGGATGCTCCTCTCGATCACGCCCATCCTCACTAAAGCGCAGCTGGGCTGCGCACAAGCGCGCGAACCGGTCGGAGGCGCCGCTTGACTGCGGCGATGCGAGTTTGACGCAGCCGCGCGGAACGATTGTCACGCCAACGGCGCCTGTTTGGGCTAGAACGCGCGGATGATCGATGCTCCCATGCGCGCCGTCGCCCCCGCGCCGCTGCCCGCGCCCCATTCGCTGCGCCTCGAAATCATCGACACCGCGCGCCTCGCGTGGCCCATGGCGCTGACCCAACTTGGGCAGATCGCCATGATGACCACCGATCTCGCCTTGCTTGGCCGCCTTGGCGCGGACGTCATGGCGGCGGCGTCGCTTGCGCACGCCATTCTTTTCGGGGCGTTCGTTGTTGGCGCGGGGCTTGTGTCCGCGGTTGCGCCCATGGCGGCGCAAGCTTTTGGCGCTCGCGATCCCCGCGGCGTGCGCGCGGCCTTGCGCGCGGGCCTTTGGATCAGCGCGCTCGCCAGCTTGCCGCTGACTATGAGCCAGTTCTGGGGCTACGAGATGCTGCTTCTCCTCGGGCAGGAGGAGGGAGCGGCGCGGCAAGCGGCGCGCTATCTCCAGGGCCTCGCATGGAGCCTTGCGCCCGGATGGGCTTTCATCGCCATTCGCGGTTTTATGGGCGCGGTGAACCGCCCTGAGCCGGCGTTGCGCATCATGCTCGCCGCCGTGCCTGTGAACGGGGTGCTCGCCTACGCGCTGATCTACGGCGCGTTCGGCTTGCCGGCGCTCGACGTTCTTGGCGCTGGGCTCGCGACAACCATCGTCAACATCGGCATGTGCGCCGCCGCGTTGTGGGTCGCGGCCACGCAACCACCGTTCCGGCGCTATCAGCCGCTGGCGGGCGTGTGGACATGGGATTGGTCGGTGATGGGGAGCATGTTGAAGCTCGGGGCGCCGATCTCCGTGACGTTCTTTCTGGAATACGGGCTCTTCAGCGCCTCCTCTTTCATCGTCGGCGTGATCGGCGTCACAGAACTTGCTGCGCATCAGATCGCGCTGCAGATCGCCTCCATCATCTTCATGGCGCCGTTCGGCGTCTCCATGGCTGCGACAGTTCGCGTCGGTCAGGCGCTGGGGCGCGGGGACATGGCGGCGGCGCGGCGCGCGGGCTTCATCGCCATATGGCTCGGGCTGGCGTTCATGGTCGCGATGACGATTCTGATCGTTCTCACCCGCGACCTGATTCCGCTTGCGTTTCTGGGGCCGGGCTCTGCACCGGAGGCCGCGACCCTGGCCGCCACGCTGCTGCTGGTGGCCAGCACCTTCTTCGTGTTCGACGGGCTGCAGACGGTGGCCTCCGGCGCCCTTCGCGGCCTCAACGACACCCGTGCGCCGCTGCTGTACGCTGCAATCAGCTTCTGGCTGGTGGGATTTTCTGCGGCGTGGATTTTCGCCTTTCCGCTGGGCCTGTCCACCACCGGCGTGTGGATGGGGCTCACCGTGTCGCTCATCGTGTACGCTTGGCTGCTTGTGCGCCGGTTTGATCGCCTCACGCGGGCGTGAGGGGGTGCCGTCGGATGCGCGCCAAACTGGACCACGCGCGTCCTCGCGCGCACTCTCCCCACATCCCCGGACGCTGCAGGCGATCCGGGGGCCAGCGCGCACTGGCGCTATCTAGCGGGCGAGGACGCCCGCGGTCCAGAGAGCGCACATGTCTCCACAGCGTCATGCCGACGAAGGTCGGCATCCAGACGAGGAGCTGCGAGTCTGGATCCCGGATCAATCCCCGGGTCAATCCCCGGGTCAAGCTCGGGGACGGGGACGGGGACGGGGAGGGGGCGCGGATGACGGTGAAACATGCGCCTGTGTCAGAGAGCTGGATCCCGGGTTCGGGCTGCGCCCGCCCCGGGAATGTGGAGGCGGCGGGGCGCCACTTCGTCACGTCCCCGGACGCGCCTCTCTTCCACTTCCCCGGACGCCGCAGGCGATCCGGGGGCCAGCGGTCATGCGTGGGCTTCACATCACGGGCGCGAGAGGCCGTCTCAAGCTTGTCCCCAGCCCCATTGAATCCGGCCCCGAGTCAGTGCATATCACTCCCCGATGCGGGTGTAGCTCAATGGTAGAGCAGCAGCCTTCCAAGCTGAATACCCGGGTTCGATTCCCGGTACCCGCTCCATAAATTATTGAATTTAATCAGTGTCTTATGATTGGATTGCAGCGAACGGTCGTGTCTTGAATTTCCCCATGGTCCCGCTGTGGTCCCGCTGCCTGTTTGCCAAACACAGAATCAGACCGATGGCAGGGGCAGGCCTTGGCCAGTGTTTATGGCTCCAGCACGGCTGATGACCGAACGGTAGGCGGGTTCGTCATAAGGGTATCGCCGCTTTTCGCCAGCGCCATTTGCGGTCTGCACGTGTGCTGCTGTTTCAGCGATGCCGTGCCCGTCCCGACCATAAACACCCCCGCCCCCCATCGGACCAAGGCCCCCAGCACCCTACGCCGGGCAAAAAAGAAGGTACTAGCTTACACACGGAGAAAATACCTCCGTACAAGTTGATGGGGCAGAAAGCACTCGCCGGCCTCACATCAGCCTTGGCCAGCTGCCCCCCGACTAGTTCGCCACTCGGCCCAAACAGGACCACAACCCGAGCAGAGCCTAGTTATGAACATGGGCAATCAGAAGGAAAGACCATTTTCGAAGAGAATGCCGCGACGCCGAACTACTGGTCATTCGACATAGATCGAGAGCGCTTGGAGAACGTGATGCTTTGGCTTTGACGTCGCCCTTCAGGCGGCAAAGCGCAAGACAGCCTCCTTTTTATAGCGGAACCATTTAGGCAGCAGATCGGTGTCGCGCGTGCTGTTACGAGTTAGCTCTAGCGTGAGCAGGCTGTCGTCTTCGAAGGCAGGGCTAAGTTCGAGCCGCAAGTACTCGAACAACTGGCGATCGTGGACAGCAACAATCACCTGGCGGTTATGTTCCTTTGACAACGTGCGCAACAGCGCAGCGAAATGGGCGATGTGGACATCGTCCATCGACTGCACCGGGTCATCAAGAATCAGCCAGGGTAGCTGCGGCGTAACCGTGAGGTGCAGCGCAATAAACAGCGTCAACGCGGCGGTGTTGAGGTTGCCGGCACTCAGCATGGCACCGGGCGTACCGCCCGAACCGCCTAATCGGTGACGCGTCACCAGCTTCGGTTTCAGCTTCTGGGTGGCTTCGGTCGGAATTTGAAATGCCGGAACAAAAGGTTCGGTAGGCGCGAGCCGGATGAACAAGTCGCGCCACAGCCGGTTGAGTCGATCATTGAATTCGCGGACAATGATGCGTGCACGCACCGCCTCAACCGTGCTCTTGATGACCTGCCCATCGATACGGATAGCGGCCGCGCGCTTCAGCGCGGCATCGTGAAGACGCTGCTGCGCCTGATCCTGGGCAATCAGGGAATCCAGATTCCTGCGGCGAGTGAGCTGCATCTCCGCCTGACTCCGCATATCAACGATGGCCCGGCGGGCAGCGCCCTTCGCATTCAGGTCTGCGAGCTGCTTATCGATGAGCTTGTCGAGGTCTACCATGATGTCGTTGACCGGCCGCAACGGGTCCAAAACCTCAAGTCCTAGTGCGGAAGCCATGTTGCGGAGCATTGCACCGATGGAGGCGCGCGAGGTGTTGCGGACCTGATGCTCGCTAAGCGCACGCCGAGCCTTAGCTTCAGCTGCCGCCATCTCTGTCCATAGCGCTATGGGCGCGGCAAGCCGTGCGATCTCAGCAACAACGCCTTCGAGCTCACTGGTGCGGCGCTGCAGATCGGCGGCTTCTTCCGACTTCAGCGCGCGCGCAACGAGCATTGCGTCTTCGCGCACGAGCCGATCGACCTGCTCCAGCTGGGTCGAACGGTTTCTACCAAGCGCGAGCAGGCGCTCGGCAGAGCCGGACAGCTGGCCGACTTTTGTGTGAACATGGTCAACGAGCGACCCCTTATCGAGGTCGGCGTAATTGCGGTCGCAAACTGGGCAGATATCGTTGGTCAGAAACGCGCTGACCTCCGATAAGATTTCGGCGAGCGACCCGGCATTTTCCGAAATGCGCGCGATCTCTGCGTCGAGCGTCGCAAGATTTTTACGCTCTACTTCGAGTTCCGCCGCCAGCGTGATCTTGCGCGCGGCATCTGTGCTCGCACGTTCCGACCTTGCGCGCGCTTGGCGCAGGGCCTCGGTCAGTTGCCCAGCGACCTCATCATGCCAAGCCTTCGCATCGCTTGGCGACGCGACCAGATTGGGAAGGAGTTTCGCTGCTCGTTCGGCCACGCGCATCAGTGCAGCGCGATGTTCGTCAGACCAGCGGGCAAGGCGCTCTGTGGCGGCGTTATGCGCTGCGGCAAGGCCGGCCTCGTCGGCTGCCTCGGTGCCACCGCCTTCGGCCGCGCTACGGCGCATCGAGGCGATCGTTCGCTTCTGGTCGACCAGCGGCGCGGCGGCGGTCTCTTCCAACGAGTGCCCAAGGCGCTCAACAAGGCCCGCGATGTCCTCCTCTGCGAGCTGCGTGCTCTGGCCAAGCACGACCCAGGCGGCGTTCATCTCCGCGAGCGCTGCGGTTAGCGCACGTTGGGCCGCAGCTCGCGCCTGTTGATGATCGCTGATCTGGCGATCAAGACGTTGCTTCTCACTCTCCACCTGCGGATAGACTGCTGTCGTTTTGCGAAGATTGCGGAGGTCGGCGACCGCCTCAAGCCCAGTCTCGATAGCATCGAGCCGATCGAGGCCCAATAACTCAGTCACGAAACGGGCGAGTGGCGAATCCGGAGCTGAGTCCGAATCCTGATAGATCTGTAGCAACTGGCCTAACAGCGCCTGCGGCAGATAGCAGCGCTCGCTGAAGAAGCTGGTGAGATCGGCAGGGAGCATCGCCGGTGTCGTGAAACCGCCCGGAGTCAACAGCGTCTCGAAATTGTTGCGGTCAGGCAGCCCCGTGGCCTTCAGTTTGACGCTGCCCGTAGGCGCGCCGCGCTGAAGCAACTGGTGAGCATAGCCTGGATCAGCGCGCTCCAGCGCGATCACGCGGCCGGTTAGCGCGAGTTCGATCGCCGACAGCAAGCTCGTCTTGCCCGCTCCATTCTCTCCATGGATGAGGACCACTTTGGCGTCGAGCGGCGCGTGCACTGAGCCGCGAATGCTCCGGAAATTGGTGATGTCGAGCGACTGCAACCTTGCCTCGGTCATGGGGTACCCTCGACCTTGAGAGCTTCGCCAAGCCGCTTGCCCAAGGCCCGCGTCACTGCCGCTTCGCCCCGCGCCGAGGCCTCGGCGATGCTTGTCCATAGGGCGTCATCGACTTTAGACGGCAACGCGGCCAGAAGCTCAGCGATTGGGTCAGTCGGAGCTGTCGCTACGGCCGCTTCGTCATTGAGCAGGTCAAGCGGCAGCAAAAGACGGATGTGATCGTCGAGCGCTTCCCGGGCGACGGCGTCCACGGATTGTCCGTCAGGTTGCAGCGCCGCGCTCTCAATGCTGAGCACGCGGCAGATCGGCGACAGCCCGTCCACCAACGTCGCAAGGCTCGCGCCCGCGAGTATCACAGTCAGCAGATAGCGCGATTGCGTCACATCCAGCGCGCGGCTGAGCGACTCGATCCGCTGGCGCACAAGTACAGCATCGCGGTCGCCAAAGTCGCCGGTTGCGGTGTCGACTATCAATATCAAATCCAGCGCGCGGCCGCCAACCCCGAGCATTGCGGCGGTGAAGTCAAAATCGACTGATGCAACGCGAAACGGCGTCTCAAGCGCTTTGTAGCCCGCCGCCTGCAAGCGCTTAACGAGACCGCGAACAAGAAGCGCGCTCACAGCGCAAGCTCCGATACGAAGCGGGCACTGAGGCCCTCCGCGGTCGTCTCGTTGGCAAGCATCCTCGCTAAGCTCACATGATGCGTCCCAATGGTGCCATTCCGACCTGGGCTTCTGCTGACCTTGCGAGGGCTTTCACCAACGCTTGCCTCCTGCAGTTCATGCCATGTCGCATCTACATGTATCACGATCGAGTTGTCATTGGCGAACGCGCCGGCCTTTTGAAGTTCGATCGCCGTGCCAGCGGAACGTGCGAAGAAAATCGGACGGGACGGTGCGCCATCCCAAAGCCCGGTGCCGGCAACGGCTCCCGATGCCAGCTGGTCATTGACGGGCGGAGCCAGCGTCCAGCGGTCCTCGTCAACACCTTGTTGGAGCAGTGCAAGCGCCACGCCGAGTTCCCCAAGGCAGGCGACTCTTGCGTTCTGGTCCTGGCCGACGCTGCCGACCGTCCCGCTGGTGAGCATTTCATAACCAGCCGGCCGCGTGGGGAGCGTGCCGGTCCGAAAGAGACTGAGGAGACGCGACCAGCAGGAGATGGCCCGAGCAACAAAGACGGTCCGATCGCCGGTCGCGTGGGCCGCAGCGGCATCGCGGAGCCGGTTCAGCGCTGCTGTAATGACGGCGCGGTCGTTGGCGAGTTCTCGTCCGTGGAGCGCAATGTCAATTGATGCGGCGAACTTGTCGGCAAGGACCTTAAACACTAGCGCAAGCAGGACTTGTTCGCCCCAAGCGACTAGCAGCGCGCTCTTCTCGATCTCCTCAATCGCATTGTTGTAGCTTCCAGAATAGACGGTCTGAAGCATCAGACGCTGACCATCCCCGATCTCGCCCTCGCAGAAGACATGAGCCTGCGGCATACAGGGCCAAGGCCATGGATTGGCCTGACGCGCGACATTGAACGCCGCCTGCAGGTTTCCATCCTGTAGTGATAGGCCTGTCATAAGCGCACGATGATTGGTGGCCAGCGACACCACCTCGTTACGAATAGCAGCGTAGAACTGATGGTGTGGCCACGCATTGATCTGGGTCGTGCTGCCCACGAGAAACTTGCGATAGGCAGCCTCATCCTGCGTTGCATGGACAATGCAACCATGAAATTTGATCAAGCGCCCCTTGCCGGGCTGGTCGCGTAAATGCGCGGGGTCGACGACAACCTGAAGGTTGCCGGCGAGGCCGCCTGCCAGTTGCTCGACGGCCGCCTCGATGAATCCATCCCAATTCGCCGAAGCTATCTCGCGCAGAACGCCCTCTAGAACTAGGATCGCGATGCAGAAATGGGCGCATCCCGGTGGTGGGGGATTGCTGAAGGCGTCGCGGACATCGACGGCATCCCAGAGTATGTAATCCTCTTCTGTATTCTGAATCCGGACATTCAGGAGATCCGAATAGCGATTCCATAGGCCACGAATGATAGGCTGTCTGACCTCGTCGGGCCAATTGACGAATGGCGTCGCAAAGTACGGTTCGGCGGCGGCTATAGCAGTCCGGCTCGCTGTGATCGCCGCGCGCAGCGCCGGCTCGAAGAGCGCTTGGGTTGGAGGATTGTTGGCCTTCACGCGCAGAAATTCAATGGCGCGCGCCGCGATCATGCCGAGATCCGGCGCACGGCCAAACGATATTCCCGAGCCGACCCACAAGGCAAAGGCGCTATTGCCGAAGGCGGCAGCCATCGCAGCGAAGTCTCCGTCGAGCTGCTCCAGGATATCGGGTACGGTTGCGTTGGTTGCCGCCTCGGCCGTCATATCCTTGTCGATCCCCTTGCCCGCTGCAGCAGCCGCACCTATCCCATAGGCCTGACCATACCGGCACACTACTGAATGTCTACCGGTCTGCCAAAAGCAGCACAGGGTAGCGCGTCAAGACCATGACCAACTTCGGCTCAATGCCTACAAGTTAATCTCGGTAGCTTCGCCGCCTGCTCCAATGCCTTCCGCAGCTGTTGCGCGACGGCACGACCAACCTTGAAGCCTTAGGTTTGCCAGTATTTGTAGAACTCGGCATCCATCTCAAACTCGCCCTTGCGAGTGCGAAGAGCATCTATGTTCTCGAACGCTCCGATACATTCACGCGTCGTGGACGTGCCCCGCGCGAAGAAATAACGGCAGGATTTGAGAGCGGTCGTGTGGCCGCCGAACGACCGAAACGAGGGCGCAAAGCGATCACTGTGTCGAACGGCGGACCGGCACCCTATGGCGTGCAATTCGAAGGGTCTAGCTCGCGCGCTTCAGCAAGCGCTCGTCAGAGCCGTGGGCAGGATCAGTTGAACGGGACGGGGCGACCAAGGCCTGAATGCGCGCGACGATGTCGAGTGCGGGCGCAGCCAGATTGACGCTGGCGAGCCGCATGACGCGTCCGGCCACCTCTGCAACGTGCTCGATCTCAGGTTCGCCTACAGCAGGGTAAAGCAGCAAGCCATCGGCGTTCTGGCTGCTCGCCCGCTCGTGCGCGACGAGATAGCTGAACATCTGGTAGAGATGCGCCGTCTTGAACTGGGCTCGACCATCCCGCTCGGTGAGCATCGTTGCGAACTTGGTATCGACGATGAGAACGCTGCCGTCGTCACGCTTGATCAGCAAATCCCGTTGCATGACCGGCCATAGAGATCGGGTTTCCGGCATGATCGCGTCAAATGGCCAGCGCAGCTGTGCTTGTGTTTTGACCCTGCTGGGGAATGCAACCTCACATATTCGCGCAACAGCCTTTTCATAGATCCGCCAGAAGACGAGGTCCGCTGTCAGATCTCCGGTCTTTCTGTCTCCGTCGGCCGCCCAAGGAAGCTCGGGTGTGATGACCAGTCGGGCGGTGGCGACCATCAGGTGATCCAGCGCGTCGTTCCGGCTTATGACATCCGTTGCAAGCTCAGTTCTGGACGGCAGATTGCTCGACACGCCCATGTCACCCAGATCACGGGCCAATGTCCGGCATGTATGCGCCAAGCCATCATCGCTGACGCGTGCTGCGACAATCGTCAGAGCGTGCCGAACGAGACGGTTGCGCGGTGTGTCGGCAGTCAACTCCTCGAAACGGCAGGCGATCTGGCCGCGTTCCATCAGCTGATTGACCAAGGTCGGCATCAAATCGATCCGGCCTCTCACACGCGTTAGCACCGCCTTTCGGCCAATGTACCCCTTCGACAGGTTGCGTTTCAGCCTACGCTGGACCGCAAACTCAAGAATGCGCCCGATCAACGACAGAAAATCGGCTTCAGCCTTCTCGGGCAAGCACTCCAACAGGCCAGAAAATTCGCCCTGATACCGTGCGAGGTCAGAAGCGTAGAGCAGCAAGACAAACTTGTTGCGCAGCGGGATGCGGGCTGCGAGCCCGGGTTGGATGTCGACATCTTCCGTGGCTTCGGAGGTCATGCCTAACGTCTGCGCAATGAGGTCGTTGCATCAGCCGCGCGCTCAGGCCGGTCATACCAGTATTCCTCAAGGAGCGGCGCGATCTCACTGGTGATCCGTGCTTCAAACCATGCAGCAGAGTCCGCCACTGGCGATTCCGGCGTGACCACGCTGTGCCCGATCCGAAATGCCGGTCCAAGAGCCCGGTCATCAGAGATGGCCTTGTTAAGCTCCGTCATGCGGTCCTCGATCATGGTGATCGTGTCGGCTTCCATCCCGTGTTTCGCGCAATGCTGCCGCCATTCTGGTCCGAGGCGCGGCTCCAGTGTGACAAAGGCAAAGCGCCGACGCAGCGCGAGGTCGACCAAGGCCAAGGAACGATCCGCGATATTCATCGTCCCGATGACGAAGAGGTTCGGGGGCAGATGCACCGGCCCTTCGCCATGGCGCGGATAGGCGAGTGCAATGGCCTCTGACGGCTTGCGTTTGGTGTTCTCCAGCAAGGTGAGCAGTTCGCCAAATATCTGTGCCGGGTTGCCGCGATTGATCTCCTCGATCACGACAACGAAGTCGCGCGTGGGATTAGCCTTGGCGGCTTCAGCGGCTCTCAGGAACGCGCCGTCGACCAGTTGCAATCTGCCATCGGCGGAGGGTCGCCAGCCCCTTACAAAGTCCTCATAGGAAAGCGAGGGGTGGAACTGGAGCACGGTGACGCGTGCTTCGTCGCGTTCGCCGATCAAGGCATAGGCCAACCGCCGGGCAAGCCAGGTCTTGCCGGTACCCGGTGCGCCCTGAAGGACGAGATTACACTTCTCTCGCGCCATAGAGAGAATGTCGCTGAGTTTCGTTCGTTCGATGAAGCAGCCCTCACGGACGATATCGTCGATTGTGAAAGGGCTAAGCGATGCCCTTGACCCCGAGGTTTCGGCTTCGCCGGCATCTTTGGTCACGTCAGATGGTTCGGTGTCGTCTTCGGGGCTCTCTTTTAGCTTCCAGCGGTCGATCAATGGGGACCGGTAAAAGTCGATCTCAGTGGTTCCCATCTCGCGGCCAAGCCGTTCACGCAAGGCGAGAAGGCGCTGATCAAGGACTGGTTCTGCGACTTTACGGATTTGGCCGATCGGTACTGGCTCCAAGGCGGACAGGATTGCGTGTTTGTCCTTCAAAGTTGCAGCACGTTCATACGAGTCCGGGAACAGCAGATACAGGATCATCCGCCGAAACATACGATCGCCGTCCATGGGCTGACCGTAGACCCAGTCGGAGAACGTCTCAGCACTGGCAAGGGCCTGGATGCGACTGTCGGGAGGCAGCTTCTTGAACGCTACCGCCAGAGAAATCAGATAGGCGACTTCCTTCCAGCGCAACGTGTTGTAGGCGGTGCCGGTATTGGCTACGCCTCGAAGGCCAACTGGTGCGAACAACGTATGGTCGTTCGGCAATACTGCGCCGGACCATTCCCAAACGGTGCGGACCATCTCGATTTTCGCTTGAGGGCCAACACTGGTCGTGAACAAGAAATGGACAAACATGATCTCTGAGGCGAGCTGAACCGTCTTAGGGTTCTCGTTCTGTAGCTGGAGTTTAAATTTTTCGAGGAAGCCGGCCGTGTTTCCTTCAATTGGGTTTCCGACAAACGCCCGCTCTAAATGCTTGAGGTTGTCGAGGGTCCAAAGGGCAGCGTCGGTGCTGAACAACGAGCCGTCGGCAATCAGGCACGCGGTCTTCCACTGTTCAGCTATACTGTGTATCGGCGCAGCATCGTGATCCGGATGGTATCTGGCCATTTAGCGTTCCTCGTATCCGGTCACTGCTCCGCCCCGCCTGCAAACAAATGCCGCTGAAACCCGACGAACGCGTCGCGGATGTTGTCGACGCTGCCGATCGCCCGGACGGCGTCATTCACAGAGCCGTAACGCAGGCCGATCAGCGCGCCCAGCTTCTCCTGATAGAGTTCATCGATGCCTTCAGCCACATATTGCCCGAGGACAAAATCGAGGAAGGCCTGTAGCTCGGCGCTGTAGGGCTGGAGTGCCTGAGCCCGGCGGGTCTCGACGCGTTCCTCGCGGGTGATCGGAGCGGCCAGGAAGGCGACGTAGGCCAGCACGTCGAAGATATCGCTCTTCTCGGCATTGATGGCGCGGCGCATTTCGGTGAGTTGGTCGCGGCCATAGCCCTTGTCAGCGAGGCCCTGAAGCAGCGCCTTGCGGGTTTCGGGCTGGCTCCAGAGGTGGCGCAATTCCTCTTCATCCTTGAAGAAGGTCGGCAGGTCACCGAACAGCTTCTCGACGAATTGCGCGGCGGACATCGGCCTGCCGTCCGGGCTCCAGAATGTCGTGGCGGACATATGCTGGATGGTGCGCTCCTTGCCATCGGCCAGCTTGATCTTGATCGTCGCCGGGCGTTGGGTGTCGTCTCCCTCATCCCCGCCGGGTGGCGCTTCTGGTGGTGTCGTCTCGCCCCGCTCGCCGCGCGGTCGCGGCTGTTCCGGCTCCAGCGGCTCGCCATCCCATTCGGGGTCGTTGAAGTGCTCGTAAGCCTTCACGAAATCGTAGATCGTGAAGTACTCCTTGCCGTCATAGAGGCGGGTGCCGCGCCCGATGATCTGCTTGAACTCGATCATCGAGTTAACCGGGCGCATCAGCACGATGTTGCGCACGTTGCGGGCATCCACTCCGGTCGAGAGCTTCTGCGACGTGGTGAGGATGGTCGGGATGGTCTTCTCGTTGTTCTGGAAGGCCTTGAGGTGTCCATCGCCAATCGCGCCGTCATTAGCGGTCACGCGGGCGCAATAGAGCGGGTCGGTGCTCGTTTTCATCTGGTTGATCAGGTCGCGCACGGCAGCGGCGTGATCCTGCGAGGCACAGAAGACGATGGTCTTTTCGCGCTGGTCGATCTCGTTCATGAACACGCGCACCCGGTAGCGTTCCCGGTCCATGATTTCGATGATGCGGTTGAACTCGCCTTCGCGGTAGCGCCTGCCTTCCTCGACCTCGCCGGAGATAACCTCGTCATCCGGGGTGTAGATATAATCGTCGAGCGTGGTCGCTATCTGCCTCACCTTGAAAGGCGTTAGGTAGCCGTCGTTAATGCCTTCCTTGAGCGAGTAGATATAAACGGGGTCGCCGAAATACCGATACGTGTCGGCATTGATCTCGCGTTTGGGCGTGGCTGTCAGGCCAAGCTGCACGGCGGGCGTGAAATATTCCAGAATGCCGCGCCACGTGCTTTCATCCTTCGCGCCGCCGATATGGCACTCGTCGATGATGATGAAATCGAAGAAGTCCTTCGGATAGTCGCCGAAATTGGGCGCGTCGTTGCCCTCAGCGTCCTTGCCGCTCATGAAGGTCTGGAAGATCGTGAAAAACAGGTTGCCGTTAGTCGGCACGCGGCTTTTCTTGGCGATCTCGTCGGGGCGGATGCGGACCATGGCATCCTCGGGGAAGGCCGCGAAGGAGCTGAAATCATTCTTGGCCTGATTGGCGAGAATGTTCCGATGCGCGAGAAACAGGATGCGCGGGCGGCGCGTGGGTTCGCCCGAGAGGTTCCACTTCGCCTGAAACAGCTTCCACGCGATCTGGAAGGCGATGGTGGTCTTGCCGGTGCCAGTGGCGAGCGTCAGCAGAATGCGCGGCTTGCCCGCTGCAACGGCCTCCAGTGCCCGGTTTGCGGCGTTGTGCTGGTAGTAGCGGACAGACCAGCCGCCGCCCTTCTCAATGAAGGGGATGGCGGCGAAACGATCACGCCACGCATTGGGCTCGGGGAAGGCAGCGGCCCAGAGCGCCTCGGGTGACGGGAAGGCATCGACCGGCCCTTCCGCGCCGGTCTGCATATCGACCTGATAGACGCCCTCGCCATTAGAGGAGAAGGCGAAGCGGGTGAGGAGCTTGCCCGCATAGAGCTTGGCTTGGCCAAGGCCTTCGGTCACGGGCGCGGCTCGCTTCTTGGCCTCGATCACGGCCAGTTTGGTATTGCGGAAGATCAGCACATAATCGGCGATCTCGGCCTTGCCGCGTCGCCCGCCGCCTTCAAGCCGCCCCGGCGCGATGACCTCGCGGCGGATGCGGCTGCCCTCGACCACGCCCCAGCCCGCCGCCTTCAGGGCGGGGTCGATCAACTCGGCGCGGGTCTCGGCTTCATTCATGCGGCCAGCGCGTCCTTGGCGCTCAACGCGCCCAAAAAGCACCGGTGCAGGATGGATTGCTTGAGTTCGTCAATGGCCACGAGTTTCTGGCGGTAGAGGGATTCGAGGCGGGCAACCTCAAGCGAAATCTCTTCGATCTTGTCGGCAATCGCCCGCTGCTCTGCCAGCTTCTGTGGATACGAAATGGGGATGAACTTCAAAAGCTTTGCCTTAATCCCCAAGACCGTTGCGCCTGTAGCTTTGGCGTGGATCGCTTCTTGCAGCGGCCCAGACATAAGCATGAATGCCAAAAACTTACGGTCTAGAACATTAGGTACAGGCTGCATGGTAATTAAGCGCTGTCCAATAACAACCTTTTCGTCAGTGTCGAGCTGCGCAACGTTCCCCAGCGGTGCTTCTGTCGTAAAGAGCACGTCACCTTTCTTGGGAAAGCCCCGAGTCATCCATTCATCGTAAGCAGCAGGATCGATAAACTCTTCCGGCTCGCGGCGAATGAATCCCATTTTGACATTTTTGGCTGTTATCAGCCGGATTCCAGCATCACGCTTCGGAGGCGTCTTGCCTCGATAGTCCACAAAACGAACATGCTCATTTAGCCCCTCGGTAACCCACCCCTCGACACGTTGCGAGAAGATAGAGTTGAGGTGGCTGTCGAAGATGGCGCGGGCGTTCTTGAGGTTGGCCTCGGCGTGCTGGCGCATGACGGCCAGCCCGGCAAAGGCCTCATCCAGAATGGCCACAATCCGCCGCTGTTCATCGAGCGACGTAGGAAACGACACTAGGAATTTCTCGGTCAAAGTGGACCGCGCAAGTTCCGTCTGCCCACTTGCACCCTCGCCGGATGCGGCAATCTCGTCCTCGATCTTGATCAGTATGTAACCGAAGAAATCCGGGAAAAAACGTTTGGCTTGCGGGCGAACAATTGTCACGTGAGTGTCGACGGTAGTTGGCTCATCCGGTTCTTGCCGAACCTGTGCGACACGTCCCAGCGTTCCCGTGCCGGTCGAGTTTACGAGGACGTCCCCAGCCCGAATGTAACGATCCTTGGGAACGGCTTTGGCCGTATGGTCGTGCCTGCGCGCCAAGTCGAAGTTAATGGCATGATCTCGCACGCACTTTTGGTTGACGACTCTTGCCCCGCCGGTTTCGAGGTACTTCGGCGCTACGCCGCGCGCGATTAGATCGCAAACCTCCCCAAGTTTCTTGGTCTCCCACCCCTTCATACCAGCCCCCGGATGCTGGCGAGGATGTCGGCGCTCTCGGCATCCAGCGCGACGATCTCGTCCATGATCTCCTGCGGGGTGCGGATGGCCGCTTCTTCGCCCTTGTTCGGGTTCTTCACCGAGAGGTCATAGCTCGTCTTGTCTATGGTACCGGCATCGATGCTCCAGGAATTGTCGGAGTTGCCGCGCGCGGGCTGGAGCCGCACAAACTCCGCCAGATCCTCATCATTGAGCGGGTTGGTCTTGCCCATATTGCGGCCCGGATCGAGCTTGTAAAACCAGATCGACCGCGTCGGTGCGCCCTTCTCGAAAAACAGCACCACGGTTTTGACGCCCGCCCCCTGAAACGTGCCGCCCGGCATATCGAGCACCGCAAACAGGTTGAAATTCGCCAGCAATTCGCGCCGCAAGGCGACGCTGGCATTGTCCGAGTTCGAGAGGAACGTGTTCTTGATGACGATCGCCGCCCGCCCACCGGGCTTCAGCATCCGCATGAAATGCTGGAGGAAGAGAAAGGCGGTCTCGCCCGTGCGGATATCGAAATTCTGCTGCACCTCCGGGCGCTCGCTGCCACCAAAAGGCGGGTTTGCGAGGATGATATCAAACTGGTCCTTTGCCTGAATATCCGAGATGTTCTCGGCCAACGTGTTCGAATGGATGATGTTCGGCGCATCGATGCCGTGCAGGATCATGTTCATGATCGCGATGACATAGGCGAGCGGCTTCTTCTCCTTGCCGTAGAGGGTGCGCGTCTGGAGGGTTTCGATGTCCGCCGTCGTACGGGCCTTCGGGCGCAGGTGGGCGAAGGCCTCGCACAGGAAGCCCGCCGAGCCGACCGCGCCGTCATAGATGCGCTCGCCGATCTTGGGATCGACGACGTGGATCATGGCGCGGATGAGCGGGCGGGGCGTGTAGTACTCGCCGCCATTGCGCCCGGCATTGCCCATGCGCTTGATGCGCGACTCGTAGAGATCCGAGAGTTCATGCTTCTCGGCCTGGGAGCCGAAGCGCAGCTCGTCGATCTCTTGCACCACGTCCCGCAGGTTATAGCCGGACTGGAAGCGGTTGCGCAGCTCGCCGAAAATCTCGCCGATCTTGTATTCGATGGTGTCGGAGCCGGTGGCGCGCTCCTTGAAGGCCTTGAGATAGGGGAAGAGCTTTTCGTTGACGTAGTCGATCAGGTCCGGCCCGGTACGCGTGCGGGTGTGGTCGAGCGTCTCATCGGCCTTCTTCGGCGCGGCCCAAACGCCCCAGCGATGCGCGGCATCGATGATCGGGGCATAGGCGCGGCCCTCCAGCGCGGCCATGCCCTCGCGCTCCTTCTCCAGATCATCCAGATATTTCAGGAACAATACCCAAGAGGTTTGCTCGATATAGTCGAGCTCGGTCGAGCATCCGTCTTCCTTGCGGAGGGCATCGTCGATGTTCTTGAAGACTTGTTCAAACATTGAAGGCTGTCATCCCCGCCGTAGCTCGTTCATTTCGCACTATCGAAGCGGAAACCGTCAAGCCTGCTTATCGCGCGGGAGATGCAATGCCAATGGGGCGGGGTGAGCCGTCTCACAGGCAACGGGTTGTCTCACGGCAGAGAGTTGAATTCATTAAATAAATTGGTTTGTGAGACGTGAGACATCAAAAATCAGAAACTCGCATGTGAGAAATTGAAAGAGATGAGGAAGGGATGTGGCGAAAATCCTTGAAAGCCGCCCCCGGGCCTCTCGACATGCATGATGCGTAACAAGGGGAGTTTGGCGCGTTTCGGGCGTCTCACCTGTCTCACAGGCAGCTTACTCATTGAATTCAAAAGAAGAAGTGCGAGACGGGGTGGTCGTCTCGCACTGTCTCACGGGGTGGCGGGGCTGTTGGATGGCGGCGCAACCAGAGTGGGTGTGGCTGGTGCCGCCGCTTGAACGGGTGTCGGGAATGCCATCGGCAGGCGTGCTGGGGCCGTGCTGAAGCTAGGCTTAAGGGACAGGCCAGCGGTTCCGCGAACCTGAGGAACGCTGCGACCCGCGCCGGGCGGACGAACACGAGCAACTTGAAACTTGCCCTTGCCCGCGTCGATGACGGCGGCTTTCAGCCCCTCGGGGCTGATATTCGCGTATTCGCCATACTCGGCCAGGTGCCACTGCTCGAAGGCGGCAGACAGACCCAGTGACCAGCCCGGCTGGGTGTTCGTCGGAATGAACCCGGTCGGATCGACAATGCAGGCGTCGGCCAGGAACTGCTTGATCTTCGGCGCGATGGTCGTGTCGGCAAGGTCGCGGCTCTCCTGCATCTTCAGCGGCAGGTCGGCGCTGGGGTCGAAGTGGGCACCGAAGGTCAGAAGGACCCGTGCGATGATCGGCGCTTCCTTGGCGAGCTTGGCCGCAAGGTCACGATCCTCAGCCTTGCCGGATACGGTGAGGTTGGCAGGAATGTAGAGCGGATCGAGCCGCCGGAGTATCGCGGCAGATGCGTCGTTCGCCATGTTCGGCAAGCGGTTGGAAGCAAGGACAACAAGGGCGTCGAGCTTCCCATGAATGACTTGGTCAGTGTAGATCCGGCGAGCCGGAACCGGATCGCCCGCGATTATGCTCTTGAGCAGGCCATAGTCATTCCCGCCCTTCGCAGCCTGAAACTCGCTGCATGACAGAACGGAAGGTCGCCGGGTGATCAGCTTGGCGATTGTCGCGGCATCATGCTTCTGGCCCGTCATCACGGTCACGTCGACGGCTTCCGCGCCACCGCCGAACACGACATGGAGAACCTTAATCAGGACGCTCTTGCCGGTGCCCGTCGCGCCGAAGAGAAGCAGCCCGCGCTGACCGATGTTGCGCTTCGCGAGCTTGGCCCCGATGAGACCGAGGATGTGTTGGACGGTCGCCCGATCACATCCAGCGAGATGCATCATGAAGGCGAGGAACAAGCTCAACTTGGCCAACACGAGGGTGTCGGGCGGCTGGTAACCAGATGGCGCGGCCATCGCGGCGTGGACCTCTGGATCGTTCGCCTCATGGGGGAGAAGGACATTCCACTCGACCGCACGGGTGGCAAGGTAGGCCGGATCATGGAGGGCGATCGACCCATCGGTCCGGAGGACGGCATCCGGGCCAACGACCGAAGCGCCAACGCCGCCGACGGTGCCCGTATCGAGTTCGACAACCGGTAGCAGCATGGCAAGGCGCTTCCACGCCTTGTTGATCTCATCGTCGGCAATGGCGGCATTGCGCGCCGCACGGTGCTTCGCCATGGCTGCGTTGGGGTTCTTCGCCCCTGCAGCCGCGCGAAACTTGTTCAGGGCCGCGCGAGCGAGACCAGCTGGCAGCCCCGGAACAATCTCCTCATGGTCTGCCAGCTTGGAGACTTGAATCTGCGCCAAGAGACGCGCAACGCGCGTACAGATGAAGTGCTCCTCCCAGTCTGCAAGCGCCCTGGATACCTCACGGAGCTCGGTCATGAACCTCATGATTGTTGGAACGGCCCCGGCAGGCGGCTTCAGCAGATCGGGAACGGGGTGAAACACGCCTTGGTCGTAGATATGCGGAACGCCGTGCCGATCTGTGACGAGGTCGCCTTGGCGAGCCGTGAGCGTGGTGAACATGATCCGGGCGATCTCGTCCGGTTCAGCGGGAGCAATTTTCATAAAGTCCTCCATGGCGTTGCGATCCAGCCCCTCGGCGGTCATGCCGCCACCGAAGATTTCGGCTTCCATCGCAGCAGCGCGACCTGGGGTTTCCCCCGGGTCGACGCCGCCAAGACTGAGAGCCGTCTGGCGGATCGAGTTGAATCCTGCGCGGGCTTCTTTGCTGCCGTCGAACTCAGCTTCGATCTTTTCGAGCGCAGCGACGTCGAACGTGGATGTCTTCGGTTCTTCGTTCATGGCGCTCACCCGTGGCGTTCGCTGATGCGCTTCATGAGCGCCACACCGTCGTCACGGTCGATCTGACTGCGCCGGATCATGCCCGCGATCGGGAGGCAGCAGACCTGCACCCAAGTATCGTAAACCGCGAAGGGGCGGGAAGGGTGCGACCCGATCTGATCGAGCAGGTTCTCCAGCCGGGCGATCGAGACCGGGCCACCGGGTGCGATGCCGCCATTCAGGCCGAAAGGATCGATCGTGTTTCCCTTGCCATTCATGACACCACGTCCACGCGGCGGGGCTTCGGCATCGATCAGCGCTGCCACCGCCTTCAGGAAGGCACGAACATGGACCTCTTCGACATCCGACAGGGCCCCCAGCGGGGTCTCAGCCGGGGAGCCTTCTTGCCAGATCAACGGCGTGCCGCTCGGGTGGATGCCGTGCACATGCACAAACTGGCCAGCGCCCAGCACCTCGACCTTGCTCGGCTTGCCATCCAGATTGACCAGCGAGTTGCTGGTGACTGAGCGCTTACGCGGCTCACCTCGGAACGCACGATAAAGGAACGCCTTGCGAGCACTATTGGCGCGCGAACGGCAAGGCGCATCTCCAAGAAAACGACGCGTCAAATCTTCAATAGCGCTGACAATGTTCGGGTCATCACAATCGATATCGACGATCCGGAGCCCTGCACAGAGAATGCCGGTGTTGAGGAAGTAAGGATGCGGGCGCTCCAGGTCACGGGGCTTCGCAGCCCCTTTCTGCCAGTTCGGAACTGTGCAGGCTTTGTCACCTGTCCGGAGTTCCATGACGCCAAAGCCGTTGCGATCGGCATTGAGGCGAAAGCGCGAGACTTCGGTCGTGAAGTTGTTCATCGCGTTGAAAGGCTTGTTATAGAAGCCAGTATTCGGTATATAAAACATCGTGATAGTCCTTTTTGCTGGGGTCACGTCTCCGCATTCCTTGGCCGGGCGCGGAAGACTTGGATCGGTATTGTTGGGGATGTTTATGGAGACCCGTGGGGATCAGCCCCACGGGTCTTCGTGGTACCCGGTGCGGATCATCGTGACATGATCTTGTTCGGCCAAAAGGTCAGCACGGACTTTGGCTCCGTCCATGCGGACCAAAAGCGCCGACATTGTCGAAGGTCGAAGCTCAAGCGATGTAATCGCCTGCTTGCCAAATGGGCCTTCGCCTTCAACGGCCTTGAGTACGTGCTCCATCAGGAGCAAGAGATCAGCTTCGGCAGGTTCGTCGCGCTGGCCTGCGAGCCGAGCGTTGCAGGCCGCCAAAAGGTGCGCTCCCATTCTGGTGTAAACAAACGGTATGTTCATCACGCCACCTCACGGGTGGTGTGAGCGCTGTTCTGGCTGGCAAGCCAGCTCAGCACCTCGCTTTCAACCCACGCAACACGGCGCGCGCCGATCTTGATCGGGGCGGGAAAGCCCTTCTCCTTGACGTCGCGCCAGAGGCTTACGCGCGAGCGGTTGCAGAGCTTCGCCGAGAGTTCGGGGAAGGGAATAAGACGGGAACCGCCAATACGGGCCGCCAGATCGTTGGACATGTCGATGCCTCCAAGGTTTCAGGAGGCTTCATGATAGAAAATGGAATTCAGTTGGTAGACGAGGGGCTCAGATGGCCAAACCCCTCTTATTTCAACGCTATCCGCTTTGTGTCGGAAAAGGATATCCTCGCAACTCGTTGATCAGTCCTCATTACATCCGACCAGACATCAAACATTAGTCGGCTAAATGTAAATTTAGGCTCACGATCGTATTCATCTTTTCCATGTGGATTTAGCCATCGAATTCGCGGCGGGAGCCGACCGGTTGCTTGTGCCCATATCTGCGAACCAGTCAATATCATCGATTGACGCCATATAATTCCCTGACCAAGACCCTGTTTGTTTAAAATCTGTGTGATCTGTTTGAGGTAGTTTTCCTCTTCTGTTGTGCGCAATTCTTTTGGCTTTCGGTCCTCAATTTCATTCTGTACGTCGCGGATCTCGCGTAGGGCATTGAAACGCCTTTCGTCTCCAGACAGCGCGCTTACAAGAATGCACACTGTGGTCATCCGCTCGGATGAAATGTCTTTTCGGTAGAACGGATTGACTTGTATCAGGCCAAGATTTGGCCATTTGGGCAATTTTTTGCCCCGAAACCACGTCTGCCAGCGATCGATCACGCATTCGTCGTTGTCTGGCAGAGTTAGCAGCTTTTCGATCGTCTTCCGAATGGCTTGCTCTTGTATCGCAGTAAGGCCAGCTTTCATCCCATCCGCCCTCTGATCGGCACAATCTCCGCCGTCTCGGTTGGCCGATTTTCGGCGATGCGCAACAGTTCAATCGCCCATGCATCAAGTGCGGCCCGCTTCTGGGGTAGGTGATCGTTCCGGTCGTAAACAGCGGTGACAGCCGCCGCATTCCCAGTATCGGAGGCGTGGTTGAGAACAGCCGAGACCGTGAAGCGCCCGATGCCGAGGCGCTCAGACGTGAGGGTGGTGGCACCAGTGCGCCGCAGATCATGCAAGCGGGTGTTGGTGAGCTTGGCGGCCTTGGCTGCTTCGATAAAGGCGCGGGTCAGTGTTGCTGCTTGAATGGTCTTTGCGGCTCCTCGCGCTGAGGGGAACAGGTGGGTTGCGTCTGTCGGCAGACGCTCCTTGACTGACTGGATGACGCTGATTGCCGCCGAAGAAAGCGGAACAGCATGCGTCCGTTTGTTCTTTGTGCGAGCGCCCGGCAGAATCCAAAGCCGGGAAGGGATGTCGATTTCGGCCAGGGTAATACCCGCAACCTCGCCACGCCGCTGAAGGGTGAGCGCGCAGAGCTTGATGGCTGCTGCAAGCCCCTCGTTGATCTTGGCGTCGATCCGCTTCGATGGCTCGTCAAGCACCTGCCAGATCGCCCGCAATTCCGATTCCACAAGCACTCGATCCCGGCTTTCCCAAGCATCTGTTTCGACGAAATGGGACGGGTCGTGGTCCAGAATTTCTAGCCAACGCCCATAGGTGAAGAGGCGTTGCAACAACGCTCGCATCTGTCGCCCTGTAGAAGGCTTTGCCTTGTCTACGGCTGCCTGAATGTCGCCGCGCTTGATGTCATGCACGGACTTTTTGCCGAAGGCCGGTTCGATGTGTTTGAGCCAGTAGTAGCGCTCCAGCTTCAGCGCGCTCTCGCGCTTGGGCTTGCCATTGCGCCGATGGCGACCCTTGGCAGCGGCCTCAAAATACCGCTCCGCCAGTACTGACAGGGTTTCGAGCTTGGCCTTGTCCGCAGCTGCGCGTTTGGCCTTGCGCTCCTTGGCGGGGTCAATGTCCTTGGCGGCCTTGCCGTGCACTTCCAGCGCCTTGTCGCGGGCGCTGGAGAGCGACACTGCAGGATAACGCCCGAGTTGTATGCGCCGCCGCTCGCCGGTCTCGGCCAGTCGGAAGCGCGTGCTCCATGATTTTGCGCCTGACGTCGTGATGCGCAGGGTCAGACCATTGGCCTTGGGGTGCGTGTCGACCAGTTCAACAAGTCTGGAGGTCGCGCGGGCTCGCTCGACGATGTCAGCGGTCAAAACGATCTTTGGCATCGCATGGTCCCGGAAGCTGGATACGCCCGTGGTCCCGCTGTGGTCCCGGAGAATGGTCCCGCCATGGTCCCAAAAGGCTGAAACGAACTGATGCTCTATGAAATATCATGAGAGCTAAGACTTTGCAAATAATAGATAAAATTTGGGAACTTGAAATTCCATGAAACGCCATGAAAGCTCAGAGTATGGCGACTTCCAAGCTGAATACGAGGGTTCGATTCCCTTCACCCGCTCCAGTTGCACCGGTTTAAGTATTTGAACTAATCTAAAAATTGTCCGTTTTTTCTCTCTTTCACTTGGCGTTGTTCGTTCAGCCGCCCCGTCTACTTGGGACATATTGCATGTGCGCTGCTCCGGTCATCAAGCTCCCGCGCCGGTTCCAAGGGGCTCGTCTGTCGGACCTTGCGCCACAGGTTGAAGCAGCCGCTGGTGGGCGGATCCCTGATCACCTATCCATCGATTTCGCTGGACTTGAGTTTATCAGGCCATGTGGTGTCGTGTTTCTAAGCAACCTGATCCATTGGCTAGCCGCGAACCAGTGCAAAGTCACATTTGTCGAATGTAGTCGTACTAGCGACCCAGTTTCGTACTTGGATGACTCTCTGTTCTTTGAGGAGCATTTGGGTCGAAAGCTCAACGAAGCTGCATCACCGCGAAGGACAACGCGGCCATTGGTCCAAATCGCTCAACCGGAGAGCCATGCTTGGCTTGATACAGATTTGGTGCCTTGGCTCGCTGCTCGGCTTGAGATCACGCGAGCGTCGTTGGGAACGCTTAGAGCGTGTATTTCCGAATTGTTCAACAACATCAAAGATCATACTAAACTTGAGATTGGGAGTATCTTCGTTCAGCATTTTCCGAATATGGATCGGATTGAAATAGCCGTTTCCGATTTCGGCCAAGGAATACCGAGTTCTGTTCGCGCTAAGCTGCCTCACCTCACCGATGGGCAGGCGATCATGAAAGCGGTTGAGGAAGGTTTCACGACCCAAAGCTTGCCGACCAACCGAGGGGCTGGACTTGACTATCTGCTGCGAGTTGTAGTGCTCGGAAACGGAGGCACTGTGACTATATATTCTCAAAAGGCTATCGTACGCTTTGAGCGCTCTGCAGCAGGTATAGCAGCGTTCGAGTTTGAAGGGGTGGGATTCTGTCCGGGAACGACAATCGAGATCCATTTGAGGACTGATACGATCGAAGCGTTGCCTAGCGAGGAGGAGGAACTCGAATGGTGATTAACGTCAAGACGCTTGCCGGCGCTGCCGACACGAGCGAGCAGGGCGATGCATTGTTCCGTGTTCTTGCACCCGTCTTGACCCGAGGGGATGCGGCCGTCGTGTCTTTCGAGGGGATTGAGGTCGCGACCACGTCGTTTGTTAATGTGGCTTTCGTCGAGTTGCTGAGCGTTGTTTCGCTCCCGCAAATCAAGGCTCAAGTTAAGGTGGTCCGCTCGTCAAAGCAGATCAATGATCTGATCCGCGCGCGACTTACAAGCGAGGCTGCTCGCCTGCAGGCTGCATGAGGCGTGTATAAGCGTGGACATCCGCCCGTGGCGACAGGGTCGAGGTAATCGCGCAACGCTTGAAGTTTCGCTCCTAAAAGCTAAGGTAAAGCCGCTCAAACCCATGCCCATCCGCATCTTCATCGACGCTGACGCCTGTCCGGTGAAGGACGAGGCTTACAAGGTCGCGGCACGGCACGGCCTGAAGACGTTCGTCGTCTCCAACGCGTTCATCAACACCCCGCGTGATCCCATGATCGAGCGGGTCATCGTGCCCGCCGGCCCCGACGTGGCGGATGATTGGATCGCCGAGCGAGCAGGATCGTCCGATGTGGTTATCACCGCCGACATTCCGCTGGCCGACCGGTGCGTGAAGGCAGGCGCCAGCGTGCTGGCGCCTAACGGCCGCGCCTTCGACGAGGCCTCCATCGGCTTGGCGTTGGCCACCCGCAACCTGATGACGGATTTGCGCTCTTTCGGCGAGCAGACGCGTGGCCCCAAGCCGTTCGCGCCGCGCGACCGGTCGGCGTTTTTGTCCGCGCTGGAGGTGGCTGTCACACGTCTGAAACGTGCCGGGCATATGGCTTGAGCTGATATGGCGGCGCCGCCTGGTTGGCGCAGCAGGGACGCCGGGGGCGGGCGCTCTTGCGATTTGCCGCAAAATTGCCTATCGAACCGCGGCTTTTCCGCAGCCGCGCGGGAGCTTGTGAACTCGCAAAACCGGAACAGGGCCATGGCGAAGGAAAAATTCGAACGCAACAAGCCGCACTGCAACATCGGCACGATCGGGCACGTTGACCACGGCAAGACGTCGCTGACGGCGGCGATCACGAAGATCCTTGCGGAGACGGG
>JAIXSM010000042.1 GCA_027484655.1 Hyphomicrobiales bacterium | reverse complement strand
GGGCCGTGTGGGCTGCAAAGAACGATCCGCGCGTCACCCGCGTCGGTCGCTTCCTGCGCAAGAGCCGGCTCGACGAATTGCCGCAAGCCTGGAACGTGCTCGTTGGCGAGATGTCTGTGGTAGGCCCGCGTCCCGAACGGCCGCAGTTCTTTCACAGGCTCGAAACAGAAATTCCTTTTTACATCGAGCGAACCTTCGGGCTGAAGCCCGGAATTACGGGTCTGGCGCAGGTGAGCCAGGGATATGATGAGTCCGTTGAGGATGTCCGATCAAAGGTTCTTTTCGACCACGCTTACGCGCTGCAGATCTCACGTCCGCTGCGCTGGTTCGTGACCGATGTCAGCATCGTGTTCCGCACCGTGTCGACCATGGTGCTCGGCAAGGGTCAATAAGCATCGCTCATAGTTGTTGCGTAACGAGTGACAGGTGTTTTCATGGACAGACGATATTTCGGAACGGATGGCGTTCGCGGCCGCGCTAATGAGATTCTTACGCCAGAGTTCGCCCTGCGCCTTGGGCAGGCCGCGGGCAGCGAGTTTCGGCGTGGCGATCATCGCAATCGCGTCATCATCGGCAAGGATACGCGCCTGTCGGGATACATGATCGAGACCGCGCTTGTCGCGGGTTTCACCAGCGTGGGCATGGATGTGCTGCTGCTGGGACCGATCCCGACGCCTGCGGTCGCCATGCTGACGCGGGCCATGCGCGCCGATCTGGGCGTGATGATCTCCGCTTCGCACAACGTGTTCTCGGACAATGGCATCAAGCTGTTCGGGCCGGATGGATACAAGCTGTCCGATGCGCAGGAGATCGCCATCGAGGCGTTGCTGGCGCCGGGCTGCGAACCGAAACTTGCGGGAGCGGGCGACATCGGCCGCGCGCGTCGCGTGGACAGCGTGCAGGCCCGCTACGTCGAGTTCGCCAAGAACTCGCTGAGCCGCGACGTCTCGCTGGATGGAATGCGAGTGGTGCTCGACTGCGCCAACGGCGCCGGTTATCGCGTTGCGCCTGACGCATTCTGGGAGCTTGGCGCGGAGGTCATCACCATGGGCGTCGAGCCTGATGGCTTCAACATCAACCGGGACGTCGGATCCACGGCGCCCCGTGCGCTGGCGCGCAAGGTTCTTGAGTTGCGCGCGGATCTTGGCGTCGCGCTCGATGGAGACGCCGACCGCGTCATTATCGTCAATGAAAAGGGACAGGTTGTCGATGGCGACCAGATCATGGCGCTCATCGCGACGCGATGGGCGAAGGAGGGGCGGCTTTCGCGACCGGGCGTCGTCGCCACCATCATGTCAAATCTGGGACTTGAGAGATATCTTGGCGGCATTGGCCTTGGGCTCGAGCGCACTGCGGTCGGAGATCGCCATGTGCTGCACCACATGCGCAGCCACGGGTTTAATGTCGGCGGCGAGCAGTCGGGCCATGTGATCCTGTCGGATCTCAGCACCACGGGCGATGGCCTCGTGGCCGCGTTGCAGGTGGCGGCGGCGGTGGCGGCGAGCGATGCGCCGGCCAGCAGCGTGCTTCATCTGTTCGATCCTTTACCGCAGGTGACGCGCAGCGTGCGTCTTGAGGGGGGCGCCAAGCCGCCCATGGAGGCGCTCGACGATCTGCGTGAGGCGAGCGCAAAACGCCTTGGTCGCAAGGGTCGCCTCGTCGTGCGTCCATCCGGCACCGAGCCCGTGGTCCGCGTCATGGGCGAGGGCGAGGATCGAATGCTGGTCGAAAGCGTCGTGGATGAGATCTGCGCCCGGTTGCGGGCCATGGGTGCGCAGATGCGCGACGCTGGCGAGCCCGCAACGGAAGCGGCCTGACCATGTCGGCCGCATTGGATCCGCGCCCGGACGAGGTTGCGACTGCCGCCCTCGATCCCGGCGCGCTGGCTGAACTGCGCGAGGAACTGGGCGACCACGTTTTTCGCTCGCTTCTGCGCACCTTCGCGACGAGCGCCGACGCCCGTCTCCGCAGTTTGCGCGAGCTTGCTGTGGACGGGTCTCCCGCTGACGTCGTCAACCTTGTTCACCTCATGAAGGGTCTTTTTGCTCAGTACGGGGCCTTGGCCGCCGCAGACCAGGCCCAGCGGGTGCTTGCAGCGGGCGGGGAGGGCGGATCGGGCGCCGTGTGGGATCTCATCGAAAGCGGCGCCGCCGCCGTCGCCGAGGCGCGGGCGGTGCTTGCGGCGACGCAACAAGTGTCGGCGGGCTGATCCACAAACCGCCCAGCCGTCCTATATTGCCGCTTATGAGGCGGAGCAGGGCGGAAGCAGGCATGGCGGGAGGGCAGACCGACGCGGATACGATGCAGCGGCTGGATACGCCGCTGCACCGGGTAGACGCCGTGCGCGCACGGCTGCTCGCTGGCGTCGCTCCGGTTGCGCCCTCGGATGCGCTGGTGGTGGAGGCCATCGGGGCGGTGGCGGCGCGCGACGCATGCGCGCCCGCTGGCCTTCCCGCCACTGACTGCGCGCTCATTGATGGATATGCGCTGGCCAGCGCCGAATTGATCGGCGCGTCGCCTATGTCGCCAGCCATGCTGATGGAGGCGCCGCGCCTCGTTCAGGTGGGCGATCCCGTGCCGTCCGGCGCGGACTGCGTGGTGGACGCCGGTTTCGTCTCTATCGGCCCGTTCACGGAGATTACGGCGCCCGCCGCGCCCGGCGATGGGGTGCGCCGCGCCGGCGGCGATTTTCGACAGGGCGAAGCGATCCTTCGCTCCGGTGAGCGGCTGGACCTTCTTCGTGCCCACACGTTGGTGGCTGCGGGCGTGCAGACGATCTCCGTGCTGCGTCCGGTCGTGCGCGTTCTGGCCGTGGGCGGCGTCGGCGTCACGGCGGGACTTGTGGCCGCGCTGGCCCGGGACGCAGGCGCGGACGTGCGCCTTGCCGCCGCGCCGCGGGATCGGGACAGCCTCGCGGGTTCCCTTGCGGGCGTGGATGGCGACGCGGTCATTCTTGTGGGTGGGACGGGGTGTGGCGTCGATGACCGCACCGTACTCGCCCTTCGCCACGCTGGCGCCGATGTGGCCCATGGGCTGGCGCTCGAGCCCGGGCGGACGGGCGCAGTGGGACGGCTGGACGGACGCCCGGTCATCGCAACGCCTGGCCGGCCCGAGCCCGCGTTCACGATCTGGCTTGCGCTTGGCGCGCCCCTCATGAGCGCCCTTCTCGGCATTCAGGATCAGCCGTTCGCCGCCGAGCGCCCCTTGACGCGAAAGGTCGCGTCCACCGTCGGCCTCGCCCAGATCGCGCCGCTGGAGGCAACAGCCGAGGGCTGGCGCCCGCTTGCCGTCGGCGATATGTCGCTCGCGCATCTTGCGCGGGCGGATGGATTTCTGCTCGTGCCCGAAGACAGCGAAGGCCGACCGGAGGGCGCGCTGGTGCGCCCGGTCCCTGCGCCCGGGCGATGGAGGGTTTGATTGATGACCGCGCCCGCCGCAGCCCGTGAGGCCGCCGACACCCGGCAGGATCAGTTTCTCGACGTGCTCTCCCGCGAGGCTGCGCTTGCCCGCTTCGAGGAAGCCCTGTTTCCGCGCGCGCTGCCCGTGGTCGAGCTTCCGCTATTGGCCGCTCTTGGATTGCCGCTCGCCGCCGACATCAAGGCGCCTGTGGATGCGCCGCCGTTCGACCGCTCGAACGTCGACGGGTTCGCCGTCCGCTCGGCCGATCTCGCCGGCGTGGGGCCGGGGTCGCCCGTTGAGCTGCGGCTGAATGGCGAGTCCGTCCATTGCGGCGCGGCGCCGACCCTTGCTGTCGCACCGGGAACCGCGACCGCCGTCGCTACCGGCGCGCCCATGCCCCGTGGCGCCGACGCCATGCTGATGGTGGAGCACACGCACCCCGCCGGGCCGGGCGCCATTGAGGCGACGCGCTCCGCGGCGCCGGGGCAGTTCGTGTCGTTCGCCGGGTCCGACATCGCGCGCGGCGAGACGCTGCTGCGCGCTGGCGCGGTGGTTGGCGCGCGGGAAATCGGCATGCTGGCCGCTTGCGGGGTCGCGAGCGTTTCGGTCGTGCGCAAGCCGCGCGTGGCGGTTCTCTCCACGGGCGATGAACTCACTCAGCCGGGGGAGCCGCTACGGCCGGCCGCCATCTTTGACACGAACGGCCCAATCGTCGCGGCCGCGGTGGCCGAGAACGGCGGCGAGGCCGTGTTTCTGGGCGCCGTGCCCGACGATGAAGGCAAGCTGTGGGCGGCCATGTCGGCCGCCTTCGCCGATTGCGACATGCTGATCCTCTCGGGCGGCACCTCCAAGGGCGCGGGCGATCTCACCCATCGCCTTGTCGGGCGCCTCGGCGCGCCGGGCATCGTCGCCCACGGCGTCGCGCTGAAGCCGGGCAAGCCGCTGTGCCTCGCGGTGTGCGACGGCAAGCCAGTCGTTATCCTGCCGGGGTTTCCCACCTCGGCGATGTTCACCTTCCACGACATGATCGCGCCGGTGCTGCGCCGCATGGCGGGCCTGCCGCCGCGCGCGGAAGCGAGCGTCGAGGCCGTAACGCCGGTGCGCATCCCCTCGGAGTTGGGGCGGCGCGAATACGTGATGGTCTCCCTCGTGCAAGGGCGCGAGGGGCTTGTCGCATATCCGTCCGGCAAGGGCTCGGGTGCGATTACATCCTTTGCGCAGGCGGATGGCTTTCTGGCCATCGACGCGCTGGCCGACCACATGCCTGCCGGCGCGCGAGCATCCGTGACACTGTTCACGCCCCATGTGCGGGCGCCCGATCTTGTCGTCATCGGCAGCCATTGCCTTGGCCTCGACGCCGCAATGGCCCCGCTGGCGCGTGCGGGATTGGCCGCGCGTGTGATAGCGCTCGGCAGCATGGGCGGCGTGTCCGCCATGCGGCGCGGCGAGTGCGATCTTGCGCCGCTGCATCTGCTGGACGAGAAGACCGGCGCGTGGAACGCCCCGTTCCTCAGCGACGGCATGGAACTCGTGCCCGGCTGGCGGCGAATGCAGGGCGTCGTGTTTCGCCCTCGCGACGCGCGGTTCGAGGGTCGCGATGCGCACGGCGCCGTCGCCGGCGCGCTGGCCGATCCCGCGTGTCTGATGGTCAACCGCAATCAGGGAGCGGGCACGCGCATCCTCATGGACCGGCTGCTCGCCGGCGCCCGGCCCGAGGGCTACTTCAACCAGCCGCGCTCGCACAACGCGGTCGCGGCGGCGGTGGCGCAGGGCAGGGCGGACTGGGGGCTGGCCATCCGGCAGGCGGCGGAGGCCTATGGCCTGGGCTTCATTCCGCTCACGCAGGAGCACTACGACTTCGCGCTGCTGACGGAGCGCCGCGACAGGCCGGCGGTGCGCGCGTTCCTCGCGTCGCTGGCTTCAGAGGAGACGAGGAACGCCCTGCGGCAGCTGGGGTTTGAGCCGGCGTGATGGATTGCGCGCTGAGTGTGGACCGCGCGCTACCTCCCCGGACGCCGAAGGCGATCCGGGGCCCCGCGCGCTCGTTTTCTGCGGGCGGGGACGCCCGCGGTCCGCATTTTCGCAGCGTCATGCCGGCGAAGGCAAGAAGCGCTCCTTGC
>JAIXSM010000016.1 GCA_027484655.1 Hyphomicrobiales bacterium | reverse complement strand
GACTCTCAAAAGCCGCCGTAGAGCACCGTGTCGAGATAGAGTGGGGACCATCCCGAAAATGATCGTTTTCGAAAGCGATCACGCAACACGAACCAGACCAGCCTCCTCGGGGTCAAACCGCGTCGGAAGGTCGTCAGACGCAGGCTCCTCGGTGATACATTCTCAGGCAGGAAGACCCCGTGGACTGAAAACTCAACCAATTTCTTACCCTCAGCTCCAAGCGTGTTATCTGACAATTCCATTGTTACGATTAAGGGAGGAAAATTCCTTTGGTGTTGAAAAACGCCTCCCTACGTCGCTTGACATTTATGTGGTATACAACATATTGGCTCATAGGAGCTGACTATGCATACGATTGATCAGTACAGCCTCACGACTGCCGAAATAGGAGCCGCCTGCAATTGCTTCGCGCTCCAACGAGCCGCGCGCAGCATAGCTCGCAGGTATGATGAAGCTTTTCGTCCGCTCGGGATCACTAGCGGTCAGTTTTCCATGCTCGCTGCAATATCCGAGCTGACGGGCTCAGGCGTTGTTAAAATTTCGACTGCTTTAGGGCTAGATCGGACAACCTTAACTGGCGCTCTCAAGCCCTTAGCGCGTGATGGTCTAATCGAGATCACAGTAGCTGATGATGATCGCCGAGGCCGTAACGTTAGCCTTACTGCATCAGGTAGGCGTGTATTAGCCATGGCTATACCTCTCTGGCATGCGGTCCAAAAAATCGTTGAACAGCAAATCGGTGATAGCAATGACGTAAAAAAATTTCGAAGTGGCCTGTCGAAGATTCGCTGATCAATTCGGGTAAAGCAGCCCATGACCAAACAAGTGAGCCAGAATCAACCCAAACAGCCAAGAAGGGCCTAGAAATGTTTCTCAAATTATCCACTATAATATTCGCCCTCATATCCATGCCGCTGTCATCCTTTGCTGCGGACTGGTTCGATCTTTCAAGTCGCGAGAGTCGGTTCTCAGTTGAGGCAGGCGCCATCAGAACTGAGAACATTGAAATTCGTGGCTTCAATCAGAGAAACGCCACTGAAAATTGGTCAGGATCGGGGCCGACTTACCGTCTTGAATATTGGTTAGGGAAAAGTCAAAGCTGGAACTTTGGACTGGTCTTTCAGCCACTTTCATTTTCATATTCTGGCGTTATCCAAAATACACTGACTGCAAAGGGGCAGACGTTTACCGCCGGTAGTAGCGCAAAGCTTTATTACGCATTTCCGTCATTACGGTTTACAGCTAACTATCCAATTTACGGAAATGATGGCGGCGATTATGTCAGAGTCGGTGGCTCAGTAATCACTAGGTATGCTCATGTAAAACTGACAAGTGGTAGCATCGGAATAAACGATACGAACTTAATTTTTTTCCCAGTTCTAAATGTTGAAATGAACAAAGTATTGACGCCAGAGTGGAGTCTGTTCACGCGAGCTGATTTTCTACCCAGCATCGATGGAAACGTATTTTTAGATGGCTTCTTTGACACCTTTGTCGGAGTAAAACGACATCTTAAAAGTGGATCAAGCATCGATTTGGGTGTTCGATCAATATTTGGCGGTTACGATCCCAAAAAGCAAGATGAATATGCGAACCGCATCTTTTACAATTCACTTGTGGTGCGTTATTCTTGGTAGTGAGGCTTGGGGCAATATGAATTCGATCTCGCCTTGGTTGTAGGACCTGTTTATGGGCAGGGTTCGCGTTCTTCGCACGTCGTGTTCAAGGTCGCTTTCGGAAGGAGGCGACGTTGACCCATGGGCTGATCAGGGCGGAAAATAGGTATTCTCTGATCCTTTCGTTATCACCAATGGGCTCCACAGCGGGTAGCGTCCTCGCGATCACCGTCATGTCATCGGCAGCGTTTTCTGGTTAGCCCGGACTGGCATGCAATGGCACGGCCTGCCTGATTTCTTTAGCAACTGCTCGACGTTCTACCAACAGTTCCATCGGTGGAAGCTGCCGGGCGTCTGCGACCTCCTAGTGGAGACGTTCAACGTTGCCAAATTGCAGGATCGAGACGTCCAGATGTGTGTCGATGTAGAGCCGTTTGGCGCGGACCGGGGTTTGCCCCTTGAAGTTCACCCGGATGGTGGCGGGCGCTCGCCGTGCCACATGGGCGTTTGTGAGAACCCAACCTCTCTCCCTGTCAATCAGGAAGCCTGCGCCCCGAGAGGTTCCTTTGTTCTCGTCGCCGAATGCGTATTCCACGGCGGCGGATATTTTGACGGTGTAATCGTTCGCCAGTTCAATCGGATTAGGGTTGGCAATCGCCGGTGCGGCGAGAAACGTCACAAGCAAGAAAGATGATGTGCGCATGGATCACCGCAACAGAGCCACAACCGCCAAGCACGGATGATTCGCGTACGTGGTTGCCCAATGTTTAGGTTGCAGACTTGGCTACGTAAACCCGTCAAGTGGCGGTGGTGAAGAGTGTGCGCATCATGAGTTCCCCATAACAGGGGGGGCGGAAACATTGGAAATAGCGACCCGCCATCAACATTAACGACCCTCAAGCAAGTGCATCAAACACTGATCAGCGCCGGTTGTCGTGCGAATTAAGTGATGAACTTGAATCCCCCCATCAGCGTCCATCAAATGGGCCGAAACCGACCGCTTCTTTGAACCCCCCATTGTCCGGGATTATGCGAATGGGCTTAAAGGAAATACCATCAAACGTGAATAGATGTCGGCCAAGGGTCCCTTCTTCCATCAAAACGCCGTTCAGAATAATTAACTTGCTGTCTGCCCGAACCTGAATAAGTTCTAGATTATCGGGCGGACTTATATCATTTTCTTCGTCATAGCAGCAGTATTGAATACTCCAAGGCAACAAACGAGCGCGACCTGACACCTTGTCCACGATCCCGCCTGCCAAGCATCCAGTCCCGCACCCCCATGATACTACTACGTATCGTCCGGCGAAGTTGACCCGAGCCGAGTATGCCTGCCGGAGACGAGTGCGATATTGAATCGACTCTTTGTCGAAACGAATAGGATTACTTGGGAATGAAACCCTGATTGACGTTTTGTGCTCATCAAAGAGCGATTGTGTGGACTGCGCGTGCGCGACTCCCGAGCCAGCAAGAGATAGGACCGCAGCAATCCACAACGTCTTCATATGGCGTCTCCCACATCCACAATCCTTCCGCTCTCTTCATTATTGAACAGGCCACCGAGTGTTATCCACAGGCGTGGTCTTCCAAAGCACACAAACTTAGGGATAACACCAGTGACCTCCTATTTTCCTGAGGATCATCAAGCCGGAGGAAGTTTGATGCTCTGATTTAGGATGATTTGAACTGCGCTTGTGCCACGCAATTTCTACGGTGGTAGACCTCCACTTATCATTCTTTTTGGACCGCCTCACCCTTCCGCTTCGCCCTGCTCGCAGCGGTGTTGATGGCGTCATTAGCCTCACCAGCGTTCACCGCGTCGCGGAGGACTTCGAGCACGCCGACCACCTCCTTGAGGTCCGCACCCGCAACAATCGACGGCTTTCCGGGGGACAGTTCTACGGGGATACGTCCGCCATATCGCAAGCAAACGAGCCAGCCACCATCATCCGCTTTCCAGAACATCCTTCGCGGTGCGACCCGTACCTCGCTCTTCAGTCGTGATCCATCGTCGGCTTTCGAGACCTTCGTTCGAGCGACTTTGTAAGTCTCTCCCCGCATTTCGGCTTCGACGATCTTAATCTGCTCGTTGATAGCATCGAGCATGACCTTGCGAGGGGATCGTTGGATTGCCTCTGCCTTGGTTGGTGCCTGCTCGGTTGAGAGTATGAGGCTTGCCAGAAAGCCGGTAGGTGCGGGCGATGTTTTTGTGGAAATACGTGCAGGCGTCATGCGCTCTCCTTGCCGTGATGAGAACAAGGTTCTCACAGGTCTGCGCTTTGGCAAGATTTAGGAAATTGGCGTCGAAATGAGCATCGCTGATAAATACCTCTATGAAAAAGACTGCTGCACAGCGCGCTCAAGGAATGCGCGCCCTGATGGAAAAGTTGAGGGCTTCGTATCCAGCATCGCCTCCTCGTCAAACGAAAGCGATTGTCCGACTGCCCGCGCCAGAATCCGAGGACGAGAAATACTCGCGATGGCATGCCGCACGCATGTGGTGCGAGCAGAATTGTGCGGCGCCATGGTCGGCGCACACTGAATATGAACTTGGCTGGATAGTGTATGGATTTGAATCTGATATTGATGCAACGCATTTCAGTCTGGCATTTGCGCAATCCTAGACTCAGATTTTGATTGACCGACATTCGACTCGAAGCGTTGACAAAATACGAGTCGACGGTACTCTCAATTCAGTCATCAAGAGTGGTCACTTCGTGATCTGCCAACCTGCTTTCCGGGCAAGGTGGAGTAAATCGATGAGGCTCAGATGGGCAACGAAGCGGGAAGCATTATTCATATCCGTTGTCGCAAGGAGCGGGTCCATCGTGAAGATCGGGACCTTATCTCCGTGATGGGGCGGAAGGTCCGACGTGCTGCATGGGAGCATTTTATCTCCGGGCATATCGATATCTACGATCAAGCGGCTTGTGCATCTCGCAAACCCATCTTCCTGACGTCACGTGCTGAAGCATCGTTTCACCTTTCCGAACTGGCGGCGATCACGAAGGATGAGTCGCTCGCGAACCTCTTTGCGTTCGTTTCTGCGGAGTTGCAGGAGGATAAGGCTTCCATTCCCCATAACATCCTGAGCCGCTTCGCGCGCATTGCGCTCAGTCGAACGCGGAAGGGACAACAGCGCATTGCTCCCATCAGTTTGGCTGCATAGGCGATGAGTGTATCGAACCCGCCCCATTGTCTATGACTAGTTGAGAGAGAATACCTTGGCAGAGCCGTTCACTTGCCATCACACTGCTAAAAGCCTTAAGCCTATTGCCGCTGGATGGGCTCTCGATCAGGTCTCCTGCTTGGACCAAGAGTATCCGGGCTTCCTTCGGTACATGCTCGGAGCATCGGTCCTGAGGCGACAGGGCATTTTCTTCGCGCTCGCGCAGGCCGAGGACGCCAATCTTGATTGGCTCGTGACGGCGCTTTCTGTTGTTGCCCGTGAAAAGGCTCCAGCCTTCCTCAGCGCGAACGGCGCTCTCGGCTTCTACCTCTGCTCACTGCGTGTTCGGCGCATCATTCAGGCGGTTCACTGCAAATGTCCCGCCGGTCTCATCGGCTCGCTTTCGAAGATCGGCCCAAATCCGTTGCCCCGAGAAAAGTACGCCTCGATCTTCCGGATGTTGAATGACCCGTCGGAACAGGGGCGCGGTGACCTTTTGCGGTCGGAGCCCAAGGTGACGGCTTCGCTGCTTCATGTGATCGAGAGGCTCCCCCCGCATTTGCTCCATCCGGGTGTTCTTGGCATGTGCAGTCGTCCAGCGGTTATTGCGCGTGTGGAAGCCGCTGTTTCCGTGGCGGGCGCTCTGAATCCGGAGGTGAAAAAGGCAGAGATCATCGCCTCGTTAACAGGCATGGCTGACAAGGGGCTCGTTGGCTTTATCGAGCACTGGATGGATCGTTCGAAACGGCTCGTGCGTGCCGTGCCGCCTGTGAGGAGTGATCGGCTCCGGTGCCTTGAGAATGCTGCGTCGCTCCGGGATGCGAGCAAGCGTTATCGCAATTGTCTCAAGCACAAAGTCGGCGAGGTCGCGCTCGATCACGCAATCTTCTTCGAGTTGGCGGTGGAGGAGCCCAAAATGGGCGCGATTGCAGAGGTCACTCCCTTGTCTGGCGGGAAGTTCCTGCTCAAGGGCATTCACGGATATGCAAACGAACGCCCCCCGAAGGATGCTGTTGTCGCCATCCGCGATGAGATGACGAAGGCCGGGGTCTTGGTGCCTGCATGGACCGAGCATGACGACGCTCGGTTCAGCGTTCGCCAGACGCTTCGCATCTGGGAGTTTCAGGATCACGGCACGCTTGATCCGCGAGAGTGTGTAGCGAGTGACTCTGAGCCTGACTACACGCCGACGCGGTTTGACCCCGAGGAGGCTGGTCTGGTTCGTGTTGCGTGATCGCTTTCGAAAACGATCATTTTCGGGATGGTCCCCACACTCTCTCGAAACGGCGCCCGACGACGGCTTTTGAGAGTCTCAAAACTGTCTACCGAAACGGGTGTGTCGAAAGTGCAGCGCGACGATGAGTTTTGGGAGGGTGGATGCTTTTAGGTTTCGCGCGTTGCTCAACGGAAGGTCAAGATCATGCCTTGCAGATCGACGCGCTGAGGAAGGCGGGCGTGGAGCGGGTCTATGAGGAGACGGCGTCGGGGCTGAAGGCGGACAGGCCTGTCCTGCAACGGATGGTGGATGAAGCGAGGGCGGGCGATGTGATCGTCGTCTACAGCCTGTCACGGATCGGGCGCTCGATACGTCATCTCCTCGATCTGGTGCAGGACCTCGATGCGCGGCAGATAGGCCTGAAGTCCTTGACCGAGACGATAGACACGACGACGGCGCAGGGACGGTTCGTGTTCACGCTGTTTTCAGCGTTGAATCAGTTCGAGGTGGAACTGCTCAGAGAAAGGACCAGAGCCGGGCTGGAGGCTGCTAGGGCGCGCGGCAGGACGGGGGGACGGCCCCGCAGTCTCGTCGGCCAGAAGGTAGAGGTGGCCAGAACACTCCTCTCCACCGGCGAGATGACCGTCGGGGAGATCGCGCAGCAGATGGGCGTATCCATCGGGACCATCTACCGTGCGTTTCCGGGTGGGCGCACAGGGCTGGAGTCCGGCGGAAGATGATGGCCCCGAAGCAGCGCCCCGGGGCCAGTGTCGTAGGAAATCGATTTTCACTTCGTCGAAATCATTTTGTTGGGATCGCCGGGAACGATCTTTAGGAACTTTCCCGGCGGATGATCCGCACTCCGCGTTGAAGCCCAAATCTCTCGATGACAGGAGCGGCTCGTGTCGAACCGCTCCCGTTGATCCATCTGGGACCGCTTACCGGTCACGAAGGGTCTTGCAGATGCCTTTAATCTCGGAACGCCGCTTGGCTGGAGATTTCGCAAAGGCGCATTCTGCGTGGAGATGCTCCTCCACCTCTTCTACCGTCATCCCTGCTGCCTTGAGCCTTGCAGCGAGCCGAAAGAACTCTGCGTGCCCGTGACCCTTGGGGGCGCTCCGCCACTGGTCGATGGCTTCTTCCACCCGCCGTGCTGACGAGTAATTCTGGCGCGAGGCCTTCAGACCATCCCGCAGGAGTTTGAGCTTAGGACTGACATTCGTCTGGGGCGGAACTGGGGCGTTCTCGCGCGAGCCCGCTTTAGCCGCCTTCTTCTCGATCTTCTCCGTCCGAACAATCAAGTCATCGAGCCATGTGAGAACATTCAGCGGGCCACGCTCCTCGCCTGCGTAATCCACGAAGAACGATCCCGCCGGATCAGCAGCCTGACCCGGCAGGTAGAAGACGGAAGTTGCGACGAACTTACCGGTGTCGAACCCGTGGTGTTTCTGACCCATCCGGCTCTTCGACTTCGCGTCCTTGCGGACATAGCCATTGGCTTTCAGTGTGGCTTCGATCTGGCGGATGACCATTTCGTACACATCCACGGTCATCGCATGGGTCGTGGGCATAAACACACGCCAACGAGGCGCCTTCGGCGTCGAGGAGTAGGTGTTCCAGACGACAACCCGGTTAAACGGGAACATATGGGCGAACTCCTCGTGCGTCAGGTCCCCGCCGTCATTGTCTAGCCAGATGCCGTTCAGGTATTGGATATTCGCCCTGCCGCGCCGGGTATCAACGCCCTCGATGTCGGGCTCGTAGTACGCAGGCGCAATCAGGAACTGCTCCTTCTTGGAGGGGACCCGCTGCTGATGCCATCCCTTCAGGAACTCGATGAACTCGTCTTCGTCACTTGGCTCGATATAGATGGGGTCTGTCGAGTAAAACGAGGCGAAGGCGGAGCCCCTGCCAAAACGAGTTTTCTGTAACGAAATGTCCTTATAAGAAGTGATTTCGTTACACATTTCTCCCATATCTACTCCTGCCAAATCCAACATCTGGTCGGCCATTGCTCTGTGGTCCTGCTGGGTAAACGAGTCCTCGTTAAGGGCTTCGAGTTGGGCAATCAGTTCCGCCCTCGACTTCTCGCGGCAGGCCTTGACCCTGTCCTTACCACTTGCATATTTGGCTGGCCTACCGGCCTTGCCCTTGGCGATCATTCCAGAAAACCCGGGCGCCTGCTGAACGGCGGCGCCGGGGAACAGGTCTGCAAGCCATTCAGCCGTGCCTTGGTCCATGACCACAATCGACTTAGGCGTCGTGTCGGCTGGATTGCGGATGGAGATACGCATGGCGGCTTGATACACGGCGCTGTGATATACGGCTCGCCGGACCTCCTCGCCCTCCACTCCCTGATCCAAGAGGAAAGAAAAATGATTTGGCGGCGGATTGAGCGCGGACATGACTACGACGTTATGGATGTGCTGGTAGGTATTGAGTCCGTGTGGCGTGTTTGGCAGACGCATGGCGCCTGAATGACCTGCAAAGACGCTATCGGGCAAATCCTTGTTCGCCATCCATGCAAAATCCTGATCGGCGAACATATTTCGGACAGCCGCTATAATATGCGTCCCAACAGTCGCAGTGACTCCATTCAACGCAACGCACTTGTCTCGGATGCTTTTCGACCATTCACATTCTAAAAAGTAGTGGATCGCAACGTGCTTGCCATTCTCATGCTCTGTGTAGCGCAGATTCTTCCGAAGTGATCCGCTCGCAGGCTTGAGTTTAACACCTTTTGCGGACCATAGCTTGAACAGCATTGTATCTTCCATGCAGGCGGAAGCAACGATGACGCGTTTAAAACCTCTGAAAATGCTAGGCTTCAGGACCGCATGAATGGTGATCGGACCTTGTCCGCCATTGGCCACGATGTCTGCAAATCGTGTCGAGGAGGTGAATACGTCCCAGTTCTTGTCGGTGAGTTTCCCGGCGAGTTCTTGGAAATGTCTCAGGATATCATCCTGAGAGCCGTTCTGAGCAATATTCTTCCACCAGTCCTTTGAGTCCTTTGTGCAGATCAAGCGTGCATACTTGGGACCAGTATCTCGGACCGCCAGCCTGTCAGTGATTAGTCGATGTGACACAGGGATGTTGTATTCACTGATGCAATCCACACCGAGCGTCTCATCAACGATGACAACCCAATTCTTTCGACTTGCGAAGAAAGGAATGCGCAGAAAGGCCCCATGTGTGATCATCATAATCTCGGGCCCAGACTTGGATGCCCCAAAGTGCTTCATGATCTCCACGATAACCCTATCGGACACATCGCCGTGAAATCGTGTGACCGGATAATCTGGATCAAGAGGTTTGATCTCGTGATCATTGGTGTTGTCGATCAGGACCTTGGTCGGCTGAACAATGAGGACCTTTTTGCCCATTTTCGCTAGAAAGTCTGCATATCTGGACAATGCACGCGTTTTACCTGCCCCGGCTGGGGCGTCAAAATATTCGATCATAATAATTCCACCTCGAATTAAAAAAACAAACCCGCAAGGGTTAGCGGCTCCTTGCGGGTTTGCTTCGAGGCGGGATCAGAAAATGATCACGCGAAAGAATGCTTCGAAGTCGCTCCCGCTAAGAGCACTGGCCCTTCAACAGGGCCTCATTCTTATTTATCATAGAGACGCTGATTTTGCCATTTGTATCGCATATCCGCGTGATCTTCTTCTGAAGTCGCTCGTCATGTCTATCTAGGGGGTGATGACGTTTGAAGAGATGCGGTACACCATCAAGTGCATGCCTCTTCCGTATATCCGCTTGAGAGCCGTGCGCTTGTCAGAACCCCATTCGCCGTCGAAAAACTAATTTCAGGTCAGGTCAGAAACGGGAGACCTCATCAAACGAGGAGGCGACAAGCCAATGAACAAAGACCTGATCGAAACGAGGTCTGAGGTCCCGTCTAAATAACAAGGCAATGGGCTCTCGTTGGGAGACGACTGAACCCAGATCAGGCAGGGCTCCCGACTGATTATACGCCCGGCTCGCCTCGTGCTGCGCAGGCTTCGCACATCGCCGATCCGTTCTCCGACTCGTTCCACGGCGCCTCACTTCGTTCGCACCGCTGGAACTCGTCGGAACTCCTCAAGGGCTTCAACGACACAAGGAAGCAAGATCAATCGCAAGCAGGGCTATTGACCTCGCTGGACCTCGAAACAACTTCGCCGCCCATTCGATCTATAGCCAAGAACAAGAAATAGAACCAATCAGACACGCCACAGACGGGGAACCGCCGTACTCAAGACAAAGGCTAAACCTACTTTACGGGCCACCCATCTCCTTGCCAGACTGCCCACAACAAAGGATAAGCCCATGATCACTCCTGATTCCGTCTGGCTCCACCATCCCGATCCTGAAAGCCGATATGCACAGAGCCGCGCCAGTGTTGCGTCGAGCACTCTTGCCATGCCGGTGCGCGCCCACCCGCGCACACGATCGTGAACATCCCTCTGTATTGGACCCTTGAATGGACAATGCCACGCGCGTGCGCGGTCTCGCGCTCATCCTCGGCTGGCTTGGCGTGCTGCCGTTCGCCGGTCTCGCCATCGCCGCTGTTTTCGATGTGACGCCGGGCCGCGGGTTCGCGCTTGGCGCGCTGGTGATCTACGCCGCGGCCATTCTGTCGTTTTTGGGCGGCGTGACATGGGGACTGACGCTCGCGCCGGGCGCGCGCCCCGCCCCTCGCCCGGATACGGCTCTGGTGGTGGGCGTGACGATGTCGCTGATCGGGTTCTTCGCAGCGCTCGCGCCCGTAGGCTCGGCGCTGCTGGTCCTTGCGCCGGCTTTTGTCGTGATGCTGGTCTATGACCTGCGACTCACGCGCGGCGGGTTTGCGCCGGACTGGTTCGCGCCCATGCGGGTGCGCCTCACCACGGCCGCCGTGCTGAGCCTGCTGGCGGGCGCCTACATCGCCTAAGCGGGATCAGGAGCGACGCAGACGCCCCGCCAACCGGGACAGGTAGGGCCGCACGGGCAGGAAGCCCCGATAGCCCGCCTCAAGCAGCCAGAGCACTCCTGGCAGACCGGCAAGGCGCGCAGCCCAGCGCCAGCGCGGCAGGGCCTTCCAGACCTCCACAAACCCGGCCGCGCCCGAAACGAGCGTTCCGTCGCTGCGCCGCACGTGAAACCGCGCCATGGCGGCCTCGCGCGGAAGGTCCGGCTCTCCGGACGATTCGGGCGCTGACACATCGCGGAAGCAGATCGCGTCTGCGCCGTTCTGGCGCTGGTAGTGCCCGATCTCGGCCCGGCAGAGAGGGCATGAACCATCGAAGTAGACGGTGAGGTTGCGGGACTCGCTGCTGTTGTTCGTCATAACGCCCCCAGGGCCGCGGCAACCGCCGCGCCCATGGCGCGGCCACTTTCGAACGCCGACTCAACCCGTGCGCCGAGGCACCAGTCGCCGCAGGCGCCAATCCGCCGATACCGGTCGAACAGGAAGGGCTCGCCGGCAGGATGCTCGACCAGCGCGAAGCGCCACCGATGCGCGCTAAGATACGAAGGCTCGGCGCGCACGCCTGTGAGGCGTTGCGTCGCAGCCAGCAACTGCGGCGCAACCACGTCAGGCGCATCCTCCAGATGCTGGCGCGACCAGGCGGCGTTGGCATGAGCCGTGAAGGTGAGGCGACCCGCGTCGCGACCGGGCTTCGCGCTGTCACGCGCCAGCCACGCGAGGACGTCGCCTTCGGGCGCCATCCAGCCCGGGCCATCGTAGGCGGCGGCGTCAAAGGCCGCCATCAGCGCCCAGCAGGGCGCAAACTGCACACGCTCAAGAGCCTCGAACGTGACGCCGGCGCTTGCGAGAATTGGCGCGGCCTGCGGCGCCGGCGTTGCGAGCGCCACAGCGTCGAACGTCTGTTCGCCCGCGTCGCCCGCGTGCACAAGCCACTGCGATCCGCGCGGCTCCACGCGCTCGACGAGCGCGCCGTGCACGACCGTGAGCCCCTCGCCCAGAAGCCGGGCTGGCGCGGTCATCCGCGGCGCTCCAACAAATGCGCCCGCGAACCATTCCGCTACCGCTCCGCAAGCCCGCCAGCGCTCCAGTTCTTCCGTGAAGGCGGGCCCCTTGGCCGATACGTACTGCACGCCGTGATCGAATTGCAGTTCGCAGGCGCGCCGCGTCGCCATACGCCCGCCAAGGCCGCGGCTCTTTTCAAAAACGACGACCTCAACCCCCGCCTGCTGGAGGCTGCGGGCGGCCGTAAGCCCCGCAATGCCTGCCCCGATGATCGCCGCGCGCGCGCCCATGCCATGCCCCCGTGAGTCGCTGTTGTTTACGCGACGGGACGGGTGGTGGACCTGCGAGCTTGCGCCCCTGCGACGCAGTGCGTCAGGCGAGCGCGCGCTCGCGGCATGTGGTGCGGCGCATGTCCCTCCTGTAGAGGCGGTCATCGAAGGGCGTCGCGCGATGCATGGTGGCGAGATTGTCCCAGATGAGCACGTCGCCAAGGCGCCACTGGTGCGCGTACACAAACCGTGGCTGCGTCGCAAAGCTCATGAGTTCATCAAGCAGCTTGCGCGCCTGATCTTGAGGCCAGCCGACCACGCCGCACACATGCGAGGCGAGATAGAGCGCCGTACGGCCGGAGGGTGCGTGCACATGGGCGAGCGGATGGCGGGCGGGCGGGCGCGTGCGCCGCTCCTCTTCCGTGGGCTCCGGGCCGCCACCCAGCACGCGACTGTGCCAATAGGAATGCTCCGCCACCAATCCGGCGACCTCGTCCTTGAGGCTCAACGGCAGCGCATCCCACACGGCGCGCATATCGGTGAACTCCGTTTCCGCGCCACTTGGCGGAACGGCGTGCGCCGACAGCAGGGAATACGTCGCGCGCACGTCATAAAAGCTCATGTCCGTGTGCCAGAGACGGTTCGCGCGCTTATAGGCGAGGCGCCGGTCGTCATCGGCGTAGATCTCGCCGACCTCGTCCAGATTGCTCTGGTCAACAATTTCGGGATACGGCACGCGCTCGCCCGTGCCGGCGATCTTTTGCGCGCTGCGCTGAAGCGGCCCAAGGCGCGCGCTGAACGCGATGTGCGCCTCATTGCTTGGCGGCGCATCGTGGCCGATGACGCAGACCGCATAGGTCGCCATAGCGGCCTTGATCTGCGCGAACATTTCATCCCCGATCGGCGCGCGGATATCGACGCCGTGCAGGCGCGCGCCGTAAAGGGGATGCAGTGGTTCAATCTCAATGCCCATCGCGTTCGTCCCGCTCAGTTGCGCGCCATCACCGCGAGCATGGTATAGTCGAGGCCGGAGACGGATGTCTGCGCCTGCAGAGCTTGCCGCCGCAGCAAATCAAGCCGCACAGCGGCGTCCCGACCCATGCCCAGGCAAGCGCCAACCCGGCAGTCCAGCGACGCATGGCGTTCCTCCCGTCTATTACCGCATCAGTACGGCTTGTTTGCGCGCGATGATACGTGGGCCGGCGGTTCAGTCAACCGCGCGGGGTGCAAGAGCGGAAGCCGCCCTGATTGCATCAGGTCGACCACTCCTGCTTCTTGTTTTCCCGAATTTTCTTGCGTCCAACCGCCACCCACTTGAACAGTCAATGCTCAAGGAGCGCAGTCTTGCCAGTGGGTGATAGGGGGCGCATAGTTTATGGCGGTGATGGCTCGCCGCACAATAAGTGGACTGGCCGCTCCGGGAGGGAACCGTGGCTTTTTCCAAGATCACTCATGTCACGATTGTCGGCGAAAACTACGGTCAGTTATCGAAATTCTACGAAGCCGTAGTCGGGATGCGCGCGTCGCGGAGATCGTACGCGCCGCGTTCGCGCTGCCGCCCGAAATCGTGACCGCCGCACGCGAGGCCATGGGCACGCCCGGCAACTGACCAGAGGACAAGAGACGCTCACATGAAGTTACCCGAAGACCGCTTTGTCGAAGTGAATGGCCTCCGTCTGCGCTACATCGAGAAAGGCGACGGACCACCCGTCATCTTCTTGCATGGCGCATCCCTTGGCTCTTCCGCCGACGTCTTCATCCGCAACATGGATGCGTTCGCGCATGCAGGCTTCCGCGCCATCGCGTTCGATCAACCGGGCTTCGGGTTATCGGATACGCCACAGGATCACTCGGTAGGCTTCCGGCGCAAGAGCGTGCCCGCACTATGCGCCGCGCTGGGCCTGAAAACCCCCGCCCTTGTGGCGCATTCGCAGGCGGGCACGATGGCCGTGCAGCTTGCGCTGGAAGCGCCTGATGCGTGGTCCCATGTGGCCGTTCTGGGCACGGGCAGCCTGCTTCCGCCGCTCGCAGAGGCCGGCGAGGGTCGCGAGGCCGCCGTGCAGGCGCGCCTCGAGCGCCGCATGGCGACCGAGGAGCCCACCATCGAGGACACGCGCAAGCTGCTTGAAGCCAATCTTTATCACCACGAACTAATTACGCCGGACGAACTGGCGTTGCGCCATTCGCGCAGCCTTGGTCGGGCGTTCCAAGCGTTCGTCGCCCGAAGCGCGCAGGAGTCGAACAAGACGAAGGCGCCCTCACAGGACAAGCCTGTGTGGCAGCGCCTCGTTGACCTTCGCCCGCCATTGCTCATGATCTATGGCGCCAACGATCGGGCCAACGCGGCCGAGCGCGCGACCAGGCTGAAGAGCCTCTATCCCCAGCTTGATCTGCACATCACGCCCGACTGCAAGCACCTCGTGCCTTGGGATGCAGAGAAGGATGTGGCGCGGCTCGTGATACCATTCCTGAAGCGTTGATCAGGGCGCCTGCGCGAGGGTGTTTTCCAGCAGCCGCACGCAGGCGTACACCGCACAGATGGCCGGCGTCGGAACCTCGACAAGTTCGCCAAGCTCGATGATGGAGCCGACGAGCGCCGCAACTTCCGTGGGCCGCTTCGCCTCGATGTCCTGAAGCATCGACGTTTTGTGCTCGCCCACGGCCTCGGCGCCTGCCAGCCGCTTCTCCAGCGGAATGCGAAAGCGCACGTCCAGCGCTTCGCCAACATTCTGCGCCTCGCGCATCATGTCGCCTGCGAGCGCGCGGCCAAGTGGATGTCTGCAGATGCCCGCCAGCGTTGCGCCAGACAGCGCGGAGATGGGATTGAAGCTGAGATTGCCCCACAACTTCGTCCAGATTTCCGCGCGAAGGTCCGTGACGACGGGCGCCTTGAACCCCGCGGCGGTGAACGCCTGAGAAACCGCCTGTATGCGCGCGCTCTTGCTGTTGTCCAGTTCGCCAAGTGAGAAGCGGTTGCCCTCGATGAGTTGGATCACGCCGGGCTCGACGATTTCCGCGGCCGGGTAGACAACCGACCCGATGACGCGCTCAACAGGCAGCGCAGCAGCCACGACCCCACCCGGATCGACGCTCTCCAACACACGGCCTTCATGCGGACCGCCATGCTTGAAGAAGTACCACCACGGAATGCCGTTCTGGGCTGTCAGCACGAGGCCGTCGTCCGACAGCATCGCGGGAACCTGATGCGCGATGGGCGTCACCTGATGCGCTTTGACGCCGAGAACCACGAGATCCTGCCCCGCCACCTCTGTCAGGTCGGAAGCAGCACGGGGACGGGCGTTTGTCTCACGTCCTTCCTCGCGCAATGTGAGACCTTGCTCGCGAATGGCGGCCAGATGCGCGCCGCGCGCGACAATGGTCACATCTTCGCCAGCGTCAGCCAGGCGCACGGCGAGAAGCCCGCCAATGGCGCCGGCGCCGATGATGCAAATCTTCATGGGTTCCGATCTCCGGCGTCAGCGGCCGCGAATTTCCGCAGCACGATCCAGAAGCGGCTTCGGGGTGGCGAGAATGTCGTTCGCGATGCGCGCCACCGCATCCGCCGGCAACGGTCGCACATCCATGCCGGAGGTCTTCGCCTCTGCGAGAAACGCCTCATCCTTCATGGTGGCCTCGAACGCCCTGCGCAGCGCAGCGAGGCGCTCGGCCGGCACGCCCGGCGTCGTCAGAAACGCGCGGCCCATGGCGATCTCGGCAGAGAACAGGCGGAAAATGGTCTGCGCCTCCTTATCGGACGTCAGCTCCTGCAGGAGCGGCACGTCTGCAAACTCGGGATCGCGCGTCTCGCCGATCTGCGCGAGCAAAGCAATCTTGCGATCGCGCAACCAGTCGGCGTTACCCGACTTGAGGCTGCTGAAGAAATTACCCGCACGGCCCTGCACCTCGCCGCGCTCCATGGCGAGATGAATCTCGTTGGTGCTTTTGTAACCCGCCACCATCTTGAACCGCGTGCCAAGCAGGTTGTTCATTAGCGTGGGAAAAAGGATCGTGTAGGAGCCGGCGCCTGTGCCGCCCATGAGCACTTCGACTTTTTTCGCGTCGTCAATCGTCCGCACGGGTGTGGTTTGCCAGACGTAGACGTTCATGTTGTCAACGTCGCTGGAGCCAAGCCACTGGAAGTTGCGTGAATCGTACTGGGCGCCGCGCCCGTCAATCAACTGGTAGAGAATGAACGACGGCAGGATCGCGCCGATATGCGTGCCGTCTTTCGGCGCCTGGTTGTGCATGAAGTTGGTCGCCTGCACATGCCCTGCGCCCGGCATGTTGCGCGATACGATGGTGGGCTTGCCGGGAATGTGTTTCGGCATATGCCGCGCGACTAGACGCGCGTTGGCGTCGAGCCCGCCGCCCACGCCCGTGCTGATGATGAGATTGACCTGCCGCGCAGCGTAGAAGTCCGCCACAGGGTCGGCCTGTGCGCCGGTGAACGCAACCGCAGCGAACGCTGCGCTCACGAGAGTGCGTTGCAGCGCTCTCATTGCTCGGTCACGTCGATGTAGACGCCCTCAAGATCGGTGAGATGGAACTGGCCGACAGGGCACTGCTTGAAGACGCTGAGGCGCGCTTCGCCCTCCGTCCCAATGCCCAGCGGCTTGGTGACCATTTGTGGGTTCACGCCAATAAGATCGATCATTTCTTTCCTGATCGCCTCGACACTTTCGACCTTGAAGCCGAAATGATCGAGTGCGGGCGGCTGCGGATCGTGACCGATGAAGTTGTCCATACGCCACGGCATCAGCACCATGCGCACGCGCCCATCGGAGAGATGATAGGAATCACCGCTGCGGTCGTTGAGCAACTCAAGACCGAACACGGTGGAGTAGAACTCCGCGCTGCGCTCGGGATTGCGGACGCGAAGAACGATATGATTGATGTATCGCTTGGGCAGATCGCCCCTGTTTTCAGCGAAAACATCCTGCGCCTTGCCCGAATTCCGCTCGGCCAGGTCAAAGATAATCATATCGGGATCATGGGCGCTGTAGGCCGCGTTGGGGCGCACAGCGGGGCGCTGAACATAAGTCAAGGAGGAATCGAACTTCGCGATGCGCTCCAGCGCCAGCTGCATGCTCTCCACTTCAAGTCCGAAGTGATCGAGCCCGCTGCGTCGCCCGTCCCGGCGGGGGATGTTGTTGAGGCCGATCTGCCCGTCGCCCACAGGCACGGCGCGCGCCGGTCGCGGTGTGTTGGACGTGTTCATGCCGAACAGCGCCTGATAAAACTTTGCGTTGACCGCGTAGTAGTCGGTCGAGATCGCAAGATGATTGATCTTTGCGAACATGGCGTTTCCTTTCTTGTTGTTCTTGGATTGCAGCGTCACTCGTCGGTGATGTCGATCCACACCGCGCCGGGATCGGCGATCTGCATCTTGCCGGTGGCGGATCGCTTCAGGAATGCTTGACGGGCGTCCGATTCCTTGCTGCCGCCCAGCGGCATCGGCGCGAGGTACGGATTCGAGCCGGCGATAGCGCGCATGTGCTCGGTGAACGCCTCAATGCTCTCCACCTTCACGCCGATGTGGTCCGGCCCGGGCCGCTTGATCGACATGTTTTCGAAGATCGGAATCGACCACGGCAGCAGCGCCAACGTGACGCGGCCATCTGTGAGATAGAAGCCCTCGCGCTCGTCGTTGCGGTTGGCGAGCTGGAGGCCAAAGACTTCGTGATAGAACTCGGCGCACTTCTCGGCGTTTGGCGTGCGAATGGCGAACTTGTTGAGATAGCGCTCCTGCATCGAGCCGCCCTTCTCCGCCTGCTCGGCATAGACTTCGCTCAGCTTGCTGCGCGGCTCGGCGAGATCGAACACGTTGCCGTCGGGGTCGTGACCCGAATACTGGGCGAACGGGCGGGTCGACGGGCGCTTGACGATATCGGCTTTCGCGAACTTGCGCTGCATGCGTTCGCGCGCCGCCTCGATGTCATCGACAACCATGCCGAAATGGTCGAGCCCGCCCACATATCCGTCACGCAGCGGATTGATGTTCAATCCCACGTACCCGTCGCCAATGGACAGACCGTTTGCGGGGCGGCTCGTCTTCGAGGACGGCTTGAAACCGAACATGGCCTCGTAGAAACGCCCCATCATCGGCCATTCGGCGCTGTTCATGGCCATATGGTTGATCTGCACGCCCACGGCGACGTTCCTCCTATGATTTTGACCGGAGTGTATCGGGATTGCCGGGCCGATCAAGAGGAGTTGACGCGCTCGGCTCCGGTGCGCGAAGGTCCAGTCAACAGAAGACTATCGGGGAGGAAGCCATGCACGCAGGAGCCAGGCGCAGCGCGCTTTGCATGGGCGCGTTCTTGTTGGCCGCGACGGCGCCGTTTGCAGCCGCTGCGCAGGATTTTTATCGCGGCAAGACCGTAGATCTCATCGTCTCCACCGGCGTTGGGGGCGGCCATGACACCAATGCGCGGCTCGTCGCCCGGCACTGGACGAAGCATATTCCCGGGGCGCCAAACATTGTGGTGAAGAACATGCCGGGCGCCGGTCATCTGCGCGCCGCTAACTTTCTGGCGCGACAGGCGCCGAAAGACGGCACGGCGATTGCAACCCTCGTGCCCGCCTTCCTGCTGGCGCAGGTGCTGGAGGCCAGCAAGAACATTCAGTTCGATGCGGCGGCGTTCCGCTGGATCGGCGCGTCCGCCGCCAACAACTCGACGTTCTATGTCTGGCACACGTCGCCGGTGCGAACCATGGCGGACACGCTGCGGCACGAGGTGTTGATGGGCGCGACCGGCGCTGGCTCCTATACGATGATCTATCCCACGCTCATGAACTACGTCGCCGGCACGAAATTCAAGGTCGTGGCCGGCTATGGCACCACGGCGGAGGTCAACCTCGCGCTTGAGCGCGGCGAGGTGCAGGGCCGCGCCGGCAACAACCTCAACAGCCTCAAGGTTGAGAGCGGCGACTGGCTGCGCGACGGCAAGATCAGGCTCATTGCGCAGGTGGGCCTTGAGCGTGATCCCGAGTTCCCGGACATTCCGCTGATGATGGAGTTCGGCAAGACCGATGAAGACCGTTCTTTGCTCCGGCTCTTCTCGGCGGATATCGCGGTGGGCCGCCCGTTCCTGACCGCGCCGGGCACGCCCGACGAGCGCCTGGCGCTGCTGCGTCGCTCCTTCGAGGCGACGATGAAAGATCCGTCTTTCCTGAAGGAAGCGCACGAGGGCGGGGTCGATGTGTCGCCCGTTCCTGGCGAAAGGCTTCAGACGATTGTCTCGGAGATCGTCAACACCCCGCCGGAGGTTGCGCGCCGCGCGCGCGAGGCCATGCACATGGGCGGGGGCGGATCGGCGGCTCGCTGAGTTCGTCGGCTCAGCTTTTCTTGTCCTGCGCGAACCGTCGAAACGCGCGCAGGGTCTCTTCGCTGACCCGATGCTCGATGCCTTCGGCGTCCACGCGGGCGACATCCTCGCTTACGCCAAGCGCCCGCAGGAAGCTTTCGACGATCTGGTGACGCTCGCGGCTTTCCTCGGCGAGCTGGCGGCCGGCCTCGGTCAGGAACACCCCACGATAGGGCTTCTGGACGATGAGGCCTGTGTCCGCGAGGCGACGCAGCGCCTTGGCGACGGTTGGCTGCGCGACGCCGAGCCTCGCGGCGATGTCCACCTGGCGGGCCTCGCCAGCGTCGTCCAGCAAATCTGCAATCAGTTCAACGTAGTCTTCCGTGAGTTCCGTGCGCCGGGCCTCACGGGCCTGCCGGAAATTCTCCACCTGGCGTTCGGCCGCAGACAGAACAGGCGCACTGCGCCGTTCCTCCAGTGCTTGAACTTTCTTAGCCATGGCCGGGCCCTGCCGTCTCTGCGCGGAAGACTCTTAGCCGCGTCTAAAACATTTGCCTGCCCGTAGCAATGGAGCCGGATAAGCCCGGGCTTGTCCTGTGAGCCTCTGGACGTATGTATAGCATTAGCTATACTCAGGAGAACGCAGGAACAGGGGAATTGCGATGACCAAGCTCACTCGCCGCCACGTTCTCGGGGCCATCGCCCTCGCCGGGCTTGTCGCAGTCCCTGGGGCGACGCCGGCCCGCGCCGCCATTCAGCCCATGAGCGTTGTAGCCACCACCGGTATGATCGCGGATCTTGTGCGCACAGTCGGCGGAGACCGCGTGCGCGTTCGGCAACTGATGGGCGAGGGCGTCGATCCGCATCTCTACCGCGCCACCCGCACGGACATCGGCGCCATGCTGTCGAGCCAGATCGTGTTCTACAACGGCCTGCTGCTGGAAGGACGCCTCACCGACGCGCTGGTGAAGATCGCAACCTCCGGCAAGCCGGTGTTCGCCGTCACAGAACTGATTGATGAGGGCGCGCTTCTGCAGCCCGCTGGGGGCGAAGGGCATTTCGATCCCCATGCGTGGATGGACCCACGCGTCTGGGCGCTGGCCGTCGATGTGGTGCGCGAGAAGCTGGCGCAGCGCGACCCCGCAGGCGCCGCGGTGTACGAGGCCAACGCGAAACGCCTGCGCGACGAGATCCAGCGCCTCGACGCCTACGCCGAGACGCTTTTGAACAGGACGCCTCCGGAACAGCGCGTGCTTGTCACCGCCCATGACGCATTTGGCTATTTTGGCCGGCGCTATGGCTTCGAGGTGCTTGGCGTTCAGGGGCTTTCGACGGAGTCGGAAGCGGGGCTCAAGCAGGTGGAGGAGTTGGTTTCTCTCCTGGTGAAGCGGCGCATCCCGGCTGTGTTCGTCGAATCCACCATTCCCGAGCGGTCTGTGCGCGCGTTGATCGCCGGCGCCAAGGCGCAACGCCACGAGGTTATCATCGGCGGCGAACTCTATTCCGACGCCATGGGGCCTCCCGGAACTTACGAAGGCACGTACGTCGGCATGATCGACCACAACGTCACCACCATCGCCCGGGCGCTCGGCCTCAAGCCGCCGGAGGGCGGCTTCCAGGGTCGTCTCGCCCGCAAGGAGTGAGCATGTTGCAGGCCCTGTCCGCCGCCGACGCCGGCGCCACGCCGTGCAGCGTGCGGGGGATGACCATCGACTACGGCAATGGCCCCGTGCTGCGGAGTGTGGATTTCGACGCCGCCGCCGGAAGCCTCGTGGCTGTGGTCGGCCCCAACGGCGCAGGCAAGTCAACTCTCATCAAGGCGGTGCTCGGCCTGCAGCCGACGGTCGCCGGGCAGACGCGCTTTTGGGGCCAGTCCCTGCGGCAGGCGCGGGGGCGAATCGCCTACGTGCCGCAACGCGGGGCGGTCGACTGGGATTTTCCCGTCAGCGTGCGCGAAGTCGTCGCTATGGGGCGCTACCGGATGCTGGGCTGGCTGCGCCCCGTTTCGGCCGCCCATCAGCGCGCGGCCGTCGAGCATCTTGATCGCGTCGGCATGGCGGATTTCGCCGACCGGCAGATCAGCCGCTTGTCGGGAGGGCAGCAGCAGCGTGTGTTCATCGCGCGCGCGCTGGCCCAGGAGGCGGACCTCTACTTCATGGATGAGCCGTTCGCCGGGGTGGACGCCGCCACCGAACAGGCGATCGTGGATGTGCTGCGCGCGCTGCGCGCGGAGGGCAAGACAGCCGTGGTCGTGCACCATGACCTTGCGACGGTGCGCACATATTTCGATTCTCTGCTGCTGCTGAACGGCGAGGTGGTCGCCTCGGGGCCGGTGGACTCCACGTTCACGACGGAAAACCTGCAGCGCGCCTATGGCGGCAGGCTCGCCTTCATCGGCGGGGCGCTGGCGCCCGCTCCCGGAGCATGACGCGATGCTGACCGGGGAAACGCTGCGCCTGTTCGTCTCCTCCCTGTTCCTGCAAGCCGGATACAACACGGTTGTTGTTGTGCTCGGCGTCACCGCGCTGGGTCTGGCGGCGGGCCTTGTCGGGGCGTTCGCCCTGCTGCGCAAGCGCGCAATGATGACCGACGTGCTGAGTCACGCAACGCTGCCCGGACTTGCCGCCGCCTGGCTCGTGGCGACAGGGCTGGGCGCCAGCGGTCGGTCCCTTCCGGTCCTGCTGACGGGCGCGGCCATAGCTGCAATCGTCGCCGCACTCACCGTGCAATGGCTCACGCGCGCCGCCCGGCTGCCGGAGGACGCCGCCATGGGGGCCACCCTCAGCGTGTTCTTCGGGCTCGGCGCGGTTCTGCTCAGCTACATCCAGACGCTGCGCACCGGCTCCGAGGGGGGGCTTGCGCGGTTCATCCTTGGCCAGACGGCGACCATGAGCGAGCAGGATGCGTACGTCATCGCGACGGCGGCAGTTGTTGCGATCATCGTGGCCGTGCTGCTTGAAAAAGAGTTTCGCATCGTCTGTTTCGATCCGCAGTTCGGGGCCGCGCAAGGCTGGCCTGTGGCGCTCATTGACCTGTTGCTGATGACCATCGTGGTCGGCGTGGCTGTCGTCGGGCTTCAGGCCGTTGGCATGATCCTTATCATCGCGCTGATGATTATCCCGGCGGCGACCGCACGCCTCTGGACGGACCGTCTGCGCGTGATGCTGGCGCTCTCGTCCCTGTTCGGCGCCGCAAGCGCGTGGATCGGCGCCTCGCTCTCGGCGGCGCTGCCGAAAGCTCCGGCGGGTGGGCTGATCGTCCTTGTGGCCGGCGCGTTCTTCATCGTCAGCCTCGCGGTCGCGCCCTCGCGCATCCGCGCGTCGTCGGCGGAGGCGCGGTGATGCAAGCGCATCTGCTTCAGGTGGATTTGCCGGCCGCTGCGGCGGCGCTGTTCGCGGCGCTGGCGTGCGCGCTGCTCGGCAACTTTCTTGTTTTGCGCCGTCAAAGCCTGATGAGCGACGCGATCTCCCATTCGCTGCTGCCCGGCGTGGTGCTCGCGTTCATGGTGAGCGGCGCACGCACGTCAGGCGCGATGTTTCTCGGCGCGGCGATTGCGGCGGTGGTGACGGTGGCGCTCGTACAGTTCGTGCGCCGGCGCGCGCGGCTGGAATCAGGCGCCGCCATGGGCGTGGTGTTCTCCATCATGTTCGCGGCCGGCGTGGTGCTGATCGAGCAGGGGCCTGCGCGCAACGTGGATCTGGACGCCGACTGCGTACTCTACGGCCAACTCGAACACATCATGTGGCTCGCCGCCGCGAATCCGGGCGCCCTGCTCGACCCTGCGGTCTGGCGCGAGGCGCCGCGCCAGGTTGTCACCCTCGCTGGCGTGCTCGCCGCCAGCGCCGTGGCGGTCGCCCTGTTCTGGAAGGAGCTGAAGATCTCCTCATTCGACCCGCAGCTGGCGTCCGCGTTGGGTTTTTCGCCGCGCGCCATCGACATGGGGCTCATGTTTTTCGTCGGCCTCGTCGCCGTCGCAGCCTTCGAGGCCGTTGGGTCCATTCTCGTCATCGCCATGTTCATCTGCCCGGCGGCGGCCGCGCGCTCCACCACCGAGCGTCTGGGCGCGCAAGTCGCGGTCAGCCTCGCCTACGCCGCAGTGGCGGCTCTGGGGGGCTACACGCTGGCGGCGTTCGGGCCAGGCTGGGCGGGGATGGATGCGTCGCTCACCGCCAGCGGCGCCATAGCCACGGTGAGCGGGCTCATCCTGGCGGTCGCGGCTTTGGCGCGCGTGAGAGCCGCCCCGGGCGCGCTCGCGAAAACGTGATCCGGCCAGATCCGGCGGGCGCCCCGGCGGGCTTCCCCCGCAAGGTCACGCATCCTGAACTCCAGGACTGTGTCTTTGGCGCCACATCGCAACTTCGACTGGCGCCGCGACGCGAATCAGGTCTGGCGTCTGGAGGGCCAATCGTCTTTCTGGAGCGAAGAACGTCACAGGATTGATTCCGACCGCTATGATCCAGTTTTCGAGACGCACGTTTCTGTTCGCCGCCTCGGCCACCGTAGCGGGCTGCGCGCCCGATGAGCCGTTGTCCCCGGATTTTCGTTCATTTGATCCGCGAATTCTCGCCATGTACGGCCCCCGCGACGATGAGCAGTTTCCGCTGCCGGCGCTGGACCTGAGCGAGGTTGAGCCTCGCTTTCTGAGACAGGAGGTTGCGTTCTCACCTGCACAGGCCGTGAACACCCTTGTGGTCGATCCGGGCGAACGCTTCCTCTACTTCGTACACGAGCGCGGCCGTGCGATCCGCTATGGAGTCGGCGTTGGTCGGGCCGGCTACCAGTTCCGCGGGTCCGCGCATGTGGGCCGCAAGGCTGCCTGGCCGCGCTGGACGCCTACGCCGAACATGATCGCCGACAACCCCGAGAAGAACGGGCCGTGGGCCCGGGGCATGGAGCCTGGGCTCGGCAATCCGCTCGGAGCCCGCGCGCTTTACCTGCACAACGACGGCGTGGACACAATGTACCGGATCCACGGCACAAACGAGCCGTGGTCCATCGGTGAAAACGTGTCGAGCGGCTGCGTGCGCATGTTCAATCACGATGTCATCGACCTCTATAACCGCGCGCCGCTCGGCACGCAGGTTGTGGTGCGCCCTGTTCGCGGGACGCGCGAGACCGCGTAGCGCATGATCGCGGAGACATGACCGCCAAGACCGTCTGACACTCGCCACAAGTCTCGCTTCGTTGTCAGGCCGGCGAGCATGCGGTATTCAGCGGTCATGGAAATTGATGTTGTGCAATCAAAACAGTCCGTGTCGGGGCCGAGGGCGTCAGCGGCGCGAACACTGCGACTTGAGCGGGCCGGCATCTCCGCTCTGGAGCAGGCGGTCCTCGACGGCGAGTTGGGGGATGCGTTCGACGCGGCGGTTGCGTGCATCTCACGCGCAGCCGGCCGAACCATCGTTACCGGGATGGGCAAATCCGGCCACGTCGGGCGCAAGATCGCCGCGACGATGGCCTCCACCGGCGCCCCTGCGTACTTCGTGCACCCCGGCGAGGCGAGCCACGGCGACCTTGGCATGATCCGGCAGGAGGATGTGATTCTTGCCCTGTCGTGGTCTGGCGAAACGGCCGAACTCGCAGACATCATCACCTACGCGCGCCGGTTCTCGATTCCGCTCATCGCAATCACCTCATCCCGCGAGAGCGCGCTCGGCCGGCAGGCGGACGTGTGCCTGCGCCTGCCCAAATCCGAGGAGGCCTGCCCAAACGGCCTCGCCCCGACCACCTCGACCACCATGCAACTCGCCATGGGCGATGCGCTGGCTGTGGCGCTGCTGGAGGCGCGGGGCTTCACCGCAAGCGATTTCCGTTTGTTTCATCCCGGCGGAAAACTCGGCGCGAGCCTCACGTTTGTGCGCGAAATGATGCACAAGGGCGAGCGACTTCCCCTCATCACTCCAGGCGCACGCATGGGTGAGGCCATCCTTGAGATTTCGGCGAAAGGCTTCGGCTGCGTCGGCGTGACGGATGAAGCCGGTCGCCTCGTTGGCATTGTGACGGATGGCGACCTGCGCCGCCACATGGGGCCGGATCTCGTCGCTGCGTCGGTGACCGACGTGATGACCGCCAACCCCACCGCCGTGAAGGGCGACCTGCTCACCGCGAAAGTGATCGAGATTCTCAATGCTCGCAAGATCACTGCGCTGTTTGTGGTCGATGAGGACAACCGCCCGGTGGGCATCATCCACCTGCACGACCTGCTGCGCGCCGGCGTCGCCTGAAAAGACATGGATGTTCTGATAGCGTGCGTGGGCCGACAGCATGGAGGGACGCGTTTCATCGCATGAACGAACCCGCGTCTGCTGAAACCCGCCACGTGCCCTGGCGCACCCAGATCGCCGTCTACGGCATCGGCCTGTTCACGACCTCCGTGTTTCACGTCGCGTCGGTAGTTATCCCCCTTTACGCATACACGATGAACCCGTCGCCCTTCATGTTCGGGCTCGTGTTCGCAGCAGCGCATTTCCTGCCGCTGCTGTTCTCCATCCACGCCGGCGCGCTGATGGACCGGCTTGGCGCCCGTCGCGTGATGCTGTTCTGCACTGTAGCAGCGGCGATTCTTCCCCTCGCCTATCCGCTCGCGCCTGGCATCTGGGCGCTGATCTTCCTGCAATTGTTCCTCGGCCTTGCAGAGTCGATGGGATGGCTCGGCGCGCAGACCATGATCGGCCAGTACATGCACGGCCGAACGACCTACGCGGGGCGCCTGAGCTTCGTCATTCGCTTTGGACAACTCGCAGCCCCGCCAATGGCGGGGATTACGTGGGATCTTGCCGGCGTGTGGGGCGCGTTTATCCTGATGTCGCTTTGGGCTTCAGGCAGCGTCGTATGCGCGCTGCTTTTGCCGGCGCAGGCGGTGCGGCCCACCTCCGGCGCCATCGGCAGCCCGGCGAAGGGACTGCGCAGCCTCATGCCGCGATGGAGCGATTACCGGGTCGCGTTCGGGCTTCTGGCGGCGCCGTCGGTGGCGATCATCGTCGCGCTTGGCGGGCTCATGCACATGGGCAATTCGGTGCAGAGCTCGTTCTACGTCGCATGGCTTACAGAGATGGGCATCACCGGTACGGCGGTTGGCCTGCTGAGCCCGGCCGGCGCAATCGGCGCAGCGCTCTTCTCGCTGCTGACGGCGCCGCTCATGCGCTACGTCAGCGGCTTCTGGATCGTGCTTCTGTCGCTGTGGGCTGGCATTCTGCTCATCTGCGCGACGCCGCTGCTTGGCACTTATTTGCTGTTGCAGATCGCGATGTTCCTGCGCTCGGGCATGAACGGGCTCGCGCAGCCGCTCGTCATCACGCTCGTGCTGCGCGGCGCAGGTCGGTCCAATCAGGGCAAGGCTGTGGGCCTGCGCGGCACCGCCAACCGCCTCGCGTCCATCCTGGCGCCCCTCGCCATGGGCGCCATCGGCGAACTTGTTGGCGTCCGCAACGCCTTTTTCATGGTGGGCGCGCTTGCAAGCCTCGCGATGCTATGGATCGCGATCTATCTCGTGCGGCATCCCCAGATCACCCGAAAGGGCGAGGAATGACGCCCACGCCTGCGCAGGCGAATTGGGTGCTGGCGGGCGTGCGATCAATCGGTGCGGATTGATCCCAACACCGATGTCTTCCCGTCTTTTGACCGACGAATGACAACGAGTTCGCCGGAAGCGGGATGAACCCCTGTGAAGGCCGTGATGTTGACCTGATGTGTGACAAGCACCAGCGGCGCATCCAGCGCGTGGTCAGCCAGCCAGGCTTCAAGTTCCCGCGTCTGGCGGTTTCTCCGTTCAGGTTTCTGGAAGAAGGAATTGAGAACAGGCGCTTCAATCACAGGGCCTAGCCCCAGCAGTTTCGCCGTTTCAAGACAGCGGCACCATTGGCTTGAAAACACCCGGGCGTTCGCAATGCCATTGTCCCGGAAGCGAAGACCAATTCTTCGTGCCTGCTGGCGCCCTTCCTCAGACAGATTTCTCTGCTTCCTACAGTCGCCAAGCACAAACTCCGGCGGATCACCCCCGCCAGGCGCAATGGCATGGCGCATCAGCGCGAAGTGGCCTTTGGTCGCAAGCGCGCGCCACAACGCCGCTTCTTCGGCCGCGCGAGTATCCGACCCCAAACCGAACGTGAAAGCGAGAACAAGCGCAATGAGCGCGAGCGAGCGTCTCGCCACGCCCGGGCGCCGGCATCCAAAGCGGGATGAAATAACCACACAAATGGCGCCAAACATGTGCAAGGCAGTTCCCTTATTGAGCCCTTTGGCCGCAGGATCGAGCAGTTTTGCAGGCCTCCGGCATATAGGGGCAGCGTTCAGCGAGACCAGCCCGGCCCACATGCGCTGACGAGAGGCCGTCGTGAAATTAGCGTCAATCGGCCTTCTTGGTCCGAAAACCGCGCACGCGGGCCGTCTGCGCCAGGAAAGATCTTGCCTCGCAGGCCGCAGCTGATTTCAGAATACGACAAACCAAAAATATCACGCTGAACGGAGGAGGCCCCGGGGCATGACCGCACAGGAAAAATGCGTCGCCATGGTGAAGCCCACCACCCATGGTTCGGGCTCCCACGACGCGCTTCTCGCCATGCTGCCCCCAGGCGTGCGGACCGAAACCTTCTACTGCGGCATCAAGGATGGCGACGAGATCCAGGCTCTTTTCGAACAATTGTACGCAGCCCCGCGGCGGTCGTGGAACGGGTGCGCGCCATGTTCAGGTAAATAGCGCAAGAAACAACGGGCGCTCCAGCGAACACGCATGGGAGCAAAACGAATGCGCTTGGTCCGCCTTGAAAGCCTTGCAGCTTTCGCCGCCCTGTGTGTCGCTGGCTAGGCGCCCGCCGATGAGGTTGCGCAATTCTACACAGGGCGTCAGGTAACGCTCCGCGTCGGCGCCGAGGCTGGCGGCGGCAAGGGCGCCACCATCGACACAGAGACGACGCCGCGCCTGTTAAACGCCCTCGTCGCCAAAGCGTCCGACGCCTCACGGCGCCTGCATTGCGCTCCGAGCGCTTCCATGTAACCATTGGGAATACTATTTTTAAAGCTGCTTCAACGGCTCATCCAGAAATGTCCGTTGCCGGCGCGGGAGGAGAAAGATGGATTGCTGGTATTTCACCGAGATGCCCTACCCCTATCTTCCTCCAGCATCCGAGGTCAGCACGCATTGGGTGTCACTGTCCAACAGTCACTTCGATCCCCGGAAAGGCGCCGACCTCTACAACCGGTATCTGGACGAATACATGGTTGCGGATGAGGCCGGACTCAACCTCATGGTCAACGAGCACCATCAGACAGCAACCTGCATCAATTCCGCCGCGCCTTTGACGCTGGCTATTCTCGCGCGCCAGACAAGCAACGCGCGCCTGCTCATTCTCGGAAATCCAGTTGCAAACCGGGGTGATCCCATACGTATCGCGGAAGAGATGGCGATGGTCGACTGCATCTCGCGCGGTCGTCTCTCTTCGGGTTTTGTGCGTGGCGTCGGCCAGGAAACGTTCGCGGCCAATTCAAACCCAACCCAGACCGTTGACCGTCTCTGGGAAGGCATCGACCTTATCCAGAAAATATGGACGACGTCAGACGGACCATTCAACTTTGAGGGCAAGTTTACACACAAACGCGCCGTCAACATCTGGCCCCGGCCTTATCAGGCCCCTCACCCGCCGATCTGGATCACTGGATCCAGCGACCTGCCAGCGATTCGGCGCGCCGCTTCACGCGGCTTTGTATTTGCAACCTTCCTGCAGCCCTATTTGAAGGTTCGGGAACTTTTCGACGCCTACCGCTCACACTATGAGCTGAACGGTCAGCCGGATGGTGGCGGATGCGCCTTCATGCCGCTGGTCTACGTGGCGGATACGGAGTCAGAAGCCGAAGCCGGAATGAAGGAGCTTGTCTGGTACCTGCAGGGCAAGAGCGAGCCTCAATTCAGCAACCCGCCCGGCTATGTGCCGATTGAGACGAACGTGCTCGCCTTGAAGGGCGCGTGGGCCGGCCGCACTGCAGCGATGCGCGCCCAGACACTCGAAGTTCAGCGCGAACAGGGCGTCGTGATGTACGGCACGCCAGACCAGGTCGTGGCGCAGATCAGAACGTTCTATGACCGCGTTGGCGGGTTCGATCATCTGCTTATGATGATGCAGGCAGGTTTTCTTGACCATGCACGCACCTGCAAAAATATCCGGCTGTTCGCCAAAGAATGTTACCCGCAGTTGAAGGATCTTCCACGCACGCAGCCGAAGAAACACCTGCTGACGGCTGAATAGAACCGCTGTTTATTTTGATAACAGCCTCACGCGAGTGGCGCTGAAGAGCCAACGCGCTGGCGCCATCCGGCGCCGCCCCTCTCCCGCTTAAGCGGGGGAAGGTGGTTTGCGGAGCAAACCGGGAGGGGGAAAACCTCTAGTCCAATCTAGTTATGCGCGCGGTCCAGCCCTCACCCATCGCCCAGCGGCCCATCGACAAGGCGGGCGAGATCGAACGCCTCCACATCGCGCAGCAACTCGATAAACGCTGTGACGCCGTAGTCGGCAGCCGCCTCCCCCTTGTCGGCGTTGGCGAGGGAAGCGTCACCCATGGCGCCGCTCTCCGACAGATCCTGCGACATCCAGCCAAAGCCGACGGGCGCCACCGCGCCGAGCCACGCGAACTCACGCTCCATATCGGCGCCCGCGGAATGAAAGTCCGCGAGTTCCTCCTCGCGCACGAGATCAGGCCGAAACGCCATCATCAGCGAAGTTTCCACGTCGCCGCCGTGGATGCCGTGGGCAAGCTCTGGCTCCGTGAACAACCCGTCCGGATAGCCGAAGCGACGCCACGACGCGGTCACCGCCAGCATCCCATGGCGCGCGCGCAACTCCCGCGCGACCGCTTCCATGACAGCCGCGTTGCCGCCATGGGAATTGAGGATCACGAGCTTGCGGCACCCTGTGCGGCGCACGCTTGCGCCAATCTCCAGCCACGCGCGCGCTGCGGTCTCAAACGACAGACTGAGCGTGCCGGGAAACGCCTCGTGCTCCACCGACACGCCAACGCGCTGCAGCGGCAAAAACAGGGCGGGCAGGTCGGCGGGCAAGCGCTCCAGCACGCGGGCGAGGTAGCCCTCCATAATCATCGAATCGACGCCGGTAGGCAGATGCGGCCCGTGCTGCTCCACGGCGGCCACCGGCAGCACGGCGATGACCGCGCCCATGTCGCGGGTCTGGAAGTCGGTCCAGGCCAGATCCGTCCAGAAGCGGGAAGTCCCCACGCGCCCTCCTTTGGCGTAGCGTCCGTGACGTTCACGCTAACGGCGGTGCGATTTCGCCACAAGGCGCCCGCGTCCGCCCAGGCCGAGCACGGCGGCCATGATCAGGCGCTCGTGGACGGAACCTACGCGAAGCGCGGCCTTGAGGCGCGCCTCACCCAGCGTGGGCGATGGCGCGACAGCGAGGCGGGCAACCAGGATCCGCGTCTTGACGGCGCGGTCGCTTGGCTTAAGTCATCTAGGCCCATAAAATCACCGCCCGGTCGTCAGAAATCGGGTTGCAGAGGAGAGCTACCCCAATGACCAACAGCAATCTCGACAGGCGAGCATTTGTCCGCGCCTTCGCCGGCGCCGCGCTGGCCATGGGCGTAGCTTTGCCCTCGACCGCGTTCGCGCAGGCCAAATGGCCGACGCAGCCGGTCAAGGTGGTCGTGCCCTTTGGCGCCGGCGGCGTCGCGGACGTAACCGCCCGCATTGTGGGCGAGAAGCTGGGCGCCAGGCTGGGGCAGCGCTTCATCATTGAGAACGTGCCCGCCGCCGGCGGCATTCAGGCCGCCCAGAACGTGCTGCGCGAGGCCTCAGACGGCAACACCGTCGCCCTGTTCTCGAACGGCACTGCTGTGAGCGTAGGGCTTTTCAACAAGCTCGCCTTCGACCCAGTGAAGCAGTTCGCGCCGGTCTCCTCCATGGGCTATTTCGATTTCATCTTCGCGACGAGCGCGAACAAGCCCTACAAGACTATGGGTGAACTGCTGAAATTCGCGCGCGCCAACCCTGGCAAGCTCAACATCGGCACCGTCGTTATCGGCAGCACGCAGAATCTGACGGCGCAGCTCTTCAAGAGCACTGCGGGCATCGACGTCGCCATCGTGCCCTTCAAGACCACGCCAGACCTGATGCTCGCCACCATGAACGGCGACATCGACGTGATGATCGACGCCTTCGCCGCAATGAAGACCAACATCGCCGATGGCAGGCTTCGCGCGCTCGGCTCGTCCGGCCCGAAGCGGTCGGACGCGCATCCCGAGATCCCGACTGTCGCGGAAGGCGGCGTGGCCGGCTTCGACGTGGTGTCGTGGAACGCATTCTTCGTGAAGGCGGACACACCGAAAGAGATCATCGCCACCCTCAACGCCGCCATGGTTGAGGTGCTCGCTGATCCTGACACCCGCAAGCGCGCGCTGGAGCTGGGCATCGAAACCCGCGGCAGCACGCCAGAGGAGATCGCCAAGCGACTGACCGACGACATCCAGCGGTGGTCCTCGGTGATCGAGAAGGCCGGCATCGAGAAGCGGTGAGGCGAGCGTGGCGAACATCGAGCCCATTGACCTGCTGATGCCCGCCCCGCTGCCGCGGCTGATCCAGGAGGCGCTGGAGGGGCGCTTCCGGATCCACCGGCTGTATGCGGCGGCGGACCAGGACGCCCTGCTCACGCAGGTCGGCGCGCGCGTGCGCGCCATCGCCACCGGCGTGCCGGTGCTCACCGAAGACGTGAAGGCGCCGGTGGACGGCGCCCTCATGGCCCGCCTGCCCCAACTCGAGATCGTCGCGAACCTCGGCGTGGGGTACGACAACATCGACGCGCAGGCCGCCTGCGCGCGGGGCGTCATCGTGACGAATACGCCGGACGTGCTCACGGAAGAGACGGCGGACACCGCCTTCGGGCTGATCCTCAACGCGGTGCGCCAGCTCTCGCGGGCCGAGCGCTGGTTGCGCGCGGGCCACTGGCGGACCGGGCAGTTCCCCGCCTCCGCCTCCCTGCGCGGACGCACCATCGGCATCCTGGGGCTGGGACGAATCGGCAAGGCCATCGCCCGGCGCGCGGAAGCGTTCGGCGTGCGCGTCATCTATCACAATCGCAAGCCCGACCCGGCTGCGCCCTACGAATGGCGGGACAGCCCGGTTGCGCTGGCCGCTGATTGCGACATCCTCGTTGTCGCCACGCCGGGCGGCGCCCAGACGCGGCACATAGTCGATGCGCAGGTTCTCGACGCGCTGGGTCCGGACGGTGTTTTCATCAACATCGCCCGGGGCTCGACCGTGGACGAGAAGGCCCTGGTTACAGCGTTGCGCGAACGGCGGATTCTCACCGCTGGGCTCGACGTGTTCGCCGACGAGCCGAACGTGCCGGAAGAGCTCATCGCCATGGAGCACGTGGTGCTGCTGCCCCATGTCGGCTCGGCATCGCAGCCGACGCGGGACGCCATGTGCCAACTGGTGATCGACAACCTGTTCGCATGGGCTGACGGACGCGAGATCTTGACTCCCGTCGCTGAGACGCCTTGGAAATTGCCGCCAAAGCAGGCACAATAGATACCTGCCGAATAGGGGGATGCCGACATGAAGCTGGCCGATCGCAAACCGGCCCTGGTGCGCACGGTTTATCGCCTGGCTGCGTTTTGTGCGCTGGCGATGGGCGTTGCGTTTCTGACGCCCGACGCGCGCGCGCAGGATAACGCCGGGCGAACAGCGGTTGGGCAAGCCGAGCAGCCGAGGGCGCAGCGCCGTCAGGAGCCCGCGCCAGCTGGCCCGCGCATTGCCGAGGTGGCCGGCCGTTACGCGGTGTTGCGCGACGACGGAAAAGACACCCTGTGCATGGTGACCCTGCAGGACGCCGGGCGCGGGAACGGTTATTTCCGCGCGCAACTGGCGCCCGCCTGTCGCGACAACGGGATCGTCGTTTTCGATCCGGTGGCCTGGTCCATTGACCGCGCCGGTCACATCTCGCTGCAGGCGCGCAAGGGCCACAAGATCCAGTTCCAGAGGAACGCCAAGGGCGAGTGGTACAGGATCGACGACAAGGCGAAGCCGCTGGGCCTGCGCCGGATCTAGGCAGGCGGCGCTTCGCCTGCCGGCATCAGGTCGCGCAGGGCGATCCTCTGGCGGCCGGCGCCATCGAAATTGTCGGGCGCAAGCCAGCGCTCGAACGCCGCGCGCCGCGCCGGCCACTCGCCGTCGAGCATCGCGTACCACGCCGTATCGCGGTTTTCGCCGCGGATCAGCATGTGCTGGCGAAACAAGCCCTCGTAGGTAAAGCCAAACCTGACAGCGGCCCGGGCGGACGCGACGTTGCGCGTATCGCACTTCCATTCCACGCGCCGGTAGCCCGCCTCCTCGAAGGCGAAACGCAGCAGAAGATACACAGCTTCAGCGCCCGCAGCGCCGCGCATGGCCGAGCCAAAGAGCACGTCGCCGATCTCGACGCTGCGATGGGCGCTCTCATCCCGCATGAAGCTGAGGAAGCCTTGCGGACGCCCGGACGCCGAATCCACGCAGGCGTAGTAGACGCGACCGGGCCACGCCAGCTTACGCGCGATCCAGACAGGCCGCTGCGCCGCATCCGCCGGCGGCGGCTCGATCATGAACGCGGTGCGCTCTGCGCAATCGGCCTCGTCCGCCAACGCGATGACGGCAGGCGCATGGGCCTGCGACAGCCCCTCCAGCCGCAGACGGACGCCTTCGAGCACGGGCGGCGCGAGCGCGGACAAAGACGATGGGCTCGCGCTCATTCCGCCGCGCCCTTCGCAACAGTCGCCTGCGGCGCCACGTCCTCGTCGCGCGGGCCCACAAGCCGCGAGAAGCCGCGCCACGCAAGCCGGCCCAGGTCATCCATGATGGTGAACATCGCCGGAACGAAGATCAGCGACAGGATGGTGGAGGCGATCAGCCCGCCGATCACGCCCACCGCCATGGGCGAGCGGAACTCGCCGCCGTCGCCGATGCCCATGGCGGATGGGACCATGCCAGCGCCCATGGCGATGGTGGTCATCACGATGGGGCGCGCACGCTTGCGGCCAGCGTCCACGAGCGCCTGGGTACGCTCCATGCCGTGGGCCATGCGCTCCACCGCAAAGTCCACCAGCATGATCGCGTTCTTCGTGACAACGCCCATCAGCATGAGGATGCCGATCACCACGGGCATGGAGATGGCGTATTGCATGATGAGCAGGGCGCCGATCACGCCGCCGATGGACAGCGGCAGCGACAGCAGGATCGTGATCGGCTGGAGCACGCTGCGGAACAGCAGGATGAGCACGGCGAGCACCATCATCAGGCCAGCGCCCATGGCCTGCGCGAAGCCCTGAAACACCTCGCCCATGACTTCCGCATCGCCACTTTCGGCGAGCGTCACCCCGGGCGGGAGGTTCTTCGCGGCAGGCAGCGCGTAAATCGCCTCAAGCGCCTCGCCCAGCGCGTCGGTTCCAGCGAGATCGGCTTCCAGCGCGACGCGGCGTTGCCGGTCCGTCCGCGAGATGCTCGCGGGGCCCTGCGCGAACTCGATGTCAGCGACCGCTGAGAGGGGCACGGAGCCGCCTTTCGCGGTCGCCACGCGCAGGTTGCTGAGGGTATCGACGTCCGCGCGCGCCGACCGGTCAAGGGAGACGCGGATCGGCACCAGCCTGTCGCCGGCGTTGAACTTGGCGAGGTTAGCGTCGATGTCGCCCAGCGTCGCGATGCGGATCGCCTCCGCCATGGCGTCCGTGGACACGCCCAGCTCCGCCGCCCGCTCCGTGTGCGGGCGAAGGCGAATCTCCGGCCGGTCCAGAGCCGCAGTGGTGGTGACGTTGGCGAGCAAGGGCACGCGCTTCATCTGGCTGGACAGCTCGGCCGCCACGCGCTCGATGGCGGCGGGATCCGCGCCGGCTACCCCGATGTTCACCTGACGCTGGCCGTTCTCGTCGAGGAACCACGTGCGCACGTCCGGCACGGCGGCAAGGACTACGCCGATGTCGGCGCGGACCTGACTCTGGGTGCGTTCGCGCTTGCTCTTGTGGACGAGATTGATGACGAGCGAGGCCTTGCGCACCTCCGCAGCCCCCAGCCCGACACGCCCGCCGTCCACGAAGACGCTCTTCACCTCCGGCTTCTCCCGAAGGCGCCGGGCGATGTCGTCGGTCACGCGCATGGTGTCCTCCACGCGCGAACCCGGCGGCAACTCCACGGCCATGACGAGGCGGGCCACGTCTTCGGCCGGCAGGAAGCCTGCAGGCAAAAGCTTCGTCGCCTGGATCGAGCCGAAGAAGATCAACCCGCCCGCCGCAATCGTGAGCCAGCGATGGCGCACGGACCAGTCCACGAAGCGCGTATAATTGCGCATGATGAAGCCTTCCGGCTTCTCATGGATGGGGTGGGCCTTGAGAAAGTAAGCCGCAAGCAGCGGCGTGATAAGGCGCGCCACCAGCAGCGAGAAGACGACGGCGACCGCGACGGTCAGTCCGAACTGCTTGAAGTACTGGCCGGCGATGCCGCCCATGAAGCTGACCGGCGCAAACACCGCGACGATGGTCATGGTGATCGCGATCACCGCGAGACCGATTTCGTCGGCCGCCTCCAGCGAGGCGCGCCACGCCGATTTCCCCATGTGCATGTGCCGCACAATGTTCTCGATCTCGACAATGGCGTCATCGACGAGAATGCCCGTGGCCAGCGTGATGGCGAGCAGGCTCACGAGATTGAGCGAGAAGCCCATGGCGTCGAGGGCGAAGAAGGTTGGGATGATCGATAGCGGCAACGCCAGCGCGGTGATGGCGGTGGCGCGCCAGTCCCGCAGGAAGACAAGCACCACGATGATCGACAACAGCGCGCCCTCAAGCAGCGTCATCATCGCGGACTTGTAGTTGCCGACGGTGTAATCCACCGCGTTGTCGATCAGGTCCACGGAGACGCCCGGGTGGCGCCCCCTGATCTCTTCGACCTTCTTCGACACGAGCTGCGCGACGGTGGCGTCGCTCGCGCCTTTCGCGCGGACGATGGCGAACGCAACGACGGGGCGGCCGTCGAGGCGCGCGAAACGTCGCTGATCTGCGGCTCCGTCCGTGACGGTCGCCACATCCGCGAGGCGAATGCGCCGTCCGCCCGAGATCGACAAGGTGGTGTCGGCAATGTCCTGGACCGTGCGCGCGCCGGCGAGCGTGCGAATGGACTGTTCGAGCCCGGCGACCTCTCCACGACCACCGCCGATATCCACGTTGGTGGCGCGCAACTGGCGGCTGACCTCGCCTGCCGTCACGCCAAGCGACAGCAGCCTGTCGGGGTCAATGGAGACGCGGATTTCACGATCCACGCCGCCGATGCGCTGCACCTGCCCAACCCCGCGCACGCCCTGCAGACCTCGCGCCGCCACGTCGTCCACAAACCAGGACAATTGCTCCAGCGACATGTTGGGCGCGCTCACCGCGTAGGTGAGAATAGGCAACCCGGCGATGTCGAGGCGCTGGATGATCGGCTCGTCAATGCTGCGCGGAAGCTCGGCGCGGATCTTCGCCACCGCGTCCTTTACATCGTTGAGCGCGCGGTCGGAGTTCACCTCAAGACGAAACTCGATGGATGTCGTCGAGAGCCCGTCCGAGATGGACGACATGATCTTCTTCACGCCGCTCACGCCCGCGACCGCATCCTCCACGCGCTTGGTGACCTGCGTCTCAAGCTCGGACGGCGCGGCGCCCGATTGGGTGATGTTGATCGTGATGATTGGAATGTCGACGTTGGGAAAACGCGTGATCGGCAGGCGCGAGAACGAGAACAGCCCGAGCGCCATCAGGATCACGAACAGGAGGATCGACGGAATCGGATTCCGGATCGCCCACGCCGAGATGTTCCAGTTCATCGGCTGCGCTCCGCCGTGGCCGCCGGCACAGGCCGCACGGCGTCGCCGTTGCGCAGGAACGCGCCCGCGCGAACCACGATGTCCTCACCCTCCTGCACGCCCCCGCGCAACTCGGCGCGGGCGCCATCCACGAGGCCCAGCGACACCTTGCGGGCGTGAACCTGCCCTCCGTGCGCGACGAGGACGGTGGGGCCATCCGGGCCGTAGATGAGCGCGCTCGCGGGCGCGGTGATGGAGACGTCGCGACGCACCTCGATTTCGGCGCGGGCGAACGCGCCCACGCGCGCAACCGCGCTGGCGGGCAGCGTCACCCGGACCCGGCCAAGGCGCGTGGCGCGGTCGATTTCAGGCGACACAAGACGCACGTCGCCGTTGATCCTGGACCCGTCCACGAGGGTGACAACCGCTCTCTGGCCAGCCTTGAGCGCCCCGAGTCGCGACTCTGGCGCCTCCGCCTCCAGTTCGATCTCGCCATTCTCGATGATGCGGAACAGCGGCTCACCGACCGCGCTGGCGACCGCGCCAAGCTTGGCGTTGCGTCGCGCCACGACGCCGGCCGCGGGCGTGCGAACCTCGGTGCGGGCGATGCGCACCTGCAATTCCCGGCGCTGCGCCTCGACGCTCTTGCGCTCCGCCTCTGCGGCGCGCAGCGCGTCACGGGCGGCCTGCAATTGTGCGCTGGCGGCGCGCTCGGCGGCCTGCCGCTGCTCAACCACGGCCTGGGTCGAGGAACCGGTGCGCAGCAGAGCCTGCGCGCGTTCAAGATCGGCGCCGGCAAGCTTCGCGTTGGCTTCAGCCTGCGCAATCTGGCTGCGCGCCTGGGCGATGGACGCGTCTGCGCGCGCCAGACCCGCATCCGACTGCGCCAGCTGCGCGTCGAGCGTCTCCCGCGACAGGCGCGCCAGAACGGCGCCCCGGGCGACCTTGTCGCCCTCGTCCACGAGAATCTCGACGATGCGCAACCCCTCAATCTCGGGCCCGGCGAGGATCTCGCCTCTCGACACGAGCGTGCCCGTCACGGTCACCGTCTCGATGACTTCAGCCATGCGGGCGGAGGCCACGCTCACCGCCGGCGCGGGCGGCTCGGCGCGCGTCACCGCAGCCTGCGCCGTCGGCCCCTGCATGCTTTTCCAGCCGGCCACGCCGGCCGCTCCAGCCACCAGCGCGAGCGCTGCGAACATTGCTGTTGTTGTCTTCATTGCAGTCGCTCCGTCAGCGAATGGCCGTGGGGCAGGGTTGGTCCAAGGGCGGCGCTGACCAGCGCAAGCAGCACGCGCCCCGCAGCATCGGCGTCAAAATCCTTCTGAACCGCACGGCGCCAGAACAGGCCGTCGGCGATCACATGCATCGCTTCGGCGAGATCCTTCGTCGGCATGGTCGGCGCGATCCGCCCTTCCCGCACGGCCTTGTCGAGAATGTCCGTCAATGCCTGAAGCACCGTCTGGTCGAAGCGCGCCAGGGTTTCAGCGACAGCGGGATTGCGCGTCGCCTCGGCCCCGATCTCAAGGCAGAGTACGGCCTTCTGGGGCGGGTGGTTCAGAATGCAGTCCGCGAGCACCTGCCTCATCCCGGCGACGAAATCGTCCACGGCGGCGAGCGCCGCAAACGACGTCAGAACCTCATCGCGGTTGCGCGCAGCGATGCCGGCGATCAGCGCCTCCTTGGACGCGAACCAGATGTAGAGGGCGCCCGGGCTAACCCCCGCCTCCCGGCAGATGTCCTGCATCGTCGTGCGGTGGAACCCCGCGCGCACGAAGCAGCGCTCCGCCGCATCAAGAATGCGGGCGCGGCGTTCTTCCTGCGCGGTTTCGGACAGCCGGGGCATGGGACTCCCAAACAAAACGAATGGTCATTCTGTTTATGGGGCGCGCACCCATGCCCGTCAAGCAGGTCGCAGCAAGGCGCCGCTCCGCCGGATCTGGCGGGCGGGCTGCCTTTTGGGAAAGGAAACGCTTACTCGGCCGCGCGCGGGAGATGGGTGGCGGGGTCGAAGACCTTGCCCGGATTGAACAATCCCTGCGGGTCGAAGAGGGTGCGAAGCCGCGCCATCATTTCCAGCTCCACCGCCGGCTTCTGCCCGGGCAGGCGCTCGAAATTTTCCACCCCCACCCCGTGCTCGGCGCAGATCGACCCCCCGTAGCTCCAGATGAGTTCGTCGATCTCGCTGACAATCCGCTTGCACAGGGCGTCGAACTCCGGATCGCCCGGCGACCCGCCTTCGGGGAAGATCGACGTGTGCAGATTGCCGTCGCCCACGTGGCCGAAGGCGATCACCCGCAGGTCCGGGCGAATGGCGTGGGCGCGCCGCTGCGCCTCTTCGAGGAAGGGGACGATGCGGTCGATGGGGACAGAGGCGTCCCACTTGAGCATCTTGCCCTTCAGGAGCTTGAGCGGGGGAATCTCGTCGCGCAGGTTCCAGATGTTGGCCTCCTGCGCGCCGGTCTGCGCCAGCGTCGCATCGGTGACGAGCCCGGCCTCCAGCGCCTGCTCGAAAAACGTCTCGAACTTCTCGGCCACCGGCTGCTGCCCGGAGAACCGCACAATGGCGTACCACTCGGCGCGCGTGTCCACCGGGCGCTGTAAAATGGGGTATTGCGCCAGCGCCTTCTCATAGGTGTAGCCGGGCACGAGTTCGAACGCAGTCAGCCCCTCGCTGGCGACGCTGCGGGCGAGCACGAACAACTCCATGAGCCGGCCGAGATCGGTGATCGCGGCCCACATGCTCTGCTCGTAGGCCGGGCGCGGATGCAGCTTCAGGATGGCCTTTGTCACCACGCCAAGGGTGCCCTCGGCGCCGATGAACAAATGCTTGAGGTCGTACCCGGACGAATCCTTGCGCAGGGCGCGAAGCCCATCCCAGACGCGCCCGTCCGGCAGCACCACCTCGAGCCCCAGCACCTGATCCCGCGTGTTGCCAAAGCGCAGCACGTTGATGCCGCCGGCGTTGGTGGAAATTCCCCCGCCCACGGTGGCGGACCCGCGCGCGCCCCAGTCCATGGCGAACGCGCGATCCACGGACGCCGCGGCGTCATGGATGGATTGCAGGATGCAACCCGCCTCGGCGGTGATCGTGTAACGCTCCGGATCGACCGACAGGATGCGGTTCATCCGCGCGAGCGACAGGATGATGCAGGGTTGCGGGCCGCGCGGCACAGCGCCGCCGCACAGGCCCGTGTTGCCGCCCTGGGTGACAATGGCGACGCCATCCTCGGCGCAGATGCGCACGACGGCGCTGACTTCTTCCGTCGACGCTGGCCGCGCAAGCAGCGCCGCCGAGCCCGCGTAGGTTCCGCGGATGTCACGCACGAACGGCGCAAGGGCATCACCCTCCACGATCCCGCGCGGCCCAAGCGCCTCCCGGATCCGCCCCATAGCGCGTTCGACGGACATGACTCCTCCTGTGTGCGTTTCACGACTGTTTCGCGCACACTACCGACCGCGGCGATCTCCGTCGAGCCGGCGCGCAGCAGTCAGTGTGACAGCGCGCTGGCGCCAATGACATCGGATCGCATTTCAGCGGGGGCGTGTTCTGGCGCGAGCCATCCACGAAGTCGCGAGAGACTTGCGAAACGACCTCTTGAATAATGTTTTCTAGTACGGGAATCGTTTTCGCTGCCGTAGCGCTGCAATCACGCTGCTTCGCATTGCCATCAAGGCGTCGGCGGAGGCGGAAAAACTGCCGGGCCTCACCGGTTATGGGCGATTGAAGGATCTTGCGGCGGCCGGCCCACTCATGGCTGTGACAAACCTGTCGCTCGCTGCTTGACTGTCGGTCAAGGTCAAGTATCGTCAAGATATATTAAGTACCTTGCTTGGCGCGTAAGCGGCGATTTTTGTTTTAATCGGAGGACTTTGGATGGCCGAAATCCCCAGGATGATCGGCGGGGCCATGAACAGGCGGCGCATGCTTATTGCTGCGGGAACAATTGCGCTGGCCGCCGCCGGGTCGCTAGCCGCATGGAGCTGGGGGTTGTTCAGTCGAGGCGATGGTAGGGTGACTCTAAAAAGTAGAGTTCTTAAATATAATCGTAGCCTCATATACATGCGGACGCGCCCGAGTCAGGAGGAAAGCGATGCGTATGTGACCCGAATCTTGAGCGAGTATTTTCATGTGGGAATGCCTTACGATGAGGTCGTTAGCGTTCTTATCGAGAATGATCTCGGTGTCGATGAGAGCTCAGAAAACATGCGAGATTATAGGGTAATAAGTCCACCTAGCTACTTCAATAGAAGCATTGTATCGCGGGTCGGCCTCCCGGCAAGAGGGTTGTTTGTGACCTTCACGTACAGGTTGATATTTAGATTCAAGAACGATTATCTCGATGAGTTCAAGGCGGTATTTGCAGGATCTGGACTTTAGCAAAAGTTAAGCCCTTTAACATTAAGGATTTCGGGGTGCTGATTATGTTGCAGAAAATCGAAACTCGCTATCAGCGGATATTGCAGAACAACTCTATCCCTTTCTATCATAAGTATATCATTTATATAGATCGAAATGGGACGGAGTGGATTGCGCGCGGTGGGCCGGAACACCAAAACTCCCTGAACCCGGGTAGGCTCCGCACGACATGGGGAGGAGTTTGATGACGACTTCGTAGAGCATTTGAACCGCAAAACGGATCCTCGTGAGACGATCAGAACTGGCGCAGATTTGAGCGCCGATTGGGAACGGATCAAGCAAAGCATTACCAGCTTTGATATGAAGTACCGATATGAGCTTCTCGGCAACAATAGCAACGCGACGGTTGATACCGCATTGCGCGATGCAGGCTTGAGCGAGCCTACCTTGGACACTCACCCGAATGGTGTTCCTCGGTATTGGTCGCCGGGACACAAGTTTATCATTCCCAAATTGCCGCTTTCGGCGGTCTTGCCGCTGCTGTGGCCCCCCTCGCACGCGCGGCGGTTTGATCCGCTGGTGTTGGATCTCAACGGCGACGGCGTCAAACTCACATCGCTCAATGGCTCGAAGGTGAATTTTGATTTCGGCGGCGATGGATTTGCGGAAAAGACCGGCTGGGTGAGCGCGCAGGATGGCCTGTTGACGCTCGACAAGAATAACAACGGCAGGATCGACAACGGCTCAGAGCTGTTCGGCTCGGCGACCGAGGACGGGTTTGCGGCGCTCGCGCGCTACGATCTCAGTAACGATGGCGTGATCAACGCGTCGGACGCGGTATTTTCGAAACTCCGCGTGTGGCGCGACGCCAATGGCGACGGCAAGACCAACACGGGCGAATTGCTGACGCTGGCGCAGGCCCGCGTGCGCGAAATCTCGCTCGCCAAAACAGCATCCGGCGCGGACAACGCGGGCAACAGTGTCGATTTCACGGGCACGTTCACGCGCACGAACGGCGCGACCGGCGCCAGCGCGGCGATCAGCTTCGCGGTCAACCACACGCTCACGAAGTGGAAGCCGCCAGCGGGCTTCAAGGTGTCGGCGGAGGCGGAAAAACTGCCGGGCCTCAACGGTTATGGGCGATTGAAAGATCTGGCGGCAGCGGCGACGATGAACGCCGCATTGCTGTCGCTCAGCTAGTCCTATGTCGCCGCCACGGACACGGCGGATGTGGTGAAACTCGTCTCCGGGTTTGATGCGCTGCTCTTCGCATGGGCAGGCGTCGACAAGGTGGCGCCGGATTCACGCGGCGGGCTGGTGGACGCGCGCAAGCTCGGGTTTCTGGCGGCGTTCTTCAACGACGGCGTGTTTGACACAGGCGCGATCACCGGGCACCGTTTCGCGGATCGCGAGAACGCCACCTGCGAGCGGTTGCGCAGCGGCCTCCGGCGTCTGCCCGCTCGGAACCGACCTGACGATCCGCTCTCGACCCAGCGGCGTCAAACGGGCATTCTTATGGATGTTCATCCGATCTTTCCTGCGGACCTGAAGCTTCGCAACCTCAGCATCCCTCGGACGGATTGGATGGACAACCTATGGAAAGGTCACAGCTGGAGCAGTTTCCGTCCAAGTGGATGCCGGTTATACGCAAGAAAATGCGGAAAAAAACAAGAAGCTGGAGCGTACGACCTGATGCAATCAGGTCGGTTTCCGCTCTAAATCAGGCTACGTCATAGAGTGTTGCCGCGATGGGACCACATTATGCCCCAATGAAAAAGACCGGTAGATATTGATTTATGGCCCAGCTTGTGGGAAGAACTCCAACTTGGCCCGGGTCCTTTTGAGATTAACATGCGTGTCGAGATCAACCCTCACCCGAACGCGGGACACTCCCCGCTCGAAAAAAAATCGGATAAGCGGAATTGTATCTCTGCATTCATTATAACTTACAATGAAGAAGATCGTATCCCGAAGGCGCTGGCATCGTTGCGCGGTTTAGTCGACGAGATAATAGTCGTCGATTCAGGCTCCACAGACCGAACGTGTGAGATCGCCATGGAGCACGGGGCTCGCGTGGTCATTAATTCACCGTTCCCAGGATTTGGTCCCCAAAAGCGGTTTGCTGAAGATTTGTGCCAATACACATGGGTGCTGAATATCGACGCTGATGAGGAATTGACACAAGAACTGCGCGCCTCAATTCATAGCGCTGTTCTTGACGGCAGCCCCGCTGTGGGTGCGTTCAAGATCAAAATCGTGGAGATTCTCCCGGGCGAAGAAGCGCCGCCGCGCCTTTCCTATTCAGTGTCGCCAATAAGACTGTATAGAAGAGATTATTATCGGTACTCATCCTCGCTTGTGCACGACCGAGTTGATTTCCCAAAGTCTGCCAAAGCAGGCCGTTTGGATGGTATCATTTTGCATAGGAGTATAAGATCATTTTCAGCGCAGCTGGAAAAGCTTGCTCGCTATAGCGTGCTACAAGCGAGGGACGCTGAACTGAGTGGCCGGAAGTTGCCCATCTGGAGGATTTTCTTTGAGTTTCCAGTTGCTTTTTTTAAAATATACATCCTCCGGCGCTATTTTGTAAGGGGAACCCTTGGGTTCCTCGCATCAATGAACTATTCAATTTACCGATTTCTAAGGCTGATACGAATGATTGAAAGTCAGCGCGCATCCAAGTGACCTGCCATTTGCTTGTCATTCTGACCTGCCCCCAGTTTTTTGGACCACCGATAGCTGGAAAATTCTAGTGTAAACCGTCCTGGCGGGGCGGCGTGGTTCGGTGAAGAAGTTTAGGTACAGCGAGCAGCAGATCGCCTTCATTCTGAAGCAGGGCGATGAAGGGGTATCGGTAGCGGAGGTCTGTCGGAGGGCAGGGATCAACGAGGCGACGTACTATAATAGGCGCAAGAAGTACGGCGGGCTAGAGCGGAAACCGACCTGATTGCATCAGGACGTCCGCTCTAGCTTATTGTTTTTACGCATTTTCTTACGTCCAACCGGCATCCACTTGGACGGAAAATGCTCTAACGCCATCCGAGGTGAAGCGGCTGAAGTAGCTGGAGGATGAGAACCAGCGGCTGAAGAAAATAGTTGCGGACCTCGCCCTCGACAAAGAAATGCTGCAGGATGTCATCCGCCAAAGAATCCAGGGCCTGCACGGAAGCGGCAGATAGTCGATGTGGTGCGCAAGGTCTGGCAGGTCAGCATTCGCAGGGCTTGCCAGGTTCTTTCGGTCGATCGGTCGACTTCACACTACCGTTCCAAGCGAACTGGGCAGGCCGCGCTCCTCAAACGCATTCGCGAGATTGCCGAGGCGCGTGTGCGATACGGCTATAGGCGGATTCATGTGCTTCTTCGACGTGAGGGAAGGCGGGTCAACTCCAAACGGGTATGGCGATTATATCGGGAGATCGGCCTGCCATTGCGCAACAAGTCGCCGAAGCGGAGAGTGTGGGCAAAGCTGCGCGAAGGACGCCCCATTCCCGCCGCGCAACTTCAAAGCAGCTTTGAAGAAGGCCCATTTCCCTCCTGACGGTGGGAGGCGACACACTCCTGAGGCGCTCGTCGCTGTAAGCTGCCAACACAGACGGCCTCAAGGGGCTGAGGTTCGCGCCAACAATGGAAGGCCGCAACATAGCCCTGATCCGTGCGCTCTCTGGAAGGCGCCCCCGCTTGGTAGGCGTCACCTCCTTCAAGTAGCGGGTCAGGAGGGCGCCGAGCGTATGTTTCTTGAGGCTTTGGTCTGAAACGATCACCTCGCCCCGATCCAGTTCGACCTCTTTTTGTCGTCCCCACGCCTCAGCGTCAGACTTGGTCAGGAACGATTGAGACAGATGTGCGCAGCCTTGCCGATGGACTTGAACCTGCCAGCGAGCGCCCCGTTTGCGGATTGTAGGCACTGAACTCCCTGTGACCATATTGCGACAATAGGTCGATCAGGGTGTTGTTCGCAGGGCCTAACCCACTGAAAAGACTGGCGCACCCGACACGATTCGAACGTGTGACCTTTGCCTTCGGAGGGCAACGCTCTATCCAGCTGAGCTACGGGTGCAGGTCCGCCTGAGACGAACCCGCGTGTTGTAGCCTATCCCGCGGCGGGCGGCAATGGACCGGTCGAACGCCCGCGCAATCTCACTTGATCGGCGGGCGCGGCAGGCGGCTTTCTCCAGCCTCAACCTGGAACGTGAAATCAAGGGTGTGCCAGGGGGCCTCAATGCCCGGTTCCGGGCAGGCTTCATCATGGCGCACATAGTCGCCGACCAACGCCCGCGTGACGCCGAACTGCGGATCGTGGTGGAGCAGCGGGTCGTCATTCACGTAAACCTGCGAGATCAGGGTCTTGAACCCCGGCTTGACCACCATGACGTGCAGGTGCGCGGGGCGAAAATGCTGGCGGCCCTGCGCGCGCAGAAGATCGCCGACGACGCCGGCGTCCGGCAGCGGATACCCGGCCGGCTTGACCGTGCGAAACCAGAACCGCCCATCGGCGTCCGTGCGGAACATGCCGCGCAGGTTCATCTCGGCCTGTTCAGGATCCTGCTGCTCATAGAGGCCCACAGGCGAGGAATGCCATACGTCCGCGTCTGCGTCCGCAACCGGCGCGCCATCAGCGTCCACCACGCGGCCGCGCACGAACAGCGCAGGACCGGGCGTCGGCGAGCGGAGCAACGTGCCGCCATTCTCCACGCGCGGAACATGCATGCGCCAGAACGGCCCCAGCAGGTTCGCCGTGGTCTCCGTCTCTCCCATGGCGCCATTGTTAAGCAGGCACACGAGCGACGATACGCCCAGCGAGCCCGCCATGACCGCGGTTTCGTTGTGCGTGTCGTTCGAGAGCTGGCCCATCCGGTTGATGAGCGCCAGGGCCGTCTGAAACTCCGCCTCCGTGAGCCTCACGTCGCGCACGAACTGGTGGAGATGGGAGACAAGCGCGACCATGATTTCCCGCAGCCGCGGGTCAGGGGTCTTTTCCATCTCCGCAAGCGCGACTTCGGTCAGGTGGCGGTGGTTCTCGACGATCATGATGTCCTCCCGTCGCTGATTTAAGGCCGCCTGGCATTACGCGCCAACAAAAAACGGCGGGCCGGAGGCCCGCCGCGCTCTCTCATTGACGCAAGATTACTTGGCGTTCGCCATCGCTTCCTTCAGAACCGGCGTCCAGCGAGCCACTTCGCTTTCAACCAGCTTCTGGAGAGCCGCCGGCGTGCGGTCCGCGCCCTCGGGGATCACGCCGCCAAGATCATCGAGACGCTTGCGCGCGTTGGGATCATCCAGCGCCTTCACGAGCGCGTCGTTCAAGCGCTTGACGACATCGTCCGAAACGGCCTTGGGGGCGAAGATCGCGTTCCAGGCGCTCACTTCGTAGTTGTTGAGGCCAGCCTCCCGCGTGGTCGGCAGGTTCGGCAGAGCCGGCGAGCGCTGAGGCGTAGCGATCGCGAAAGCCTTGATGGAGCCAGCGGTGATCTGGCCGACAACGTTGACGATCTGGTCGGTCATGTAATCGACCTGGCCGGACACAAGATCATTCAGGGCCGGGCCCGTCCCGGTGTACGGGATGAACGTGGGCTTCGTGTCCATGATCGAGTTCAGGAGGATGCCAGTGGAGTGGGACACGGAGCCCACGCCGGCATGGGCGTGGTTCGACTTGTCGCCCTGCTTCTTGGCCCACGCGATGAACTCTTGCAGGTTATTCGCCGGATGACCCTTCGACGCGACGATGACGATGGGCGTGCCAGCCGCCAGGCCCACCGGCGCGAAGTCGCGCGCAGGGTTGTACTTGAGGTTCGGGTAGAGCGCGGGCGCGGCGCCATGGGTGCCCATATGCCCCATCATGATGGTGTAGCCGTCCGCCGCAGCGCCTGCGCCGCGGGTAATGCCCGTGGTGCCGCCAGCGCCAGCCACGTTCTCGATCACGATCTGCTGGCCAAGCGTGCGCGACATCGGCTCGGCGACAATGCGCGCGACGATATCCGTCGGACCGCCCGCAGCGAACGGGACAATCATTGTGATGGGCTTCGTCGGATAGGTCTGGGCGGCGGCGGGCAACGCGGCCATGGCTGCTAGCGCAGCCGCAATAATAACTGATCGCTTCATTTCGTTCCCCTCTCGGCGCCTCAAGGCGCAGCTGTTCTGACTTAGGCGGCACGGGGCGAAAAAGAAAGGGCGCCGAACCGATCCGGCGCCCTCCTGACTTTGAAAAAGAGACTACGCTATCCTCTGCGCGCCTTCGCTACTCCTGGAAGGCCTGCTCACGCTTCTTGCTCATCGCGGGAAGCAGCGCGATGACGAGCATAACTGCGGCAACGGCCAGCAGCGTCCCAGAGATGGGCCTTTCCACGAAGGTCATGAAGTTGCCGCGCGACAGGATAAGCGCCTGACGCAGCTTCTCTTCCATGAGCTTGCCCAGCACGAAACCGAGCAGCATCGGCGCGGGCTCATAGCCAAGCTTGATCATGGCGTACCCCGCCAGCGCGAAGAACGCGGTGAAGTACACGTCATGGATCGAGTTGTTGATCGAGTAGATGCCGATCGAGCAGAAGATCAGGATCGCCGGGAACATCAGGCGATAGGGAACCTTCAGCAATTTCACCCACATGCCGACCAGCGGCAGGTTGATGATGACCAGCATCGCGTTGCCGATCCACATGGACGCGATCATGCCCCAGAACAACTCAGGGTTCTTGGTCATGACCTGCGGCCCGGGGATGATCCCGTGGATGGTCATGGCGCCCACCATCAGCGCCATCACGGCGTTGGGCGGAATGCCGAGCGTCAGCAGCGGGATAAACGCGGTCTGGGCGCCCGCGTTGTTGGCGGCCTCCGGACCAGCGACGCCTTCGATGGCCCCCTTGCCGAACCGGGTCGGATCCTTGGCGAGTTTTTTCTCAACCGTGTAGGAAGCAAACGGCCCCAGAACGGCGCCGTTGCCCGGCAGAATACCGAGAATGCCGCCGAGCGCGGTGCCGCGCAGAACCGGAGCAGCCGATTGCTTGATGTCATCCCAGCTCGGCAGCAGCTTGCCGATCTTGCTGCGCACCACGTCGCGCGCCTCGGGCTCCTCAAGATTGCGGATGATCTCCGCGAACCCGAAAATGCCCATGGCCAGCGGTGCGAAGTCGACCCCGTCAGACAGCTGCTGGATGCCGAGCGTGACGCGCTCCTGGCCGGTCTCCAGGTCGGTGCCAACGGTGGCCAGCAGCAGACCCAGGAACACCATCAGGATGGCCTTGAGGATCGAGCCGCGCGCGAGCACCGTCGAGAACACGAGGCCCATGACCATCAGCGAGAAGTATTCGGCCGGCCCGAACAGCTGGGCGAACTTCGTCAGCGGCGCGCCCATGGCGGCGATGAAGATCGTCGCGACGCACCCGGCGAAAAACGACGCAATTGCGGCGATTCCAAGCGCGGTGCCAGCGCGACCCTGCTTCGCCATCTGGTGACCGTCGAGGGTGGTCACCACCGCCGTGGCCTCACCAGGGATGTTGACGAGGATGGCCGTGGTCGAGCCGCCGTACTGCGCGCCGTAATAGATGCCCGCCAGCATGATGAGCGCGCCGATGGGATCCAGGCCGAACGTGATCGGCAGCAGCATCGCGATGGTGGCGACCGGGCCGACCCCCGGCAACACGCCCACCAGCGTGCCGATCATGCACCCGATGAAGCACAGGAAGACGTTCTGAAGCGTGAAGGCGACGCCGAAGCCGAGCGCCAGATTTGAAAAGATATCCACGTATGCCTCCAGTTCACATGAAGGCCACGACCGGGATCGGAAGTCCCAGCGCGTACTTGAACAGGCCAATGCAGAACGCCGTCATGACAACAGCGAAGATGATCGCTTCAACCGGCCGAACCTCTTCGGTCGCGAACGACGCGAAGATCATCGACAGCGGACCCGCGACGACGAGCCCGAAGCTGCGCACCGTCAGCCCGAACAGCACAAGGCCGCCGAGTACGAAGAACAGCCCGCGCACATGCGGGCGCGTCAGGACGGGACCGCGCTTGAAGAACGACATGACCGCCAGAAGAAGGCCGCCCGCGCCCATGATGACGGCGATGGAGGTCGGCAGCATTCCCGGCCCCATGGCGCGAAGCGTGCCTCGGGGCAAGCCCCATGCCTGCCAAAGGAAAAACGCGGCGATGAGAACGAGAAACAGCCCTGCGCCAAAGTCTTGTGGGATGCGTATTCCAGCCGGCTTCGCCGGTTCAATCGTGTTTTGGTCGCTCATTAAAGTGCGCCCCCTTACCTCTGTTGCCCCTCCGGCGCCGTTGGGCCGGTCGTTCTTCTGGATTTTTCAAATTATTGCCATGGAGCCCGCCGACGCGCCAGCGGAAAATCACGCCGCTATCCGTATTTCTACGGGTCTCCATAACAAACGCGCAACCCGCCGATCCTCCCGGCGGGCCGCGCGCTCAACTACCTCAGACGAGCTTCTCCGCAAAGAACGCAAGAGTGCGGGAGCGCGCCAGATCGGCGCTGTCCTTGTCGTAACTCGCGCGCTCGTCGCAGTTGAAGCCGTGCCCGGCCGGATACACGAAAACCGGCACGCTCGGCTGGTTCATCTTGACCTTTTCCACATCCGCCATCGAGATCGAGTGATCCTTCTCGCCGAAATGCAGCATGACGGGCGCCTGGGGAGCCTTGTCGGACATGGCCGCAACGCCGCCGCCGTAATAACCAACCGCCGCCGCGACGCCGGGCAGGTTCACCGCAGATGCGTACGCGAGCGTGCCGCCCCAGCAGTAGCCGACGACGCCCACCTTGCCGGCCGACTTCACGACGTCAACGGCGGCCTCGATGTCGAGGAGGGTCTTGGCCAACTCCGTCTTGCCCCGCGTCTCCATCCCCTTCTTGGGATCATCGCCCGTGTAGCCCAGCTCAAGGCCCGGCTCAACCCGATCGAAGAGGGAGGGCGCAATCGCGAGATATCCCTGCGCCGCATACTGGTCGGCCACGTTGCGAATATGCTGGTTGGCGCCAAAGATCTCTTGAAGCACCACGACGCCGGCCTTTGGCGCCCCGGCGGGGCGGGCCAGATATGCGCCGATCTGCTGCCCGTCCTTGCAGGTCAGCGTGATCTTTTCTCCCATAGGATCCTCTCGCTCGTTTTCTGGCGCCGCCTCGCAACGCTGGACGGCGCGCACGAATAGAAGAGCATCCCGCGGACGCGCGCCAGCGCTTTTTGCAGGCGCCGCCGCTCACATCCGTAAAAATACGGTAATGATTGCATGCGAATTGCTTCGATCAAGTCAGGCGTCTCCCCGGTATTCCGGGAAACGCGAGTGGCGAAACCGCGCCCGTCCAATTAAGGTCCGCGCGAACCTCGCACGGATCCGCACCCGCATGACGCCTGTCCATCGCCCAGTCCAGAAAGGCGACACCGTCTTCCTCGTGGACGCCTCGAACTTCGTGTTCCGCGCCTACTTCCAGTCCATAAGGCAGGATCCCAAATACAATTACCGATCAGACAAGCTGCCCACGGGCGCCGTGCGGCTGTTCTGCACAAAACTCTTCCAGTTCATCGAGAAAGGAGCGGCAGGCGTCAGGCCGACGCATCTCGCCGTCATCTTCGACAAATCGGAGAAGTCCTTCCGCAAGGAGCTCTATCCGCTCTACAAGGCGAACCGTAGCGAGCCGCCGGAAGATCTGGTTCCGCAGTTCCCGCTCATGCGCGAAGCGGTGCGCGCCTTCGGCCTTATCCCCATCGAGCAGGATCGCTACGAGGCCGACGATCTGATCGCCACCTACGCCTGCCAGGCCCACGAGCGTGGCGCTGACGTTCTCATCGTCTCCGCCGACAAGGATCTGATGCAACTGATCCGCCCCGGCGTGTCGATGTTCGATCCCGCCTCGGGGACGCAAGGCTCCGCCGGCGCCCGCGAAGAGCGACGCATCTCCGGCGACGAGGTGATCGACTACTTCGGCGTACCGCCTGAGAAAGTGGTGGATGTTCAGTCTCTTGCCGGAGACTCCACGGACAACGTGCCCGGCGCGCCCGGAATTGGCGTGAAGACCGCCGCGCAGCTCATCAACGAGTACGGCGACCTTGAGACGCTGCTCGCCCGCGCCGGCGAGATCAAGCAGCCCAAGCGCCGCGAGACTCTGACGACCCCCGAGATCGTCGAGCAGGTGCGCATCTCGAAAAAGCTCGTCGAGCTTGTCTGCGACGTGCCGCTCGAATGCCCGCTCGACGATACGGGTTTGAGCCAGCCGGATGGCAAGGCGCTCGTCGCCTTCCTGAAGGCGATGGAGTTCACCACCATCACCAAGCGCGCGGGCGAGGTGTTCGGCGTGGAGGCCGGCGAGATCGAGCCGGCCGCCGATCTGCTGGGCCCCGGCGGCTGGCGCGGACGCAACGGCGCCCCCGCGCCTGAACGCGCGGCGCAGGCCGCAGCTCCCGCCGGACCAGCCCAAACGGCGCCGCCCCTCCCCGTCCCGGGCGATGACGCCCCAACGCCGCAAGGCCTCGCTACGCAGCGCGCCGCGCACGCACGCGCGGCTGGCGCGTCGATCAATTTGAACTCCTACGAAACCGTGAGCACGGTTGAGGCCCTCGACCGCTGGATCGCGGACGCCTACGCGGCGGGTCGCGTGTGCGTGGACACAGAGACCTCTTCGCTCGATCCGTTCGACGCCGAGCTCGTGGGCGTCGCGCTCGCGACCGCGCCGGGCCGGGCGTGCTACATCCCCATTCGCCACAGCAAGTCCGGCGCGGATGATCTGTTCGGCGACGGCGGGCTGCAGCCGGGGCAACTGCCGCGCGACGTGGTCCTGTCAAAACTCAAGCCGCTGCTTGAGGACGAAGGTGTTCTGAAAATCGCCCAGAACATGAAGTTCGATCTCGAAATCCTGCGGGAAAACGGGCTCGATGTGCGCCCGGTCGATGACACGCTGCTCATGTCCTACGTGCTGGACGCCGGCAAGAACGGCCACGGCATGGACGAGCTTTCTGAAAAGCACCTGGGCCACAAGCCAATTTCGTTCGGCGAGGTGGCGGGTACCGGCAAAAACTTCATCGGCTTCGCGCGGGTGGCCATCGACAAGGCGACCGCGTACTCCGCAGAAGACGCCGATGTAACCCTGCGTCTGTGGGAGGTGCTGAAGCCCCGCCTGGCGGCGGAGGGCGTGACACGCGTCTACGAGACGCTGGAGCGTCCGCTCATCGATGTGCTCGCGCGCATGGAGCGGCGCGGCATCGCCATTGACCGGCAGATCCTCTCCCGGCTGTCTGGCGAGTTCGCGCAAGGCATGGCGCGGTTGGAGGCCGAGATTCAGACGCTCGTGGGCGAGCCGTTCAATCCGGGCTCGCCAAAGCAACTGGGCGATATCCTGTTCGGCAAGATGGGGCTGCCTGGGGCCAAGAAAACTGCCACTGGCGCCTGGTCAACCACCGCGAGCGTGCTGGAAGACCTCGCCGAGCAAGGGCATGAGTTACCGGCCCGCGTGCTCGAATGGCGCTCGTTGCAGAAGCTGAAGTCCACCTACACGGACGCCCTGCCCGGCTTCGTCAACAAGCGCACGGGGCGCGTGCACACGTCCTTCTCGCTCGCCGCGACCACAACGGGGCGCCTGTCCTCGTCCGAACCCAATCTGCAAAACATCCCGATCCGCACAGAGGCCGGACGCAAGATCCGCACAGCCTTCGTCGCGACGCCCGGCCGCAAGCTGATTTCCGCCGACTACTCACAGATCGAGCTGCGCATTCTCGCGCACATCGCCGACATTCCGCAGTTGAAGAAAGCCTTCGCCGACGGGCTCGACATTCACGCGATGACAGCGTCCGAAATGTTCGGCGTTCCCGTGAAGGACATGCCCTCCGAGGTGCGTCGTCGCGCGAAGGCGATCAACTTCGGTATAATCTATGGCATCTCGGCGTTTGGCCTCGCCAATCAGCTCGGCATCAGCCGCGAGGAGGCGGGCGCCTACATCAAGAAGTATTTTGAGCGCTTCCCCGGCATCCGCGATTACATGGACGCGACAAAAAAGACCTGCCGCGAGCAGGGCTACGTCACCACGATTTTTGGGCGCAAGTGCCACTATCCGCGGATCGCCGCGTCCAACCCGTCGGAACGCGCGTTCAATGAGCGCGCCGCGATCAACGCGCCGATTCAAGGGTCAGCGGCCGACATCATCCGCCGCGCCATGGCGCGTATGGAAAGCGCGCTGGAGGTCTCGCGCCTGAACGCGCAGATGCTGCTGCAGGTGCACGACGAACTTGTGTTCGAGGTTCCCGAAAGCGAAGTCGAACAGACGATCGCCCTGGTGCGCAAGGTGATGGTGGACGCGCCCCACCCCGCGATTCAACTGAGCGTGCCGCTGCAAGTGGACGCCAAGGCGGCCCAGAATTGGGACGAGGCGCATTGAGGGGCGCACCTTGCGCGTATAATTTTTAATGTTAAGGTGAAGCCTCCATTGCTTTGTGGGGGCTTCATGCGGATTCATTCTGTACGGCTCGAAAATTTCCGCGCCATCAAGAACTGCGAAATGCCGATGGATCCGCACACGGTGATCATCGGCTCAAACAATGCCGGCAAATCGACGTTCCTGAAGGCGCTGGACCTATTCTTCGACAGCGCCCCGAAGGTAGCGCGTGACGACTTCCATCAACATCAGGTCAAGAGTCCGATCTCTATTTCTGTTATGTTTGGCGAGCTTACACCCGAAGAACGTGATTTGTTCTCAAGTAATTTGATCAAGGACAAGCTTCAGATCACAAGGGAGCTAATTTTTGAAAACCCGAAGGAATCAGGAACATTCTTCGTACATGCTCTTGCCAACCCGGACTTTACCGAAGTTCGCAATGATCAGAGCAAGACGAGCAAGAAAGCAAAATATAACGCGCTCCGCGAGCAGGAACGGTATCGATCTCTGCCGACCGTAAGCAGCGCAGACGACATCGACGGACATTTCGAAGCTTGGGAGCGCGATAACGAGTCAGAACTGAAGTTAATCAAACTTGCTACGTTCCGCGGATTCAAGAACGTTGCTGTTGGACAGCTTAAGAAAAAAACAGAATTCGTCTTAGTTCCCGCGGTACGCGATGCAGCTCAAGATGCGGGTGCAGCGAAAGGTGCTCCCGCAAAACAACTCGTCGACACGATAGCAAGGCAGACCATTGAGAATAGAGAAGACTATAAAGCATTCATATCGAATGCAAACGCAGAAATAAGACGCTTAACCGATCCGAACCAAGTCGAGGCATTGGGCGAGATAAGTCAGGCACTCTCGGATTCACTCAAGCGCTTCTATACTGATGCAGAACTCATTGCAAGCTGGGAGCCCCTCGAGCAAATTCCGATTTCGCTCCCCTCATCTAAGATCGATGTGAAGAACGCCGGCCATACGTCTCCAGTTGAGTTTGTGGGTCATGGCCTGCAAAGAGCAATTATAATAACCATTCTGGATTTTCTTTCTCGGCAGAAAAGCGGCAGCGCGTCTGGTGAGTTTGAGGAAGCACAAAGCGACCTCATCATTGGGATTGAAGAACCAGAGATTTACCAGCATCCAACAAAACAACGTCACATCGCGCGAGTTTTGGCCTCACTTGCAGAAGCCTACAACAAAGAAACGGGTATCCGTCTCCAGATAATCTCCGTTACTCACTCACCCCTTTTCGTCAATCTCCCACGCTTTAGCGAAGTACGCATTATGCGGCGGCATCAACAATCGCCTGAACTCGTACTATCGCAACTCACCCTTAGCGAGTGCTCCAAAGATTTTGCGGACTTAAAAGGCGCTACGAGTCCACTTCGCGATGATGCATTTGCAGCTAAGTTACACATCTTCGATGCTGATATATCCGAGGGATTTTTCGCCACTAAAGTTGTTTTGGTCGAAGGCGTTTCCGATCGGGCGATTCTTGAAGCGGCATATAAGCAAAGGAGACGCTCCCCGATTGAAGAGGGGATCGCCATCATTTCGTGCGAAGGAAAAAAGAAGCTCCATTTGCCAGCATACATCTTCCACCGCTTAGGCATTCCCACATTTGTACTTCTGGACAATGACCAGACAAAGTACGTAAAGAAAACTCAAAAAGAGATCGACAGCGAGATACAGTACAACAGGCTTATACAGAAAATATGCGGCGTATCTGACTCCGAGATTACTGATTGGCCATGTGTGTGTGAGGCAAGATTTTCAGCTTGGGATGGAAACCTTGAAGAGTATCTGAAAGGCTGCGCTGCGGAAAAGTATGAGAGCGCGCGCGCTAAAGTCATGAGGTATTTCGATGTATCCGGGGATGATTGCGTTAAGTCACCAACGGTTGCATCCGCTCTCCTAACTCATTTGCTGGCGGACAAGGTCTTGTTCACTAAACTTGATCAGGTGATTGACGGCATCGACGCTCTCTAGTGCATTTTCCGTCAAAGTAGATACCGGTTGGACGTTCAGAAAATGCGACAAAACAAGAAACTAGAGCGGACGACCTGATGCAGTCAGGTCGGTTGCCGCTCTAGTGGCAGGGCAATTCGTGAGGTCGCCCGCCCCTAACGGAGCGAGCCAAGCTCCTCGCCAGCCCTCGCCCGTCCACACGAAGCGGGCGCCGCGATGACGACGCCGGGGGCCGGGGCGGGCCCGACCGAGGCTCGTGCTCCAGGCGCCCGCTGGGGTCTATATGCCCGCCTTGCCGCCCCCGTATTGCAACGACTTGACGATTTCCCCCGCCCGGGCGACGAAAGGGTGCCCGAAGTCCTCGCGGACCGGCAGGGCCAAAATGGGGGAAGCGACATGGTTGGACGCGGCGTTGGTCGTTTTGTTGGCGTGTGCGCGGCCGTTTTGGGCCTGACGGTTTCAGCGGGCGCCGTCGCGCAGGATCTCGCGGCGTTCTACAAGGCCAACCCGTTGCAGATCGTCGTGGGCTATGGCCCCGGCGGCGGTTACGACGCCTACGCCCGGGTGCTGGCGCGGCACATGGGCAAGCGCCTGCCGGGCGCGCCCAACGTCATCGTCCAGAACATGCCCGGCGCGGCGAGCATGAAGGCCGCCAACTACATTTACAGCATCGCGCCGAAGGACGGCTCGCAGATCGCCACGTTCTCGCGCGGGTTGCCGATGCAGCCGTTGCTGGACAATCAGGGGGTCCAGTACGACGCCCTTAAAATGGGCTGGGTGGGCAGCGTTGCGGCCGAGACAAGCGTCATGTTTGCGTGGGCGGGGACAGGCTTCTCCTCCTTCGAGGATACGCAGCGCAGGGAGATGCTGGTGTCCGCGTCGGGCGCCGGCGCCGACAGCGCCACCTTCCCATGGATCATGAACGCCGTGCTTGGGACGCGTTTCCGCGTCATCACAGGCTATCCGGACGCCAACTCCACCATGCTCGCCATCGAACGTAGCGAGGTGCAGGGCAGCGCGGGAACATCGTGGGGCAGCCTCACGTCGAGCCGCGCTGACTGGCTGGCGAAAAACCGCATTGTCGTGCTCGCCCAGTTGGGCCTGCAGTCCAACCCCGCCATCGGCTCCGCGCCGCTCATCGTGGATCTCGCGAAGGACGCCGCCGACCGGCAGGTGCTGGAGATGATCTTCGCGCGCCAGAGCTTCGCGTATCCCTACGCAGCGCCTCCGGGGCTCGCGCCGGACCGGCTTGCAGCGCTGCGCGCAGGCTTCAACGCAACCATGAAAGACGCCGACTTCATCGCCGAGGCCACGAAGATGGGGCTTGAGGTGAGCCCGCTCACGGGGGAGGACATGAGCGTCCTGATGCAGAAGCTCTATGCGACTCCCGCGCATGTGGTTGAGCGCGCGCGCCGCGCCATCGAGAGCGGCAAGGCAGCCGCGAAATAGGCGCGAAGGCGCGACGAAATGGAGAGCGCCTGAGCGGGGCAGACAGACACGCGCAGCTACGGATGGCGCGCTCGCAGTGGCTACGGATCGCTGCTGCTCACCGGCGGCGGTTCCCCATTCGATGCGGCATGCTCTCGCTCGTTGAGGGCAGCGCATGACGTGGCGTCGTGAGCACTCGTTGCAGGTGCGACTTGCGGGATCGGCGGTCTTTTTTGACCCTCTCGCGAGCCGTCGGGCACAATGCGGCGGTCTTGGGAGAGGGAGTGAAGCGTCCCCAACCGGGCGGGGAAACGAAAAAAGCCCCGATCCTGAGATCGGGGCTTTTGTAAAGACTGCGAATGACGCAGCGGACGGTTGGTTGCGGGGGCCAGATTTGAACTGACGACCTTCAG
>JAIXSM010000013.1 GCA_027484655.1 Hyphomicrobiales bacterium | reverse complement strand
GCCCACATTGCCGTCATTCCGGCGAAGGCCGGAAACCACGACAGGCCGCAGGGCCGAAGCGTTTGCCTATCGTGGATGCAAGGGGCGCTTGTTGCCTTCGTCAGCATGACGCACGGGAAGGCTGGTGCTTGTCCCTCCACGGCAGCGGCGGAGTGAGGCCGTCATGCCGACGAAGGTCGGCATCCACGATAGGCCCCAGGCGCCAAGGAAGGACTTGAAGCGCGAGCACCGCGCAGGCTTAATCCAGACCATGAAAGGCGGATGGGTCTATATCGTGACGGATCAGCCGAACGGAACGCTTTACATCGGCGTCACGAGTGATCTTGCGCGCCGCATCTGGGAGCATCGGGAAGGTGTCCACGACGGCTTCACCAAGCGCTACCGCTTGAACCGTCTCGTATGGAGTGAACGGTTCGACGACATCAGGGACGCTATCGCTTGCGAGAAGAGAATGAAGGAGTGGAAACGCGCGTGGAAGGTGAAGCTGATCCTCGCCAGCAACCCGGAGTGGCTTGATCTTTATGAGGATTTGAACCGCTAGGCCGGATCCGCGGCCTAGCGTGGATGCCGACCTTCGTCGGCATGACGCTGCGGGGACGTGGACCGCGGGCGTCCTCGCCCGCAGGTGGAGAGCGCGCGGGGAGGTGGCGCGCGGATCCAAACTCGCGGCTCCTCATCTGGGTGGCCGGATCAAGTCCGGCCATGACGTTGCTGCAAGGTTGGCGCCCACCTTTCCGTCATTCCGGCGAAGGCCGGAAACCACGACAGGCCGCAGGGCCGAAGCGTTTGCCTATCGCGGATGCCGACCTTCGTCGGCATGACGCTGCGGGGACGTGGACCGCGGGCGTCCTCGCCCGCAGGAAACGAGCGCGCGGGGCCGTCCACCGTCGAGCTGGCGCCCACCTTTCCGTCATTCCGGCGACGGCCGGCCGCAAGCACGGGAACAGCTTGAACCCCTCAAAACCGCTCGCGCGCCCAGAGCGTCGGGAACAGCTTCACCCACGCCACCGACGATCCCACGGCCGCCGCGCCGCCCAGAAGAACAGTGGGCACAACGCCGACAAGTCGCGCCATAACGCCGGACTCGAACTCGCCCAGATGGTTGGCGGAGCCCGACGTCACGGAATGCACCGCGACCACGCGCCCGCGCATGTCGTCAGGCGCCTCCACCTGAATGAGCGTCTGGCGGATGACCACGCTCACCATGTCGGCGGCGCCAATCACGACGAGGCACGCCATGCCCACGAAGATGCTGGTGGTCATGCCGAAGGCAAGCGTCGCCACGCCATAGATGAACACCGAACCGATCATCGTGCGGCCCACATGAAACGTAACGGTGAAATTGGCGAGGATCAGCGCCGCGCAGACCGACCCGACAGCCGGCATGGAGCGCAGGACGCCAAGCCCCCACGGCCCCGCCTCAAAAATGTCGCGCGCGAAAATCGGCAACAGCGCCGTGACGCCAGCGAGCATCACCGCGATCAGATCCAGCGTGATCGAGCCCAGAATCACGGGCGTCTTCCAGATGAAGCGGTAGCCGGCCACCAGCATCTCAAACGTCACCGGCGGCTTGCCGCCCTTGGCCATGCGCGCGTGGATGAGCGTGGCGAGCAGGGCGGAAGCCGTCAGAGCTGCGAACGCGACGGCGAACGGCACCACGTTGCCGAACGGGATGAGCAGCCCGCCGATAGCGGGGCCAAGGATGGTCGCCGACTGGTTGATGGTGTTGTTCCACGCGGCCGCGGAGGTGAATTGCTCCTTGGGCACCAGCGACATCACCAGCGCCTGTCCTGCGGGGCCGGAAAACGCGCGCGCCGCGCCGAACACCAGCACTGCGGCATAGAGCGGCCACGTGCGGCCGGCGTGAATGAAGCCGGTGAGCAGCATCAGCAGCACGGCGACAGAGGCCACCGCCATGGCGGCGCTGCACAGGATGATGATGGTGCGCCGGTCGTAACGATCCGCAACCGGCCCGGCGACGAGCGCCAGCGGCACCGCGGGCACAAACGCGGTGAGGCCGATCAGCCCGAGCTTCAGCGGATCATGGGTCAGCTCGTAGACGAGCCAGGCGATCGCAATGGTCTGGACATGGTGGCCAACGCCCCAGAGAAAACGGGACGCGCAGTAAAGGCTGTAATCGCGGATGCGAAACACGGCGCGTCCGCCGCCCAATAGTTTATCGCCCATATCGTGTTTGCGCCCGCGTCTGCGCCGGCTTGCGTCCGGCTTCTCGCAGCCCCGGGCCATGCCCCGCGACCGCCTCCCGAGTTTTTGGTTTATCGCAACGGATGAGCGGCGCAAAGCAGGCGCCCTGTTGCGGCCCGCCCATCGCGGTGGCACTTTGTCCATGACGGTCGCCGACAAGAGACGACCGCATGAGGAAACGCAGGGGGATGTTATGAAGGCAATCGCCAGCATCGTCGCGGCCGCCGCGCTCGTGTCCATGGGGCATGGGGCGCTCGCGCAGACCTATCCTGACCGACCCATCCGCATCGTGCTGGGTTTCGCGGCCGGGTCCGGCGCCGACATTCCCGCGCGCTTCTACGCCGAGGAACTGCGCAAGATTTCCGGCGGCGCCACCTTCATCATCGACAATCGTCCCGGCGCCTCTGGCAATCTGTCGGTGGAGGCAGCCGCAAAGGCGAAGCCGGATGGGTACACCCTGCTGCTCGCGTCCACGGCGACCACGGCCGGCAACACGGCGCTGTATAAGGACGTGCCCTTCAACGTGCTGAAGGATCTCACGCCCGTCGCCGCCCTGCACGAGAATGGCTTCGCGCTCGCGGTGCATCCCAACTCGCCCGCACGGGACGTCGCGGGGCTGACGGCCTTCATCAAGACCAAGGGGCAGAAGGCGACCTATGGCTGGGCGACCACCGTCGCGCTCGCCAGCTCGGTCATTTACACCACGGGCGCGGGCCTTCCAATGACGGCGGTGCCCTACAAGATCACCCCGCAGTCGATCGCCGATCTCGCCGGCGGCGACATCGATTTCGCCTTCGCCGACGTGCCCTTCGCGGTGGGGCAGGAGAAGGCGGGCCGCGTGCGGCTGATCGCCGTCACCACGGAAAAGCGGGTTCCCAGCCTGCCGCACCTGCCCACCATGAACGAGCTGGGTTATCGCACGTCCGACACCACGGCCCTGTGGGCGTTGTGGGCGCCGTCGGGCGTGCCGCAGCCGATCCTCGACCGGCTCGCCGGCTGGGCGAAGACGCTGAGCGAGTCCCAGGCGGTGAAGGATTTTCTGGAGCCGCAGGGGGCGACGCCCGTGGTCGGCGACACCGCCTTCATGCGCAAGAAGCTGGATGAAGCCATGGTGAGCTGGCGCAAGGTCCAGCAGGATGGGAACATCTCGATGCAGTGAGGCAAGGGCTCCTCACCGCTGCCTCACTGAGAAAAACTCGCGGATCAGACGGGCGGCCAGATGCGGCCGCTCCACGTCAACATCGGCGCCAGCATCCGGCGCAAGCGCGATGCGGCAGCCGGGAACGCGCTCCCGCAGCAACCGGGCGGACTGCACGCCGCCTGCCCGGTCGAAAGCGCCAAACAGCGCAAGCACAGGCGCCCGCACCTCGCCCATCACGTCGATCAGCGCCGCATCCTCGGCGGCCCCGTCTCGGGAGTGAAGATCGGGCGCCAGCAGCGCGACGCAGCCAACGCGCTCCGGCGCCGCAAGAGCCAGACGCAGCGCCGTGTGGTCGTCGTCTCCCCGCGCAACGATGGAGAACCAATCAAGGCCCAGCCGATCCGCGCAGGCAAGCGTCTCCCGGGCGAGCGCGTGGGACTCAAGGCAAGGGGAAGCGCTAAGGGGGACGGCTGCGGGCGTCAGCGCAATGAGGCGGAACGAACAGGCAAGATCGTCGAGAAGGCGAGAGCTCTCCGGCTCATCGAAGCCAAGGCAGATCACCGGGGGGCCTTGCCCGGCCTCGCGCTCGCGCAGGGCGAAAGCAGATGTTTCAATCACAGCGCCAAACCAGTGCGGCGCGGGTTGCGGGTCAACTTGCTCCATCATGGCGCGTCCTTGCGGGAGACTCCCGGAAACAAGGTGAACGCGACAGCGGGCGATTGGATGCAGGGAGCCCGAAGAACGGGCGCCGCCACCCCCGCCGCCGCATTGCGCGAAGACGGGGCTGGCGACGGATCCTTACTCCACGGGCAGGGCGACGAAGCGCATTTCCCCTTGCGCGTTCGCAATCAGGAACAGCGCCGAACGCCGGTTCTGGCTCTTGGCTTCCTTCATGCGCGCGGCGATGTCAGACGGCTCCTTCACCGGCTGCTGATTGATCTCCACGATGACGTCGCCGGGCTGCACGCGCCGCTCGGCTGCGGGCGACGTCGGCTCGATCCTCGTGATGACGACGCCGGTGACGTTGTCCTTGATGTTGTACTGCTTGCGCAGGGCGGCGTTGAGGGCGGAGAACTCCATGCCCAGCGCCTTCTGAACGGCGGTGACGGGCGGCGCCACATTGGAGCCGGGGCCCGACGACCCACCGCCCAGCGCCGCCTGGCGCTCGCCATCCTCAAGGCGCCCGAGGGTGACCTTGAGGTTCTCCTCCTTGCCGCCGCGCACCACAGTGACGGACACTTCCTTGCCCACCGGCGTCGCCGCGACGATGCGGGGAAGATCCGTGGAGCTGCGCACGTCCTGACCGTCGAAGCGCACGATGACGTCGCCAGCCCGGATGCCGGCCGGGCGCGCGGGGCCCTTGTCGTCGATGCCGGCGACCAGCGCGCCGCGCGGGCGCCCAAGGCCGAGGCTTTCGGCGATCTGCTCGTCCACCTGCTGGATGCGCACGCCAAGCCAGCCGCGGCGGGTTTCACCGTACCGCAGAAGCTGCTCGATCACCGGGCCGACCACCGACGAAGGCGACGCGAAGCCGATGCCGACCGAGCCGCCCGTCGGCGACAGGATCGCGGTGTTCACGCCCACAACCTCGCCCGCCATGTTGAACAGCGGACCGCCGGAGTTGCCGCGGTTGATGGACGCGTCCGTCTGGAGATAATCGTCGTAGGGACCGCTGTTGATGTTGCGGTTACGGGCCGACAGGATGCCGATGGTCACGGTGCCGCCGAGGCCGAACGGATTGCCGACCGCCATCACCCAGTCGCCCACGCGCACGCGGTCGCTATCGCCGAACCTGACCGCCTTCAGCGGCTTCTCAGGCTTCACGCGCAGAACGGCGATGTCGGTCTTGGCGTCCTTGCCGACGATCTCGGCCTTGAGGCGCTGACCGTCGTTGAAGATGACCGTGATCTCGCTCGCGCCCTCGATCACGTGATTGTTGGTGATGATGACGCCCTGGGCGTCGAGCACGAAGCCGGACCCCAGCGACGTGGGACGCCGCTGCGGGCGCTCCGCCTCGCCCTGCGGCTGCTGCTGCTGGCGACGCTTGAAAAACTCCTCGAAGAGATCGTCGAACGGGGTGCCGCGCGGCAGGTTGGGCGCCGCGCCGCCACCGCCGCCGCCACCGCTCCCGCTGCGCCGCTCGGGCGGCGCCTGGGCCACGGAGATGTTCACCACCGAGTCGCTGACCTGCGCCGCAAGGTCGGCGAAGGATTGCGGCGCCATGCGCACGAGACTGGGCGCGGCTTCAGGCGCAGCGTTCTGCGCCAGCGCCGGAGCGCCCGATACCGCCATCGCAAGCGCCACTGCTGCGCCGCATGAGCGCGCGCGCGCGCCGAGCGCCATCTTTCCGAACGATCCTGCCGCGTAGCGCATGTGCCTTCCGTCTCCTCATCGCGGCCGCGAGGCGCCCGCATACTGTGGTCTACGCCATGAAAGTGGCGATGGGCGCAGGGCGCCCATCACAATATCGTCAGTTCTCCGGTCGCCAGTTCTCCTGTCGCCAGCTCTCGGGCCGTCAATTCGCCGGCTGCGGAGCGGCAGCCGGAGCCGGAGCCGCTTGCCGCGCCGCCGGAGCGCCCGAAGACCCGGGGGCCGGAACGCCACTGGAGCGGCTGAAGAAGCGGAAGAACTCCGATGTCGGGCTGATGACGAGCCGGGTGTCCTGCGAGCGCAGCCCCGTTTCGTAAGCCTGCATGGACCTCCAGAACGCGAAGAAGTCGGGATCGCGCCCAAAAGCCTCGGCGAAGATCTTGTTGCGGAGGGCGTCGCCCTCGCCGCGCGTCTGGTCCGCCTGACGCTGCGCCTCGGCGCGCAACACCGTCACGTCACGGTCGGCGCGGGACTCGATGCGCTGCTTCTGCTCAGCGCCCTGGGCGCGGAACTCGGACGCCTCGCGCTGACGCTCCGTCTGCATGCGCAGATAGACCTGCTCGGAAATCTGCCGCGGCAGGTCCGCGCGACGAATGCGCGCATCCACCACGTTGACGCCGAGCTTGACGGCCTCGGTGTTCACCTGGTCAGCGATGCGCTGCATGAGAGACGCGCGATCCTCACGCACGATCTGCATCATGCTGGCTTCGCCAAGCACGCGGCGAACGGCCGAGTTGAGCACCGAACCGAGCTGGTTGTTGCCGCCCTCGATGCTGCGCACGGCCTGGTAGAACCGCAGCGGATCGACGATGCGGTAACGCAGGAACGAGTCCACCTCGATACGGCTGTTGTCAGCGGCGAGCACTTCCTGGCGCGGCTGCTCGAGGTCGAGGATGCGGTTGTCGAAGTAAACCACGTTCTCGATGAACGGCGCCTTGAAGTGCAGCCCCGGCGTTGTCACGACGGCGCGCGACCCCACAGGCTGACCAAAGCGCAGCACCAGCGCCTGCTGCGTCTGGTGGACGGTGAACAGGGACGCGCCGCCGATCACCACGATGGCGATGAGGACGACAAGGGCGCCCAAACCAAGGAACGAGCGGTTCATCGACGCACCCCCTGCTGCTGCGGCTGCTGCTGCGGAGCCGGCATGGGCGCCGGACGAACTTGCTGCTGCTGCCCCTGCCCGTCCATCTGGCCGAGCGGCAGGAACGGCACGACGCCGTTGCCTGCGGACTGATCGATGATCACCTTGTTCACTCCGCTCAGGACGCGCTCCATCGTTTCCAGATAGATGCGCTCACGCGTCACTTCCGGCGCATTGCGGTACTGGTCGTACACCTGCGTGAAGCGCGACGCCTGACCGCGCGCCTCCGCCACGGTCTGCTCGCGATAGGCTTCCGCTTCCTGCAGGATGCGGGCCGCCGCGCCGCGCGCCTCGGGCACTACGCGGTTTGCGTAGGCCTCGGCCTCGTTGCGCATGCGCTCCATGTCCTGCTGGGCCGCAGTCACGTCACGGAAGGACGCGATGACCTGATCGGGCGGATCCACCGAGAGAAGCTGCACGGCGAGCACAATCACGCCGGCCTTGTACTCGGTCAGCACGCGCTGCGTCGCTTCCTGCGCGGCGGGCTCGATGAGCTTACGCTCCGCGGTGAGAATGCGCTGGATCTGCGTGCGTCCGACGATCTCGCGCATCACGCTTTCGGAGACCGCCTTGATGGTCTCGCGCGGGTCGCGCACGTTGAACGCGAAATCCTCCGGACGCGTGGGATCAATCTGCCAGATGACGCGGAACTTCACGTCGGCGATGTTTTCGTCGCCGGTGAGCATCAGGCTTTCTTCGTTAACGTCGATCTGCGTCTGCGACTGGGGCCGACGAGGATCTTCGCGGGTGCGGAAGCCGATGTCGATGGAGTTGCGGTCCGTGACGCGCAGCTTGGCGACGCTGCCGATGGGGTACGGCCAGTTGTAGTTCAGACCCGGCGCCGTGCGCTCGGTGAACCGGCCGAACATCGTCTCGATGCCCGCCTCGTTGGGCTGCACGGTGTAGATGCCGGTTGCGAACCAGCCCAGCGCCACAATGCCGACGATCGCGGCAAGCCCGCCGCCGCCGAAACCGCCGCCGGGCATGACGCTCTTCAGCCGGTCCTGGCTGCGGCGCAACAATTCCTCAAGATCGGGCGGATTTGGCCCGCCGCCACCGCCGCCGCCGCCGCTCTGGGGGCCTTGCCCCCACGGGCTCGGATTGTTCGGCCGCCATGGACCGCCGCCGCCGCTCTGATTGTTCCAGGCCATAAAACCCTCTTCTCCCCTCCGGCAGTCGCGCGCCGCCGACGCCCTTAGCGCACTTAAGCAACCGAGGTCCGCTTTTCAACTTGGGCGGCCCGTTCACCGGCGCTCGTAAACGACCACGGTGAACGATGCGTCATCTTTCTCGCCGCGCGGATGGGGCGTCCGGGAGACTTCCCGCCACTGCGCCGGGTCCACCGCCGGGTAAGTGGCTTCGCCCTCCGGCGCCAGATCAACCTCCGTCACGTCGAGGCGCACAGCGCGCGCAAGTGTCTGGCGGTAAAGCTCGCCGCCTCCCGCTACGATGATCTCCGGCGCGCCCATGGCGCGGCCCCGTTCACTGGCAAGCGCGACCGCCGTATCAAGATCACACGCGGCGACGACGCCCGGCGCGGCGAAGCCCGCATCGCGCGTGAGAACAATGGTTTCACGTCCGGGCAACGGCTTGCCGATGGTGGCGAAGGTCTTGCGCCCCATGAGCATCGGCTTGCCCATGGTGATGGCCTTGAAACGCTTGAGATCGCTGGGCAAACGCCACAGAAGACCGTCCTCGCCGCCAATCACCCCGTTGCGGCCGACGGCGACCACATGCACCAGCGGCAGCAGTGGCGCGGCGAAGGAAACATTCTTTGCCATTTCACCTCAAGAACCGGAGGGATGCCAAGCTGGCAAAGGTGTCTGTACCTGAATCGTCGACTGGCATACCACAAAGGAATTGTGACACACGCTTTGAAGCAAAGACCCCAGGGCTCGCGCCGCCACCCAGATAGTAATGCAGCGTATGTCCCGCGACGACGCCAGTCGCCGGATGATACGTAGGGAGTGATTGCAAGTTGTTTTTCTTAAGCGTCACAGAAAGATGAATCGATGCCTTCCAGCCCTTAGCTTGGCGGTTTGGCGCCAGTTCATCAAAAGCTCTCGCTTCAATCCTAACAATGTCTCCGCTGGCACGTCTCAATGTTGTACAGAAAGCCATAAACTCCGAATACGCTTTGCGGACATCGGCTTCAGAAATCAAGCGAGTATTCGAAGTGATTTCCGGGATCACTTGCGCATATGCTGGGATAGACAGAACACTAAATGAAAACAGCGCGATGCTAAAACCGGCTTTGAAGTAAAACATTTTGTCCTCACTAATCGCTCATACCGCCACCGGCGCCTTGATTGCGGGATGCGGATCGTAGTTTTCGATCCGTATATCTTCGTATTTGAAGTCAAATAGCGACCGCACGTCAGGATTGAGACGCAGCGTCGGCAGCGCGCGCGGCTCCCGCGACAGCAGCAGGCGTGTCTGTTCCATATGATTGAGGTAGATGTGGGCGTCGCCGAAGGTGTGCACGAAATCGCCTGCCTCGAGCCCCGCCGCCTGTGCGACCATGTGGGTGAGCAGCGCGTAGCTTGCGATGTTGAACGGCACGCCCAGGAAGCAATCCGCCGAGCGCTGGTAAAGCTGGCACGAGAGGCGGCCCTCGGCCACATAGAACTGGAACAGACAGTGGCACGGGGCCAGCGCCATTTTGTCGAGATCGCCCACGTTCCAGGCCGAAAGCACCAGACGGCGCGAATCCGGATTCCTGCGGATTTCGTCCAGAAGCGTCTTCAGCTGATCGTGAGTGCGCCCGTCCGCGCCCGCCCACGAGCGCCACTGCCTGCCGTAAACGGGTCCGAGGTCGCCGTTGGCGTCGGCCCACTCGTCCCAGATGGAGACGCCGTTCTCACGCAGATAGGCCACATTGGTGTCGCCGGCGATGAACCACAGGAGCTCATGGACGATGGACTTGAGGTGCAGCTTCTTGGTCGTGACCAGCGGAAACCCTTCGCGCAGGTCGAAGCGCATCTGATGCCCGAACACCGAGATGGTGCCGGTGCCGGTGCGGTCCGATTTCGTCACGCCCTCGGCAAGGATGCGTTGGAGCAGGTCATGATACTGGCGCATGGGCGGCACTTTATCCCTCGTCCGGCGGGAACTGTCGGGCCCGCGCATGTTTGTCCCCAGAAATCCGAAACAGTCGCGGGGGCGCCGGCGTTGTCTTCGGGCGACAGGAGTTCACACATGCTCAAGCTGACCTTTGGCCATGGCGACTGGATTGTGGTGTGCGACGGGGCGCGCGCCCTGTTCATTGAAAACGCCGGCGACGAAAAGTTCCCCAACTTCAGCACGATGGAGGCGCGGGAGGAGGATCACGAGAGCGTCCATACGCCCCACGGGGAAGGTCCGGGGCGGGTGTATGAATCGGTCGGGTCCGCACGCAGCGCCGTGGAATCCACAAATCCGAAGGAGCGGGCCGAAACGGAGTTCCTGGAGGAAATCGGCGCGCGGCTTGAGACGTCGGCCGCCTCGGGGAAGATTCCAAAACTCCACATCGTGGCCCCGCCCAGGGCGCTCGGCGTGCTGCGACACACCTATGGCCCGGCGGTGCGGCGCGTTCTGGGCCACGAGGTCGCCAAGGATTTTGTCACCACGCCGGTGCACGAGATCGAGCGGCTGCTGACGGGCGACGCTCCCGGCACGGGCTGATCGCTCTGGAGCGCGGGCCACATCCCCGGACGCGGAGCGATCCGGGGCCTTGCGCGCATGATATTTATCTTAAGTGAAACAGCCCTCACCTGGCTTGCTCTGCAAACCTCCCTCTCCCACTTCTTGGGGGAGGGATTCGCGGACGATGTTTAGCGCGTAAACATAACAATGTTGTTCTAATATTGGCGCCACCTTGCCACAGCGTTATGACGACGAAGGCAACAAGCGCCCCTTGCATCCACGGCAGGCAAACGCTTGCGCCCTGGGCCTGTCGTGGTTTCCGGCCTTCGCCGGAATGACGCCGAGGTTGGCGCCAAACTGGACCGCGCGCATGATATTTATTTTAAGTGAAAAAACCCTCACCCGGCTTGCTCCGCAAACCTCCCTCTCCCACTTCTTGGGGGAGGGATTCGCGCGCGATGATTGGCGCTTAATTATATAGCCGCAAACCAGCGACGTTGGCGCCCCTCTCCCGCTTGCGGGGGAGGGTGACTGGCGGAGCCAGTCGGGAGGGGGCCGCGCGGCGCTAGACCGTCGTCTGCGGCACGCCCTTCTTCGCTTTCAGCGCTTCCTTCGCGCCGTCCTTGAAGTGCACTTGCCGGTTGAGCAGCAGCGCGGTGGCGCGCACCGCCTGATGCTCGGGCGAACGGGCCGGCGGCAATGTCCCCCTCTCGCGCAGGGCTTTTGCCGCGCGCATGATCTTGTGGCGCATCATGATGATCCCGTTGTCGCAGCCGACGAGGTTCTCCTTCGTGCGATCGACGATCGGCCCCATGCTCTCCTGCAACGACGAGTCCTGAATGGCGATGCCCTCGACGCCGCTGTAAGTTGTCCCCGCTGTCTGCGCGGCGCGATCCATCAGATAGTCGTTGTCCTTGTTGGCGAGCGGACGATACGTGCCCGGCACGTACTTGCAGTGCACGCCCTTGCCCGCCTTCATGTGGTTGACCTCATCCTCAGTCAGCGCGCGCACGGGATGATAATCGAAGCTCCACGCCCAGCAGGTATAATCGTCGATTGGCGTCCAGAAGTGGCCGTGCATGGGGTAATCGCCACGCGGGGGAACAGCTGTGTAGCAGGGCATCAGCCAAGGCGTGATGCGCCAGTAATACTGGTCATCCTCCGCCATGCGGCGCGCGCCGATGAACAGGCCGCCCTCGCTCTCGATCACCTCGAACACGGGCGCAAGATCGTTGAGATTATACTTGTTGCCGCCGGCGTTCTTGAACAGCGGATCGGCCTTCACGTCGCCGCGATGCAGCCACGAGACGTGCGAGGAATCGATGCCGCCTTCCAGCGCCTGCAGCCAGTTGCACTCCTGCAACCGCTTGGAGACAAAACTCTGCGCGCGCGACACAACCGCGAACTCATAAGTTGGCGCAGGCGGCATGTTCTCCGGCTTGCCCATGTAGGTCCAGATGACGCCGCCCTGCTCGATCACCGGATATGCCGTGACCTTGATTTTGTTGGCGTAGCCGGATTCGGCAGGCTCGGAGGGCACGTCCACGCACTGGCCGTTCACGTCGAACTTCCAGCCATGGTAGGGGCAGCGCAGCCCGCACTCCTCGTTGCGGCCGAACCACAGCGACGCGCCGCGATGGGGGCAGAACTCGTCGATAAGCCCGAGCTTGCCCTCGCTGTCGCGGAACGCGATCAGCCGCTCTGACAGCAATTTGACGCGCACCGGCGCGCAGTCGGGCTCAGGCAACTCCTCGCTCAGCAGAACGGG
>JAIXSM010000011.1 GCA_027484655.1 Hyphomicrobiales bacterium | reverse complement strand
GGACCGCGCGCGTCCTCGCGCGCAGCTATTTACATAATAGCTGCAGACGCCCTCTCCCGGTTTGCTCCGCAAACCACCCTCTCCCACTTCATGGGAGAGGGAGTCGCCCGGACCGACCTTCAGCCCCGGCCCTCGAACGGCATTTTGGTGGCCTTGATGGTCATGAACAGGACGTTCGTTTCCAGCGGCAATGTCGCCATGGTCACAACCGCCCGGCCCACATGATCGAGCGGCATGGTGGCTTCGGAACGCACAGACCCGTCCGGCTGAAGAATGCCGGCCTTCATCTTGCTGGCCATGGAGCTTTCAGCGTTGCCGATATCGATCTGGCCAACAGCAATATCGTACTTGCGCCCGTCGAGCGCGCCGGCCTTGGTGAGGCCTGTCACCGCATGCTTCGTCGCGGTGTAGGCGATGTTATTTGGCCTCGGCGCATGAGCGGCGATGGAGCCATTGTTGATGATGCGGCCGCCCATGGGCGTCTGCGCCTTCATGATGCGAAACGCCGCCTGCATACACAAAAACATGCCGTCGAGGTTCACCCGCACAGTTTCGCGCCATGCCTCAAACGGCAAGTCCTCCAGCAGCACAGGCGGCGCCCCGATCCCTGCGTTGTTGAACAGCACGTCAAGCCGCCCGAACGTCTCAACGACGCGCGCGAACAGCGCCTCGACCTGCGCGGGATCGCCAACATCCGTGGGAACAACCAGCGCACGCGCGCCAGCAGCCTCCACCGCGGAGGCTGTCTCCTCCAAAGGCTCGCGCCGTCGCCCGGCGAGCGCGATGTCGAACCCGGCTCCCGCCAGCGCCAGCGCCGCCGCCCGGCCAATGCCGCTGCCGCCGCCAGTCACGAGAGCAATCTGTCGTGCGCTCATGGTGCTTACATCTCCTCGTAGCGCGCCTCGCGCCATTTCTCACGCGCGGCGTCCTTGTGCCACGCAGCCCACGCAGGCAACGCCATGATGGCGTCCATGTAGGCGCGGCTCTGCGGCGAAACGGGCGCCTCGTAGATGTGAAGCCGGTTCACAACCGGTGCGAACATGGCGTCAGCGGCGCAGAAATCGCCGAACAGGAACGGCTTCTTCTTCGAGCCGAACATTTCGCGCGTTTCCGCCCAGATGATCTCGATGCGCCGCACGTTCTCTGCGGCTTCCGGCGTCAGCTCGCGGAACTTCGGCTCGCGGCGAAAGTTCGTCGGGCAATGTTGACGCAGCGGCATGAAGGCGGCGTGCATCTCGTTGCTGATAGCCCGCGCATGGGCGCGCGCCGCCTTCTTCTTGGGCCAGATGTCCAGCTTCGGATGTTTCTCGGCCAGATACTCGATGATCGCCAGCGATTCCCACACGCGCAGATCGCCGTCATACAGGACAGGCGCCTTGCCGGTGGGCGAGAGCTTGCGCAGCTTCTTGCGGCCCGCCTCATCGTAGATGTTCACCACCGTCTCTTCGAACGGGATGTGAAAATGCGCCATCAGCAGCCACGGGCGCATGGACCACGAGGAGTAGGCCTTGTTGGCGACGACGAGCCGCAGGGGCATCTTGTTCTCCGCAACACGAAGGGAATCGCCGCTCGGGCGGCGACGCGATTGTGATCTGGGGGCGCGCACGGTGGCAAGCGCGCTTATCCCTCCTTGGGCGGGTCCACCGATCCGCCCGCCTTTTTCCACGCGGCGAAGCCACCCTCGATGTGCGCAACGGGCGCAAGCCCCATGTCCTGCGCGGTCTTGGTTGCGAGCGCAGAGCGCCAGCCCGCCGCACAAAAGAACACGAACGTCGCGTCCTGCTGAAACACAGGCTTCGCGTACGGGCTCTCCGGATCAATCCAGAACTCCAGCATCCCGCGCGGGCAATGGACAGCGCCCGGCACCCGTCCCTGACGGTCGAGTTCACGCGGATCGCGAAGATCGACAAACACGACTCCGGGCGCGCCAAGCATCGTGCGCGCACGCTCAACCGGGATGGTCTCGATCTCTGATTCCGCCTCCGCCAGAAGCGCTTTGTAGCCTTTCGTGATTGTCCCCATCGCGTCTGCCTCCATGCACAGTCGAGCGCGGACCTGTCGCGCGGTCAAGCCTCGCTTTCGAAGGGGCGCCGCCCGCCGTATCCTGTGGGCGTGATTCGGCCTCCGCCGCAGGGTCTTTTTCAGCGGGAAAGTTTTGGCGATGTTTGGTTTCACCCTTCCCGATTTCCTGGCGTTCGGCTTCTTCGTGGCCGCGTGGGCGGCGTATCACTTCGCCAACGAATATGGCTCGCGCACAGGGCTGAACATCGGCATGTCCGAATACCGGATTCGCTGGATGAATGAGATGAGCCGGCGCGAGAACCGCATCGTCGACGCCAACATCATGAGTTCGCTCCAGAACGGCACCGCATTCTTCGCGTCCACCTCCCTGCTCGCCATCGGCGCGTCGGCGACGCTGCTGCGCGCCAGCGAGGATGCGGTGAAGATAGCCGCCGACCTGCCGTTCGGAATCCCCACAACCCGCCTGCTGTGGGAGGTGAAGGTGATCGGGCTTCTTCTCATCTTCGGCTATGCGTTCTTCAAGTTCGCGTGGTCTTATCGGCTGTTCAACTACGCGGCGGTTCTCGTGGGGGCCACCCCTGCGGCGAACGCGCCCGACGCGGAGGAGCGTGCGCGAATCGCAGGCCGCGCGGGGCGCATGAGCGTGGCGGCGGCGCGTCACTTTACGCGGGGGCAGCGGGCGTTTTTCTTTGCCCTCGCCTACCTTGGCTGGTTTGTCGGCCCCTGGCCGCTCGTCGCAACGACCGGGTTTGTGCTGTACGTGATGTGGGCGCGCCAGTACGTCTCCGACGCACACGACGCACTGAGTTGGGAGCCGCCGGCGCGCGATCCTTGACGTTGGCCCGCTGGCGACCCATCACGTGTCCATGAGCGACGAATCCACGAAAACTGAAGACCGCAAGCCCCGACAGGGGATTGAGGACGCCATCCTCGCCCTGTGCGCGGCGCGCGGGCCGGAAAAAACAATCTGCCCCACGGACGCCGCCAAGGCGTTCGCCCAGTCCCGTGGCGAAGATGAGCTGGGCTGGCGCAACTGGCTCGCGCATGTGCGCACCGCAGCTGTAGGCCTCGCGCGCCAGGGCCGCCTCGTCATCTATCGCAAGGGCAAGCCGGTGGATCCGGACGACTTTCGCGGCGTCTACCGGCTGGGCGTTCCCCGAAGCGATTGACGCGCGGCGTCAGGGCGCGGGAAACAGGTCGTCGATCTTGCCCGTGAGCCGGTAAGCGGCGAGGCCAACATACTCGCGCAGCGCCCGCGAGGTCATGGACAGCTTCTCCGAGACATCCAGATAGACGCTGCGGTAATCGCCGCGCAGCCCCGTGGTCTGGTAGTCCACGGGATACGGCGTCACGTCGAAGCCAGCCTTCCGAAATAGGCCCATCGCCCGCGGCATGTGCGAGGCGGAGGTCACCAGCAGCCAGCGCTCTCCGGGATTCGGCTGCACAAGATCACGGGTGAAGCGCGCATTCTCCGCGGTGTTGCGCGACTCCCTCTCGAACGTCAGCCGCTCCGACGCCAGACCAAGCTCAAGGAACAGCCGCCGCGCCACATCAGCCTCCCGCAGGGCCGAACCGAACACCGCGGCGGAGCCCCCGGTGAACACGACCCGGGCCTCCGGATATTTTCGGGCGAGCGCCACAGCGGCGATCATCCGGTCGCCGGCTTCGTTCGTCTCGATCACCCCCCGCGCCCGCGTGGTCAATTCGCTCACGCCCCCGCCAAGGACAATGAGTCCTGTTGGCGGCGCCATATCCATGGCAGGGCGGGGGAAGCGGTCCTCAAGCGGCCGCAGCAGCGCGCTTGCGAGAGGCGTCGCGCCAATGACCAGAAACACGGCCGTGACGGCCGCCACCAGCAGCCGGGCGGCCCGGGCGAACCGGGTGAACAGGCCGACTGCTCCAACCGCCAGCGCAAGCGCAAGCAGGTTGCCGGGCGCCAGAACCGTCCACACAATCTTGGATAGCAGGAAGAACATCGTTTCCGCCCCGGATGCGTGTGGTTTTCAGGCTCCATCAGGAGAGAGGCGTCTCCAGCACCTTTGCTGAGGGCCGCGCAAGCACGCGCGCGTACCACGCCTCCAGATGCGGCGCGCCCGGACGCTCCACCGGCAAGTTGAACCAGCGGTGCGCGGCGGGAGCGATGGAGCAGTCCCCAACGCCGAAATCCGCCCCGGAGACGTAAGGTTGCCGGCCAAGCAGTTCATCGAGGATCGCGAAGTTGCGCGCACAGGTCTCGCGCGCCTTCTCCATCGCCTCCGCGCCCGGCGAGGCCATACCGCGCACGAGCGGCCGGAACAGAGCGTTCAGCGGATCCAGCAAGGTGGTCAACTGCCAGTCCATCCAGCGCTCGGCCGCGGCGCGGGCCTGCGGATCGGTCGGCCAGAGACGCCCGGCCGCGTACCTGGAGCAAACATAGCGCACGATGGAGTTCGATTCCCAGAGCACGAACCCGCCATCCTCGATGGTCGGCACCAGGCCGTTGGGATTCATGCTTCGGTATTCGGGCGTGTTGACCACGCCGAACGAAAGCCCGGCGTCGCGGCGCTCGTAGGCAACGCCGGCCTCTTCCAGCGCAAGGAGCGCCTTCTGCACGTTGAGCGAGTTCGTACGGCCCCAGATGCGCAGCATAGCGTTCCGTAAGTCAGAGAAAGCGCGCGGATCAGCCATCGGCCTCGCGCGGTTACCCCAATTAGGCCGCGATCCCGGACCGGTCAACAATACTGCCGGAGACGCTCGATCCTCAGGGCTTGCGCATGACGGGAAGCTGGTGACGGCCTGCGAGCCAGTCGCGCCATTGCTCGGCTGTCCCATAGAACGCGTTGCTGTCCGTCTTCCCGCGAATGCCCGGAATCCGGGCGTCCGACTGGTACTGCCAGAACGTCCAGACGCGCCCCGGATAATGGACGCTTGGCTCGTACTTGGTGGAGCGCACCCAAACGGGGTAATCCTTGAACTCGTCCGGGTGCATGATCGCGGCGTAAAAGTCGACGGTCACGTAAATCACCGGCTTGCGACCGTAGTGGAGCTCCATCTCGCGAAGCATCAAGCGCATCTTGGCGAGCGCCTCCTCCCGGACGATCTTCTTCGGGCAGTTGCGCGACTTCGGCTGAAATTCCACGTCGAGAACCGGCGGCAGGGCGTCCGCTTCACGCGGCACGTTGCGCTTGAACCACTCAACCTGCTCGTGCCCGGGCCGGCACCACCACACGAAATGATAGGCTCCGCGCGGAACACCAGCGGCCTTTGCGTTCGCCCAGTTCTCGCGGAACCTGGGATCAAGATGATCGCCGCCCTCCGTCGCCTTGATCCAGGCGAAACGCACCCCGGCCGCACGAACAGCCTGCCAATCGATGTCTCCATTCCACCGGGAAACGTCGATGCCGTGAATCGGGAACCGGGACGGATGGAGCGTGGTGAAATGCTCGTTGCCTGGCCCCGGGCGCAGTCCCGGCTCGGCGCTCCGCCGGGCATCACCCGCGCAGGAGGCGAGAAAGAGGGCCGCGACGCCAGCGGCCAAAAGCCGAAGCGAAAGCGCCAGGCGGCTCGACCGCGATGAAAGATCGGTTTGGGCATTGCTCAGCTGCATACAAGCGACATACCCAGTCGCAGGTAACGCCCGGTTAAGCGGGACGGTTAACACCCGCCAAGGACGACATGTCGCAGGGTGAGTGGAGAGAGATGGATCCCTGCAGGCTGGCCGGCTCCCTTACCGCTGCCCTTTCGGGCGTGGAGAGGCTCCAAACGCAAACGCCCCCGCGGGGTGAGCGCGGGGGCGTGTGGTTATCTTGTATGAAGAGGGGATTGCTGTTCTTTGCAGGCCTGGCGACGACCTACTCTCCCAGGTCTTGAGACATAGTACCATTGGCGCTGGAGCGTTTGACGGCCGAGTTCGGGATGGGATCGGGTCTT
>JAIXSM010000068.1 GCA_027484655.1 Hyphomicrobiales bacterium | reverse complement strand
GGTACGCCCTCAAGATGGACCCTCAGCGCGCGCGGAAAGTTTTTTGAACGCGTCGACGACCTCGCCGTCTTGTGCGGGATGTCTGGGTCGCGCACTGATCTGGGAGAAGTCGATTTTCTTCAGAAGCGTGCCTATGTATCAATCACAATAGTCAACGCCCATAAAAAATAAAACCAGTTCGTTCGGTGGACGCAGAAGAAAGTCTCGTAGGCATTTTCTCAATTCCTGCCATCTGCAGGAGCAAAAATCATATCCAAGTTAAGGAACCGATGATACCGATAGTATTATTTAGTTGATATAAGCCTCGCGCGCGATCAGTGCTGAGACCCAGGTGCTAAGCCGCTCGTAGTAAGAGCGCGGGGCGGTCGCGATGAGGACCGAGCCGGTGATGCGCGCATCCGGCCTTGGGGCGGCGATTTCGATATCGACGCGGTAAACCGCCTTTTCACTGATGATGCGGCCCTGGCCCACAAGGCGCGCGAGGATGGCGCCGCCATACACAGACGAAAGCTCGGGGTAGGCTACCGTGGGACTGGCGGCGTAACTGATCGCGGCGACGCGGCCCTCTATACGCGCCATCAGCAGGTCGTCAAAAAAGCTCGCACGGGCGCCTTCCGCCACGGACGCGAGATCACGCTCGGCGACGAACGCAACGATGCGGGCGCCGCCGCTGATGATGTCGCCCAACGGCGCGCGGGCGGACACCCACGCTCCCTGCTCGATGCGCTCGACCGGCACGAAGCGACCGCCATGGGGCGCGCGCACGCGCATGGCTTCGATCTGCGCAACAATGGCCGCCTCCTTGCTGCGCACCGATTGTATCTCGGCCTCCAACGACAGGGCTGCGGACCGGTCGCCAACCGCAAGCGAAATCGATTTGCGGCGCTCTTCCAGCAGCGCCGCCTGTTCGTGAAGCTGTCGACGCTGCAGGTCGAGCGCGGGATCGACAAGGTGGAGCAGCACGTCGCCTTCGAACATATCGCGGGGGGCGCCCGGCGCGAGCGCGACGGCGACGCCGCCGTCGCGGGCGAAGATGCGCGATGTTCGTTCCGGCAAGAGCACCGCCGGCGCGCTGACCTGCGTCGAGATAGGAACGAACAGCCCCAGCCCTGCAAGCAGCACCAACATCGCAACCGTCGCGAAGAAGCGCGGCTTGGCGACAAAAGCCCGGTCGCGCCAGCCGGCGCGCGCTTCTTGCGCCACAGGGCGAAGCAGAAACCACCAGATTTCGGCGGCGAACAGAACGAGCGCCAGAAGGCGGAAACTGAAGCTGTAGAGCGCCACCGCAATCGCCGTGACTACCATCACGCGATAGGCGGCCGTCAAGGCGCCAAGCCACGCGTAGCGCGTGGCTGTATCAGCGGGAACGCGAAACCCGACCATTGCGCGAAGGCGCGTGCGCATCGCGCCGAAGGCCTTCTGCTGCAGGTTCTTCTCCGCGAGCATATCTGACAGAATGTAATAACCGTCGAACCGCATCAACGGATTGAGGTTGATGAGAAGGCTCGAGATCCACGTCGCCATGGCGAGGTAGAGAAAGACCTGCGACAGGGCCGCTACAGGATCGATGAGCCATAGCGCCGTGGCGATGATCGCCAACCCGAGCTCAGAGGCGACGCCTGCGCTCGACACGCGCAGGCGCGCCCGGTGGTCGGCCAGTCGCCAGGTGTCGGTGACGTCGGCGTAAAACACCGGAACGCCAAACATGAATCCGATTCCAAGCGAAGAGACGAAACATCCCTCGCGCACGGCGGTGTAGGCGTGCGCGAATTCATGAACGAGCTTGGCGCAGACAAACGCGAGCCCGAACTTGAACAGGATTTCAAAGGCGCCTTGGGACAGAAGACTGCCCGTCATCTGATCCCATCGCGGAATCAGGAAAAGCAGATCGAATGCGAGCAGGAGCGCAAGAAGCGCGCGGAACCCGCGGCTGTACAGCGGGGCGACGAGATGTTTCGTCCGGTTCAGAAACTGGTTGGGATAGACCAGCGGAATCTTGAAGAACAGGAAGCCGTGAAAGAGCCGCTTGCCAAAGGTGTGGGCCTTGCGCGCCGCCTGTGCGCGCTCGAAAAGCCCCATATGGGACTGCACGACGAGTTCCGCCCGTGACAGAAACGCCGCGAACTGGCGCACCTGCTCCGCGGAGACATCGACGCCCACGCGTTTCATGGACGCGGCGAACGCCGCCGGCGTTACGCCTGCGCGCCAGTGGGCAAGCAACAGGCACGTATCAGCGGACACGCTGACGAAGGTGTTGCGCACCACGTCGCGCACCAGAAATGAGCGCGCGCCGGAGGCGTCCTGCTCGCCTTCAATCAGCTCGAGGTCGTTCCTGAGCGCGGGCAGCGTTTCGGCCGTCACAGCGCGAGGCTCTGCCGCAGGAAGATAATCGGCCGGCGCAGAACGAACTGGACGAGCGGCGTGGATGGCCCCTTCAGATGGGCTGAACCGCGCAGGCCGATGCGCTTCGTATGCGCGCCCTCGCCCCAATCCGCCGTTGTGCGGAACGCGAGGCCGCCCGCCTGCGTCGCTTCAGGCTCGAACACCCAGTTGCGCACGCGCACCTTGCGCGACGACCACGGTTCGCTGTCGAGAAACAGGCGTCCTTCGCCCCCTTCCACCAGCAACGCCCCATCATGCACGGGCACCCAAAGGCGAACCGCCGTGCGTCGCGGATCGGCGACGAGCAGGATCTTTTCTCCCACCTGAACCGGCTTGCCTTCCAGGTCTGATCCATCGCCGACAAGCGCAATTCCGGACCGCTCGGCGAGCAAGCGCGTGCGCGCGAGCTCGTCGCGGGCGCGCTCAAGTTCGAGCCGGCGAATCTGCACGACGGACTCCTGCTCGCCGAGTTTTGCGCGGATGGCGGGGTCGAGAAAGCCCATCTGGCCAAACCGCGCGAGCTCAGCCTCCGCGCTTTCGAGCGCGCGGCTTGCAATGTCCACACGCGAGCGCTGCTCCACGTCGTCGAACTCAACCAGCAACTGTCCGGGGCGCACCTCATCGTTGGCCTTGACGTGGACGCGCTTGATCACGCCTGACAGTGAGGCCGCAATCACCGCTGGCTCCTGCGGAATGACTTCAGCAGGGGCAATCGTGCTCATGCGAACCGGCACAAAGCACAGACCCACGATCGCCGCCACAGCGATCCACTTGCGATAATCGAGCGCGAGGCGAAGCGCCTTCCTGCCCGGCTGGCGCAGGCGAACAATGTGCGCAGCCGCGGCGCTGGCCAGTGCGGCGAGATCGTCGATTTCATGCTGGCGCCAGGGCGTTTGTCGAAACGCCAGAAACGCGCCCTGACCCCGGCGGCCAAGATCGACGGGAACGAACGCCAGATGCGGCGGCGCCATCTTGTCCCACAAGTCCTGCTGCGGACATTGCTCGGGAGTGAGCGCCAAGGGCGCGCGCGCCGTGCGAAGGGTTCCGTGAAAACGGCGCAGCCACACGCTGTATGGCGCGCTGTTGTCAACGCGTGTCAGATTGGAGACCGCCAGCACGCGCGCGCCCAGAACGCCGCGCGCCACAAACGCCGCCTGATCATATGGCGCAAGCGCGCGCGCCTCATTCGTTAGCAGCGAAAGCGCTTCCTCTTGCGACGTCGCCGACAGGATGCGCAGCAACAGCCTGCCGACGCTGACTGCAGGGCCATCAGAGGCGTCGCCGGTCATGGATCAATCTGGATGAGCCCACTCATGCCGGGCATGATCAAGGCGCTGGGCTGCACGAACAGGCCACGGATCGTCACCAGTTGACTCACCGGATCAATAACCGGCGAAACACCCTCAATCGCCACATCGAAGTCGCGCGCAAGGTTCTCGATGCGTACGCGCAATGTGGCGCCGTCGCGAAGACGGAGCGCAAACGCGGCCGGCACGACGCTTTCCAGCTCGATGTTGTCGCGACCGGCAATCTCCACCAGCGGCTGGCCCGCCGCAATGGTCTCATGCGCCTGCGCCTGAACGCGCACGACCGCGCCATCAAATGGCGCGCGGATCTCGCAACGCTCCACCAGCAACTCGGCGGCTTCCAGTTCAGACTGCGCGCGACGGAAGTCGAGCAGCGCGAGATCCACGGTCAACTGTCCCGTGGACGCCAGCTTGGACAAGCTTTCGGCGTTCTCAAACTTCTTGCGCGCGGCGTCCCGCTCATGGCGGATCTTGTCGCGATTGATGCGGTTGAGTCTGCAATCAATCTCCACAAGCACAGCCCCGCGCTCAAATCGCGCGCCCGGGCCTGCCGGTATCCTCACGAGGCGCCCGCCGATCTCCGCCGACAGCACGGCGCGGTCCCGCGTCACCACAACCGCCTGCTGAACCCGAGGGAGTGCGCGCACATTGGATTGCGTCTGTGCGCCCACGGGCGTCGCTAGCGCTGCGCACAGAACCGCGGACGCAAGCGCCAAACGGCTGCAGGGCGCAGCAGACTGCCTCATTGTGCGGCCATCGCGTCAGCCACGCGCTCGGTGCGCGGGGATCGCGCGGCGGCGGGCGGCTCCAAATGCGTCTGTCGACTGAGAAGAGCGTTGATCTGCTGGCGCACATCCTGCGCCAGTACTTTGAGATCTTCATTGGGAGACGTGGGCGCGATATCAAAGCCGGCCGACGCCAGCAGCCGAATCGCGGCTATCTGTACTTCGGTGGCCGCCAGGTCGCGACGCACTTCCGTGAGCAGCAACTTCAAATCCTCGCGAATGAGGGCGATCTCTCCGAGCTGCTGCTGCTCAGTTGAATTGCGGGTCTGGCGATGAATGCGAGACGCCACGTCCAGCTGCGCCTCAGCAGTCTTCAGCGCATCCTCCGCGACCGTGAGCAGATCATGGGCCAGGTTCACCTGCAGCAGAGACGCGGCCGTCACCGCCAGCGCTTGCTCGCGGTCGAGCCGCGCGCGCGCATCGTTCACCGCGACGGTGGAATTGTAGCGCAGCAGCTTCATGAAGTTTTGCGCGACCTGCGCGCTTGCGCCAACCCAGTTGTTGTTCACGATATAACTGTTGCTGTCGTATGATGGACCCGTCTGGATCGTCGGAATCGGCAACAGCGACACAACCGCCATGCGCGCCTCGATGCGCGTAATGCGCGACTGATAGAGCGCGGTGACGACATCCGGGCGCTGGTCCAGCGCAATCTGTTCCAGTTCAGAGCGGGAATATGGCGCACGACGGAACTGGATGTCGGCGCTTGCGACGCGCACCGCCATGTTCGGCGGCAGGCCAGTCACAGCTGCGAGAATAAAAGACGCGCCGCTGAGATCGCGCTTGAGCACGTCTAGCGTCTGCAGCATGTCCAGCAGCTCGCGCTGATAGTTGAGCGCCACGAGCGGTGTCTCGATGCGCATCGTTTCAGCCTTGCGCGAGTTATCGAGCGCAGTGCGCACGCGCCCCAGCAAGACGTCGATTTTGCGGTTCATTCGCTCGGCGGTGGCTGCGCGGTGCCACGCGGCCACCGTATCCTGAACGATCTGCTGGCGGATCTTTCGATCGCGCTCCAGCGATTGAAGATACTTGTCGGCCTGTTGCTGGGCGCGCAGATACGACAGGCCGAAATCCAGCAGATTCCAGCTGAACGACAGGTCCGCGACGCGGCGATGGCGATCTTCCGATTGCGACGGCGAGACGGACAGGGCGCCCGTGCCGAGGCTGCGGCTCAGCGTCAGGTTGTCTACGTCGCGCGTCCGGTAGCCGGCGTTCGCCACAAGGTCCGGCATTACCGACATGTTGGCGAGATCAACCTGACGGGACTCCAGCGCTGACGCATAGATTTGCGAGCGGAAGTCGTGATTGAAAAGAATCGCCCGCGCAACTGACTCACTCAGGGACAGCGGCCCCTGAGGCAGCGGTTGTGCCTGTGCGAGCTCGGTGAGTTGCCGCTTGGCGCTGTCCGCACGTTCCTCGCCCGTCAGCGGAACGGGGATGACCGAACATCCGCCCAGAACAAGCGTCAACATGAGAGCTGATACGCGACTCCGCGTGATCATCAGAAGACTACCTTCTTCAAGAATGAGCTGTTGGAAGCAAGAGGCGCGCGCGCAACTGCTCGGAGAACGACGGAAGTCCGGTTTGCTGAGACTGGCCCGCAGGCGGAGGCGCCTCGCCATCGATTTCGGCGAGCACAGGGTAAAGATCGCGCACTCCCTCGTCCGAGTGGTCGAAAACCGCCGGCGCATACTCCAAGCTCGCGCGCATGAGGCCTTCGAGCAGGCTTTGCGGCTTTGCAGTCGGCGGCACGTCCAGTTTCACATCAAGGGTGCGCGCCCCATTCGTGGTGGTGGCCGTCACTCGCACATCAAGCGTCAAGCCTTCCGGCGGAACGTTGCCTGTCAGACGTCCCGTGGAGGGATCGATAGCGACGCCCTCCGGCAGCGGCGCGCCATCAGAGAGCGTGGCCGAATACGTGGTGCCCGGCGACGAATCGGTGTTGACCACACTGACTGTGAATCGCGATACGCCGCCTTCGCTGACAACGCGCGGAACATCCACCGTCAACCCGCCCAGAGCTACGCCGCCGAGCATAGGCGGCGCCACCATCCCGACGGCGCTGGCCGGCGTGCCGGCCGCTAGTGATCCGCTAGCCGGGGAGCGGATTGCCTCTGACACTGGCGTGGTGACTGCGGTGGAGACCACCGGCGGCGGGGCCGCGCGAAGGGGCGAAGACACGAGCGGCGGATTGGGCGGCGCGGGCGCAATGTCATCATCGAGAATAGTACCGAGACCTGAACCAACCTTTCCGTTGCTGGCAAGCGCGGTCAGCGCAAACCCTTCGCTTGGTTCGACATCGCCGTCATCGATAATCGCAACGCGGACTAGAATTACGCCGCTCACCGGCGTAGCCACCTGGCCGACGTAGGGCGTGTACGTAAGACCGCCATCGAGCGAGATTTCAAAGGCCGCAGCAATGTCCTGGCCGACAGTCGCGTTTCCGGCCGACAGCGCGAACGTCAGCGCCTGCCCGGGCGTCGCAGTCACCGAGAAGACCGCCGGTCCCTGACGCTCCGGTAACGCTACGTTTGACACAACTGGAGCGGGCCGATCGTCGTCCAGGTTCGTCGCGTCGGTCACAGGAACCGGGTCCGTCGTCCCCGGCGCCGTCGGGGGCGCGTCCGGATACTTCACCCCGCCGCCGCGATCATCAATCGTCGCTGTCCCGGTCGCCGGCGTGCCGCCAGCATTCGTCGCCGTCAGCGTGAAGGTGTGATCGCCCTCGTCCAGGGCGTCCGGAAGAACTGCGGTCCGAACCAGAAGTTTCGCAG
>JAIXSM010000022.1 GCA_027484655.1 Hyphomicrobiales bacterium | reverse complement strand
GACCGGCGCCCGCGGGGAACGGGACCACAATAGTGATCTGCTTGCTCGGGAATGTTTGCGCGACCGCACCGGCGGTCAGAACGCCCAAAGCCGCCAACCCCATCAACAGGCGCTGAACCACGCGTTGCAACATATCGAGCCCCTTCGTTGCGGAGGCCGACCCCTGCGCGGCCCCGCGTCAGCAAGGTGAAACGGAACCGTCGGAGAGTCCAGATGGATTTTATCAATAACGCACTGTTTCATAAGTAAAACGCACATTCGCGACGGTCACGCGACACCGCGCCTGGGAAAACACGGCAGGACATTGGCGGTTATCATAACCGGCGAAGAGACCCAGTTGCGCCGCGATGCGCGAGGGCGCAGCGGCCCAGTCGTTTCGACCGGCCTCGCGCTCAAGCGAACGTGATGGCGCAACGGGTTATCGCCAATTGACCCCATCGAACGCAGTCCTATCCTCGCCCTGCAGACGCGCGTGCGCTCTCTCGGCCAAGAAAACCAGACACAGGGAAGGACCGCCACATGGGGCTGGATCATAAACAGTCGACGTATTCCTCACATCCATTGCTCTCCTACGCCGACGGGATCGCCTCGTCGTGGTCGGACATCATCATTCTGGCCGGCCGCATCTGCGTGGGCTGGATCTTCATGCAAAGCGGCTTCCGCAAGATCTGGGATATGGCGGCTGTCGCGAAGACCTACCCAGCGCGCGGGCTGCCGGAATTCATGGCCTACGTCGCCACACCCATCGAGCTGTTTGTCGGGCTTTTTCTCATCATCGGTTTCGCGACGCGGTACGCGGCGCTCGTCATCCTGGTCTTCACCATCGTGGCGAGCTTCAGTTCGCACGCCTACTGGACGTTCACCGATCCGGCCCAGCGCATGATGCAGCTCACACACTTCTGGAAAAACATGAGCATCAAGGGCGGATTGATCCTGCTGTTTGTGACAGGCGGCGGCAAGATCTCCGTGGACTGGCTCATCCGGCCGAGGCAGTCGTAGCCAGCAGCGCCGTTCCCCAAGACCGGCGCAGGGTCGGCATATCCGGGGAGTCGCTTAAACACCGACAACCGCCGCAGATCGCTGCGGCGGTTGGCGCTTCGGAAGCTGAGCAACGCCAGCGTGAACGCGCGTCATGTCAGCGAAGCCTCTGTTGTCGCCCGGCGGGGGCGCCTGTATGGTCGTGGCGAAGTTCACCCCATCCGTCGCGGATCATCTATGTCATTTGAAGAGCTTGGCGCGAGCATTCTGGCCTTTGTTCGCGAGCATCAGGTCTGGGCCGGTCCCGTGGTTTTCCTGTTCGCCTTCGGCGAATCCGTGGCGCTGGTGTCCTTGCTCATCCCGGCGACGTTCATCCTGCTCGGTCTGGGCGCGTTGATCGGCGAGAATGGCCTGTCGTTCTGGACGGTCTGGATCTCGGCAGGAATCGGCGCAATCCTTGGAGACACGGTGTCCTACTGGCTGGGGCGCAAGTTCAGCCACCGGGTGGGCGACATCTGGCCGCTTACGCGCTACCCGGACCTCATTCCCAAGGGCGAGCGCTTTTTCCTCCGTTACGGCATTCCGGGCCTGTTCGTCGGGCGTTTCTTCGGGCCGCTGCGCGCATCCCTTCCCTTGGCGGCAGGCATCTGCGCCATGCCCGTGATTCGCTTCCAGGCGGCGAACGTGGCGTCGGCGTTTATCTGGTCAGGCGCCATGCTCGCGCCGGGCGTCCTCGGCGTTCATTTCCTGACGAAGTGGCTCTGAGGGGCCGGCGCCGGGCGCCAGCCCCTGCGCGCCTTACTTGAGCAACTCTTTCGCCCGGTTCACCACCTCGGGCGAAAGCGCAAACATCTCCTCGACCGCGGCCTGAAGCTGCACGCCGGGCGTGGGGTCGAATTCGACGCCGAGCTTGTCCGCGTCCGCCAGCGCGTCCGCGTCCTTCATCATGCGGTCGAAAGCGCCGCGCAGCTCCGCCACGCGGGCCGGCGGAAGACCCTGGGGCGCAATGAGCGGGCTCGCGATTCGCGTGTCGCTCAGCATCAACTTGAGGATCTGGCGATCAGTCTCGTTTTTCACGAGATCGACGGCAAGCGGAACTGCGGGAAGATCCGGCGCCTTGTCGAGAGCGCCCTGCACGAGAATGTTGACCTTCTTCTCGCTCAACCATGTCGGGACGCGGCGCTTCACGCTCGTCCATGACCAGCCGCACCACCCCTCGGTCTCGCCGCGCTCCATGGCGATGGTGAGTTCGTTGCCGCCAGGATACCCGGTGACGATCTTGAATTTCGTGCCCAGCAACGTGTTGAACAGGCGCGGCTGATTGAAGGTGCGGGTGCCCACAGTCGCGCCGAGCACGACTTCCTTCTTCATCGCCTCCTCAATGGTCGAAACACTGCGGGAGGCCCACACCACGCACAGCGGCGTCTCCTTCGCGCGGCTGCCGATCCAGTTGAGCTGGCGGGGATCGTACTTCACCTGCGGATTGCCGAACAAAGCCTCGAAGGCGAGGGCGCCATCAACGAGCGCCAGCGCAGAACCATCGCGCGGCGCGATGTTGTAGAGGTGGTTGAGGGCCACGACGCCACCGGATCCCGGCATGTTCTGGACGATGATCTGCGGATTGCCGGGGAGATGCTTGCCCATGTGACGGGAGAACAGGCGCGCCGTGGCGTCGTACGTGCCGCCAGACGTGAAGCCCACGGTGATCGACATCTTGCCGACCTCCTGCGCGGCCGCTGGCGTGGCGTACGCGAAAACGGCGGCGGCGAGCGCACCGAGAACATCCCTGCTGGCCATCAGCTTTCCTCCCTTTTTACGTGTCGTCCTTGCGACGCTTCGCGCCGCAAGGCTAGACGGGGCCGCACGGACTGGCAACGGGTCCGACGGGGCGCCCCTGCGGAGCAAGGAGATCCCTATTCGATGATCGCCTTTGCTTTCGCGACAATCCCGGGAGGCGCCGCATAGATCCGGTCGATGATCTCCTTGGCGCGCGCTCCGGGCGTCGGATCGATCGGCGCGTTGAGGCGCGCGGCCTCCGCAAGAAGCGCTTTATCCTTCATGGATGCGTCAAACGCCTTGCGCACCGCCTCAACCCGGTCGGCGGGAACGGCCTGGGACATGACATAGGGCCGCCCCAGCTCGCCGCCTGCAGTCAACAGCGAGAGAATATCTCTCTGCTCCTGCGTCTTGGCGAAATCGCCGACGTAGCGCACGTTCTCCGGCAGGCCCTCGACGCGGCCCGATGAGAAGGTGACAACGGGGGTGACTTTCTTGTCGCGGAGCCAATCCGAAGGCACGCTGCTCCAGGATCCGCAATCGGCGTCGAGTTCGCCGCGCTCAAGCGCGAGGATCTGTTCGGCCCCGCCGGGAAAGCCGAGGATGATGCGCAGGTTCACCTGAAAGAGATTCTTGAGGATCGCCGCATTCACATAAGCGCCTGTGCCGCGGCCCGTGGCGCCGATGTTGATCTCCTTGCGCGCGACCACATCATCCCATGTCTTGATGCCTGTGGTGTGCCAAAAGTAACAGACGCGCACGTCGGGATACATGCTGCCGATCCACGCGAGATTGGCGAAATTGAATTTGGCCTTTTCAGGACTGGTCAGCGACTCCAGCAACAATGCGGGATTGAAGGCCGTCATGTAGCGACCGTCCTTGGCCAGCGTCGCGTCGAGCAGACGCACCGCCGTGAGGCTGCCGGCGCCCGGCGAGTTCTGCACGATCACGTCCGGCGTTCCCGGCATATTGCGCCCGATGTGACGGCTCAGAAGGCGGGCGTACAGGTCGTATCCGCCGCCGGGCGAGAAGCCGACCACGATGGTCATCGTCTTGCCCTTGTAGAAATCGGCGACCGCGTCGGCGCTCGCGGGTGCTGAGCAGACGCTCGACAGAGCCGCAAAAGAGGCGGCGACCCGCGCAAAGAACCAACGTGACCTCATGGCGATTTCCTCCGGCGCGCATCTTCGGGCGCGCTGCAGGCAGAATACTCAAATGCGCCATACGATCAAAGTCGCTCTGCGCAGGCCAGCGCGTTGACAACCGCGCCGGGCGGGTGGAACGTCCGGCCCAAGCGGAGCCCATCACGCATCCGCAGGGAGGAACCCATGAGCGAGCCGCTTCCCAGAGGAGCCAATTTTCGCCGCGCCAAATTCCTGTGGGAGTTAGGGCTGAACGTCGCTGGCAATCCCGCGACGCCCTATGGCGGCGACCGGGACGTCTGCATCACGGTGGGAAATGGATCGGGCGAGCGCTACCGACCGGCGCTGCGCATGGCGACCGGGTCGCCGATCCTCGCTTATGACGTGGTCAATGGCGGCCTCGACATGGCGATGGTGAACCCGTGTGGTTTTCTCACACAGGCCTCCCGCGGCGTCGGGCTCTTCAAGGAGCCCCTGCCGCTGCGCACCGTGGCGGTCTATCCAAGCTGGGACCGGTTCGTCTTTATGGTGAACCCGAAGACCGGCATCAAATCCCTGAAGGACATTCGCGACCGGAAGTATCCGCTGTGGGTGTCCGTCAAGGAAGACCCCACGCACTCCACCCGCGTGTTCATCGATCAGGCGCTCGGTTACTACGGGTTCAGCCTGGCCGACATCGTCTCATGGGGCGGGCGGCTCAATGTGACCGGCGCGCCCGCCGACCCCCGCCGCATGGAGCCCCTGCGGGCCGGAACGCTGGAAGCGATCTTCGACGAGGGTCTGGTGATCTGGTTCGATGACGCGCTCAAGCACGGCATGCAACTCATCGAGCTTGAGCCCGATCACTTCGAGTATCTGGCGAGCCTTGGCTGGCGGAAGGCGCATATCGCGAAAGAGGCCTTTGCGCACATGCCCTATGGCCATGACTGCATCGATTATGGCGGCTGGCCGCTCTATGCGCGGGAGGACTTCTCCGAGGAACTCGCCTATCAGGTCGCCCGCTCCGTTGCGGCCCGGACGGAGCAGATCGTGTGGGAGGACGCCTACACCGGCCCCGAACAGGCGTTCACCCAGTCGGAAGGCACGCCATTCGACACGCCGCTGCACGCGGGGGCGGAACGCTTCCTGCGGGAGCTGCGGGCCGCCCGCCAGGCTTGACGCGCGCGAACAAGCCTTGCCTGCTGCCGCGCCATCACGTATCAATTGCTTAGAAAACGACGGGGAAACGCAATGCTGCATCTCGACTGGGTCAGGGAACTGTTTTTCATCATCGGCATCTCGATCGGCACTTGCGCTCTGGCCGCGGTCTACGCTGCGCTGGAGAACGTGATTCCGTTCCTGCGGGGCGGTCTGGGTCGCATGAACTAAGCGCGCCCGCCCAGGGTCAGCGAACACAAGCGGCGTCGCCTCGACGCCGCTTTTTTTTGCGCCCGGACTCAGGGAGCGGTTTCCTGCCGCCATTCCAGAGGCCTATAGTCACGGCAGGGCAGGAAACGGACAGGGACGATGACGACGACGACCACGGACGGAACCCTTGAGCAGCGTCAGGAAGTCCGGACGCTGGCCATTGTCTCGTCGGTGCATCTCGTCAGTCACTTCTACTGGCTCGCCCTCGTGCCGCTGCTGCCGGCCCTCACCGGCCTGCTCGGCGTCTCCTACCTGGAACTGGGGGTCGCGCTCACGCTGATGAACGCCGTTTCAGCGGCGACCCAAGCCCCGACCGGCTTCATGGTGGACAGGTTCGGCGCGCGGCTGCTGCTGATCCTCGGGGTGATGCTCGGGGCCGCCGGCTTCGTGCTGATCGCGGCAGTGCCCACCTACCCCTCCCTGCTGGTCGCGGCGGTGCTCATCGGGCTTGGAAACGCGGTCTACCACCCGGCGGACTACTCCATCCTCTCCGCTGAGATGAACCCCCAGCGCATGGGCCGCGCCTACTCGGTGCACACCTTCTCGGGCTACCTTGGCTTCGCGGTGGCGCCCCCCGTGGTGCTGGGCCTCGCCTGGCTGGGTGGACCGCGCTTCGCGCTCGCCGCCAGCGGCCTCATTGGCGTGGTGCTGGCGCTGCCGCTGCTGCCGGGGCTGGCTCAGGAGCGGCGGCTCGCCCGCGCGCCGAAGGCCGCAGCCGCGCCAAAGACGCCCGCCCTCGCGCTGATCACGGGCTCTGTGGTGGCGCTGACGCTGATGTTCACCCTGGTGAACCTGTCGACCGGCATGATGCAGACCTACATGGTCGCCGCGGTGTCGGACCTCCTGAACGTCGCGCAATCGGTCGGCGCCATGGCGCTGACGATCTTCTTCTTCGCTCTCACCGCTGGCGTTCTCGCCGGCGGCTTCGTCGCGGATCGCTCATCCAGCCAGTCGCTGGTGGCGCTCGGCGGTTTCGGGCTGGCGGCTGTGTTTGCGCTCATGCTGCCGATCTTCAAGCCCGGGGCGACTCTGGCGCTCGTTCTCATCGCCGCCAGCGCATTCTGCGCCGGCCTCATCATGCCCTCGCGGGATCTCCTCGTGCGCAAGGCGGCGCCAGCGGACGCCGTGGGGCGCGTGTTCGGCATCGTCACCACCGGCTTCAACTTCGGCGGCATGATCGGCCCGCTGATCGGCGGGGCCCTGATCGACTGGCGCGCGCCGGCTTGGGTTTTTTACGGGTCAGCGGCCTTCATGGTGATGACGGTGGCCATCGCCGTTGCGGTTGAGAGGAGCGCGGCTCGGGCCAGGCCGTAATCCTCAAAATTTCTGTCGACAACCTGTCCGAAACCGTAATAATAAAGATGCATTGTATTGGCGTGGGTGGCGTCATGAGCAAGCGTTTCCTGGATGAGAATCTATACACGCCCTCTGACCTGGGCATTTTGTCGAGAGCGTTCGAAAGAGCCTGCACGGAATGCGCGCTGACCGGGGCCGCCGGTCGCGCTGTCCTCGCAAGAACGCTAATGACCCGCTTCAAGAACGGCGTCACAAGGGAAGAAGACCTCGTCGATGTGGCGCGCATTTTCGTGTGGCGACGCCGGGGGCTGGGCCCCGGCCTGCACGTCGTCTGACGAGAACGTTCACCAAACCCGCACGTTTGTTCATTCTTCGTTCCGTACAGGACGGGAATCGCATATGCTGTCCGCATGTCCGATTCCCTGCTCACGCTCGCGGGCGTCTCCATCGGCGGGCGAGACGCGCTGGCTGCCGGCGGCGTCCTCGCCCTCGCATTGCTGCTTGCGATTTTGCTGGCCACCGCGCGCCTCACGCGGGCGCGCGCGCTCGAGGCGGCGGCCGCTGCCGAACGCCAGCGGGAGCTCGATGACAAGATGGCGGAACTGGCGCGCATGAATGCTGAGCTCGCCGGGCGGATGCGCGCCATGAGCGAGGTGGTCGCTGATCGGCTTGAGACCGTGAGCTCCCGCGTCGGAGCCGGCATTGAACAGGGCGCGCGCGCCACCGCCGAGCAGCTTGCGCGCCTTGGTGAGCGCCTCGCGGTGATCGACCGGGCCCAGACGAGCCTGTCCGCGTTGTCCCAGGAAATGGTGGGACTGAAGCACATCCTCTCCAACAAGCAGACACGGGGCGCATTCGGTCAGGGCCGGATGGAAGCAATTGTGCGCGACGGCCTTCCCACAAGCGCTTTCACGTTTCAGGCGACGTTGTCGAGCGGCGCACGGCCGGATTGCCTGATACGGCTGCCCGGCGATGAGCGGCCGCTGGCCGTGGATGCGAAGTTTCCTCTGGAGGCGGTGACGGAGTGGCGCGATGCGGGCGACGCCGAGCAGCGCAAGCGCGCCAGCGCCCGCGTGCGCGCCGATCTGGGGCGCCACGTGCGCGACATCGAAAGCAAGTATCTACTTCCCGGGGAAACACAGGATATCGCGCTGCTCTTCGTGCCCTCCGAAGGCGTCTACGCGGATTTGCAGGAACACTTCGACGACATCGCGCAAAAAGCATCCTCAGCGCGCGTTATCCTCGTGTCTCCATCCCTGCTGATGATGGCGATCCAGCTCATGCAGGCGATCGTTCGCGATGCACGCATGCGGGATCAGGCCCATACGATCCAGGCGGAGGTCGGCAAGCTGATCGAGGATGTGACGCGGTTGCGCGAACGCGCCGGCAAGCTCGCGGCGCACTGGCGCCAGGCGAACGATGATGTTGAGTCCATCGGCGTGAGCGCGCAGAAAATCAACCGGCGCGCGGACCGCATCATGCAGCTGGAGTTCAGCGAGGCGCCGGCCGCGTCAGGCGGCCAGTCAAGCAAGCCGCGCACGACGCCTTCGCCCGAGCGCGGGACTGAACGGGCGCCAACGCCAACGTTGTTCTAGATTTCTGGTCAGGCTGATTTGATAAGCCTGACCGCTCCGGTCCGATTGCGCTCTCCGACCAACACGCAATCTTTCCGATGACGCCGTCGCGACCAAACCGCTCGACCCTGCGACCGATCCCTGAAAGGAGTTCCATATGCCCAAGGCGAGAAGCCCGGCGCCATTCGCTGACGCGGCGCTCGTTATCGCGCGCCTTTGTATCGCGCTGCTGTTCGCAGTGGCGGCCTACAACAAGCTGGTCGGCTATGCAGGCGCGGTGGGCTACTTCCGTCGCCTCGGCTTGCCGGAGCCCGCCATGGTCACGCCCGCCATCATCGCGTTCGAGGCCCTGGCTGCGCTTCTTCTGCTGGTCGGTTATCAAACACGGATCGTGGCGCTGATGGTCGCGGGCTTTTGCATCGCGTCAGGGCTGCTCGCGCACTTCAACCTGTCGGATCCCAATCAGCTCAATCATCTTTTGAAGAACTTCGCCATCGCAGGCGGCGCGCTGGCGCTCTATGCGTCCGGGGCTGGAAGCCGCTCTCTTGACCGGTGAGAGGCCCCGTGTGCGGGTGATCCTGGACACGCGCCCGCCTGCGGCCCAATCACGAATGGGCCTTCATCCACGAACTCGCGGCCTCTGCGATCTGTGAAATGATCTGCGATCGGGAACGCCCTGCCCGCGCGGGCGTTGCGAATGCATGATCGGCGGACTCGACCAGATGAAGGGTCGCTCTGGCGCCAAGGCCGGCGCAAACATTCCCGACAAGATCGAGGTCAGCAAGCTCGTCACGGGTTCCCTGTATGAAGAGCATTGGAAGGCGCAGGCCATCAAGATGCGCCGCGCGTTCCACAGCAGGCTTCTTGCGGGGATGAAGAGGAAACCCGGTAAACACGAGGCCACGCACGCCCGGCAGCGGCATGATGGCTTGCGCCTGCGATGTCATACGTCCGCCAAACGATTTACCGCCCGCAAACAGGGGCAGATCCGGCGCAGCCTGCGCCGCAGCAGCCACAGCGCCACGGACCGCTGCATGGGCAACCTCTGGCCTGTCCGGCCGTTTACCGCCAGCGTGCATGTAAGGAAAGTCGAAGCGCAGCGTCGCAATCCCGCAGCCGGCCAGCTCCTGCGCCACATCTTCCATGAAGAGGTGCCTCATGCCGGCCCCGGCGCCATGGGCGAACACGAACATCGCGCTCGCTTGCGCAGGTCGGATCAACAAACCCCTGGTTTGAGCGCCGTCCGGCAAGCCAACGGCAATGTCCTGCGCCACGCTGTGCGCGCGCGTCATATCAACCTCCTCGCCGGAACCTCGCACGACGCAGGCTCTTGTCTGCAAGAGCAACGAAGGAGGACCAGAAATGGCGAACGCACGCAAGAACAGCATCGGAAAAAGCTTGAAGGGCAAGGGGGCTGGAGTTGGTGCGATGACCACCCTCCCGGAAGGCGCCCTCGAAGAGAACATGACGCTTTCCAACCGTGACAAGAGCCGGCACGCCGGAGAGCGCGGGCTCGACAGCCGCGCCACTCGCACCGAGCAATCACAAGACGATGCGGGAAACCGACGCTCCAACGACGAACAACCGCAATAGGCGGGACCAACATCGGCTTTCTTAACGCATCATTAACCTCGATTGACGAGCCTCGCGCGAAAGGAGCCTTTGAATGAAATCCTCCCGCGCAGCACATCGGCCCGATGTCGGGCTCGCCATACGCGCCTTCCTGTGGTTCGGACTGGCGACCACCTTCGCTGCCGCAGCCATCGCCGCTGCGCACATCGTGTTCCCCCGCATTCAATGATGCGATCAACGGGGCTGGCGCGAGATGCAGGCCGTTGACGGTTGCTCTCGCGTGTTAAAGTGAGACGCGGAACGGACACCGCGCACGCGCTCCCACCGTTGCTGACTCGCCTGTCAGTCTGCAGCCGGGCGGCGCGCCCAGGCGCCGACCATGCGCGGATAGAAGAAGCAGTGCTTGCCACGCAGTGACTCCTGCTTCGCGCGCTCAGCCAGTGTGTCGATATTCACCTGCGCTTCAGTGGCGACATCAAGGGCGGTGATGCGCGGCAACAGGCTGCGCACCGTCTCGGCGAGGTAGTCATACACCTCGGCGTCGGGCCCGCCCTCCACGCGCAGGACCGCTTCCATGGTCGCGTGCAGACCGGCGGCGTCAAAAATAGAGAACAGCTTGGAGCCCATGTCCGGCTCCACGCCGTCGCGGCGGTAGGCCTCCCGAATCCATCCGACAGCTTGCGTAAACAGAGGCGATTCGGGCGTCACCTGCACCGACGTAAGGTCCATCTCGATGAAGGCTGCCGCTCCGCCGGGCTTCAGACGATCCGTGAGGGTGCGAAAGGTCTCGCGCGGGTTCCGGACATGGAGCAGAATGAAACGGCCGACGACCGCGTCGAAGTCTCCAAGACTCGACAAGTCGTGCAGGTCCATGCGCTCGAAACGGGCCTGGGTCAGGCCAGCGTCAGCGGCGCGGGCGCGGGCGGCCTCCAGGGCCGCATCGGAACGATCGGCGCCGACAACCTCGCCCGCGGCGCCCACAAGGCGGGCGGCCTCCATAGCGACATCACCCACCCCGCAGCCGACATCAAGCACGCGCATGCCCGGGCCAAGCCCTGCCTTCAGCAGAACGGTTCTGGTGAAGTCAGCGTAAAAACTCGCTTGTTTCTCAAGCCGGGCGAGTTCGCGTTTGCTGTGCCCAAGGGCGTAATCGGCGCAGGTGCTCAAAAGACGTCTCCGGATCCGGAATACTTTCAAAACAGCTTGAACTTAACAAATCAGTTTCGTCTTCCGCAAGGCGCTATCTCGATACGATTCCGTAAGCAAGTTTGGTTAAGGTCTAGATTCTGGAATTGAAGGAGGTCAAGATCATGCGGTCGTTGCAGGTGCAAACGAGCGCAGGAAAACTGAGCGTGCGCATCTCGCCGGGCCGGCGCGGCGCCGTGCTCCTCGCCCATGGCAACTCCATGTGTAAAGAGGCCTTTGACCGGCAGTTCGACAGCCCTTTGGCGACAGTCTACCGCATGATCGCGGTTGATCTTCCCGGCCATGGCGCCTCAGAGCGTTCCGCGCTCGCCAAGGAGAGCTACACACTGAGCGGGCTTGCGGATGCGCTTCTCGATGTTTTGGTCGCGCTGGACGCGAGTGATGCGATCGTCTGCGGCTGGTCCCTTGGTGGCCACGTCGCCCTTGAGATGATGTCCCGTTCTGCTTTGCTGGGCGGGGCGTTTCTGGTGTGCACGCCGCCGGTTGCGCCGGGGCCTGACGCCCTCGCGGCGTTCAAGCCAGATCCGGCGCTGGGCTTGCTGGGGCGCGAGTTCCTGAGCGCTCAGGACGCCGCGCACCTGCTCGCATGGCTTTTTCCAGGCGGCGCGCCCATGTTCGCGTTGGAGGCCCTTCAGCGAACGGATGGTCGCGCCCGGCGCGTCTTTGTCGAGAGCTTCCTGGCAGGCCATGGCGCCGACCCGCGTCCGCTTCTTGATCGGGACGAACGCCCCATCGGGCTGCTGATCGGGGAACTGGATCCGCTTGTGGACCCGGCTTTTTGGGCGAGCGTTCCGGCCGCAGGCGTCTGGCGCGGCCGCCCGGTCGTCATCAACGGAGCCGGCCACGCCCCCTTCTGGGAGGCGCCAGACGCATTCAACGCCGCGCTGCTCGCCTTCCTGCGCGACGCTGCCCGTGTGCGACGATCCGCTCAGAGCAGCCAGCAAGAACCCGCGCGACGCAGCGCCTGACTCAACGGTTGCCGACCGGCCTGGCCGGTGAACGCTCCGACACAGGGCGGCGGGGCGCGAGCAGGCCGCACGTCGCGTCCAGCGACCGCATCAGAAGCGCGAGGCGCGCGTCCCTCAGTATCTCCCTGAAAGCGCAGGGTCAGATTAATTCATCTGGAGATACTGCGAAGGCATCAGCGCCATATGGCGAAGCCCATGCCGCTTCCGGTTCCCGCTTCCGTGCGATAGCAGGGCACATAATCCAGCAGGCGCATGGAGAGGCTGGTCTCGGCGAGCAGGCCCGCGAGGACGATCCAGTTCTTGATCTCGGACGTCCCCGAGCGGAAATGGATATCCGGCTCGCTTGTGAGGGTGTCGTGGTCGCGGGCCGCCATGGCTGCGAGCAAGCGACGGTCCATGTCCTCGTCCACAACGAAGTGGGTCAGGCCTCCTGACGCCGCGACGGCGATGCGCTGCGCTCCCGGCCACGCCTTGATCGCCCGGCCCAGCGCCCGGCCAAACTCGAAGCAGCGGCGGGGTGATGGCTGGTTCGGCGGGTAATAGGTGTTCACCATCACAGGGATCAGGGGCGGACGCAGGTCGCCCAGAATGCGTCGGTAAATGAACCCGAACGAGTGCCCGAGCCGGCGCGCCAGACCTGCGTCCGCGGGCTGCTGGCCGCAGGCCGTCACATCGAAACCATCGGCGATCGCGTGCTTCACCATGTGCGTGGCGAGGTCCGCCGGACAGGCGTAAATCTCGTCGCGCGGCGGGTAATAAATCTTCATCGCGTAGCCGACGCCGTTGGCGATTTGCCGCTCCTCTTCTTCAGGCGTGAGGGCGCGGTTGAGGACGCTGGCGCCGTGAAACAGGGAGAACGCGGGCTGAATGTCCGTCATGAACCACTCATGGTGGTCGTCGCCGATGATGAGGAGGGCGTCGGCGCCGGCGCTCGCGTACTCGCGGCCAAGGGCGTCCAGCGCCGCCTGGCAGCGCGCGCTGCGCTCCGCGCGCACCTCAGGCGCGTTGGCGGGCGCGAACTGCGGGCCGCGCGCCCGCGCGAGTTCATCGAACGTGTAGGTAGCGTCGCCCCACGCCAGTTCCGGATTGCGCCGGTCCACGGCGCCGCGCAGATCCCATTCCCCGGGCGGCGTGGCGAGCAATGGCCCGTGCGACGTGCCGAATCCGAAGACGATCTCCGCCATGTTCTTCCTCCCGACGCCTTTGTTCCGCTTGTGCGGCGCAGCTGTCCGGGGATTTGACCCGCGCGGGCAAGGACGGTCAAGCGCGCGAAGCGGCGGGCCAATGGGCGGGCGCGCGCCCGCCCGCCGACCTCGCACGCAGCGTCAGGTCACCACGTCGGGCTTGAGGCGGCCCGTGAAGGCTGGAATCTCCGCGACCGCCACTGCTGCGGCCGCGATGGGCGCCATGACGCTCGCCACATCCAGGTTGTGCCGCGCCGGGTCGGCTTCGAACTGCTCGAGGTACACGCGCAGCGTCGCGCCCACGGTCCCCGTGCCCGACAGGCGGAACACGATGCGGGAGCCATCCTCGAACAGGAGGCGCACGCCCTGGTTGGAGGACAGCGAGCCGTCCACGGGATCGAGGTAGGAAAACTCATCCGCAACCGAAATGCGCTTGCCGCCGAGATCGCTCCCGGCGAGCGAGGCGAGCCTGCCGCGAAGCGCGCCCATCAGATCGTTGGCGCCGGCAGCGTCGATTTCCTCGTAGTCATGGCGCACGTAATAGTTGCGGCCGAACTGAGCCCAGTGGTCGCGCATGACATCGAGAACGCTCTGGCGGCGAACGGCGAGGATGTTAAGCCACATCAGCACAGCCCACAGGCCGTCCTTCTCCCGCACGTGGCTGGAGCCGGTGCCGGCGCTCTCCTCGCCGCAGATCGTGACAAGCCCGGCGTCGAGCAGGTTGCCGAAGAATTTCCATCCCGTGGGCGTCTCGAACACATTCACGCCGAGCTTGCGCGCAACGCGGTCCGCCGCGCCGCTTGTGGGCATGGAGCGCGCCACCCCGGCGATCCCGCCCGCATAGCCCGGCGCCAGATGCGCGTTGGCGGCGATCACGGCGAGACTGTCCGAGGGGCTGACAAAGCAGCCCTTGCCGATGATGAGGTTGCGGTCGCCGTCGCCATCGGAGGCGGCGCTGAGATCCGGCCCGTCCGGGCGCATGGCGGCCTCATAGAGGTGCGCAGCGTGAACAAGGTTCGGATCGGGATGATGGCCGCCAAAGTCTGGCAGCGGGACGCCGTTCAGCACGCACCCGTCGGGCGCGCCCAGCGCCCGTTCGAAGATCGCCTTGGCGTAAGGCCCGGTCACGGCGCCCATGGCGTCGAAGCTGAAACGAAGTCCGCTGCGGAACATGTCGCGGATCCGGTCGAAATCGAACAGCCGCTCCATGAGCGCCTGATAATCGGCCACGGGATCGACCACCTCGATGGTCGTCTCATGCAGGCGCGTGACGCCGAGACGGTCAAGGTCGATGTCGGCCGCCTCGACGAGGCGGAAAACATCGATCGCCTTGCTGCGCGCGAAGGCGGCCTCCGTGAAGGATTCCGGCGCAGGCCCGCCATTGGCGACATTGAACTTGATGCCGAAGTCGCCGTCCGGCCCGCCGGGATTGTGACTGGCCGACAGCACCACGCCGCCGATGGCGCCCCGGACGCGGATGAGATTGCTCGCCGCCGGCGTGGAGAGAATGCCGCCGCGCCCCACCACGATGTGACCGAAGCCATTGGCGGCGGCGATCTTGATAACCTTCTGGATCGCCTCCCGATTGTAGAAGCGTCCGTCGCCGCCCACCACGAGCTTGGCCCCGTCGCGATCCGGCACGCAGTCGAAGATCGCCTGCACAAAATTCTCGACGTAATGCGGCTGCTGGAACACCTGGACCTTCTTTCGCAGGCCCGAAGTGCCCGGTCGCTGGTCCGGATAAGGTTTCGTGGGAACGGTGCGGATCATGAAACAACCCTTTGCGCGCCGCATCATGGCGCAGAGGCTGCATAATGCGAAAACATGGCGGATCTTCTAACGGTCGGCCCGGGATGCGTCGAGAGAGCCATTCGACAGGATTGCGGGGCGCTATATAGTCGCGCGCCAAACTCCATGGGGCGGGCGCATGTCGGTCAAAGCGTTGTACTTTCAGGTTCCGATCGTTCTCTCGGCGTTTCTTCTCTTCCTCGTGCAGCCGATCATGGCCAAGCAGATCCTGCCCTGGTTCGGCGGGTCGGCCAGCGTCTGGAACACGTGCGTGTTCTTTTTCCAGCTGCTGCTCCTGCTGGGCTATGTCTACGCCCATGGGGTGGCGCGGCTGGCGAGCCCAAAGCGTCAGGCGATCGTCCACGTGGTCATGCTCGCCCTGAGCCTGATCAGCCTGCCGGTGCTCGCCTCGGACTACTGGAAGAGCGGCGAGACCGAACCCGCGCTGCGAATCCTGCTGCTGCTCGCGACCACCGTCGGCCTGCCCTACTTCGTTTTGTCATCCACGAGCCCGTTGCTGCAGGCCTGGTACGCCCGGACCATGGCCGCGCCCTATCGGCTGTTTGCGATTTCAAACGCGGCCTCGCTCGGCGGCCTGCTCGCCTACCCCTTCCTGCTTGAGCCGCTGCTGACCACGTCCCATCAGGCCTGGCTTTGGTCTGCGGGCTTTGTCGCGTTCGCCCTTGCCTGTTCCTATGTGGCTGTCCTCAGCGCGACGGCGGCTGACGGGCGCCAGGCGCAGGCTGCGGCCCCGGCTCACACAGAGAAAGACATCCCCCCGAGCGCAAGCCAGCGGGGTTTGTGGATCATCCTGTCAGCGCTCGGCTCGCTGGCGCT
>JAIXSM010000065.1 GCA_027484655.1 Hyphomicrobiales bacterium | reverse complement strand
CACGATAGTCAGAGGTCTTCAGGGAGACGCTCACCCATCCTTTGCCAAAGGCTTGGACGATGCTGGATGGAACTCTGACGCGATACTGCCAAACAGCGCCGCGCAGCCATATGCCGGTAGAACGATGTTTTCGACCGTGTGCGACACGTTTGTGCGGCAGGTTTGTGCGACAGTTGAGGTGACTGTTTTCAGTGCGTTCTGAAACACTTAGCGGCGCGTCAGCGGCGCCAGTGTGCGACACGCTTGCGTGACAGTCCTGTGCTACTGTCGCTGTTTTCGCTTTATTTTCAAATGGTTGAATAGACTGGTGGAGCCAGACGGAATCGAACCGACGACCTCTTCAATGCCATTGAAGCGCTCTCCCAACTGAGCTATGGCCCCACGTTTTCCCGTTGCCGGGGAAAGAAAAGCGGCCCCTTGGGGTGGGCCGCCTCGCAGCCAGCGAACCGGCTGCGACGGCGCTCGATATAGACGGAACCACGACGCTTCACAAGCCCGTCTTTGAACTTCAGCGGAGAAAATTCACATCCGCCGAAGCCGTGTGCGTCAGCTTTCCTCGTCTTCCTCGATGTCGCCATCGATGAGATCGGAAACGTCGTCGTTGTCCTCTTCCTCTTCCTCGAGGAAGGTTTCCGCCGCGCCATCGTCTTCAAGCTCGATGTCGTCGGCGCCCGCCACAGCATCCTTCTCCTCGTCGGCCGCGGCCTCGTCGAGAGAGACGATCTCCGGCCCCGCGGTGTCCACGTCAGCCTCGTCGTCGGCGACGGCGGCCCGCGGCGCTGCCCTGGTCATGGCCGCCGCCTGGAAGGTGGCGCCGCACTTCGGGCAGATGATCGGATCGCGGTTCATGTCGAAAAATTTGGCGCCGCAGCTCTGGCACTGGCGCTTGCTGCCGAGTTCGGGTTTGGCCACGTGTATGGATCCCCAGCGTGAAAGATAAATCTTCGCCGGCCCGCGACGCTCGCGCCGGCCGTAAACCGGTTGTCCGGTTAGTCGCGCCCTGCGCGACTGTCAAATGGGAAATCGCGCCCACCGCGCGCGTAATGACAGGCGACGCAGGGGCGTGTTACGAGCCGGCGACATCTTTAGCGAGGACGCACTCCATGCAGGCCGACGCCAACGCCGCCGCCCCGCCCGCAGGCCATGGGCCGGCGCAGCCCCTTTCCGCCGGCGCCGGCGCGCCGCTCACAGGCCGGATGCGCCCGCCGGGCGACAAGTCGATCTCCCACCGGGCGCTGATCCTCGGCCTGCTCGCCAAGGGCCGCACCACCATCGAGGGTCTGCTGGAGGGCGACGACGTGCTGCGCACCGCCGCCGCCTGCGCGGCCCTTGGGGCGAAGGTGGAGCGGCTCGGCCCGGGCGCCTGGCGGGTGGACGGATGCGGCGTGGGCTCCCTGCTGGAGCCCAAGGACACGCTTGATTTCGGCAACGCCGGCACCGGGACGCGCCTGATGATGGGCGTCGTCGGTGGGCACGCCATGACGGCGACGTTCGACGGGGACGCCTCCCTGCGCAAGCGGCCCATGCGCCGCATCCTCGATCCGCTCACCCAGATGGGCGTGCGCGTGGTCTCGGAGGCCGAGGGCGGCCGCTGCCCGGTTACCTTGCGCGGGACGAGCGAGCCCGCGCCTATCGAGTATCGCACCCCCGTGCCCTCCGCCCAGCTCAAGAGCGCGATTCTGCTCGCTGGCCTGAACTCGCCCGGGCGCACCGTCGTGATTGAGACCGAGGCCTCCCGTAATCACACGGAGAAGATGCTCGCGTACTTCGGCGCCAGCGTCACCAGCGCGCCTGACGGCGCCCATGGACGCCGCATCACGCTGGAAGGCCGCCCCGAACTCACCGCCCGCGACGTGATCGTGCCGGCGGATCCCTCATCAGGCGCGTTCGCCCTCGTGGGCGCCCTCATCATCCCCGGCTCCGATGTGGTGATCGAGGGCATGATGATGAATCCGCTGCGCATTGGCCTCATCACGACGCTGATCGAGATGGGCGGCGCCATCGAGACGCTTAACCCGCGCATCGAGGGCGGCGAGGACGTGGCTGACCTGCGCGTGCGGCACAGCGCTCTGCACGGGGTGGATGTGCCCGCGGAGCGCGCGCCGTCCATGATCGACGAATACCCGGTGCTGGCGGTCGCTGCGGCGTTCGCCACGGGCGAGACGCGCATGCGCGGGCTGGCGGAGCTGCGGGTGAAGGAATCCGACCGGCTCGCCGCAGTGGCGGCTGGGCTCGACGCCGCCGGCGTCGCCAACCGCATTGAGGGCGACGATCTCATCGTGACGGGCGGGGCAGGGGCGGTGCGCGGGGGCGGGATGGTCGCTACGCACCTCGATCACCGCATCGCCATGAGCTTCCTCGTCATGGGTCTGGCGTCGCAGCAGCCCATGAGCATCGACGACGCGTCCATGATCGCCACAAGCTTCCCGACGTTCCGTCCGGATATGGAGCGGCTTGGAGCGCGATTCAGCGCGGCGTAAGTTTGGCAATAACAAGTGCGACCCCCTCTCCCAACGAAGTTGGGGGAGGGCGGCTGGCGGAGCCGGCCGGGAGGGGGCTTTTCTATTTACAACGTATTTATTGCGCGCGGGGCCCCGGATCGCGCCGCGTCCGGGGATGTGGCGCGCGGTCCATGATCACCCCCTCACGGGCGCTAATCTCGCGATTTTGAGCGTGTGAAGTTACGCGCAAATCAATGTGCGCGACTCCCTCTCCCAACGCCAGTTGGGGGAGGGTGGCTGGCGGAGCCAGCCGGGAGGGGGCGCTAGTTGATTACAGGTTAGTTTTTGCGCGCGGGGACGCGCGCGGTCCAGCGTAAGGCTAACCCGCGCGCGCGCTTGCTTACTCCGCCGCCATTGGCATGTTGATGGCCCGCCACACGCGCTCGGGCGTGAGCGGCATGTCGAGGTGGCGGATTCCATACTCCTTCAGCGCGTCCACCACGGCTGAGACCACCGCCGGCGGCGCGCCGGTGGCGCCCGCTTCGCCCGCGCCCTTCACGCCAAGCTCGTTGGTCTTGGCCGGAACGACGTTGAACAGCGCCTCAATGCTGGGCAGGTGCGCAGCGCGTGGCATGCCGTAATCCATGTAGGACGCGGTGATGAGCTGCCCGCCGTCGTCGTAGACGATGTTTTCGGTCAGCGCCTGCCCCACGCCCTGCGCAACGCCGCCGTAGACTTGCCCGTGCACGATGAACGGGTTCAGCACCACGCCGCAATCGTCCACAGCCACGTAGTTGACGATCTCGATGACGCCGGTGTCCGGATCAACCTCAAGCTCGCACACGTGGGCGCCGTTGGGGAAGTTCTCCGCCTTGCCGTTGAAGGTGACTTCCTCGTCGAGGCCCGGCGTGACGCCATCCGGCAGCTTCGAGGGATCGCGGCTGGCGGCGGCAACCTCTTCGAGGGAGACGCTTGATGTCTGCGTGCGGAACACACCCTGCTCGAACGTCACCTGCTCGGCTTGGCTTTGCAGCAGGTGCGCCGCGATCTTCTTGCCCTTCTCCACGATTTTTGCGCTGGCCATCTTGATGCCCATGCCGCCGACCATGGACGAGCGCGAGCCGAAGGTGCCGATGGAGGTTGAGGGCGCGAGTCGTGTGTCGCCGTTGACCAGCTTCACGTTCTCGAACGGCACGCCGAGGAACTCGTGCACAAGCTGCGAATAGACCGTCTCGTGGCCCTGTCCGTGGGAGTAGGTGCCGGCGTAGACGGTGACGTCGCCGTTATCCTCGAATCGCAGGCGCATGCCTTCGGTCGGACGCGAGCCCGCGCCTTCGATGAACACTGCGACGCCGATGCCGCGCTTTTTGCCGTGGCGCGCGGCTTCCGCGCGGCGCGCTTCAAACCCCTTCCAGTCAGCGGCTTCCAGCGCCTTGTCCATGGTGCCGGCGAAGTCGCCGGAGTCGATGGTGAAGCCCAGATGGGTCTTGTAGGGCATCTGCTCTTCACGGATGAAGTTGCGCCGCCGCACCTCCTCCCTGGCAAGCCCGGTCGCTTCCGCAGCGGCGTCCATCAGGCGTTCCATGATGAAGTTCGCCTCGGGCCGGCCCGCCCCGCGATAGGTGTCGGTGCTGATGGTGTTTGTGAACACCGGCTTCACCGAGAAGTAGAAGTCGGGCACGTGATAGCTGCACGGAATGATTCGGCCGCCGCCTTCCATGGGCAGGCGCACGCCGTTCTCGGAAAGATACGCGCCCACGTTGACCAGCGTGCTCACCTTCAGCGCGATGACGCGGCCGTCCTTGTCCAGACCCATCTCGGCGTGATTGACCTGATCGCGCCCATGGTAGTCGGACATGAAGGTCTCGGAGCGGTCGCCGCGCCACTTCACGGGGCGGTCGAGCTTCATGGCCGCAAAGCAGACCATGGCTGTCTCGGGGTACATCTTCGAGCGGATGCCGAAGCCGCCGCCGGTGTCCTTGGAGATAATGCGAACCTTGTCGGTGGGCAGCTTGAGCAGGTTTTCGGCAAGCGCCACCTGCAAGCGGCGGCCGCCCTGGCTCGGCGTGTAGACGGTGAGCCCGCCTTCGGTCGCGTCCCAGATGGCGGTGGCGCTGCGCGGCTCCATCGGGCTGACTGCGAGACGGTTGTTGACGAGATCCACGCTGACGCGGTGCGCGGCTGCGCCGAGCTTCGCGTCCACATCGTCCTTGTCGCCGTACTCCCAGTGCACAACGACGTTTGAGCCAAACTCCGGCCAAACAACCGGGGCGCCGGCCTCAACGGCGCGGGCGGTTCCCACAGCCGCCGGCAGTTCCTCGAAGTCGAAGATGACGGCTTCGGCCGCCTCGCGGGCCTCATGGTGGGTTTCCGCAACGACCATGGCGAGAACCTCGCCGACGAAGCGGGTCTGCTTCGTGGGCATGATCTCGCGCTGGGTTTTATGCATGGGCGTTCCGGCGCGATCCTTGTAGCTCGCGTCGTTGACAAGCTTGCCGAGGCCCGCGGCGGCGATGTCCTCGCCGGTATAAACGGCGATGACGCCCGGCAACTCGAGCGCCGCCGAAATATCGACGCCAGTGATCTTCGCGTTGGCGTGAGGCGAGCGCACGAAGGCGGCCCAGGCCTGCCCCTCGAAGTTCAGATCGTCGGTGAACTGGCCGCGTCCCGTCAGAAGGCGGGTGTCTTCCTTGCGCCTGACCGGTTGCCCGATGCCGAACTGGCCCATGCCATTCTCCTCCTCGATCCGCCCCGCTGCGGGGCGCGCTTTCTTTGAGATCTTATAAACCGTTTTGCGGCCCGCGCCGCAACCGGAACCGCGGCCGCGCGTCGCGGCAAAGTTGATCGAGCGCAATGCGATGGATTTCAATCCGCATTAAAATGTAATAGTATTTGCAATGTTGTTGGCGGCCGGAGACAATCGGGAATGTTAAAGCTCTGTCTGCTCAGCGGCTTCTGCGGATCGTTTCTCCTCGGTTTCGCCTCCCTTGGCCCGGCTTCGGCGCAGGAGCAGGCGGGGCTTGTCGCCGAGGGCGCCCGTATCGCCCGGGAGGCGTGCGCCGACTGCCATAACGTGAGCGGGGGCAAGTCGCAGGCCGGAGCGCCCGACTTCGCGGCTGTCGCGCGAATGCCCTCGACGACGGCGACCTCGATCCGCGTTTTCCTGAAAACACCCCACGGCGACATGCCGGACATCATTCTTGCCGAGCGGGAGATTGACGCGCTCGCGGCCTACATTCTGTCCCTTGCGGGACGTTAAGAGAGGAGGGACGCCATGCATCAGCATATCCTCATCGCCACGGACGGGTCCGAGTTGGGCGACAGGGCCCTCGACCACGGCCTCAGCCTCGCCCGTCAACTCAAGGCCAAGGTGACAGTGCTCACCGGCACCGAGATGTGGTCCGTGTTCGAAATGACGCGTCATTCCGGGGATACCCGAAACCCGATCGAGCATTACGAAGCAATCGCGGCGGAGAGCGCGCGCAAGGTTCTGGACGCTGCCGCAGAACGCGCCGCCCGCTATGGCGTAACCTGCGACATGGTTCATGCGCGCGATCTCAAACCCGCCGAGGCGATTGTGGAGACGGCGACCGCCCGCGGGTGTGACCTGATTGTGATGGGCTCCCACGGACGGCGCGGCGTGAACCGGATGCTGCTTGGCAGCGAAACCGCGCGCGTGCTGGCGCTGACGACAATCCCTGTGCTGGTCTACCGCTGAACGGCGGCAATGCGGCCCGAGTGGAGGTAACAGTATGCCGATCAGGGATTTGCTTGTTGTGCTCGACCCCGATGGGAGGCAGGCGCCAGCCCACGCGTTCGCGCAGTCTCTCGCCGCGCTGCACAAGGCGCACCTCACGGCGGCGGGAGTGGCGCTGCAATTCGTGGCGCCGGTCTCTTTCGCGGGCGATTATCCTTACGATCTGCTCGCGCAGGTGACGGAGCAGGCGAGGGCAGCGCAGGAGCAGGCTTTCGGGACGCTGCGCGCGTCCACGCCCGCCGGGGTCGAGACGGAGATGGTGCTCATCGAGGCGCTGGCCGGCGTCGCCGCGAACCGGCTGGGCGAACTCGCGCGCCATTTCGACGTGACCGTCGTCGGCCAGGACGGCGGCGGTGTGGTGGGTGACGACGCGGGTTTCATCAGCGCCGTTCTGTTCGGCTCGGGCCGCCCCGTTTTCATTGTGCCCTACATCCACAAGGGCCCTGCGCGGCTTGACCACGCCTTGATCGCCTGGGACGGCGGGCTCGCCGCTTCCCGCGCGCTCGCAGCCGCCATGCCCGTTCTGGAGCGATGCAAGCGCATCGAGGTGGTCACCATCGCCCCGCGAGGCGCGCCTGTGGAGGAGCTTCCGGGCTTCAACATCACCCGGCATCTGGCGCGCCACGGCCTGAAGGCTGAGTTGCGACAACTGGCGCCCGCCGACGAGGTGGGCTCCGCCCTTCTGTCCCATGCCGCCGACTCGGGCGCGGATTTCCTCGTGATGGGCGGATACGGGCACTCCCGGCTTCGGGAGTTCGTGCTCGGCGGCGCCACGCGGCAGGTGCTGTCGGCCATGACGCTGCCTGTGCTCATGACCCACTGAGCGCCCCGCGTTGCGCGCCCTGCGGCTTGTGTCCTAGATTGCGCTGCCGACAAAAAGCGCATGAGGGGGAACGCCGCCGATGGCGGGCGATGCGGGGTACGATTACATCATTGTCGGGGCGGGCTCGGCGGGCTGCGTGCTGGCGAACAGGTTGAGTGAGGATGCGGGCGCCCGCGTCCTCCTGCTGGAGGCTGGGCCGCGCGACTGGAGCCCACTGATTCAGGTGCCGCTTGGGCTGGGCAAGCTGCACGAGCACCGCTTGTTCGACTGGGGCTACGATGCGGAGCCGGATGCCGCCATGAATGGCCGCAGCATCGAGGCCATGCGCGGCAAGGTGCTTGGCGGCTCCCACTCGATCAATGTCATGGCCTACACCCGCGGCGACCGCGCCGACTATGACCGCTGGGCGCGCAACGGCGCAGCAGGCTGGTCCTATGCCGACGTGCTGCCGTATTTCAAGCGCGGCGAGACGTGGGAGGACGGCGAAAATGCATGGCGCGGCGGCTCCGGCCCCATCCATGTGCAGAGGGCGCGCTCGCCGGATCCCATCTTCGACGCATGGACGGAGGCAGGCAGGCAAGCCGGCTATCGCGTCACCGATGATTTTAACGCGGCTTCCGGCGAAGGCTTTGGCCGTGTGCAGTTTACCATCCGCAACGGGCGTCGCCACTCTGCGGCCGCCGCTTACCTGCGCCCGGCGCTGGGCCGCGCCAACCTGACGCTCGTGACCAAAGCTCACACGACGAAGCTTCTTATGAAGGGCACGCGGGCTGAGGGTGTCGAGTATGTATCCGGCGGCCAGACCCGCCGCGCGCTGGCCGGAAGGGAGGTGATCCTTTCGGCGGGTGTGTTCAACAGTGCGCAGTTGCTGATGTTGGCGGGCATCGGACCTGCCGGTCATCTGCGCGAGATGGGAATTGATCCGCTGCTCGATCTGCCGGTGGGTGAGAACCTGCAGGATCATCTCGCCGCATGGTTCAACTGGACGCGCAAGGGGCCGGGCTTTTTTCATTCGGTCATGCGCGCCGACCGAATCGCGCTGGCGATGGCGCAGGCGTATCTCTTCGGAACGGGGCCGGGCACGATTGTGCCTACGGCGCTGTTCGCGTTCATTCGCACCAGTCGTGCGGAAGCGGCGCCCGATGTTGAATTCATGTTTCGCGCGACGAACCCCAAGCCGCATATCTGGTTTCCCGGCGTGCGGGCGCCATGGACGGATTCCTATGCGATCAGGCCTGCGCTGCTGCATCCCAAAAGTCGCGGCCGCGTGCGGCTTCGTTCGGCGAACCCGCTGGAAAAGCCGCGCATCCATTATGACTTCCTCACGCACCCCGACGATATCGCCACGATTGTCGAGGGAACGCAGCGCGCCATCGATGTGGCTGGCCGCTCACCGCTTGATTCATATCGCGGCGATGTGGCTGCCCCGCAGCCGATCCGGTCCGATGATGACATTGTCGAGTGGTTCCGCCGCACGGCGATCACAGCGCATCATCCGTGCGGCACTTGCGCCATCGGCGGCGTCGTCGATCCTGAGCTTCGCGTTCTGGGCGTTGAGGGCCTGCGGGTTGTGGACGCTTCCGCCATGCCCGACATCGTGTCTGCGCATATTAACGCGTGCGTGTTGATGATGGCGGAAAAAGCCTCAGACATGATTCGCGGGCGCCCGCCGCTCGCGCCGATTCACAACGCATAGTTTCCCAACGAAGGCAGGAGAAGTCTTATGAGCGTTTCCATGTACACCGTTTCAGTTCCGGTCTTCCTTCAGTTCCTGCAGGCTCTCTCGGGCGTTCTCGACAAGGCCCAGGCCCATATCGATGCGAAGAAGCTCGATGAGAGCTTCATCATGACGAACCGGCTTTATCCGGACATGCATAACTTTACGCGACAGGTTCGCGCATCCTGCGATCATGCGGTGAACGCCTGCGGCCGCATCGCTGGCGTCGATCTCCCGACATTCGAGAACAACGAAACCACCATCGCCCACCTCAAGGCGCGCGTCGAGAAGGCGCTCGCTTTCCTTCAAACCATCAAGCCTGAACAGCTCGATGGGCAGGAGGGCAAGGAGATCACCGTGAAGTTCCCCAGCGGCGAGCGCCATTTCACGGGGCAGTCGATGCTCATCAACTTCAGCCTGCCCAATTTCTATTTTCACACGACTACAGCTTACGCCCTTCTGCGCCATGTTGGCGTGGAGATCGGCAAGCGCGACTTCATGGGAACGCCCGTGAAGCTCTGATCCCGCGAAGCGAGAGGGCAGTCGCCTTGCGCGGCCCTCTCGCCTCCGTTACCGGTTGCGCGATCATTCGCCAAAAGAATCCAGGGGAAACGCAAGATGAAGATTTGCCGGTTCAACAACGGCCGCGTGGGCGTCGTAGAGGGCGACGTTGTCAAGGACGTCACGGACGTGGTGACCCAGTCACTCGGTCCTGTGCGCTGGCCGCTGCCGATAGGCGATCTTCTCATCGCCAATCTCGACGCGTTGCTCCCGAAGCTCAAGGCCGCAGCAGTCTCCGCGCCATCAATTCCGTTGGCGCAGGCGAGCCTCGACTCCCCCGTCGCCAATCCACCGCACATTATCGCTGCGCCGCTGAACTATCCTCTGCACGTGAAGGAGTCGGCGGATCCCGCTATCAACCACGGCGTGCATATGCCGACCCATGAGGGCTTTGCGACGCCCATCGACAAGTACGGCTTGTTTCTGAAGTCGCAGACCGGCGTCATTGGGCCTGGCCAGAAAGTCATCCTGCACTGGCCGGGTCGGCGCAACGATCACGAGGTGGAGCTTTCTGTCGTCATTGGTCGCGGCGGCAAGAACATCACGCGCGAGAACGCGCTCTCCCACGTGGCCGGCTACTGCATCGGTCTCGACATCACGGTGCGCGGCACCGAGGATCGCAGCTTCCGCAAGGCTGCCGATACGTACGCGGTGCTTGGGCCATGGCTTGTCACGGCTGATGAGATTGGCGATCCGGGTAACCTCGATTTCGGGATTGAAGTGGACGGCGAAGAGCGCCAGCGCTCGAACACCCGCAATCTGATCTGCGACGTGCCTGATCTTATCGAGCGCGCGTCGAAGGTCTACGCGCTCAATCCCGGAGATGTGATCATGACCGGCACGCCAGATGGCGTTGGCGAGATCACGTCTGGCTGCACCATGCATGCGTGGATCGAGAAGATCGGCGCAATGAATATCGTTGTTGCGTAGGCCCTAAAAGCGCCTCACGCACGTTATGTCGCCGTGGCCTGCGTGCGTGATCCGTGCGCGGGCCTGCGCCAGCGGCTCGCGCGTCACCTGCATGTGTGAGCCGTTGGCGTGCAGCAACGCACGTTCGTCGCACATAACCCCGATGTGACCTTTCCAGAATACGAGATCGCCTCGCTGCAGGCCTGAAAAATCCACGCCGGGATCAATTTCGCGCCCGAGCGCGCGTGCCTGCATATCGGTGTCGCGCGGAGCTGAGACGCCCGCCGCGCGCAGCGCGATCTGGACGAGGCCCGAGCAGTCGAGCCCCGCCCATGTCTTGCCGCCCCAAAGATAAGGCGCATGTTCGTAGCGCTCTGCAACAGAGACGAAATCATCTTCCGCGTCCTGAATTGGGCGCAAATGGTCCGCCCATACGAAGCCGCCGCCATCAATGCGCGCGAAAGCGCCCGCATGATCGAGCACAGCGACCTGCGAGAGCATCGGCAAAGCGAGAATGGGAGCGGTCTTCATTGAGGGCGCTGGGTAAACGAACGTGCGAGGCGCACGTACAGTCTGCGTCGGCGCAGCGCCTGGAGGCGCGAGGTCATTGGCGGATACATAACCAACGTAGCCATCGCTTTCCAGCTGCACCCATGCCCATCCTTCGTCGTCCAGATCGTAGGCTGTGACCTGCTCGCCGAACAGCGCTTGCGTATCATAGCCCGCTTCCGGGTTCGGCGCAGCGCGAACAGCGATTGCTTCAGCGACGACGCGCATCTTCTCGCCATCCACATAGCGCGCCGCCTCGACTTTTCCTCGAAGGCGCGTGGCGGCGAGATCCGGTCGCGCTGGCGTCAATCGCCTGTCAAAAGCTGCCTTTTCAGACATCAACCTAAACTCCGCATTGGACCGGAGATGCGACCCGCCAGCCTTTACTTGCGCCGCGCCCCGTATTTGCTCTCGAGAAATTCGTAGAGCAAACGCGCCGTCTGCGCCTCGCCTCCTTCAGGACGTCCGGGCTTGGTGGATGGATTCCACCCGTATATGTCGAAATGCCCCCACGTCCTGGTCTTCGCGATGAAGCGCCGGAGGAACAGCGCGGCGGTGATCGAGCCAGCGAACGGACCGGATGACACGTTCACAATGTCCGACACCTTGCTCTCGAGAAGCGCATCATACGGATCCCACAGGGGCAGGCGCCAGATCGGATCATTGACCGCCAGTCCCGTGCGGGCGATCTCGTCCGCGACCACATCGTCTGTGCAGTAGAAAGGCGGCAGATCGGGACCGAGCGCGACCCGTGCGGCGCCCGTGAGCGTCGCGAAATTGAACAGAAACTCCGGCTCCTCCTCATCAGCAAGAGCCAGCGCGTCAGCCAGAATCAGGCGTCCCTCCGCATCAGTGTTGCCGATCTCCACCGACAAGCCCTTGCGCGAGGGATAAACATCGCCGGGTCGGAAAGACGCTGCCGATACGGCGTTCTCCACGATCGGGAGAAGCACGCGAAGGCGCACCTTAAGGCCGGCGTCCATAATCATGTGCGCCAGAGCAAGCGCGACTGCGGCGCCGGCCATGTCTTTTTTCATGAGCAGCATCGCGGACGATGGTTTGATATCCAGGCCGCCAGTATCGAAGCAGACGCCCTTTCCAACGAGGGTAACCTTCGGCGCGTTGGTTGGTCCCCAGGAAAAATCCACAAGCCGCGGCGCTTGCGCGGCGGCGCGGCCGACCGCGTGGATCAATGGAAAGTTACGCTTGAGCAGGTCGTCTCCGCGAATCACTTTCGCGCGCGCGCCAAACTGCTTTGCAATGTCGAGCGCGGCGGCTTCGAGCGCTTCGGGGCCCATATCGTTCGCCGGCGTATTCACGAGGTCGCGCGCCATGCACAAAGCATCAGCGATGCGGTTCAGACGGCGAAGATTGACGCTCTCCGGCGCCAAGAGCCTCGTCTTGATGCTCCCGGGTTTGCGATACCGGCTGAAGGAGTAGAACGAAAGCGCGAAGGCGAGCGCCGCCAGTTCGCTTGCTCTGGGCGCATCGCCCGGCGTGTTCGCAAAGCGCCACACTCCGGAAGGAAGGGCGGTTGCGAGCTTGCCGGGAAGGAATGGATCCCTGAACCGCGCTGAGGGAGCGGGCAGTCCCATCAAGGCGCACCCGACCCGTCCGCTCGCGTCCGGGCAAACGAGGATGCGGCCAGCCTGCGCCTCAAATCCGGATGCTTCAGCAAATGCGAGCGCCGTGTCAGGGAGTGCAGCGCCCACGGACTTCCATGTGGCTGTGGATGCGAACCAGATGGGTCGTGCGCCGCGCGCAGAGCCCGTCAGGGCGTCGGACATGAGCATACTCCTCGAGTGCCGCTTTAACTGAGCATTAGGGTTAACGCTTTATTCCTGCATCATCGAGTTTTGCACAAGTCCCTTTCAGGCGAGCGACCATGTTCCTTTTCAGATTGCCCTTCGCCAATGCTTGCCGCCGGTGCGCTCTGGTCCTGGTCGCAACGCTTGCAACCGTTCCGCTCGCGTCTTGCAAGTCATCCAGGGACGTCACCGGCTCCATCAACGCGACCGCCCGCGGTCAAGATACGGGATTTATGGCGCAGCTTGCGCGCCAATATGATCGCGCGCCTGAGGATAAGTCGGCGGCAATGCCGTACGCTACGGCATTGCGTAACGCCGGCCGGACCAGCGAAGCCGTGGCGGTGCTGCAACGCCTCGCCGCGAGTCGCCCTCAAGATCGGGAGGTGCTCGCTGCCTACGGCAAGGCGCTGGCGGAAGGCGGTCGTCTGCAGGAAGCTGCATCCGTGCTTCGCAGCGCCCATACGCCGGAACGGCCGGATTGGACGGTTCTTTCCGCTCAGGGCTCGGTTAGCGACAAACTCGGAGATCACCGCGCGGCGCAGGCGTTCTACATATCAGCGCTACGGATAGCGCCGGGCGAACCGTCCGTGCTCTCCAATCTCGGCCTATCGTTCGCCTTGACCAAGAACCTCCCGGAAGCGGAGCAGGCTCTGAGGCAGGCCAGCGCGCATCCGAGGGCCGACGCGCGGGTGCGCCAGAACCTATCACTGGTCCTCGCGCTCCAGGGCAAGATGGACGAGGCCGAGCAAATACAGCGCAGAGATCTGCCAATGGAGCAGGCTACCGCAAACATCCTCGCGATGAGACAGATGACCGCGCGAACAAACACTGAGCGCAGCTCTGCCCCTGCCCCGCAGCAATCTGTTACGCCGAATCGCCCAAAGGCCCGGTGAAAGTAATACAAACAAATTAAAGGCCTGCGCCCGAAACCTGAATGATGGCCGGCGTCAGAATGACTGCGAAAAGAACCGGCAGGAAGAACAGGATCATTGGCACAGTCAGTTTCGGCGGCAGCGCGGCGGCCTTTTTCTCCGCCTCCATCAACCTCTCGTGTCTGCTCTCTTCGGACACCACGCGAAGCGCTGTCCCCAGGGGCGTTCCATACTTCTCAGCCTGGATCAGCACCGTTGTGATGTTCTTCACGCCATCAACGCCGGTTCGGGCGGCGAGATTTTCGTAGGGAGCGCGTCGCGTCGGCAGATAAGAAAGCTCCGCCGTGGTGATGGCCATCTCCTCCGCGAGCGCTACAGATTGAGTTCCAATCTCCTCGCTCACACGCCTGAATGCCTGCTCAGCCGACATACCCGACTCTACGCAGATCACGAGCAAATCGAGTGCGTCCGGGAGCGCGCGACGGATAGACAGCTGCCGCTTTTGAGCGACGTTCTTGCACCAGATGTCCGGCAGTTTAAAGCCAATGTATGTAATAGCAAGAGCGCCGCCGAGCCTTGTTATTAGGGCATGGTCCCCTTGCAGAATGAAAAACATATATATGGAACCGAAAAACATCATGAATAGCGGCGCGCCGACGCGCGCAACGAGAAAGGCATAAACAGCGCCCGGTGAGCGAAATCCAGCCTGCGCAAGCTTCGTCTTCTCGTCTCCGGCACCCACCCACTTAATCAGGTTGAAACGCGCCACAAGCGCCTTGAACGGGTTGCTTTCATCAACTCTGCCCATGCGATCCTTGCTGAGGCGTTCGCGCTCCCTGAGACGGATGCGCTCCCGTTCGCTTGAAACGGCCTTCATTCGCCGTCGCAGAGAATCAGTGTTCAGGTAAGGGAGGGCGATTGTAAGGATTGTGCCTGCGGTGGCGACCGCCACCAGCAAGCGCATTAGAAGTTCCGGGTCTGTCAGGACTAGAATTATCTCGCTCATGACGCCCTCAGAAGTCGAAATTGATCATTTTGCGCATGACGAGCACGCCGATCAGCATCCAGATCGCTGAAATCAAAAGCGTCACCTGTCCGGTTGTGTGCGTCCATAGAAGTGAAATGTAATCCGGGCTGGTCATGTAAACCATGATCGCCACCCCTGGCGGCATGCAGGCAATGATACCGGCGGAAGCCGTAGCCTCTGTCGACATGGCCTTGATTTTCAACTTCATTTGTTTGCGCGAACGAAGAATGTGCGCGAGGTTCTCAAGCGCCTCCGCCAGGTTGCCACCCGACTTTTGTTGGATTGAAATCGCCGTCGCAAAGAAGTTCGCCTCAGAGCTGGGCATTCGTAACGCCATGCGCTGGACGGCGTCGCTGAGGGATATGCCCATCTGCTGTGATTCAATGATACGGGTGAACTCGGGTCCGATTGGGTCAGGGGCCTCGTTGGCGATAATTTTGAGACATTCACTAAGTGGAAGGCCCGCCTTGATCCCTCGTGTGATGATGTCGAGAGCGCCCGGTAGCTCGACTATGAATCTATTAAGGCGCTTTTTGATCAGATAGGACAGAACCCAGTTAGGCAGGCCGATCGTCACTATGAAGAAGCACCCGCCACTGACCAGAAGACTCCCGCTGATCGTCAGACAAGTCAGAAAGGCAAGCAGCCCGCCCGCGACACTCAGCGCGAGGAGCGCGTTCTTTGTAATGCTCAGCCCGGCTTGCTCGATACGCGCCTCAAGAGGCGGGCGTTTCTGTCGGGCCTGAAGATCCTCTGCCTTCTTCAGAACCTCCGCAACATTCCTCCGCTTCGCATCAGGCTCCATGGTCACCATTGCGGTCCGTTTCGTAACCGCATCAATCCGGCGCTCCGCTTTAACCTCCCCGGTGAAATAGGGCATGGCGGCGTACACAATTCCGCCGACGAAAACACCGGTGAGAACAAACGCCATCAAAATAGTAAACATGTGTTCATCCGTAAGAATCAGGAGGGCTGGTCGGCCGCGTCGAGCGCGGCTGCAAGTCTGCTTTCTTCACCGTAGTAACGCGCCCGTTCCCAGAAGCGCGGCCTGCCAATGCCCGTTGAGCGATGACGGCCGATCAGCTTGCCATTCGCGTCTTCTCCAATGATATCGTACAGAATGATATCCTGGGTCGTGACGACATCACCCTCCATGCCCAACACTTCGGTGATGTGAGTTATGCGGCGCGAGCCGTCACGAAGACGTTGCGCCTGAATGATAACATCCACAGACGAGCAAACCATTTCACGTATTGTACGGGCCGGGAGTGCGTAGCCGCCCATGGTGATCATGGACTCGAGACGACTTAACGCCTCGCGCGGCGAGTTGGCGTGAAGCGTGCCCATCGACCCGTCGTGACCAGTATTCATGGCCTGCAGGAGATCGAACGCCTCCGGGCCGCGCACTTCGCCGACGATGATCCGTTCAGGTCTCATACGAAGGCAGTTCTTCACAAGTTCGCGCATGGTTATCGCGCCTGTGCCCTCAATGCTTGGAGGACGCGTCTCAAGACGCACCACGTGAGGCTGTTGCAACTGAAGCTCCGCGGCGTCTTCGCATGTAATTACCCGTTCGTCATGATCAATATAATTGGTCATGCAATTCAGCAGTGTGGTTTTGCCGGAGCCTGTTCCTCCGGAGATCAGAACGTTGCAGCGCACTCGGCCGATGATCTTGAGAATCTCAGCGCCTTCCGGGGAGATGGCGCCCCACTTTGTGATCTGGTCGAGCGTCAGCTTGTCTTTCTTGAATTTGCGGATGGTGAGCGCCGGGCCGTCGATGGCGAGCGGTGGTGCAATGACGTTAACACGGGATCCGTCGAGTAAGCGGGCGTCGCAGATAGGGGACGACTCATCCACCCTTCGGCCGACCTGGCTGACAATGCGCTGGCAAACGTTCATGAGCTGCGCATTGTCGCGGAACCGGATATTGGTGAGCTGTATCTTCCCGGACACCTCGATGAATGTCCGGGTGGCCCCGTTCACCATGATGTCGGCGATGTCATCACGCATGAGAAGCGGCTCAAGCGGACCAAAGCCCAGCATGTCGTTGCAGATGTCCTCAAGCAGATCTTCCTGCTCGTTCATAGAAAGGACAATATTCTTGATTGCTATGATCTCACCAACCACATCGCGGATTTCTTCACGCGCGACTGACGGCTCGAGCGCAGCAATCCTTGAGACTTCAAGAACCTCCACGAGCGCAGCGAAGATGGTGCTCTTTGTGTTGTAGTATTCGCTTGAGCGCGGGCTAGGCTCGCGCTCAACTTGCGTTTGGCGCATTGGCGCAGCAACAGGGGATGTGGTCGTGTCGGTTTGCGCTTGAGCCGCTGGCGTCTGCCGCACTGTGGGCGTCAGCCGTTCTGTAGCGCCTGATCTTTTTCCAAACATCAGTGAACTCCCATCTCTCAGGAGGCCCTGGCCTTGTTGAACAGCTCTATGATCGGCGAGAGCAGGGTTTGCTTTTTGGCGACCCTTGGCTCAGCCTTCCCGGCGAGGAGGCGCGTCAGTCCCGCGATAACGTCGTTCACTCGGGCTGCGTCCGCGATTTCGCTGAGCATCTGGCCGTTATTTGCGGCCGCGCCGAAGCTCTTGGGATCGAATGGAATCGAGCATGCCACTGGGGCGTCGGCGGCTTTGCTGAAATCGCCTTCGCTGATCTCCATCTTTTTTGGAGTGCCGGTCATGTTCAGAACCAGATGCGGAGGAGAGTCATTGGGCCTTGCGGCCTTGAGCTCGTCGATCAGGTTTCTTGCGTTGCGCAGGCTTGCGAGGTCCGGGTTTGCAACCAGGACGACGTCATCAGCGGTCACAAGGCAGCGTTTCGCCCACGAGGTCCAAACATGGGGGACGTCAGCCACAATGATCGGCGTTGTGGCTCGCAGCGCATCCATAACAGCGTCCATGCGTAGATCTGTGATGTCAGTCAGCCGATCTACAGTGGCGGGAGATGGGAGCAGGCTGAGCATATCTCCGCAGCGAATAAGGAGCCCATCAAGTCGCGCATGGTCGAAATTAGGCGCTGTCAGCGCGTCAACAATTCCGCCCCCGCTGTCCTGATTGAAGTTCAGGGCGGCTGTGCCGAAGCTCACATCGAGGTCAGCGACAATGGTCGGCGTTTGGTAATCCCGCGCGAACAGGAAACCGATGTTGTGAGCCAGCGTTGAGGCGCCTACGCCGCCTTTCACGCCGGTCACCGCGATCACCCGCCCAAGGGGTTTGCCTTTGGCCGCATAAAGCGTCGAGATGGCTTGCACGAGGCGTAGTACAGGAAGCGGCGCGACGAGGTAATCGCTGACGCCCTGCGCGATCAGCTCCCGGTATAGCAGTATATCATTTGATCGACCGATCACGATCACCTTTGTCGTGGGGTCGCAGAATTCCGCCAGCTCCCCGAGGCGCGCAAGGAGATCCTGTCTGCTCCCGTGGGATTCGAGGATTACAAGGTTGGGGGTTGGCGAGTCGCGGAACGCTTCAACAGCGGCCGAAAGTCCACCCATATGCACCTTGACATGGGTCTTGAGCATACGGCGATCCGAGGCTGCGTAGTTGACAGCACTCGCAGTTTCGTTCGTCTCGCAGAACGCCTGAATTGTGATGCGCGGAATCGGTGCGATCTGGTCGCCAGCCGCCGCCTGATCGTGTTCATCAAGCTGGGTCATCAGCTGCCTCCGCCGGTCGATGTCGTTGTGGTTGACCAACTGGTTGCGGGATCCTGTCCCTCGCGGACGTTACGGATCGCGCGGGTTCGCATACTTACGTCGGCGTTCGTTTCGGCGCGTGGTCCAGCAAGGTCGCGAGGATCTGCGACCTGTGTTGCAAGCATCTGCTGAAAGGCGCAACCGTGGTTCCAGTATGGTCTGTTTTGCAACCCGGCAGCGCTGCTTCCAGATGCGAGATCGCCCGGCCACTCGCCACATTTCGTGGCAACGGAGGCCGTCAGGCCGTGGTACGTCAAGCGGATAGGCGACGCGAGCCGTTGATCCGTCACCGGATATGTGGAGATGCTCACGGAGCCGCGGGCGCCGCCTGCCGCGAGTTCGTGGCGAATAGCGTCGACGATGGCGTGGGCGCGCTGATCCTGACCGAGCGTCGAGGGCAGCTGTATGGCGACGGGACCAGATCCCGAGCGGGCATACTCAGCGCCCACTTCCCGGATTTTTGCGCGCGCAACTGGATCCAGCGCTCCGCCCGGCACGAAAACATCGACGGATTTCGGTTGCTCGGCGAGCGCGATGGGGTGGCGCGCGCGATAGTCGTTCGGCGCCGCGTCGAAAGATAGGCCGCCGTTTTTGTGGCAACCGCCGAGCAATCCTGCGAGAGCGAGTGCGAGAAGCGCGCCGGCTCTTGGAAACGCGGATCCGTCATGAATGGACATAGGCTTGCTCCGGGAAAATGGATCAGTCGAGAATGAAGCCGTATCTGCCGCGCAGGCGCTGCACGGCCTGTGCGTTGTCTCGGGTCGCGTAGATCTGGTTGACCCTACCAAGGAACCATCCCTGCGGATCGCTGGCCTCCGCAAAACCATCATCTGGCCGCGCGATCTGTGATGGGCTGGACGGCTTGGCGATGTACGGCGTGACGATGACGAGCAACTCGGACTCTTCGCGTTGAAAGTTTCTCGACCGGAATGCTGCGCCCAGAATTGGCAGGTTCATCAGGCCGGGAACGCCTGTTATGGCTTGGGTTGATCGCACCTGGATCAGGCCCGCCGATACGATCGAGCCGCCCGATGGCAGCTCGACGCTTGTCTCATTCCGGCGCGTGCGGAATCCCGGCACGGAGGCGCCGTTGCCAATGCTAAGCGATTGCGTGGAGTCGACTTCTGTCACCTCCGTTGCGACGCGCAGGAGTATGCGCCCCTCCGCGAGAACCACAGGCGTGAAGTTCAGACTGATGCCGTAGGGCTTGAAGTTGACGCTTGGGGCGCAGCTCTGCTGTCCCGCCTGGTTTTGCGTACAGGATACGCCGCCGCTGATGGGGACCTCGCCGCCGGCCATGAATTTCGCGCTCTCGCCAGAAACCGCTGTCACCGTTGGTTCCGCGAGCACACGGGCCACACCATAGCGCTCGAAAGCTTGCAGGGTGACGTCGAGCTTGTTGACGCCCCTCAGCGCCAGAGAGGACGGCGGCGTGCTCCCGAAAGAATTTTCGATGTTGAGAACGCCCCAACCGCCGGAGGCGCCGATCCTGCTGACGCCAAGTTGCTTGAGCACCTGGCGCTGCACTTCCGTGATCGTGACCTTCAGCATCACCTGGTCGCGTCCGCGCACGACGAGTGAGTTTACAAGGCGTCCGACGGTTGCGCCGCCTCCTGCTGCGCCATCGCCTGCTCCCTCGACCTTCAGGAAGCCTGCGGCGATGTCCATTGCTTTTTGAGCGTCGCCTGCGGTCGGCACCTCGCCAGTCAGGATGATCGCTTCCTCAACCGTACGCGCGACAATATTGCTGTCGGGGATGGCGGCTGAGAGTATGCGCTGCAGTTCTCCAACATCGCGACCGATGTTGATATCGATTTTTGCGATTTGCGCGCCCGCCGCATCCATCGCGAAGATCGTGGTCTGGCCGTTGGCCATGCCGATCACGTAAAGCTTGCGCGCAGACCGCACGACCGCGTTGGCCACGGCCGGGTTCCCCACGAAGATCTCGGATGCATCGCGCGGCAGATCGACAATCACCGACTTGCCGACGCCCATGCTCAGGCGCTGGTGCATGGCGTCTCCGCCGCGCGCCAGAGAGGCCCAGTGGTTCGCCGCAGAGTTCCGCGATGGAGGTGGGGTCTGCGCCGCGACGTATGTTGTGTTTGCGAGATGCGAACCGATCAGCGCGCAGGACGCAACCAGAAAGTGAGTGCGCTTGTACATTGTTTACGCTCCAAATTCACTAACGCCAGTCACCGTCTGCCTGATGTCGCGACCCCGTACCGCACGACAGTCACTCCGCCGTCGGTTGGTTTGGGTTCAGGGTCGTTGCTGTTGCGCGCCACGGGTCCGTCGGCGATGCTGCGAAGCACCAGCGAAAGCTGTCCTGATCGCTGTGCGAGTATGAGCAACTCGGCCTGTGCGGGGTCCACCTCAAGGGTCGCAGTGCCGCCGGTGACGACGCGCTCCCCGTTGCGCTCCTGGACGACCTGGCCAATCGCGAGGACGCGGATGCTGGTCAGGATGGTTCGAGCGTCGAGCCCATCGGCGCCAGCGTCGCGCGTCGTGGTGATGACGTCCACGCGGTCATTGGGCAGGATGAAGCCGCCGGCTGTGGAGCCGCCATTCTGATCGATCGGAATTGCGACAGCGCGCATACCTTGCGGCAGCATTGCAGCCATAAAGCCTGATCGCTGCATATGAACGATACGCTCCCTGCGAACCGGCTCTCCGGCGAGGAACTGGCCGCGAGACACGGCCCCGACGAACTCCTCGAGCGCTTTTGGGCTTTCGGAACGGCGAATGAATTCCGTTGGCACGTTGGCGCGGGGCCATTCGGCCCATTGGAGATCGCCTTGCTGGATAGAGGAGCCTGGCTCCACGTTGCGCGCAAGCACAAGAACGCCCTCGGTGGGCACGTCTTTCACGACGATGCGTTCTTGCGGCGCCGGCGCGCGGAACCCTGCAAGCAAAGCAGCGAGGCCGCCGGCTACGAGAGCGACTGCCAGAATGGCTATTCGCGTCCTGTTCATAAACAAACACCTTCACGCAACAAAATCAACCAAGGCCAAGACTAAGGTGCAAACATCAAAACTTGGTTAAGCATAGCTCAAGTTATTGCGCGATCCTCAAGGTCGCTGTCCATACGTCGGTGTGCGGATAAAGAATGAGGGCCGCGGCCGCGAGCGCGATGCCGTAGGGAATGCCGGTCTTCCTGTCATGCAGCCGGGTGATCCAGTCATAGCGGATCAGTGTTCCAGGAAGAGGAAACTGGCGGGCGAAAAGGATCGCGAGGGTGAGCGCGCCGCCCAGAACCGAAGCGAGCAGCAGATACTCAAGCACCATGGACCAGCCGAACCAGAGCGCAGTCGCCGCAGCGAGCTTCGCGTCGCCGCCGCCCATCCAACCCATGCAGAACATGCCGAAGGTGACGGCGAGCACGAGGGCGCCGCAGGCCAGGTGGAGCCCGATAACGGCGGCAGGGGCTTTGATGATGAGTGCTGTCGCGATGTAGGCGATCGCAATCCCAAGCGTGAGTTGGTTGGGGATTTTCATCGTCAGCAGGTCTGACGAAGCGGCGTACGCCATGGTCGCCGGGAAAAGCAGAAGGAGAAAGGCTTCAACCATGTCAATCGATCCGAATCGGGCAATGGACCGACTCTGTATAACGATTGTTTCCTCATGGTTAAGATGAAGTATTTTTCTGCCGCCAGGGCTCTCGCGGCGCGCGTGTTGCGCGCCGCTGCCATTGGCGTCGTGACTACTTGAGATTGGATGCGACCCCATTGAACGTGGTCCGCAACTTGGTGCCGAGGCTGGTGAGCGCCCCGATGATGGCGACTGCGATGAGGGCGGCAATCAGGCCATACTCGATCGCGGTGGCGCCGGTGTCGTCTTTCCAGAATCGTTTCAACATGTGGATTCTCCATTTCTGCTTGTGTTGGAGGCGCCGCCGCTTTGCACCAACGTGATAGCGGATGTGTCCGCGCCCAACTCTTCAGTGCGCCGCGTCTTCGACGCGAGGCGCGCCGAAGGCGGCGGATGGGACTCCAGCAAGTTTCCGTTTACCTCAGGTTGCTGGCGACCTTGTTGAAGGTTGATCTTAGATTCCCGCTGAGGGTGTTGAGCGCGGCGATGATCGCGACGGCAATCAGGGCTGCGATGAGGCCGTATTCAATCGCGGTGGCGCCGGTGTCGTCTTTCCAGAATCGTTTCAACATGTGGATTCTCCAGTTCTGGTTGTGTTGGAGACGCCGCCGCTTTGCACCGACGTGATAGCGGATGTGTCCGCGCCCAACTCTTCAGTGCGCCGCGTCTTCGACGCGAGGCGCGCCGAAGGCGGCGGACGTGACGCCAACAAGTTCCCGTTTACTTCAGGTTGTTGGCGACCCCGTTAAATGTGCTCCTCAGATTTCCGCTGAGGGTGTTGAGCGCGGTGATGATCGCGACGGCAATCAGGGCCGCGATGAGGCCGTATTCAATCGCCGTCGCGCCGGAATCGTCCTGGCTGAAGGCGCGGATCTTGTTGGTGGACATTCTAGACTCCAGTATCGAGGGCCGCCGCGCCACGCAGGCTTCGGGGGGCATGCGCCGGCGTTTCGCCAGACATGAGCGAGACTATTGGAGACTTGTTACCGTCAGGTTAAGGTCAAGCGCAGACTCGCGGCGCGTGCCTGGCGCGGCCTCCCGTACAAGCTTACAAGGCGTCGGGACAACATTGAGGGAGATCCCCGCGTCAGCTTTAGCCAAACATTCACCAGATCCCGGTAATCTGGATAGCGGTTCGATCAGGGATTTTGAGATATGCGTTCCAATGATTTTCATCCCGCCCGCTTTCGCCTTTTCCCGGTGCTCGGCGCGGCCCTCGTTGTTTTTGTCGTTATCACGTCGGGCGCACATGCCGCGGAGCCAGTGAGGCAATCTGCGAGCGCACCGTCGCAGATCGTCGTGGTTCTCAATCAGGCGAAGGTCATCCAGCTTCCCGAGGGCGCGAGCACGGTGATCGTCGGCAATCCGATGATTGCGGACGTGACGCTCCTGCGTAACACCAAAAACATGATCCTGACCGCGAAAGGCTTCGGTGAGACAAACCTCATTGCGCTTGACGGTCAGGGGCGCTCGGTAGGCGAGTCGATGCTGCGGGTCACTGCGCCCACAAGCGGTCTCGTGGTGCAGCGCGGTCTCGAACGCGAGACATGGGATTGCACGCCGCGATGCCAGCCCACTCTCATGCTGGGCGATTCCACCAAGTTCGCGACAGAGACTGTCGGGCAGATCCAGTTGCGCAACGGCGCAACGGCGACGCGCTGAGCGTTTACCCGCGTGTCGCCTGGCGCTTGAGCTCGTAAAGCGCTTCAAGCGCCGCACGTGGGCTCAACTCGTCCGGGTTGAGGCTGTCGAGGGTCTCGCGCACCCTGTCGGGTTTTGCCTCCGCGCGCGCGGGTGGCGCTGCAGCGAACAGCGGCAGATCATCGATCGTTACGTTGACGGGCCGGCGCCGTTCGCCGGCCTCCAGTTCCGCAAGCAGCCGTTGGGCGCGCGCGATCACCGCCTCGGGAAGCCCTGCGAGGCGAGCCACCTGGATGCCATAGGAGCGGTCGGCTGCGCCTTGCGTCACTTCATGCAGGAAAACGAGTTCGCCGTTCCAGTCGCTGACCCGCATGGTCAGGTTGGTCAGGCGCGGCAGCTTCTTGTTGAGTTGCGTGAGTTCGTGGAAATGGGTCGCAAACAGCGCGCGTGAGCGATTGGCCTCATGCAGATTCTCAACGCAGGCCCAGGCGATCGATAGCCCGTCGAAGGTGGCTGTGCCGCGGCCGATCTCGTCGAGGATCACCAGCGAACGGCTCGTGGCCTGATTCAGGATGGCCGCCGTCTCGACCATCTCCACCATGAACGTGGACCGACCGCGCGCGAGGTCATCGGCCGCGCCGACCCGTGAAAAGAGCCGGTCGATCGCGCCGATATGCACGCGTTTCGCCGGTGTGAAGCTCCCCGCCTGTCCCAGAATTGCGATCAGCGCGTTCTGGCGAAGATATGTGGACTTGCCCGCCATGTTGGGGCCTGTCACGAGCGCGATGCGTCCGGCGGCGTCGCCGGAGAGATCGCAATCGTTGGCGACGAATCCGTCGCCGTTTTTGCGAAGCGCGGCTTCCACGACCGGATGACGGCCGCCTTCGATGACGAACGCCAGCGAATGGTCGATCACCGGGCGGGTCCAGTCGCGCTGGGCCGCTGCTTCCGCCAGCGCGCTGGCGACATCCAGCACGCCGAGCGCGTCCGCCGCACGCTTGATGTCGTCGGCGCCCGCCAGAATTTGCCCGGCCAGATCGTCGAAGATGGCGCCCTCGAGGGCGAGGGCGCGGTCGGCGGCGGAGGCGATCCGGGCTTCCAGGTCGGCGAGTTCGGCGGTGGAGAACCGCATCGCGCCGGCCATGGTCTGGCGGTGAATGAACGTCTGGTTGAGCGGGGGTTGAAGCAGCCGCTCGCCCTGCGCCTGCGGCGTCTCGATGAACCAGCCAAGGAAGTTGTTGTGCTTGATGCGCAATTGCTTCGTGTCGGCGAGCTCGGCGTACTCGGCTTGCAGGGAGGCGACCACTCTGCGGCTTTCGTCCCGCAGGGCGCGGGTCTCGTCGAGGGCGCCGTCAAATCCCGAGCGCACGTAACCGCCGTCGCGCCGGTTCAGCGGCAACTCGTCGGCCAAGGCGGCGGCGAGCGTCTCCTCGAGCGCGGGCGCGGCGCCAAGATCCACGGCGCCAGCGGCGATCTCCGCGGGCAGGTCAGCGCGCTCCAATGTTGCGGCGAGGGCGCGGCACGCGCGCAGCCCGTCGCGGACGGCGGCCAGATCGCGCGGGCCGGCGCGGCCAAGCGCGATGCGCGAGAGCGCGCGCGCCATGTCCGGCGCGGATTTCAGGATGCCGCGCACGCGGGCCCGCAGGTCGGGCTCGTCGGCGAACCGCTCCACCGCATCAAGGCGGCGGTCGATGCCGTCCGGGTCGGTGAGAGGCGCAGCGATGCGCTCCGCAAGCAGGCGGCCGCCGGCAGGGGTCACGGTCATGTCGATGCAGGCCAGCAGCGAGCCGTCCCGCTGGCCGCCGAGGGTGCGGGTGATCTCGAGATTGGCGCGGGTCGCGGCGTCGATCTCCATGGCGGCGCCGCGGGCGAGGCGCGTCGGCAGCTTCAGGGGCGGTCTCGCGCCGATCTGGGTGCGTTCGATGTAGCCGACCGCAACCGCGGCGGCGGCGATCTCCGCCCGGGTCAGCGCGCCAAAGCCGTCCAGCGTGCGCACGCCGAAGAAGTCGAGCAGGCGCCGCTCGGCGGTGATGTCGGAGGCCGCCGTCACCTGGCAGAATGGCGCGCGCGCCTCCTCCAGAATGCGCCGCGCGGGTTCATCCTGCGCCAGAGGCTCCGGCGCGACGATCTCCGAGGGCTCGATGCGCGCGATCTCCGCAGCAAGCCCAGTCTGGGACGTTTCGCACAGGGTGAAGGCGCCCGTGGAGATATCGACCGCGGCGAGGCCGTAGCTCCAGGCCTCGTCCGAGTCGCGCACGCGCGCCACGGCGAGGAGCATGTTCGCGCGCCCGGGCTCCAGCAGCCGCTCCTCGGTGATGGTGCCCGGCGTGACAAGGCGCACCACGTCGCGCTTCACCACGGACTTGGCGCCCCGCTTGCGGGCTTCCGCCGGATCCTCCACCTGCTCGCAGACAGCCACCCGGTGGCCCAGGCCGATCAGCCGGTGCAGATAATCATCCGCCCGTTCGATGGGCACGCCGCACATGGGAATGTCGGCGCCCTGATGCTTGCCGCGCTTGGTGAGCACGATGCCCAGCGCGCGGCTCGCGATTTCGGCGTCTTCGAAGAACAGTTCGTAGAAATCGCCCATCCGGTAAAACAGCAGACAGTCCGGATTGGCGGCCTTGATCTCGATGTACTGCGCCATCATCGGCGTGACGCGCCCGGCGTCCTGAACGGCCTCGGGCTGCGCCTTGCGCCCGGCGGAGTCTGTTTCCATGATGGACATGGGCAAAGCCTAGCAGACGCAATCCCGGACCGGCAGGTCGGGGGGCGGATATCCCCAGAAGCGCGACGGCGGGCGCCGGCGTGCGGCGATCCGCCTCGCCGTGGCGCGGCCTCGCCCTTGCATTGCCGGGCTGGCGCGGCCAAAACGGCCTTATGATGAGGCGCGGGCGCGCCGGGCGCGAGGCAGAGGGCTAGTTCGATGGAAGGTATCGTCACCGAGTGGGTGAGCCTGCTCTTGCGCTGGACGCACATCATCACGGGCATCGCGTGGATCGGCTCGTCCTTCTACTTCATGCACATCGACGCTGCGCTGCGGAACACGCCGGAGCTGCCCCCCGGCAAGGGCGGCGAGGCGTGGGAGGTGCATGGGGGTGGATTCTACCACGTCCGCAAGTACCTGGTGGCGCCCGCGAGCCTCCCTGACGAGCTGATCTGGCACAAGTGGGAGAGCTACGCCACGTGGGTGTCCGGCTTCTTCCTGCTGGTCTGGATCTATTACGTTTCGGCGGACGTCTATCTGGTCGATCCGGCGGTGCGCCAGATTTCCGCCTGGGCGGCCGCCGGCATCGGCATCAGCGGACTGGTGCTGGGCTGGGTCGTCTACGACGCCCTGTGCCGCTCGCCCCTGGGCGAACGCCCCATGGCGCTCGCGGCGGTGGGCTTTGCGTTCATCGTCCTGATGGCGTTTCTGTTCCAGCAGGTTTTCTCGGCGCGGGGCGCGTTCGTCCACACCGGCGCCCTGATGGCGACCATCATGACCTGCAACGTGCTCATGATCATCATTCCCAACCAGCGGAAGGTGATCGCGTCGCTGCTGGCGGGCGAGGCGCCGGACCCGAAGTACGGCAAGATCGGCAAGATCCGCTCGACGCACAACAACTACCTGACGCTGCCCGTTATCTTCCTCATGATTTCCGGGCACTACCCGCTCACTTACTCAAGCGAGTGGTCGTTCGCCATCGTCGGCCTGGTGCTGATCGCCGGCGCGACGGTTCGCCATTTCTACAACCTGCGTCATTCGGGCGCCGGCAACAAATGGTGGCTGTGGGGCGTCGCGGCGCTCGCCATGGCGGCTGCTATCGCGCTGAGCATTCCTGCGAGCCCCGTCGCCCGCGAGCGCCTGGGCCTGCCGGAAAAGGCGGCGCCCGTCGCGCCTGTCGCGCTCGCCGCCGCGCCGCCGGAGGTGACTGATATCATCGTCGGCCGGTGCAGCATGTGTCACGGATCAACGCCGGTGTGGCGGGGGCTCGCCATCGCGCCGAAGGGGGTTTTGCTCGATACGCCGGAACTCATCGAGCGCTGGCGCCAGGAGGTGCGGCTGCACTCCGGATACACCCGCGCGATGCCGCCCAACAATCTGACCGAGATGACGGAGGAGGAGCGCGCGATCGTGCGGGCGTGGGGCGCGCCGGCCCGCAAGGCCGCCTCGCTCCAGTGAACGGCGAATTATAAAACACATCAACGGGAGGACGATCACATGGGCAAGCTGTCGGGACGCGTTGGGATCGTCAGCGGCGCCAGCTCGGGCATCGGCGCGGCCGCGGCCGAGGCGCTCGCCGCCGAGGGGATGACGGTCATCGTCGCCGCGCGGCGGAAAGATCGCCTCGACGAACTCGCCGCCCGCATCGAGGCGGCCGGAGGCAGGGCGCGGGCGGTGCAGGTGGACGCCACCAGCGAGGACGACGTGGTTTGCCTGTTCCACGCCGTGAACAATGAGTTCGGGCGCCTCGACCTGCTCGTGAACTCCGCCGGCATCGCTGACGCAACCCCTACCGATCAACTCCCGCTCGCGCGCTGGCGCGAAATGGTGGACGTGAATCTCACGTCCGCGTTCCTGTGCGCGCGTGAGGCGATGCGCGTCATGAAACTGCAACGTCGCGGACGCATCATCAACGTCGCGAGCATAAGCGCCAAGATGCCGCGGGAGAATTCCATCGCCTACACCACGACCAAGTTCGGCCTTGAAGGCATGACGCGCTCGCTCGCGCTGGACGGTCGGCCGTTCGGCGTCACCGCGTCCGTGGTGCATCCCGGCTCCACCGTCACCGAACTGGTGCCGAACATGGCCGGGCGCCCGGCGGCCGAGTCCATGCAGGCGAGCGAGGTCGCCGCGGTGATCGCCCTCATGGCCGCCCTGCCGGACGAGACCAATCTCTTCGAAGCGACCATCCTGCCTATCGCGCAGCCGTTTATGGGCCGGGGCTGAGCCGGGGAGGGCGCGCGTCAAATGGTGCAGCAAGTGATCGGCGATGCTGAGCGGCGCGTTCTGACGGCATTTGCGGAAGCCATGCCTGGCCCCGTGCTCGTCGTTGATGTCGCCATGCGGCTTGTGGCCGGCAACGCCGCCGCCCGCAATCTGATGCCGTCCCTCAAGACTGGCGACCCGCTTCCCATGGGCATTCGCTCGCCCGAGGTGCTGGACGCGGTGCGCCGGGTGTGCGGCGGCGGCCCTGCCGAGACGACGCAGTGGGTGGAGCGCGTGCCGGTCGAGCGCATGTTCGAGGTGTCGGTCGCTCCGGTTCCCCTCGACACTGCGGGAGCTGTGGCCATCGCGGTGCGCGATCTCACCGAGGCGCGTCGCATCGAACGTATGCGGGCGGATTTCATCGCCAACGCGAGCCACGAATTGCGCACGCCGCTGGCGTCGCTGCTCGGGTTCATCGAAACCCTTCAGGGCCCCGCCCGCAACGATGAGGCTGCGCGCCTGCAATTCCTTGGCATCATGCGCGATCAGGCGCAGCGCATGTCCCGGCTCATCGAGGATCTTCTGTCGCTGTCGCGCATCGAGCAGACGCAGCATCTGCGCCCGCAAGGGCTCGTGGATCTCGCCTTGGTGGCGCGCCACGTGGCCGATACGCTGGCCCCCTTGGCGGAGGAAACAGGCGCCCGGGTTACGATGGAGGCGCCCGATGGCGCGGTGGTTGTGGGCGATCGCGACGAGATTATCCGGCTCGCCGAGAATCTGATCGAGAATGCGATCAAGTACGGCGGCCGCGAGGGGGGGGCTCCCGAGGTCCGCGTCGAGGTTTTGCGCAGCGCCGGTGAGATCATGTTGCGGGTGAGCGACAACGGCCCGGGGATCGCGCCGGAGCACATCCCGCGTTTGACAGAACGGTTTTTCAGGGCGGAGAGCAGCGCGGGTCGCGCGCGGGGAGGCACAGGCCTCGGTCTTGCGATCGTGAAGCACATTCTGGCCCGCCACCGCGGGCGCCTGACGATCAAAAGCAAGCTTGGAGAGGGCTCGACCTTCAGCGCCTCTCTTCCTGACGCCTGAACGGACAGGCGCCAGCGATCAGACGCGCGGGGCTCCGCGGCGCTCCCGCTCGCGACGGCGGTCCTGGGCCGGCTGGTAGGCAAGCCGCGAATGATGGGAGCAATACGGCGCGCCGACATCCGAGCGCCCGCCGCAATAGCGGAACTCCGGGGTGGAGGGATCGCCCAGCGGCCACCGGCACATGGCTTCCCGCAGGTCCATGATGGTCACGCGCTCCGACATGGGGATCACGACGTCCTCGGCGGGACGCTCGACCGGCGCCGCGTAGGTCTCCGTCTCAAGCGCCAGCGCCGTGGCCCCGCGGGTCATCATGGGCGCTGAAGGGATCGTGCGCGTGGGCGTGACCCGCTGCGAATGGGATTGCGCGGCGCGCGGAACAGCCGGGGCGCGCGGACGAGGCGCGCTTGGCGTCTGGGAGCTTTTCACGCGACCAGAAAGACCGAGCCGATGCACTTTGCCGATCACTGCGTTACGGGTGATGCCGTTGGCCAATTCCGCGGCGATCTGACTCGCGCTCAAGCCATCCGTCCACAGCTTCCGCAGGAGTTCGACTCTCTCATCGGTCCAGGACATGCGTCCTCCTCTCGGTCCGTGGTGAGAATCCCAAACGCTCCGCTGCGCCGGAACACCGGCGTCGTCGGGAACGCAAGGGAACTCATATTGAAGGTACGCCGCACGAAATGTCGTGGTCGACAGGCCGGAAATTACACTAGCGGTTGAATCTGGCGCAAGAGTCAGCAGGCCGCCCAGAGCGTTTTCCCCAGCCATCGCGTCTTGAAGCGATGAAAAGACTTTGCGTCTGAAGCAACAGTCGTGCTTTCAAAAGCCTCGTCGGACAGCAGGCCCAGGCGCCATTATTTGACCGCGCCTTCGGAAAACCTTAAGTTACGCTTCTCAAATGCCGCTCCTTCCGGGGCGGCACTTTGATTTTCGGGCCCCATCGGGCAGCCCTGACTTCCGGACCCTGATCGCCATGTCTGACACGAAAGCCGCCGTTCAGTCTCCCCTGCTTCCCACCTACGCGCGCGCTGATGTCGCCTTCGTGCGAGGCGAAGGCGCATGGCTCGAGGCGACCGACGGCTCGCGATATCTGGACTTTGGCGCGGGCATCGCCGTGTGCGCGCTGGGACATTCCCATCCGCGTCTGGTGAACGCCCTTATCGAGCAGGGGCGCAAACTCTGGCACGTGTCCAACCTTTTCCGCATTCCGGAGGCGGAGGCGCTGGGGGGGCGTCTCGTGGAGTCGACGTTCGCGGACTACGTGTTCTTCACGAACTCCGGCGCCGAGGCGGTCGAGGGCGCCATCAAGACGGCGCGCAAGCACCACGCCGCGAACGGAAACCCGGAGCGTTTCCGCCTCATTACGTTCGAAGGCGCGTTCCACGGGCGCACGCTGGCGACCATCGCGGCTGGCGGCAACCCGAAGTACATCGACGGCTTCGGCCCCAAGGTGGAGGGGTTCGACCCCGTTCCCTTCAATGACATCGACGCGGTGCGCGCCGCCATCGGCCCGCACACCGCGGGCGTGCTGGTGGAGCCGATTCAGGGCGAAGGCGGCGTGCGCACGCCGGCGCCCGGCTTCCTGCGCCAGTTGCGCGAGCTTTGCGACGAGCACGGAATCCTGCTGGTGGCGGACGAGGTGCAGAGCGGCATGGGCCGCACGGGCAAGCTGTTTGCGCACGAGCTCATGGGCGTCACGCCGGATGTTATGGCGGTTGCAAAGGGCATCGGCGGGGGCTTTCCGCTGGGCGCCTTCCTGGCCACCCGCAAGGCCGCCAACGGCATGGTGGTCGGCACGCACGGCACCACGTATGGCGGCAATCCTCTTGCGATGAGCGTCGGTCTGGCGGTCCTCGACGAGGTTCTGGCGCCCGGCTTTCTTGAGAGCGTCGCCCGCAAGGGCCTCGCCATGAAGCAACGGCTTGCGGCGCTGAAGGACCAGTATCCGAATGTGATCGCGGAAGTGCGCGGCGAGGGGTTGTTCCTTGGCCTGCGCCTACATGTGAACAACGGCGAGTTCGCCGCCGCCGCCCGCGCCGAGCATATGATTGTCATACCCGCCGGCGATAATGTGGTGCGCCTGCTGCCGCCGCTTGTGATCGAGGAAAACGAGATGTCCGAAGCGATCGATCGCCTCGAAAAGGCGTGCAAGCGGGTCATCGCCGCCGCTGCGGGAGCTTCCGCAGGAGCGTCCGCATGAGCACGCCCCGCCACTTTCTCGATCTTCCCGAGCTGCCAGCGTCTGAATTACGGCGCATCCTCGATATCGCGGCGCGTGTGAAGGCGGCGCGCCGCAAGGGCGCGCGCGCCAGCTTTCGGCCGTGCGAAGGCAAGGTGCTCGCGATGGTGTTCGACAAGCCCTCGACCCGCACGCGCGTGTCGTTTGACGTGGGCTTTCGCGAACTCGGCGGCGAGACGATCATGCTCACCGGCGCCGAGATGCAGCTCGGTCGCGGGGAAACCATTGGCGATACGGCGCGGGTTCTGTCCCGTTACGTGGATGCTATCATGATCCGCATTCTCGACCATGAGGATCTGCGCGAGCTGGCGGCCCACTCCAGCGTCCCTGTCATCAATGGGCTGACCAAGCGCTCTCATCCGTGCCAGATCATGGCGGACGTGCTGACGTTTGAGGAGCATCGCGGGCCCATCAAGGGCCGCACCGTCGCCTGGACGGGAGACTCCAACAACGTGCTCGCGAGCTGGGTCCATGCAGCGCAGCGCTTCGATTTTTCCATTCGCGTCGCGACCCCGGCGGAACTCGCGCCCGGCCCGTCGCTTGTGGATTGGGCGCGCGAAAACGGCGCGCGGCTGACCCTGACGAACGATCCCTTTGAGGCGGTCGAAGGCGCCGATGCGGTCATCACCGACTGTTGGGTTTCCATGGGCGACGAGGAGGAGGCGCGGCGACGCTGCAACCTGCTGTCACCCTATCAGGTGAACGCGAAGCTCATGGGCGCTGCGGCGCGCGACGCCATATTCATGCACTGCCTGCCTGCCCATCGCGGCGAGGAAGTGACGGATGAGGTGATGGACAGCGCGATCTCGGTCGTGTTCGACGAGGCTGAAAACCGCTTGCATGCGCAGAAGGGCGTCATGCTCTGGAGCCTTGGCGCGGATGGCGAGGCCGCCAGCCTATGAGCGGTTCGCAGGCGTCGCGTTTCGTATCCGATCAAGGCGCAGACGACGTCGTCATTCCGTTCGCGGTGACGCCGCTCGACGTGCGCGGTCGTCTCGTGCGCCTTGGGCCGGCGCTCGATATCCTGCTGGCGAACCACGGCTATCCCGAGGAGATCGCCCGGGCTGTCGGCGAGGCCGCGGCGCTGACCGCGCTGCTCGGCTCATCGCTGAAGTTCGATGGCCGCTTCCAGCTGCAAACCCGCACCGACGGCGTGCTCGACATGCTCGTCGTCGACTTCGACGCGCCTGACCGCCTGCGCGCGTTCGCGCGTTTCGATGCTGAGAAGCTGGAGGCTGCGCTAGTTTCGGGCGACGCGGCGCCGGCGGCGCTGTTTGGCAAGGGGCACCTGGCGTTCACCATCGATCAGGGCCCGGACATGTCGCGCTATCAGGGCGTTGTCGCGCTTGAGGGGCAGGGGCTAGAGGCCGCCGCGCACGAGTACTTCCTGCGCTCCGAGCAGATCCCGACCCTCGTGCGTCTGGCTGTCGGCGAGATCATGAGCGCCGACTCCGGAGGCCGCTGGCGGGCGGGCGGGCTCATCGTGCAGTTTTTGCCGGATTCTCCTGATCGCCGGCGTATGGCGGACCTGCCGCCCGGCGACGCGCCGGAAGGCGCTGAGGTGGAGGCGTTCCGCGAGGACGACGCGTGGTCGGAGGCGCGCGCGCTGGCCGCCACGGTGGAGGATCACGAGCTGGTTGATCCGAGTCTGTCCAGCGAGCGCCTTCTCTATCGCCTGTTCCACGAACGCGGCGTCACCGTGTTTGATCCCTCGCCCTTGCGCCATGCGTGCCGATGCTCGCGAGATGGCATCCAGACGATGCTGCGTCGGTTCACCGGGCAGGAGCGCGCCGACATGATCGGCGAGGACGGGCGCATCGGCGTCACCTGCGAGTTCTGCGGCGTGAAGCGCGAGTTCGAGCCGGCGGAGGTTGCTGGCGACTGAGGCCGTCCGGTCCCGCTTGATTTCCTCCGCCGTCCGGGCGATTGAATCCTCATAACGAGGGCGTCAGTCGCCCCATGAGGAACGGGGAGGAAGCAGACCATGACGTTGTTGTCGCCCGAGCGGGAGGCGCCGGGTCATCTGCCCGCCGACGTGAAGATACGTCTCAGAGGCGTGAACAAGGTCTTTGAGTCCCGCCGTGGACCGTTCCTCGCGCTCGACCAGATCTCGCTGGACATCCCCACCGGCTGCTTTTTCATGATCGTGGGCCCTTCCGGCTGCGGAAAAACCACGCTCCTGCGCATCCTTGCGGGGCTTGAGACGCACACGAGCGGCACAATCGAGATTTCGCCGCCGCCCCCAGGCCGGCCCTCCAATTCGATGATCTTCCAGGGCGATTCCCTGTTCCCCTGGATGAACGTCTACGACAACGCCGCCTATGGGCTGGCCATGCGCCGCATGCCGAAGGCAGAGATCAAGGAGCGCGTGGGGCATTATCTCAACCGCACCGGCCTGTCGCGGTTCACCGACCTGTATCCGCACCAGCTCTCGGGCGGCATGCGCCAGCGCGTCTCGATTGCGCGCGCCTTCGCCAACGATCCCGACATCCTGCTGATGGACGAGCCGTTCTCGGCGCTGGATGAGCAGAACAAGGTGCTTCTGCAAGAGGAGCTTCTGCGCATCTGGGAAGAGACGCGCAAGACCGTGCTGTTCATCACCCACAGCGTCGATGAGGCGGTGACGCTGGGCGACCGCATCATGGTGATGACCGCCCATCCCGGCCGCGAAAAGGCGACGCTGGAAGTGCCCTTCGAGCGGCCGCGGCAGGTGCTGGAGTTGCGGGCGCGGCCCGAGTACGGCGAGTTTGTCTTCAACATCTGGAGCTATCTGCGCGAGGAAGTGCAGCGCGCGCGGGCGCAGGACGAAGGAAGCGCATCATGACGGACGTACTTCGCAAGCCCACCACGCGCGCTTTCGCCGGCGCCTCGTTCAAGATCAGCCGCACGGCGGTTGACCGCATCATGAGCATTGTCTCGCCGCTGGCGCTGCTCCTCATTTGGGAGATCGCGGCCCGTCTCGGCTGGATCGACGTGCGCTTTTTCCCTGCGCCGTCGAAGATTTTCGCCACGATGATGCAGCTTATCGAGAACGGCCAGCTCTGGACGCATCTCAAGGCGAGCATGTACCGCCTGTTCTGGGGCTTCATCTTCGGCGGCGCGCCGGCCCTTGTGCTGGGCATCTGCATGGGGCTCAACCGCACGCTGCGGTCCGTCATGGAGCCCATCGTCGCAGCCACCTATCCGGTGCCCAAGAGCGCCATCCTGCCGCTGATCCTGCTGATCTTCGGGCTCGGCGAAGCCTCGAAGATCGTCATGGTCGCCATTGGCCTGTTCTTCCCGATTCTCATCAACACCATGGCCGGCGTGCTTGAGATCCCGAAAATCCACTTCGACGTGGCGCGCAACTTCGGCGCAAGCCGCGTCCAGACATTTTTGAAGGTGGCGCTGCCCGGCGCCATGCCGCTCATCATGACAGGCGTAAAACTCGGCGTCGGTCTCGGCCTCGTGCTGATCGCTCTGGCCGAAATGGTCGGCGCCCGGTCTGGTCTTGGATACATGATGTGGAACGCGTGGGAGATCCTGTCGGTCGAGACCATGTACGTGGGCCTCATCGTCATCTCTGCGCTGGGCATTCTCTTCACGCTGATCTTGAACGAGATCGAACGCTTTCTTGTGCCGTGGAAGCCCGCGCGCTAACCTGAAACGAAACACCGGGAGGATGTGCGCAGCAGATGGCGATCGAGGAAAGACCGGCCAGCGGGGCCTATTCCGCGTTTGCGTTTCCGGATTTCCGCTACTGGATCGCCTATCGCTATCTCTCCGGCGTCGGACTTCAGATGAAGAACGTCGCTGTCGGCTGGTATCTTTATGAAACCACCGGCAGCGCGATTGCTCTGGGCATCGCCGGGCTCGCCTCGTTCCTGCCCTCGCTGATCTTTGCGCTCGTTACCGGCCACGTGGCCGATACCTACAACCGGCGCATTGTTGTCACCGCGTCGTTCGCGGTCTGCGCGCTGGCCATGGGGGCGCTGACGGTCGCCATTGTCGGCGGCTCCGCGCCGCTCTGGCTGGTGTACGGCTGCGTTGCGCTTATTGGTGTTGGTCGCGCGTTTGGAAACCCAGCCTCGCAGGCGATCACGCCCAACCTCGTGCCCAAGGAGCACTTCGCCAACGCGGTGACGTGGTACTCGTCCACCTGGCAGTTCGCGACGGTGTCCGGGCCGGCCATCGGCGGCCTTCTGTATCTGCTCGGCGCCAACGTGGTGTTTGCAGCCGCCACGCTGGCGTTCGCCGTGGGCGCCCTTTGCGTTCACATGCTGAAGACGCCCCTGAGCCCCTCCAAGGCGGGACGCGGGCCGATCACATGGGAGACCCTGAGCGCCGGCCTCACGTTCATGTGGTCGCGGCAGGTGATTTTTGGCGCCATCGCGCTCGATCTCGTGGCTGTCCTGTTCGGCGGAGTGACGGCGCTGTTGCCGATCCTCGCGAAGGACGTGCTCAACGTAGGCCCGGTCGGGCTTGGAATTCTGCGGTCGAGCCCTGCGATCGGCGCCATCCTCATGGGGCTCGCGCTTGCGCGGATGCCGGTTGAGCGCGCCGCGGGCAAGAAGATGCTGATTGCGGTCGCGATCTATGGCGTTGCGGCGATGGTGGTAGGCTTCTCGCCGTGGTTTGCGTTGAGCGTGCTGGCGCTGGCCATCATGGGCGGGGCGGATCAGGTGAGCGTCGTCATTCGCCACACGATGGTGCAGACCGAGACGCCGGACGAAATGCGCGGCCGCGTGGCTGCCGTGAACTCGATTTTCATCAGCGGCTCGTCGGACATGGGCGAGTTTCGCGCCGGCATGAGCGCGGCGCTGTTCGGCGTCGGTCCGGCGATTGTGATCGGCGGCGCGCTGACGATCTTCTTCGCAGCTGCGTGGGCGAAGTTGTTTCCCCAGCTCGCGGCGCGCGACAAGCTGGTGCAGTAAGAATTAGCGCCCGCGCATTTCGTTGGTGGCCGTCACCAGCGCCGCAAGGATGCCGGGCTCGCTGGTGGCGTGGCCGGCGTCTGGCACAATGCGCAGATCCGCGCCGGGCCATGCGCGGGCGAGATCGTGGGCGCTGCGCACCGGCGTCACCACGTCATAGCGCCCCTGCACAATGAGACCGGGCACATTCGCCAGCAGGCCCGCGTTTGCGATCAGTTCGCCTTCCTGCAGGAAGGAGCCATTGACGAAGTAGTGGGCCTCGATGCGCGCAAGCGCCATTTCGCCCTGACTGGCGGCGCCGGTGAGGCGCGGGCGCGGACGCAACGTGAGGAGTTCCGCCTCCCAGGCGCACCACGCGCGGGCGGCTTCGGCGCGCCGGGCCAGGTCCGGTCCAGTCAGGATACGGTGATAGGCGGCGACAAGGTCATCGCGCTCCGCCTCCGGTATGAAGCCCTCGAAGCGCTCCCAGGACTCAGGGAACAGGTTTGAGGCGCCATGGCGATAGAGCCAGTCCACCTCGGATTGGCGCCCCGTGAACACGCCCCGCAAGACGATGCCGCGAACGCGCTCCACGTGGCGCTGCGCGTAGGCGAGGGCGAGGGTCGCGCCCCATGAGCCGCCCAGCACAATCCAGGTATCGATGCCCAGATGCTCCCGCAGGCGCTCGATGTCGTCCACCAGATCGTCGGTGGTGTTGGCGTGCAGCTCGGAGTGCGGCAGCGAGCGGCCGCACCCGCGCTGGTCAAAGAGCACGATCTTGTAATGCGCGGGGTCAAACAGCCGCCGGTGGTCGGCATGATAGCCGCCGCCGGGGCCGCCATGCAGGAAAAGCGCGGGGCGACCGAGGGGGTTGCCGCAGGTCTCCCACCAGATGCGGTGACCATCCCCGACGGGCAGATGCCCGCTCGCGAACGGTTGCAGCGGCGGATAGAGGGTCGTCACGCGTCCCGTGGTTCGCTCCTCGACCCTCATGCGGCTTCCTTCTCAGGCCGGAGCCTATTCGACGCGTCCCAGCGCCGCAGTCGTGGGGAACACCAGCGATTTGATGACGACCGGCACGGCCCCCGACGTTTCCAGCATAGCGCCGATGTCAATGAAATCGAACTCCTTCAGTTCGATACCATCGATTGAGACCACCGGGTTGGGGAACTTCGCCTCTTCGCGCGCGTGAATGCCGACAAGTCCGCCAATGTCGCCGTCGCCCACCAGAACGAGCGGGTGACCGTTCTGCATGTGCTTGGAAAGGCCGGCGAAAACGCCCTTGCAGAAGTCGTCGAGCCGCCGGAACATCGCCGAGCCCTGCCAGCGGTAACACAGCGCCACAGCCTGCTCGCCCTCATGCAGATCGAGCCGGCGCAGGGCTTGCCGCACCGCGTCCGCAATGGCGGTCTGGTCGAGGTCATCGCCCTCAAGCGGCAGGTCCGGCACAACCACCGGCATGTTGCGCAGCGGCAGGGTCTCCATGGGCGCGACGAAGATCGTCGAGCCGCTCACCTGCACGGTGTACTGTGAGGCGCCGACCACGGTGGCGCGGATGCTCTGGTCGGGCTTCTCCAGCTTCACGCCCCACGCCTGCACGCGTGTCAGCATGGCGCGGGCGAGACGCGGCCCCAGATCGCCAAAACCCTTGCTCTGCAGGCCGTAGACGTACTCGGACACGCCGCCGGAGAAGGTGACGCAATCTGGCGCGCGCTCGTTCCTGAGCGCGTCAAGGCGCAGCAGCGCCGCGGTTTCCGGGCGCAGACCCTTGGCGGTGATCGCCTCGAAGAGTCGGTCGGCCATGCGCTCCACCATGGCGCCGCGCTGCTCTTCGGTGATCGTGCCGCCCAGCACGAGATCGAAGCCGGCTTCCTTGGCAAAGCGACGGCCGGCTTCCTCCACGCGCAGCACCTTGCCGTCGCTGTCGAAGGAGACGATGCGCGCGCCCACGTCGATGGCGGTCATGTCGACCACCTCGCCGCCCTCGCACACGGCGATTTTTGAGGTGCCGCCGCCGATGTCGATGTTCATGACGCGGTTGCGCTCGCGGATCGAGCGGGCGGACGCGCCCGAGCCGAACGCGGCGAGCGTCGTCTCAAGGCCGTCGCCGGCGGAGACGGATACGAACTTGCCGGCTTGGGCCGCGAACAGTTCGCCGATGGCGCGCGCGTTGGCGCGTCGCACGGCGACGCCGGTGAGGATCAGCGCGCCGGTGTCGATGGTGGAAGGATCGATGCCGGCCGCCTCATACTGGAGATCGATGAACGCGCCGAGTTTCTGGGCGTCGATCATCATATCGTCGGTGTAGGGCGTGAGCAGCACGTCGGACTCGTGGAAGACCTCGCGCTTGCTGACCACGTAGCGATTATCGAGGCGCTCCAGCAGGAGGCGCGAGAACACAAGGTGTGAGGTGGACGAACCGATGTCGACGCCGACGCTCACGAGCCTGATCTCGTCTTCTTCCTCGAGGCTGCGCCGCACGTTGGAGAAGAAGACCCGTCCGCCCTGAAACTCTTCGTCGCTCATGTCGTCGTCCATCCCTGAAACGATGAGCCCTCCCCTTTGGCGGGGAGGGCGTGTTTTTGATTTTATGCTCAGACCACCGTGTCGCGCTTCTCGGCGTTTTCGTTCGGCGGCACGTACCACGAGGGATCCATGCGGCAGGCGACGTCGTTGCGCTTCAGCGTCTCCTCGAACTCCTTGCGCAGGTAGGGATCCTCCATCCAGTAGGGGATGGCGGTGCCGCCCTTGTCGAGGTCGATGGCGGTGTAGTCGGTGTGCTTCTCGCCCGGGGCGCCCGGATCGCGGCCCGGATTGTGCGGGCCGAACCACGCGCTGAGGCGGAAGTCGTCCTTCGAGACCGAGAAGTGCTGGTGATACCAGCGGGCGCCGCCCGGCGCCGCCGTCACGAGGCCGAACGGGCCGTAGTCGAGGCGGCGAACCTCATGGGCGAAGCCATCCTTCCACGGGGTCGGGCCGCAGCGCTCCGGCCACGAATAGGTGTAGCCCTTGCCCTTCAGGCACACGAGCACGGCGGCCGAGGTGTGCGCGTGGGCCTTCGAGTAGCGGCCGTTCTCGTGCTGGGCGATCCAGTAGTAGAACTGGTTGTTGGTCATGAACGGCTCGACGCGGCGATAGCCCACCGAGCGGCGGTTATCGAGCGGCAGGTCGCAGTTGACCACGTCCGGGATGAAGTTCGTCTTGCGCATGGCGAGACCGCGCACCGGATCGGGCTCGATGTCGTCCTTGGGCTTGAAGAAGTCGTCAGCGCCCGAGAAGCGGTCGCGGAACACGAACGGGTTGTTGAACACCGCGTCCACGTTGTTGATCATGTTCATCACGTTGGGCGCGGTGTTGCCGGCCAGCAGCAGCGCGCCGCCGGACGTGGCGTTCACGATGCGGAACCACGCGTTCATGGGGATCGAGAACATCGAGCCCTTCTGCCACTCGAAGACGTGCTTCTTGGTGTCGCCTTCCTGCCAGACTTCCGTCGTGCCGCGGCCTTCCACCACGAGGTAGATTTCCTCGAACATGTGCTTTTCGGGGTTCAGCGCGCCGCCCGGGGGCACCTCCACCACGTAGCAGCCCCACTTCGTCTCGGTCCCGTACAGCTGGATGTAGTGGCCACGGCCACCCTTGCGCTTCCAGTTGTGCAGCGGCAGGTTGGCCACGCTGGAGATGCCGATATCGCGGAAGACGGGAACGCCTTCCGACTCCATGAAGGCGTCGTAGGGGGTCGGCTGCTTCTTGAATTCGCCGAAGCCGGCCTTCTTCGTTCCCGCCGGCTCGTGCCAGTGAACGCCGTCCTTTGCATCATGGGGCATGTCGATCCTCCGTTTGACGGCCCGACACGGCCGCTTCGTTATGGGGTAAATCCGCCAAAGGTAGGCGGGTGTCAACTTCCCGGTGGGCGACCGTGGGACACAATTCTCCTGCGGCCTTTTGGCGCCCCTTTCCCGCCGCCTTTGCGCGGCAAGGGTTGCGAAACGCCGTTGCAGGGCTCAGGCTCGGCGCCGGAGTTTCGACGCGGTTTGCCGGGAAGGTGGTTGGGCACATGACATCCGTCGTCCGCGTGATGCTGCGGGCCGGGCTTGGCGCGATAGCTGGTCTCGGTGCGATTGCCGGGCTTGGCGCGGTCGCCGTGCTGGCTGCTGTCGCCGGCCCACCTGCGGCCCTGGCGTCGCAGGCTGCGCCCCAGTCCCAGTTTGTGAGTTTCGGGCGGGCGGGGCAAGGGGTGCTCTGGAGTGCGCCCGAGCGCGGCGAGCGCGCCCGGATCGGCGTGGTGCTGGTGAACCCGGTTCATTCCTCGCTCGGGTCGCCGCTGTGCAAGCAACTGGCGGCCTTGGGATACCTGGCGTTGTGCGCGGACGGCCCGCGCACGCACGCCCACACATCTGATTACGAGCCCGTCGCCGCCACCATTCGCGCCGCCATCGCCCGGCTGCGCGAGGAGCCGCGCGTGCGCGCCGTGGCGCTGGTTGGCCACGGAGAGGGCGGGGCGCTGGCCTTGTTCTACCAGAACGTGGCCCGCAACGGCCCTGCAGCCTGCCAGGGTCCGGAGAAGATCGCCGCCTGCGACGCGGGTCGTCTTGCGAGCCTTATCCCGGCTGACGGCCTTCTCCTGCTGGATCCGGATCTGGGGCAGGCGTTCATGACGCTGACGCGCCTCGATCCCGCGGTCATGCAGGAAACCGCGCCGACCCTGCGCCACGGCGACCTCGACATGTACGATCCCCGCAACGGGTTTGATCCCGGGCGCAACGCGGGCGCCTATCCGCCGGCGTTCCGCAAGGCCTTTTTCGCGGCGCAGGGCGAGCGCGGCGCCCGGCTGATGCAGGACGCGCGCAAGCTCCTGTCAGCCGTCGCAGCGCGCGACCGGGACGCATTTTCCGACGACATGCCCTTGTTCGTCGCCGGCGCGCGCTCGACGCCGCTCTGGCAGGTGGACCCCGGCCTGCTCTCGCGCACGCGCCGCCCGCACAAGGTGCTGGGCGCCGACGGCGCCGTCGGCAATCGCGTGCTGGCGTCCATCGCGCCCCCATCCGGCAATCCGCGGGAGGCCGGCAGTCTGCGGGCGGCGGCGTGGTTCACCGCCCGGCACTACCTGGCGAGCCACGCCATTGTGACCACGCAGGACTATGACGTGACGGCCGACGATGTGCGCGGCGTCGTCTGGGGCACGTCGATGACGAGCGCGCTCTCGAACGCGGCGGGCGTGCGCGACCCCATGCTGCTTATGGCCATGACCGCCCATTACGCCCTGCGCCCGGCGGAGATGATCCTCGACGCCGCCGCGTCTTCCGACAAGGAACTTGTCGGCGTGGAAGGCGCCACGCACGCGCTGACGCCTTGCGGCGTCTGCCCCGAGCCGGCGGCCGCTTACGGCGACACCTTGCGCCGGACCATGGAGTACGTGGACCGCTGGCTCCTGAAGCGGTTCTGAGGGCGACCGCGGCGGGGTTGACAGCGCCACCTGTTTCCGCGACGGAACGGGGAAAGCGACAAGACCGCGAGACGCAAAGCAGGCGTTGGAGGACGCGGGAGACCCTTGCGCGCAAGGTGATCGATGGCCAACGAAGACAAGAAGTCCGGCGCCAGGATTGAAGACGCAATCAAGGCGGTCGCCAGCCACAACATGGCCGAGCACCAGTACGGCCAGTACTTCTACCATGAGCACGAAGAGGAAGCCGACCACGAGCACGACGAGTTCCAGTATGACGGGCCGCTCGAGGAGAACCCGCTCTGGATCCAGGATAACGTGCATCTGACCAGCGTCGGCATCGACATCGGATCATCGGGCACGCAGGTGATCTTCTCGCGCATCCACCTGCGCCGTCTGTCTGAAGAACTCACCAGCCGCTATTACGTGGTCTCGCGTGAGCAGCTTTATCTCTCGCCCGTGTCGCTGACGCCCTACGCGAGCGAGACGCGCATCGACGACGACAGGCTGCGCGAGATCATCGCCGAGGCCTACGAGGGCGCAGGTCTCAAGAAGGACGACATCGACACCGGCGCGGTGATTCTCACCGGCGAGGCGCTGCGCCGCGAGAACGCGCAGGGCATCTCGGCGATGCTTTCCGAAGCCGGCGGCGAGTTCGTGTGCGCCACCGCGGGCCATCACATGGAATCGATGCTCGCGGCCTATGGTTCGGGCGCCGCGCAGGCGTCGCTTGATCTCGGCCGTCGCGTGCTCAACATCGACATCGGCGGCGGGACGACGAAGCTGGGCCTGCTGCAGGGCGGCAAGGTGCTCACCACGGCGGCCGTGCACATCGGCGGGCGCTTGCAGGTGACGGAAGACGGCGTGATCGTGCGCCTCGACCCCGCAGGCCGCACCCACGCGCGTCGCGCTGGCTTCGACTGGAAGCTGGGCGACCGCATCAATCCCGACGATCTCGACAAGGTCGCCGACGTCATGGCCGACACGCTCGTCGCAGCGTTGACGCAGCGGCCCATTCCCCATGACGTGGAGCACCTGTATCTCACCGATCCGATCCTCGACTTCGGCGACGTGGGCGGCATGATGTTCTCCGGCGGCGTCGCCGAGTATGTCTACGACCGTGAGCAGCGCGACTTCGGCGACATGGGCCGCCGCCTTGGGCGCGCCATCGCGCGCAAGGTGGAGGCGGGGCGCTTCCCCTGGCCGCTGCTGCCGGCACGCGAGTGCATTCGCGCCACCGCGCTGGGCGCCTCCGAGTACAGCGTGCAGCTGTCGGGAAATACGAGCTACATCTCGAACCCCGGCGTGTTGTTGCCGCGGCGCAACCTGCAGGTGCTGTCGCCGCCGTTCGAGTGCGGCGAGGAGATCGACGCCGCCGGCCTCGCGAAGGCCATCCGCTCCCACCGCAAGGCGTTCGAGCTGGAGGATGCGGAGACCGAGATCGCGCTGGCGCTGCGCTGGACCGGCGCGCCGGCCTACGAGCGCATCCACGCGTTCGCGCAAGGCGTGGTCGAAGGTCTGTCGGACAAGATCGCGGCTGGAAAGCCGATCTACGTGATGCTCGACGGCGACGTGGCGCAGACGCTGGGCGCGGTCATCCGCGAGGACTGCGGCGTGCAGAGCGAGATCCTCGTGATCGACGGCGTCATGCTGATGGACTTCGACTACATCGATCTCGGCAAGGTGCGCGTGCCTTCCTACACGGTGCCGGTCACCATCAAGTCGCTCGTGTTCAGCGAGGATCCGCGCGGTCCCCGTTCGAAGGAAATCATCCACCACCGCGAGCACGACCACGGCCATTCCCATGGTCACTCGCACGGCCATTCGCACGGGCACGGTCACTCGCATGGCCACGGCCATTCGCACTCGCACGACTGACCCGTGGCGGCTGCCCACCCGGGCGCCTTGGCGGAAAGTTGAGTTGACGCGGTGGGCGGCGATTGATCGCCGCCCGTCAATCTGATCTATAGGGGCTCAAACACCCAGCGACGCGGCGCCCGCCGCCGCCCGTCGCAATCCCCAAAAACGGAGGAAAACATGGCGAAAGACGCAATTGTTTCGGACGATCTTGCCAAGAAGTTCGCGACCGAGAAGGACACGCCGTACCTGCGCTGGGTGCGCAACGAAGGCCTCGACATCATCTCGGCCCACTACGTCCGCAACCTGCGCACCGTCGAGCTGAAGGATTGGGCCCGTCGCGGCGGCAAGGGCATCTACATCAACCATGAGGCGTCCCGCACCTCCAACGACTGCTACGTGTGCGAAATCGCGCCGGGCAAGAAGCTTGAGCCCCAGCGCCAGCTCTTCGAGGAAATGATCCTCGTGCTCGACGGCCGCGGCTCCACCTCGGTGTGGAACGACGCCGGCCAGAAGATCACCTTCGAGTGGAAGGCCGGCGCGCTGTTCGCCATTCCGCTGAACACTTGGCATCAGCACTTCAACGGCTCGGGCTCTGAGCCCGCGCGCTTCGTTTCGGTGACGAACGCTCCGCCGGTCGTCAACCTGTATGAGGACATCGACTTCGTCTTCAACACGGCCCACGATTTCAAGACCCGCTTCGCGGGCGAGCCGGATTACTTCTCCGCTAAGGGCGAGCAGAAGGGCCTGCTGCTTGAGACGAACTTCGTGCCGGACGCGGTGAACCTGCCGCTCATCTCCGCCAAGGAGCGCGGCGCGGGCGGCGGCCACATCCGCTTCAACATGGCCAAGGGGTCGATGAACTCGCACATCTCGCAGTTCCCCATCGGCACCTACAAGAAGGGCCACTGCCATGGTCCGGGCGCCCACGTCATCATCCTGTCGGGCGAGGGCTACTCGCTGATGTGGCCGGAGGGCGACGAGCCCAAGCGCTACGACTGGGAAGTCGGCACCATGATCGTGCCGCCGAACATGTGGTTCCACCAGCACTTCAACACCGGTAACACGCCGGCGCGCTACCTCGCGTTCAAGCACGAGGTCGTGTCCATCCGTAACGCGCAGGGCGTGCCGAAGGCGTGGATCAGCCGCCGCATCGGTGGCGACCAGATCGACTACGCTGACGAGCAGCAGGTCGTGCGCGACCTGTTCTCCAGCGAACTCGCCAAGAACGGCCTGACGCCGCGCATGGACGAAGCCTACAAGCAGGAACTCGAGACCCTGCCGCCGAAGGTGGCCTGATCGAAACAGCGCGCGAGGCGCCATGCGCCTCGCCCACTGATTTGAGGAGATTTGAATATGGGCATTGTCGATCCCCGTGAGCGCGAGCGCGCCAAGGGTCACGGGCCGGAAGTGAACTTCTATGCGGAGGCGCTGAAGGCGTCGGAGCAGTTCCGCAAGGAGTACGACGGCAAGATCAACGTGGTGAAGTGGAACGAGATGCCGCTGGAGCGTTCGCCCCACGGCCTGCTCAAGCACATCATCCACGAGCGGATGGATACGAAGGAATACTGCCTCGATATTTACATGCAGTTCCTTCCGCCGGGCAAAGCCTCCGGCAAGCACCGCCATCTCTCGGAAGAAGTGTTCTACGTCGTTGAGGGCTCGGGCTACGACCTGCATTGGGACGTGAAGTTCGACTGCCAGGACGTGATGGAGTTCGAGTGGGACAGCGAGCCGCGCAAGTTCGAGTGGACGGCTGGCGACTTCGTCTACATTCCGCCGTACTGCGCCCACAAGCACTTCAACTCCGATCCTAATAACGAAGCGCGCATCATCTCGGTCACAAGCCGCATCATCAAGTCGATGGGCTTTGACTGGTTTGAGCAGCTGGAGAACGCCGAAGGCTACTGAGCGCCTTTGGTTTCTTTTCACGTAAAAAAGCGCGTCGGTTCACTCCGGCGCGCTGATTTGTTTCAGGACGGCGGAAGAAAACCGCAGGAGCAGGGACCATGTGCGGCGAACTCGACGACGACGGCCCATCGAGCCTTCAGGAGGCGCACTACAACCGCTTCATGTTGCAGGCTCGCGCGCTGCTCTCCCAGCGTGAGAAGGCGCAAGGGGCGCCGGACGATCCCGTGATCGCGACCATCGACAAACTGTTTGCCGACGCCCTGTCGCGCGCCATGCGCGATTGCGAGGCTGCGGATCCCTCACGGCGCTATGATGTGCTCTCGATCATGCCGCTGGTCTTCGCGCGGCTCGCCGGCATTCTGGCGGGCAATCTGGCGCTGACTGAAGACCCCCTTCGCCGCGTCATGGAAGCGCTGATGCACGGCTACGCGGAAGCCGATTCCATCACCCCGGACCACGGGCACGATCACGACGGATCGTTTGGGCACTTCGGGCATTCGCATTAGCAGGCGGCGAACGCCCCCTCCCGGGCGCCATCCGGCGCCCACCCTCCCCCGCAAGCGGGAGAGGGAAGCTAATGATGTTTCATTGAAGCTGAATGATCGTGCGCGACCCCCTCTCCCGCGTAAGCGGGGGAGGGAAGCTAACGATCTGCATCGAGACTTTGTAATTAAGCGCAAACCAATGTGCGCGAACCCCTCTCCCAACGCGAGTTGGGGGAGGGTGGTTTGCGGAGCAAACCGGGAGGGGGCCAATCGCTATTTACAAGCGCGCGCCGCCAAAAGCTCAGATCTTGAACTCTTCCAGCGTCTCTGGCGCGAAAAGCTCTTCGGGCTTCAAGAGCCGCTTCGAGAGGCCGCACTCGTAGTGGTAGCGCAGGAAGACCTCGAAGGTCTTCATGTTGTTTTCATAGCCGTAGGACCAGTAGTCCTCGCCCATCAACTCGCGCGCTTCCTCGACATCGTGCATGAGCCACGGCACCATGGCCTTCAGCGCCGCGGTCTCTTTGAGATCCTCGTAGGTGCGACGTTGCGCTTCGCGGAACGCCTTGAACAGCGACTGCGCGATCCAGCGGTTGGCCTCGTACACCTCGCGGCGGATCGCAACCGTATGCATGATCGGGAAGATCTGCGTGTTGCGGTAGTAATCCAGCTCCACCTCGCGGTAGTTTTCAAACAGCCGCTTCACGTTCACGCCGTCGTAGGACGAAGGCTTGCGCGCGGTGTGCAGCGCGTCGATCTCCCCGTCGCGCAGCATCTGCGAAAGGGTCTTGTCGTCGGGGATCGCCGTGACCTTGATGTTTTCGGGCAGGTTCAGCTTGATCTTCTCAGGCCGGCCGGGCTCTTCCTCGCCGCCGGTCAGATAGTGGACGCTGTCCACCGGCACGCCATAGAAATCCGACAGAATGCCGCGGATCCACACGGGCGAGGTCATCTGGAATTCGGGCACGCCGATGCGCTTGCCGATGAGATCCTTGGGCTCGCGGATGCCTGACTTCGCGTTGATGTAGATGCACGAATGCCGGAAGAACCGCGACGGAAACACCGGAATTGCGATGAAGGGCTTGGGGTCGCGGTGCAGCGACACGCAGTAGGACGAGAACGACATCTCGGAGACGTCGAACTCGCGATGGCGCGCCATGCGGAAGAAGGTCTCCTCCACCGGCATGTCGAGATAGTTGATGTCGATGCCGTCGGGCTGCACGGACCCATCCTGGATCGCGCGGGTGCGATCATAGTTCCAGCAGCCAAGCGTTAGTTTCAGTTTGGACATATGGGCATTTCCCTGGCGTTTTATTCTTTGCGGCGAGCGGGAGTCGGCGCCGGCTCCCGCCAGATCTCAATAAAACCAGCTCTCAATAGAACTGGTCGAAGTGCATCTGCGTGGCGGGCACCTTGCCCTTGATGAGCATCTTCATCACAGATTGCGACATCAGCGGCGGGCCGGCGAAGTACACTTCATACTGGTTGATGTTTTCACCAAACATCTGCTCGGCGATGTCATGCACGAAGCCGACGCGACCGCTCCAGCCTGCGGAGGAGGGGTCGTCGGGCATGGAGATTGCGCCGTAATAGTGGATGCGCTCGCCGAAGCCCGGCAACTCCTTGAGGAAGGATTCTCCGCACACATCACGCGCCGTGCGGCCGCCGTAGATGAAGTGGATCTTGCGCTCCGCGAGGGCAGGGTTGGCGGCGGCAGCCCGTGCGATGGACACCATGGGCGAGAGGCCAGAGCCGCCCGCCAGCAGCAGGATGTCGCGCGGCGCGTCTTCGCGCAGGTACGCCATGCCGAACGCACCGTCGAGGCCGACCACGTCGCCAATCTTCAGGTGATCGAACAGAGAGGTGGTGGCGGCGCCGTTGGGCACGCGGCGGATCTGGAAATGCCACTGCTCGCCGCTCTCGCCGGTGTTGCACATGGAGTAGGCGCGCGCGCCCTCCACGCCCGGCGCGGTGATGAGGCCGTACTGGCCAGCGAGAAACTTCACAGGCTGCGACAGGCGGAAGCGGAACTCGCGAATGTCGTGGGTGACGTCGAACGCTTCGATAAGCTCGCCTTGCGTCTTCTGCGGAAGGTGCTTGCTCTTGTAGTGATCGCGCAGCGGCGCCTTGATCTTGCAATCGCCCTTGGGCAGCGCCTGGCAGCCGAGATAACGATTGCGCTGGGCGTCGCGCTCAGTCACGCCGGGCGGGTTGGGGCGCAGGTATGTCACCTCGCCTTCAAGCAGTTCGAAGCGGCAGTTGCCGCACTCGCCCACGTTGCACTCGTAAGGGAAACCGAGCCCCGCGCGGGTGGCGGCGCGCATGATGGTGTCGTCGGTGCAATCGTACTCGATGTTCGCTGCGGGGATGCTGATCTTCGCCATGTTCCCAACCGATGTTGTCGTTGATGTTCAGAAGCCCGCGACGGCTCGGTAACCCAGGCGCGCGGAAATTAGTTTCGCCGTGTTCACGACGAGAGGCGCGAAACGCGCCAATACGTCCTCCGATAACCGTTGCGACGGGCCAGCAACACCGACCGCCGCCACCACGCGGCCGTCCGCATCGCGGATGGGGGCGGCGAGCGAGCGCATGCCGATTTCGCATTGCTCATCTTCGCGTGCATACCCCTTTTGCCGCACCTCCTCCAGCGCAGCGCGGAGATTTTCGGACGTTATGTCGGTGAAGGGCGTGCGCGGAGCAAGGCCGCCAGCGATGATCGCCTCGACCGCGCCTTGGTCCGCAAAGGCCAGCATGGCGCGGCCCTCAGCTGAGCAGAAGGCGGGCTTGCGCTCGCCAAGGTTCGCGCGCTGGCGAATGGCCTGGGTGCTTTCAAGATCGTACACGTAGATGATCTGCGCGCCGTCAGGCACGGCGAGATGCACCGTCTCGTTGGTGGCGTCGCGCAGCGCAAAAATGTGCGGGCGAGCTTCCGTCGATACGTTCATGCGCTGGCGCACCAACGCGCCAAGCCCGAACAGCGCCAGCCCCAGACGATACTTGTCGTTCTCGCGGTTCTGTTCGAGCATGCCTTCCGCGACGAGGGTGGAGGCGAGCCGATAGACGGTGCTTTTGGCGACGCCGAGACGCTTCGACAGCGTCGTCACGCCGATCTCCGCCTCGCCCTCGCTAAACGTTTTCAGCAGTCGCGCGGCCGTCGCCACCGATGAGAGGCGTTGTGACTTGGCGGCGGGACCGCCGCCCGCGTCGTCCCGCTTCATGTCACGTCTCATGGGCAGCTCCTCGTGGGCAGCTCCTCGTGGGCAACTCCTCATGGGCAATTCCTCATGGGCAGACCCTCACGGAGTTTGCATCTGCTGGGGCCGGGAATGCGCGCAGCAGAGATGTTATGGCGAGCGCGACGTCGCTCGCCGGCGCCCCGCGGGCGATGATGGTGAGGCCCGTGCGCGGCGGCTCCGCTCCCTCTGGCGGCACATATGGCGTGCGCTCAAGCGGCGCGCCGGGGTTCGCCTGCACGATCTCAACGGCGTCGCCGTCAGCAAAACGCGCCGCGCCCTTTATGCGCAGAAGCTGCGGTCCGAAGGCGCGGAACGCAGCGTCCGTCGCCGCCTCCAGCGCCTCTGGCGACACACGACCACCCAGCGGCAGGAACGATGTGCTCACATCCGCGAGATGATTGTGGCTGCGATGGGCGTGGTCGTGGCCGCAGGCGTCCGTGTGCTGATGATCGAGCCCGCAGGCCACGCGTTCCCCGCGCAGGGCGCCCAGCGCGGTCGCCGGCGACAAGGCGCCCCGCACGCATTCGAAAACCGGCGCATGGGGCGCAAGGCGCGCCAGCGTCGCCCGCGCGGCCGCTTCTTCCGCGGAGTCAGCCAGATCGGTCATTGAAAGCGCGATGGCGTCGGCGTCGCGCACCTGCGCTTCGCACTCGGGGTGCAGCGCCGCAAGGTCTGCGCCCCGTCGCGCGTCGAACACGGTGAGCGTTCCGGCGATCTCGTAGCGCTCAGAAACGATGTCGTTGCGCGCCAGCGCGGCGCGGATGGCCTGGGGCTCGGCGATTCCCGTGGTCTCGATCAGCACCCACTCGAAGCGCGGGATCTTGCGATGCAGCCTGTCCCAGAACAGGCGTTCCAGAGTGGCGGCGAGATCCTCGCTCGCCGCGCAGCAGGCGCAGCCGTTCTCCAGCAAGATGGGCGCGTCGTTCGAGGTCTGGACGAGGCGATCATCCAGCCCGACCTCGCCCAGTTCGTTGACGATGGTCATCGCGCCGGAGAACTCCGGCGTCTTGAGCCAGCGCGCGAGCACGGTCGTCTTGCCGCTCCCCAGGAAGCCGGTGAGCAGCAGAATGGGAACCCGCGCGCGCGCCGCCATCGGTCCTTAGACCTCGACGAAGACGGTGTCGCTGTCCACCACGACCTTGTAGGTCTTCTGCGGGATCATGCAGGGCGGCTCGACCACTTCGCCTGTCTTGATGTTGAACGCTCCGTTGTGGAAATCGCATTCCACCACGTCGCCGCAGATCGGCCCTTCCGACAGGGAGCCGGGGCCATGGCTGCAGGTGTCGTCGAGCACGTAGAACGCGCCGTTGAGGTTGAAGACGGCGAGGATCAGATCGTCCTTCTCCACCTTTATGGCGGTTCCTTCGGCGACGTCCGCGGTCTTGCACAGCTCAATCTTTTGCCCGGACACCGTGACTCTCCTCTCCTCGTTGACGCCCTTTGCGGACCGGTGATAAACGCTTGTTCCGGTCATATGCGGAACAACGTTCCGTATAAAGGAACCGGCCCGGTGGATAGCAAGCCGGAGCGCCCCGGTCAACGATCAAGACACAGGTTTCAAACGTTACGCTCCTCTGGCTGGCCGCAGAACGCCCCGGGGGAGAGCAAGGGAGAAGATCCGATGTTGCGGAAGGAACAGAACGACTATCTCACCCAGACGGACCCCGGGACGCCCATGGGCGACCTGTTCCGCTGCTACTGGATGCCCGCGCTGCTCAGCGAGGAGCTGCCCGAGCCGGACTGCCCGCCTGTGCGCCTGAAGCTGCTCGGCGAGCGCCTGATCGCGTTCCGCGACTCCGAGGGCAAGCTTGGCCTTATCGACGAATTCTGCGCCCATCGCGGCGTGTCGCTGTGGTTCGGCCGCAACGAGGAATGCGGCCTGCGCTGCCCCTATCACGGCTGGAAGTTCGACGTGACCGGCCAATGCGTGGACGTGCCCTCCGAGCCCAAGGAGTCGGGCTACGCGCAGAAGATCAAGCTCAAGTCCTACCCGCTGATCGAGAAGGGCGGCGTGCTGTGGACCTACATGGGCCCGCCGGAAAAGCAGCCGCCGGAGCCTGAGTACGAGTTCTGCACGGTCCCGCTGAACCAGACGTTCATGACCAAGCGCATCCAGGAGTGCAACTGGCTGCAGGCCATGGAAGGCGGCATCGACTCCTCGCACGTGTCGTTCCTGCACCGCGGCGATCTCTCGAACGATCCGCTGTTCAAGGGCGCGGCCGGCAACAAGTACAACATGCAGGATCTCTCGCCGGTGTTCGAGGTTGTCGAGCATGATGGCGGCCTGCTGATCGGCGCGCGCCGCAACGCCGAGGACGACCAGTACTACTGGCGCATCACGCCGTGGGTCATGCCCTGCTACACGGGCGTTCCCCCGCGCGGCGACCACCCGATGCACGGCCACTTCTGGGTGCCGATCGACGACCACTCCTGCTGGGCGTGGTCTTACGATTACCATCCCACCCGTCCGCTGACGGAAGGTGAGGTCGCGGCGATGAAGGCCGGCAAGGGCATCCATGTGCGCTATGTGCCGGGCACCTATCGTCCGCTGGCCAACAAGGACAACGATTACCTGATGGATCGCGCCGCCCAGAAGGCCGGCAAGACCTTCTCGGGCATCGAGGGCATTGGTATGCAGGACGCCTCGCTCCAGGAGAGCATGGGGCCGATCTGCGACCGCACGAAGGAAAACCTCGTCGGCACCGACAACGGCATCATCATGGCCCGCCACCGCCTGATGCGCTCGGCCAAGGCGCTCAAGGAGAAGGGCGTCATCCCGCCGGGCGTTGATCCGGAGCATCACAAGGTGCGTCAGGCTGCTCTGCTGCTGCCGCGCGACGTGCAGTACAAGGACGGCGCCAAGGAGGCCCTGAAAGCCAAGAAGGGCGTCCGTCAGGCGTCGGTCTGATCCAACACTCCTCCGGCGGGCCAAGGCCCGCCGGTTTCGTCTCCGGCCTGCCGCACGGGGGCCGCTCCGGTCCCTGCTTCAGGAGTATCGTTGATGCAAAGCGAATCGGCCCGCGTCACCACGGCGCAGGAAGCGCGCTACCGGATCCAGTATCCAAATTCGAAGACCCGCGCGGTCAAGATCATCGCGCTGGATGCGCCGAGCGCGCAGATCATCGACGAACTCGCCAAGCAGCCGTGGAGCGGCGCGACGTTCTTCCGCGCGCTCTCCTTTTCCGCCGAAAGCACGCCGGGGCGCGCGGGCGAGGGGCTGTCCTCCTGGCTGAATGATCTCGCCGGCCGCACTCTCGACCTGGTGGGCGAGGTCGCCTCATCGGATTTCATCGTCGTCGTGTCGGCGGCGGGCGAGGATGCCCGGGCCGTCTCGGTGATCGCCGACGCCTGCACCGCTCACCACAAAACGCTTGTCGCGCTGGTGGTGCCGCGCGAAGGCGCGACGGATGCGGACGTGACGGCCTCCATGGGTCACCTGCGCCCATTCGCGCGGATGCTCGTGATAGCCCACGATGCGGACTACATCGCCGCCATGCTGACTGCGCTGCGCGCCTGACCCGGGGGAGCCGTCGATGCCTGTCGAAACGAAGACGTTCCGAAAGGATCACTTCGACATCAAGGCGGCTTTTTTCGACAAGTCGGTGCTTGTGCTCGCGGTCCTCGCGACGGTCTCCGGCATCGCCTGCTGGCGCATCGCCGGCGTGGAGGCCGTTCTCGAGAGCCTTGTCACCGACGGGAAGACCTTTCTCGATCTGATCCCGAAGATGGCGCTCGCCTTCGTGCTTGCAGCGCTCGTCACCTCGCTGGTTCCTCGCGCGATGGTGGCCAAGTGGCTTGGCGAACAGTCGGGCGTGAAGGGCGTGGCGCTGGCCACCGGCGTGGGCGCGATTACGCCGGGCGGCCCGATGATGTCCTTCCCGCTGGTGGCGTCCCTCGCCAAGGCGGGGGCGGGGCGCGCCTCACTGATCGCGTATCTCACCTCGTGGGAGACGCTGGGTTTCCAGCGCATTCTCGTCTGGGAAATCCCCCTGCTGGGTTTTGAGTACACTGCCATGCGGTTCATCGCCTCGCTGCCGCTGCCGTTCGTGGCTGCGATCATCGCCGACAGGTTGCCCAAGGGCGATGAGCGCGGTGAGGGCTGATGGGCGCCATCATCATTTTCGGCGCGGGCGCGCTCATCCTCAGCATTGTGGCGTGGCGGCGCTCGCCCACCCTTTTGCGCGGCGCCTACCGGAATGCGCTTTTGCGCTTTCTGGAGATCTTGCCCCGGATCGGCTTCGCCCTGCTCACCGCAGGTTTTCTGTCGCAAATTGTGCCGGCCGAGTTCATCGGCGGACTGATCGGCTATGAGAGCGGCCTGCGTGGCATTCTGTTGGCCGCGCTTGTGGGAGGCCTCACGCCGGCTGGCCCCATTGTCTCCTTCCCCGTGGTTCTCGTTCTTCTGGCGTCGGGCGGCGGCTTCCCGCAGGTTGTCGCGTACCTGACCGCGTGGTCGGTGTTCGCGTTCCATCGGGTCATCATCTACGAATTGCCGCTCATGGGCGTGCGGTTCGTGGGCCTGCGCCTCGCCGCCTCGGCTGCGCTGCCGGTGCTCTGCGGCCTAACCGTTTGGGGTATGATGGAAATCCTGAAGCTGGCTCGCTGATCTTCGTTGCGCTTGCACCGGCACGCTCCAAGGTATATAAACCCATACGCAGGAAATCTGTCCCTCGAACCGGAGCGCCGCGAGGCGACGAGGACGCCGATGCTCACCCACGCCCAAGTGTGGTCCGCTATCGACGCGCTGGCCGCGCGTTACGGACTGAGTCCGTCCGGTCTCGCCCGCAAGGCCGGGCTTGATCCCACCACCTTCAATCGCTCCAAGCGGCAGGGCGGCGACGGGCGCCTGCGCTGGCCGTCCACCGAGTCCATCGCCAAGATCATGCAGGCCACGGGCGCCACGCTGGATGAGTTCATGGGCCTTGTGAGCGCGCGCGAGGAGAGCGCGCGGCGCATCCCTCTCATCGGCATGGCGCAGGCCGGCGACGGCGGGTTCTTCGATGATGCAGGGTTTCCCGCCGGCGCCGGGTGGGACGAAATTGTCTTTCCCAACATCGCCGACGAAAACGCCTACGCGCTGGAAATCTCCGGCGACAGCATGGTCCCGCTGTATCGCGACGGTGATGTGGTCATCGTGTCGCCCAACGCCGCCGTGCGCCGGGGCGACAGGGTGGTGGTGAAGACCCGCGAAGGCGAGGTGCTGGCGAAGGAACTGAAGCGGCGCACGGCGAAGACGGTGGAACTGCGCTCCCTGAACCCCGAACACCCGGACCGCGCTTTCGATATGGACCAGGTGCAGTGGATCGCCCGCATTGTGTGGGCTGCGCAGTAGGGGTGGCCGGGTTGACGAACGCGGCGCCATGTCTTAATTTTAGGACAAATGGATTGGGGTTCGTTCCCGGTCGGCGTTATGGCCTCGGCTCAAGCCGGGGCCTTTCGCTTTATGGGAACACCTTCAAGCCTTCGGGGGCGGTTTCTGTATGTTCCTGAGAGCGCCAAAGCTTGTTTTTGATGGTGGCGAAAGCCCGGTTCTCGGCGGTTGGCTGTATAATGCTCAGGCCAATCGGGCGTGCAGTGAGATCCGCCAGCTGCAACCCGGTTGAGTTGGCCTGCTTTGATGCAAACACCAGTTCGAAATCATGCATGGCGCCTGCGCCGCCAGGCGGCTGCAGCGGATGGTCGCCGGCCACGATTTTCTTGAACTCTGCTGCGAGTGCCTGATCCTCTTTCCCGAAGCTGCCGCCACCTCTTGGGCTTCTCGCTTCACACACGATATGCGTTACCCCAGACGCCCGCTGCATCCGAAGGAAGCACTGGGCTTTCTCAAGACAAAACAACAAAGCGAGTTCGTACGGGTTCATGGGTGATTGGTACCGTCTGGAGAGTTCGTCCTTTCTGATAACCGCGGCGATGATCGTCATCGGGGCCTCCGCCACGAGCGTGTTCAGGTCACTCATGAACCGACCACGCAGGTCGTCGTACTGAAGGAAGGCAAACCTCCCCTTTCGGCGGGTGATCTCGTTCTCGTGAAGAATAATGAGGTCGTGCCCAAACCAGCGGAACTTCAGGGACTGCATTCGGGGAACGAGCACGCTGACGTAGTCGCTCTTGCGAAAGATGCAGAACGTGAGCACGAACACGGGGTACTTGGGATCGATGGAGGCCAAGCCATGGTCTCCGCTCTCATCGACGTAAATGACGAAATCGCTGTAAAGCATCGCTCAAGCATAGGGCGTAGGCTTAAGCTGTAAAGCCCTCCCGGTGCTTAATACTCCCCCGTCCACAACAGCCACAGCCCGCGCGCGATATAGATCGCGCTCATTCCGTAGATGAGCGATTTCGTCCATTTGCGAAAACTGTCGTCGCTGATGCGCTTGAGGAGACCAACGGCCGCCGAGCCGCCGGCGAACGTCAGAAGCACGCACACAGCGAACAATTCCATCGGCAGGTTCTCGCCGCCCTCGAGCGCCGCCGCGCCAAAGTAGAAAAACCGCATCAACTGCGAAAAGAGCAGCGTGAACGCTTTCGTCGCGACGATGGCGTAGCGGTTGAGCGGGCTGTTCTGAAAGAACATGTCGAGCACGTTGCCGGCCCCGCCAACGGCAATTTGCAGGATCATGGCGATGAACCCGCAGAGCACGCCCATGCCGCGCTTGGTGATGTCAGGACGCCAGTTCTTGGGCAGAAGGTCGCCGATGAACGGCGTGAGCCCGAGGCCCAGATACACGATCGGCTTGGAGGGCACGAACAGGATGACAAGCATCAGCGCCATGCCGAGCATGGAACCCGCGATGTAGCGCGCCGAGATGCTCCAGTCGATGTGCTTGCGCCACAGGCCCGCCCGCCACGCGCCGGAGGAGAACATCAGCGCCGAGAACATCGTCATCGCCGCGCTGACGGGCATAAAGTAGAGGAGCACCGCCAGCACGACCTGCCCGCCGGCCATGCCGAAGATACCGGACAGAAACGCGCCGCCGAAGGTGGCGGCGCCAATCACCACGCTAGCGAAAAGCGAAATCATGCCGAGCCGCTTCCTCCACTTTTATTTTTATAATAGGCAGGGGGCTCAGCCCCCCGTCTTCGCCCGCCCGGCCAGAAACGCCTCATGCTCTTTCGCCAGGTCGCCGCTCAGCGCCTTGGCGATGAGATCGCGGGTTTCCGCGACGCCATAGAGCGCCACGAAGGAGCCGAAGCGCGGCCCGCGGTTCTCGCCCAGCAGCACCTGATACAGCATGTTGAACCAGTCGTTCGACACGCCAGGCCGCTCCGGCGTCGCGCCCTTGGCTTTCAGATCCTGATAGCGCGCAATGGGGCGGGCCACATCGTAGAGCGCAGTCTGGATGTCTTCTCCGGACGCGCCCGCAGGCAGCCCCGCGAGCATGGCGTCGAGGCGCGTCAGCGCGTCGTGCTCAACGTCGTCCGCCAGTCGATAGGTTTTTGCGGGACGCACGAAATCGCGGAAGTACGCGACTGCGTAACCCACAAGCTGGTCAAGGCGCGGATGGCTTTGCGGCGACGCGCTCGGCGCATAGCGGCGCAGAAAGCCCCACAGGACAGCGGGATCCTCGCTGTTGGCGACTGCTGCGAGATTGAGCAGCATGGCGAAGGAGACCGATGTCGCGGGGCCGGCGCCGCTGGCGTCCTGAAGCGCCTCGGCTGCAGGCGGTTCGCCATGGTGGATGTGCCACACGGGGTTGCCCAGACGCTGCTTCCAGTCCTGGCGCGGATAGCCGCCCAGAAACTGCAGGTATTCGTCCACCGCGCGCGGGATCACATCAAAATAGAGGCGCTTGGCCTCGCGCGGCTTCTGGAACATGAACAGGGAGAGCGACTCCGGGCTCGCGTAGGTCAGCCACTCCTCAATGGTGAGGCCGTTGCCCTTCGACTTCGAGATCTTCTGTCCCTTCTCGTCAAGGAACAGCTCGTAGTTGAATCCTTCCGGCGCCACGCCGCCGAGCGCGCGCACGATGCCGCCAGAAAGTTTGACAGAGTCGATGAGATCCTTGCCGGCCATCTCGTAATCGACTTTGAGCGCATACCAGCGCATGGCCCAATCCGGCTTCCACTGCAGCTTGCAGTGGCCGCCGGTGACGGGCGTCTCGAAGCGCTCGCCCGTATCGGGATCGCGCCAGACGATCGTGCCCGCGTCCACGTTCATCTCATCGACGGGAACCTGCATCACCACGCCGGTCTTGGGATGAACCGGCAGAAACGGCGAGTAGGTGGCCGCGCGCTCCTCGCGCAGGGAGGGGAGCATGATCTTCTGTACGGCGTCGAAGTTGCGCAGCATGTGCAGCAGCGCTGCGTCGAAGCGGCCAGACGTATAGTAATCAGTCGAAGACGCGAACTCGTATTCGAAGCCGAAGCGATCGAGAAAGTTGCGCAGCATCGCGTTGTTGTGGTGCGCGAAGCTCTCGAACTTGTTGAACGGGTCGGGAATGCGCGTGAGCGGCTTGCCCAGATGCTGCGCCAGCATCTCGCGGTTGGGCACGTTGTCGGGCACCTTGCGCAGCCCGTCCATGTCGTCGGAAAACGCGAGCAGCCGCGTCTTCACGCGCCCGCCGGTCAGGGTCTCGAACGCGCGGCGCACCATGGTGGTGCGCGCCACCTCGCCGAAGGTGCCGATGTGCGGCAGGCCCGAGGGGCCGTAGCCGGTCTCAAACAGCACGTCTGTTTGCCCTGTGCGCTCGATGCGCGCGATGAGCTTGCGAGCCTCCTCGAAGGGCCACGCGGCGGAGCCGGCGGCGGCGTCTTCGAGCGAAAGGGGGGCGGCGGGCGGCGTGGAGACCGGCCCTGCGGGGGAGGACATGGCGAAACCCTGAGCGTGAGGCCGGCCCGGCGGATGAGGGCTGCGGCGAGGCGTCCGGGGCACACTAGGTATGGGCGCAACCTGCGTCAATCGCGGGCGGGCGGTGACGGCGCCTCAGCGATGAGCGCGCGAGCCCGTGCTCTGTCTTGTGCCAATGGAACGGATTGCGCGCGAGGTCGATCAATGCCCACCAGGCTGCGGCGGACATGAGCAGCCAGTAGACAGGCGCGAGGGCCAGCCACGGCGCCAGCGCCAGCGCGTCGGCCCGGGCGAGGCCGATCAGGGCAGGCGCGGCAGCGCACGCCAGCCCGGCGGCGGCTAGGCCCATCCATAGGGCCTCCGGGTCGCCGCCGATCAGCAGCGCGACCGCGAAGGCGGGGCCGAACAGGGGCCCCAGCAGCGCGCCGGCCACCAGCAGCATGGCGCTGGCCGCCTGCATTGGGCCGGCCTCGCGCACGAGGCGGCCGGGCGCGCGGGTGTGGGTGAGGAACGTCTGCATCCAGCCCTTGAACCAGCGCCGGCGCTGGCGCACCCACGCCCGCAAGCGCGCGGGCGCCTCCTCATGGGTGGTCGAGTCCAGCGCGCCGACCCTGTAGCCGTGCCGGGCTAGGCGAAAGCCGAGGTCAATGTCCTCGGTCACGTTCCACGCATCCCAGCCGCCCACGTCGCGCAGGGCGCCGGCGCGAAAATGATTGGAAGTGCCCCCCAGCGCCACCGGGGCGCCGAGGCGCGACAGGCCGGGATTGAGGACGCGGAACAGGGCCGCATACTCGATGGCGAACAGGCGGGCGATCCAGCCGTCGGCGGCGTTATCGATGGCGATCTGGCCCTGAAGGCAGCCAACCTGCGGCGAGGCCAGCGCAAACGCCGCCGCCGCTTTCCTGAGTTGATCCGGCTCGGGCTCGTCCTCGGCGTCGAAGATCGCGACAAGGTCGCCGCGCGCCTGCGCCAGGCCGATGTTCAGAGCGCGCGGCTTTGTGCGCGGGGCCCCGCTGGGCGCCACAAGGATGTGATAGCGGGCGGGCAGGGCAAGCCGCTCAAGCGCGGCGAGGGTTTCGGCGTCGTCCTCCTCGACAACCAGCTTGATGTCCAGCTTCGCAGCCGGATAGTCCAGCGCGTCCAGCGCGCTAATCAGTTTCGCGGCGACGGGCGCCTCGCGGTAGAGCGCGGCGATGATCGTGTAGACGGGCAGGTCGCAATCTGCGAGCGGCGGGTCTGGCGTCCTGCGCTGCAAGCTTGCGCACGCCGCGACCGCGCGCAGGCCGATGCACGCCGCCGCCACAACGGCTATGATCGCCGCCGCCGCAGCTTGCAGCGCCCCGGCGGGCGCAAGCGCCAGCGTGACAACGCCGACCATGAGCCCGGCCAGGGCGGCCTGCCGGCCGCTCGCTCCCATGCGGTACGAGGCCTGCGCATCGGCCCTCTCGAGGTTGTCGCTGGCCTCGCGCGCCGCCTGCTGCGCCCGCGCCCGCTCCACGGAGCGGCGCAGGGTGGTCGGCGTCGTGATCGTGAGATGCAGGTTTGAGCGGCGCCGGAACGCCGCCGTGGCGGCGATGCGCGCGCCCGCTGGCGCGGCGATCCACACCCCCTCCGGCCCCGGAGCAAGGCCCGTCAGGATGCTCTCGGGATAGCTGGCGCCGGCCCCGGCCTCGAACACATCCTGCTGGAAAGGTAGCCCCAGCCAGCGGGCCATGGCGCGGTAGTATGCGTCTTCCGTCAGAACGTCTTCGCCCAGCAGCACCTGCTCGGGCGAGGCGCCGGTTCGCTGCGCTCTGGCGAGCACGTCCTGCAGCACGTGGGCGGGCGCCTCCGATTGCAGGAACGTCAGGCACGCGGGCAAAGGAGGCGCAGATGAGGGCGGTGCAGATGAGGGCGGGGCAGATGAGGGCGGTGCTGGCTCGCTCCGCGGCCTGCTTGCGTCGGTCGCCGGCCCGTGCATCCTGCGGAAGGCGGCGTTCGCCGCGAAAAACGCCTTGTTCACACCCATACGCAGCGCCGATCTCATCGCACCGAAGACCTCACGTTCTCACGAAGGCTCGACCTTGGCAATTCGATTTCCATCATGGCGAACGGCGGCGGCGGCGCTGGCTCTCCTCTGCGTGTGCGCATCCGCGCCGGTGGCCCAGACGCCGCAGGGCGTGTTCATCCCCGGTTTCTGGGATCCGCAGCGCCGGCTTGAGCGGCCGGACACGTCGAGCCTGCGCGTCATCCGGTTTGTGACCGATGACGAGTATCCGCCGTTCGGGTTTTCCGGCCCCGATGGGCTCGCGGGCTTCAACATCGATCTGGCGCGGGCGATCTGCGAGGAACTGAAGGTCGCCTGCACCATTCAGGCGCGCCGGTTCGACACCATTCTCGACGCGGTGGAGGGCAGCGAGGCCGACGCCGCGATCGCCTCCATCGCCAACACGCCGGCGACCCGCGCGCGGGTGGATTTCACCGCGCCCTACTACCGCACGCCCGCCCGGTTCGTCGCCCGCGCCGACGCGGCTATGGACGATCCCCAGCCTGAGACGCTGGCGGGCGCCGTGGTCGGCGTTGTGTCCGGCACGGCGCATGCGGCGTTTCTGGAGACATTTTTTCCCGGCGTTCAGCGGCGGGATTTTGATGATTTGCCGGCCCTGCTGGCCGCCCTGCGCGCGGGCGAGGTTCCGCTCGCCTTTGGCGACGGGGTGACGCTGGCGCTCTGGTTGAACGGGGATGAGGGCCAGTGCTGCGCCTTTCGCGGCGGAGCTTACCTGGATCCGGCTTTCTTCGGCCCCGGCGTTGGTGTGGCGGTGCGCAAGGACAACACGGCCCTTCGCCGCGCGCTCGATTACGCGCTGGCGCGCGTGGCGGAGCAGGGCAAGTTCACCGAGCTTTATCTGAAGCATTTTCCGGTGGGGTTTTTCTGAGCGGACGAACTGACGGCGCCTCATAGAGCGCTTGCCTGGACCGCGCGCGTCCCCGCGCGCCTGTTCCATCCCGCTCACCTCGGCGGGTCGTAGCGGCCGTAGTGCGTTTCGTAGTCGATGCTTTTCTGAACCCGCGCGAGCGAGCGCGACAGCGAATCGACCAGTTTGGCGATGCGCTCCCGGTCCTCCATGGTGCGGGGAACCATCTTGTAGGCGGCGTCGAGTTCGCGCCGGGCGAGTTGCGAGGCGCGTTTCAGCGCCGTTACCATGGAGGGCGCCCGCCCGCGCGGCATAGGGCTGGGGCGTGAGGCCGGGCTCGGACCGTCTCATAGTCGTGCTTAGTACGTTTTCAGATAATGCAAACCCCCGTCCTTCACGACGGCGCGGCCATTCCATTTCCGAGATCCAGCGCAGAAAGGTCGAGACAGGTGCGCCGAACGCGTCCGCCACCTTCTGCACAGGAACGGCAGGGTCATAATACAAGGCCGCCATGCGCTCCATGTCCTTGTCGGACAATGTCTTTCGCGTGCGCGGACGGCGGGTGAGGTGCAGCGCGTGCGTCAGGAATGGGATATAGGAATTTATTCAGACAGTGTCAAGGGCCTTGCTAAGGCGCAAAACGCGACTCAAAGTTCAGTACGATCCAACCTGATTCGAACCGGCCATGAAAAATCCAGGCTTTGCAGAGGCCGCCGCGAGCACCCATAGTGTGGCCGTAGGAACAAATCTGGGCCTCGCACTTCGTAAGATGCGGGTCAAATCCGGACGGTCTGCCAGTTTTCTGGCGGAGGCGATGGGGGTACCTGTCCGCGAAGTGACAAAAATAGAACAAAGTTACCGCGTAGACGCGGCAGCGCTTCATAGCTACGTTGAGGCGCTAGGCGCACAATTCCCGGTTGATGCGACCCTCGATGCTGAAACGAAGGTTTACCTCTGCGTCAATCGTGACCAATACTTCATTTCAAGTTCTGAACAGAGAGTCTCCGAGCCGAAAGAATTTATCTTAAGTATAAAGCCGATTTATACAGAGAAAATATTCAGCCGAAGTAAAACTGTTGAATTAAGGAGGCGCTTTCCGCTGCATGTGGAGAAGGGAAATCTAGCTTATATCTATGCCACTTCTCCGGTCTGTGCCCTAGTAGGAGTAATTGAGATAGATTGCGTTGAGAAACTCTCGTTGCGCCGGTTGTGGTAGGTGCATGGGAAGTCGGCATCGACAAATAAGGCGAATTTCGAAGCCTATTTTTACGGCCTTACCGAAGGTAATGCGCTCAGTATATCAAACGCGCGGACGTTGCGGGAGCCGATGCGGCTCAGCGAGTTAAAAAGTCATTTTGGGTTCAGCGCCCCGCAGTCTTTCAGATACGCGCAGCGAACCCTTCAAGAGGCGCTTCGTGATGAGCAATCAGGTTTATTTGATTGACACAAACGTCATAATACATCTCGAAGACTACCGAACTGTTGAGCCGGTTTTCTCTGACTTCCTCAGACTTGCGGCGAAGCACAAGGTAGGCGTTTTCGTTCATGAAGCAGCAAGGGACGACTTAATTCGAGATAAAAATACAAATAGGAAGGAAATTTCGCTCAGTAAGCTTGCAAAATTTCAAACCATAGCAAAAGTTAATGCGCTCCCTATAAGTGAGTTGGAGGCGAGCTTTGGGCCACTCCGACGCCCTAATGATATCGTCGATGCGACTCTTCTACATACAATAAGTCTTGGCGCGGATGATTTTCTAGTCTCAGAAGACCGAGGCTTGCATGATCGCGCCCGCCGCTTCTCCTCGGAGTTGGGGCGACGAATCCTTTACGTTGCTGACGCTGTTCAGCTCTTACGCACAACTTACGAGCCTGTAGAAGCTCCTGTCCTTTTTATTGATGAAGTGGAGGCTCACACGATTTCCTTAAGGGATCCCATCTTCGATAGCTTGCGGGAAGGTTGCCCGGGATTTGATGAGTGGTGGAAAGATAAGTGTGTCAGAGAAAGGAGAGTCTGCTGGATCGTTAAAGACCAAGGTATCGCAGGAATTGTTGTTCCAAAAGAGGAAAGCGGTAAAGACACTGACGCCACTCAAAAGGTTGATAAGGTTCTAAAGATATGTACCTTTAAGGTACGTCCATAAAATCGAGGTTTGAAGATCGGATAGTTGTTGCTTCGGAAAATTTTCTGGTATGCACAACGAAACAGCTTCGATCTTGCATATGTGACTACATATCCGTAACAGCGTTCACTTATCGATCTGCTGGAGTATTATGGCTTTATTCATACTATGGATAAGAGCGATGGTGAACAGATTTACGAGAAGAAGTTTTCCCGCCAAGCGTTGCAGCTTGATGAGTCGCTAAACCGTTTTGACTTGAACCGCCTTAACTACCCAAGGTTTCTGATTGATGAGCAAACTGAGTGTTTCTGGATTCCGATCAAGGAAGCGTACCATGACATACTTTATCCGGATCTTAAACTTGTTGAGCAGTTGAACCTTTTTGAGAACATCGGCTTCGGTGACAAATTCGGACGGGCAGGTAATACGATTAGAAAGGTATACCTCTGCAGGTCGCGGTCGAGCCTTGGAGCGCCGGGATCGATTTTGTTATTCTATAAAGGTAGGTCAAACTCGTTACCCAGCCGAGCTCTTACGGTGCTTGGGATCTTAGAAGACGTGCGGATAGCAAGAGGGACGAAGGATTTGCTTCAGATGACCGGTGGCAGATCTGTCTACAGTGAACGCGATCTTGAAAAGTGGGCAGCCTCGCCCGCTCAGCCAGTTAAGGTAATCAATTTCCTTTTGTGCGCATATCTTGACCCTCCTGTCGAGCTGTCATTATTACAACAGTTAAGGGTTGTTGGCCCCCATCCACCGCAATCCATCAAACGAATTAATTTGGATTTCCTCAACGTGTTCTTGGCGATCAGCAATCTAGGGTTTTCGCCTCGCTGATCTCTGGGGAATTACTAATTTGCCACCCCCTCGTTCGCTCCCTTGGCCAGCCCGACTCGCTCGTGCGTGCGGTGCGGCGTTTCTCAGCTTCGGGTTCATCGAATTCGATGCGGCGCGCATTTTTCTCGGCGCCGCTGATGCGAGGGCCCTCGCCTCTGCGCAGCCCTCGCCACATCCCCGGACGCGCAGCGATCCGGCAACTGTGTTTCATGCGGCTTTCGGCAGATAAGGGACGCGGTCTCGGATGATCGCATTGAGGATCGTGAGCATGCGTCTGGCGAGGGCTAT